>NZ_CP019699.1:1814612-2419483 GCF_002005165.1 Novibacillus thermophilus
TCAAGGGCGAGTGACGCATCGTCCGGGTGAAGGACTCCTTTGAGCAAAATGGGTAATGGCGTTATCTCGCGCAAGCTGGCCAAATCGCCCCATGTTAGTCCCGGGTGAAACACAATGTTTAACAAGTGTTCCAGGGCAGCTTTTCGGTCAACTTCAGGAGGTTTTGTCAGTTTTTCCCGAAATACTGGATCATGAAAGAAGTTGGCGCTACCCATGCCCAGTTTCAGAGGGGAGTAGCCGGTGGAGAGGTCGCGTTCGCGCCACCCGAGGAGGGCGGTGTCGACGGTGATGACTATGGCTGAGTAACCAGCCGCTTCGGCGCGCTGTACCAGGCTTTTCGTGACATCCATATCGTTTGACCAGTACAGTTGAAACCAATGTGGGGAGGCGCCTAATTCCGATGCGATTTGCTCCAAGGTGAAAGTTGAAACGGTGCTGGCAATAAACGGCACCCCTAAAGCTTTTGCTGCACGGGCTGACGCCAGTTCACCGTCGGGGTGAACAATACCTTGCATCCCGATTGGCGCGAGCAAAAAAGGGGTCGCCATCGCTTGACCCCACAACGATACGGACATATCGCGGTGAGTGACATCTGTGAGCACCTGCGGAAGCAATCGCCAACGGTTAAACGCCTCTTCGTTGGCTTTCATCGTCTGTTCCGACCCCGCACCACTGGCGACATACGTGAATGCTTCACGGTCTATCGCTTGTTTCGCCCTTTGCTTCCAGTCAGCGTACGAGTACGGAAAAGGAAGGTGTTTTTCAACAGGAGACACGTGCGTTCCTCCTCATACTTCGCTAGTCTTTCTTCATTTTGGCCGCCAGGCGATTGCCTATGGACTGTAGACCCTGAACGAGGATGATCAGCATGATGACGGTGACGTACATGACGTCCGCCTCGTAGCGGAGATAACCGTAACGGTAAGCGAGGTCGCCCAACCCGCCGGCACCGACAAGGCCAGCCATGGCCGTCGCCCCGATGAGGCCGATCGTGGCAATGGCCAACCCGAGGACGATTGACGGACGCGCCTCTCGGATCATCACGTGCCAAATGATGGACTTCGTTGACACGCCCATCGCTTCGTACGCTTCCAAAACGCCCTGGTCCACTTCTAACAGGGACGATTCCATGAGTCGGGCGATATACGGTGCCGTGTACACGACGAGGGGGACTAACACGCCTTTGACACCGATTGTCGTCCCGACGAGGAACTTCGTGAACGGCAGGATGAGGAACAGCAACACGATGAACGGAATCGAGCGTATGACGTTAATCCCCACGTTCAGTATTTGATAGACGACCGGATTTGCCAGCCTATGTCCTGGGCGGGTTAAGACGAGCAAAACGCCGAGGGGCAAACCGATCAAGACGGACATGGAAAGGGCAATCCCGACCATTTGAAAAGTTTGGAGGGTCGCTTCCCAGATGACGCCTCCCCATTGGTTAAGAAATGCGCTTATGTTTGCGATCATGCCACTCCACTCCTTTGACTTGTACGCCCTGCTCTTTCAAGTAACGAATCGCTTTGACCGCCTCTTCGTCCTCTCCTTGGAAATGCACAGTTAAACGACCGTAAGGGTGTTCTTTCAACTGGGTGATCTGCCCGGACAGAACGTTTGGGTAAACGTCGAACTTTTTGCTGACTGCGGCGAGAGCCGGTTCTCCCGATGTCGTTCCGACAAAGGACAGTGTGGCGATAGGTCCTTTATTTCTCAAAGAGTCTAGCAATGACTGCGGCAAGTTGTGGCCGAACAGGCTGTCGACAAATTTTTTCGTCGTGTCGTGTTGCGGGGCCGTGAACAGGTCCAATACAGAGCCGGATTCGACGACTTCTCCGCTCTCAATCACCGCTACGCGATCACACACTTTTTGGATGACCGGCATTTCGTGCGTGATGAGCAAGATGGTGATGCCGAAATCGCGGTTAATTTTGAGCAGTAAATCGAGGATGGCTTCCGTCGTGTCCGGGTCGAGGGCGCTTGTCGCTTCATCGCTCAGCAACACTTCCGGTTCGTGGGCCAGGGCGCGGGCGATGGCGACGCGCTGTTTTTGCCCACCGGACAGCTGGGCGGGGTACGCATCGCGTTTGTCTTCCAGCCCGACAATCGCCAAATACTTCTCGACGCGCGCCTGAATCTCGTTTTTCGGAACACCGCTTAATTTGAGCGGTAGGGCGATGTTCTCATACACTGTCGCCGTTTTAAGCAAGTTGAACCCTTGAAAAATCATCCCGATTTTTTTGCGCGCTTCTTTTAATTTTCCGTCAGGTAAGGCAGTCAACTCGGTGCCTCCGACGTACACTTTGCCTTCTGTCGGGCGTTCCAACAAGTTGACACAGCGGATGAGCGTGCTTTTCCCGGCTCCGCTGTAGCCGATGACACCGAAGATTTCGCCGCGCTTTACGTCCAGCGACACATGGCTGAGAGCGTACAGCGGTCCTTTTTTTGTCTGAAACACTTTCGATACGTTTTGCAGTTGAATCATGCGGTTCACCCTTTCACAAATACCCTGTGCTCATCCCGGGCACGGGGAAGCCGTGTTTTGTTGCGGTTTACCAAGACGGTATGACAGAGCCCGAGAACTCTTCTTCTACGAACTGCTTCACTTCGTCAGAATGGTACGCCTTGATCAGCTTGTCGAGGACCGGGTCGTCTTTGTTTTCCGTGCGAACGGCGATAATGTTCACCCAAGGGGAGTCTTTCGGTTCGATGGCAATCGCGTCCTCCGCTGGCACATATCCGGCTTCCATCGCATAGTTGGTGTTAATGGCTGCAGCGGTTAATTCACTCAGTTGCCGTGGGATTTGGGCTGCTTCCAGTTCGACAAACTCCAAGTTGAGGGGATTTTCTTCTATGTCCTGAACGGAGGCCGTCACGCCGGCGCCTTCTCTTAATTTAATCAATCCGGCATCTTCAAAGAGAAGCAACGCGCGGGCGCTGTTTGTCGGGTCGTTTGGCAGTCCGAGGGTGTCACCTTCTTTTAGTTCGCGGATGTCTTTAATTTTTTCAGAATAGATTCCCATCGGGAAATTGACGGTGTCAGCAACGTGAGACAAATCCAGGTTGCGCTCAGCGACGAAGTCATCCAGATACGGCTTGTGCTGATAACTGTTCGCATCCAAGTCCCCTTCGGCCAGGGCCGTGTTCACCATAACGTAGTCCGTGAACACTTCAATTTGAATGTCAAGGCCGTCTTTTGCCGCCACTTCCTTCACTTTTTCCATGATTTGTTCGTGAGGGCCGGCGGTCACGCCGATGATGAGTCTGTCTTCGCTCAAGGTGTTGCTTTCTTCGCTTGAAGCTTCTTCGCCAAGATCTCCGCCGCAAGCAGAAAGCGTGACGGTGAAAATTAGCGCGATGATGAAGATGCGTGTTTTTTTCATGTAAGTTCCTCTCCAATCCTTTTGATTTAACTAGCGACTGTGCGAACCGCAGCGTCTAAGCGATGGGCTTTTCACAATGCTCCTTGTTCCAGATGGATGTGGACGTATGTGTCAGTTGAATTAGCGCAATGAACACCGCGACGAACATACTGAATATGGTCAAGCCTAAAAGCCCTGAGGTATAGAGTGTTTCAAATGCCAGTATGTTGACAAATGCTAAAGCGGCTGTCGCGATGACTCCGAACCAAGCGAGCCACGAATCGGGGGAGCTCACCCGCCATTGGCCCCGATGTTCCCACAAACTTGTGACTATCATTAAAGCTAAATTTATTCCCATACCTACCCACACCGGATGGGTGTTAAGGAAAAAGTGATCGGGTGACCATTCGCCCAAGTGGTACCACAACAAACCTGATGCAAATCCTCCAACCATTGAGATCACAGCGCCTCCCTTCGTCACGAGCGGCCAGAACAAGGCGCCTAACACCGGTGCGAAAGTCGCCGAATTGCGCACGGTCCAAGCGAGTATATTCCACCACGCGGACTGTTCAGTGCGCAGAGTGCCAAACAGGATCATTAAACCTGTCAGTAACAACAGCGACCACTTCGTATAGCGAACGAGTCGATCATTGGTCGCGCGGGGATTTAAAGCACTGCCGACATCCCTGCCTAAACTGGTCGCCCCGGAAAACTGACACGGCGCTCCCCAGCTCAGGGCACAAGCCCATATGCCGAGGAAAAACAGTCCGGCTAAAGGCGCAGGGAGGACTTGCATGAGATACTGGGGAATGGCGATCAAGCCCTTGCCTGCGTCTGGGACGACCACGGCAGCGGCCATCCCGAAAAGCACACCGAGGATCACAAACGGTATCCCCATGACGGCTGCCATTTTTAGTCCCTTCTGGCCTTCTTTTGCGGTTCGGCAGGACAACGCCATCTGGAAGGCCGCCTGGGCCAACAATACATTGACGAGAAATGTGCCGAACCACGCAACGATCACTTGTAAACCGGCATTTCCCCATGTAAACATGTCTGGTTGTGTTTGGGCTAGCTGAACCAGACCCTCTATTCCCGGGTTGACAAAAAAAGCGATTAACCCCACCACAAACATCAGTGAGAATACGACTGCATTGACGCTTTGCGTAAAGGCAACTGACCACATTCCACCTGCTTGCAAATAGATGAAGAGCAAGAGGGATGTCAACGCAACAGAAAAAAAGAGGGGGATGCCGGTAAACACATGGATAGCAGAAGCAAAAGCGATGGCCGTCGCCACTGACCACATCGGAAAAGAGAATGCTGTAATGGCACCACTGATCAGTTTCGCCCAACGCCCGTAATAATCACCAATGAGGCCCGAGATCGTCACCAGCATCCGTTCGCGAAACGGTGCGAGCAGAATAAAGGCGATAATTAACACTTGCACCGTTTCAGCGACTCCATACCAAACAGCTGATATGCCTTTCAAGTATGCTAATTCTAAAATGGAGATGTAAGTTGAGCCGGAAAACAGTCCGGTGATACAGAGGGCGACGACAAGCGGCGAAAATTGACGGCCGCCGACAAAAAAGTCCTCTCCGCGAGCTGCTTTACGCCTCGCGACATAACCGGAAAAGATTAACAGAAACGTATAGACAACAGCTAATCCTATCAGCCACACACCGTATTCATTCATTAAATGTCATTCCCTTCACGTGATCGGCCCTTACACTCTAGATTGTCGGGCTTTCGTTTATCCGTCATTTGGTGCTCTCACCGCTTTTTCATATAGGATAAGTATGCATTTACAGTTGATGAGACATCTTCATCCTTCCTGCAAGCTGTTAAAATGAGAAAGCCTCTCTGCAAAGACAGAGAGGCTAGCGACCCGATCATCACCTCTCTTATCTTTCAAAACCTAAACGGCTTTGCAGGAATTGGCACCTTTTTGCACAGGAACCGTGCAAAGGTTGCCGGGTTTCATCGGGCCAGTCCCTCCACCTCTCTGGATAAGAGAATGTCTATCAGATTTTAAAACCAGTATAGTCACCCCCTAAACTGTTGTCAACTGTTTTTGGCGCGCTTTGTCATTGCCAGGGTGTAAGGTTTGTGCTATAGTCACATTAAACAGAGGGGAGCTGGGAGAGCCCGGCTGAGAGGGTACCCCCAAAATGGTACCGACCCGTTAAACCTGATCTGGATAATGCCAGCGCAGGGATCATAGTCGTCATCTGCTTGTGGACAGCAGACATGTGACGTTGCGCTTAAGCCAGTCCTGATCAGGATTGGCTTTCTTTACGTTTGAAGGAGGTGTGGACATGCCCCGTGTCAATGTCAGCATTCAAGTCATCCCCCGTGTGACAGGGGATCAAGATATTTACGACATCGTGGACGAAGCCATTGGCGTGATTCAGCAGTCGGGCGTGAAGTACGAAGTAGGTCCGATGGAGACGACGATGGAAGGTGAGTACGACGAGTTGATGGACGTTGTGAAGAGAGCCCAGGAAGCGGTGATTGCGGCGGGAAGCGAGCGGGTGATCACCATTGTGAAAATTGACTACAGTCCATCCGGGGTGACGATGGAAGAAAAAGTGGGCAAGTACCGGCAAAGGTGAATGGAACGTGAGACGCGTGAAGTGGCGACAGCATGCCATGACTGTTTGGCCGCCAGTCTTGCTCGCGACTGTGTTTCTCGCCCTGTGGGAACTCGGGGTGCATGTCTTTGACGTGGACATGTGGTTGTTGCCGGCGCCGAGTGACATAGTCTTTGCCTTTTTACACAATGTAGAAGTCGTCAACCGTCACATGTGGCCGACGTTGCAGGAAGCGATGCTCGGCTTTGCGACAGGCATTGCCGTAGCCCTGTCGTTAGCCGTTCTCATTGAACTGTCTCCCTGGCTGCGCCGGGGACTGTATCCGCTTTTGGTCGGGACGCAAACGGTGCCGATCATTGCTATCGCCCCTCTGTTTATCGTCTGGTTCGGGTACGGTTTGCTGCCAAAGGTGCTCATCGTCGCCCTGGTCACGTTTTTTCCGGTCGCTGTGAGTACAGTGGACGGGCTGAGTTCGGCAGACAGGGACATGGTGCGGTTACTACGGTCCATGGGGGCAGGAAAGTGGCAGATCTTTCGCATGGTGCGCTTTCCCCATGCGCTGCCGTACGTGTTTTCCGGTTTGAAGATCGCCGCGACGTACAGTGTCCTCGGGGCGGTTATCGCCGAGTGGTTAGGAGCCGATGCCGGGCTCGGCGTGATGCTCGTCCGGGCACAAAACTCGTTTTCTGCTGACAACGTGTTTGTCGCGATTGTCGTCATTACGTTCTGGAGTTTGGTGTTGTTTGGATTCATTCAGGCGGCGTCTCGATTGTTGGCGCCGTGGGCGTACACGCGCGAACAAGAACAGTGGGAAAGGAAGAACGCAAAGTGACACAACACAACCATTGGAGGACGGTCGTCGTCATCGTCAGCATGTCCTGTCTCCTCGTGTTATCTGCATGTGGGGGAGGAAACTCGGATACTCCGCAAGAAGAAGGACGAGACAGTGGAGAGGTTGAGAGTGACGAGTTGACGCAGGTGACCGTGATGCTCGACTGGGTGCCGAATACGAACCACACCGGTCTGTACGTCGCCCAGGAACAAGGCTATTTTGCCGAGGAAGGACTGGAGGTGGAGATCACCACGCCGGCTGAGACGTCAGCTAACCAGCTCGTCGGTGCGGGAAACGCTGAGTTTGGCGTAAGCTCGCAGGAGTATGTCATTCAGGCCAGGGCAGAAGGGATTCCTGTTGTCTCTATTGCTGCCGTCTTGCAGCACAACACGTCCGGTTTTGCTGCGCCGAAGGAGAAAAACATCACATCTCCGCAAGATTTTGTAGGGAAGACGTACGGCGGTTGGGGGTCGCCGATTGAAAACGCCTTTCTTAAGACAGTTCTGCGCATGGACGGCGTAGAAGTGGACGATGTCGAGGACAAAGTGAATATCGTCAATGTCGGAGAAGCCGATTTTTTTGCCGCTACGTCACGGGACGTTGACTTCCAATGGATTTATTACGGCTGGACGGGTATCGAAGCGGAATTGCGCGACTTTCCCATTGACATCATCTATTTGAACGATCTCGATCCGGTCCTCGATTTTTACACCCCGACGCTTATTACGAATGAGAGTATGATAGAGGAAAAGCCCGAAATAGTGGAGAAATTTATGCGCGCAGTGAGCAAGGGGTACTTGTTCGCCATCGATGAACCGGACGCAGCAGCAGAGATTTTGATTGAGGTGACACCTGAAACAGACCCCGAACTGATTCGCGCTTCTCAACAGTGGATGAGCGCACGTTACCGCGACGATGCGGAAACGTGGGGCGTGCAGGACGAACAGAGGTGGATCGACTTCACTGATTGGATGGTCGAACACGAACTGATTGAAACGGCCATTGATCCCACCGAAGCGTTTACCAATGCATTTTTACCGGAGTCGTAACGATGAAGATTGTGCTGGACACTCTGTGTAAAACATACCGCACCCCTTCTGGAGAATTGCCGGCTTTAAACGGTGTCAGCCTGACAGTAAAAGAAGGTGAATTTGTGAGTCTCATCGGGCCGAGCGGGTGCGGCAAGAGTACGCTGTTTAACATCGTGAGCGGTCTGGAGCACCCTGACCGCGGCACGGTAAAAAAAGATGGAGAAGACATCACGGGAGAGACCGGACACGTCAGTTACATGATGCAGAAGGACTGTCTCTTTCCTTGGCGGACAATCCTCGACAACGCTGTGGTCGGAGCGGAAGTGCGGGGAGCTTCTCGCAAGGAGGCACGGGAGAGAGCGCGGGAACTGCTGTCTGCCTTCGGTTTGGAACAGTTTGCCGACGCATACCCTGTCCGTCTGTCCGGTGGGATGCGGCAGCGCGCTGCGCTGTTGCGAACCGTGATGATGGAGCGCGATGTGTGGCTGCTGGATGAGCCGTTCGGCGCCCTCGACGCGTTGACGCGCGACCGCATGCAAGATTGGCTGTTGGGTATATGGGATCAGTTCAATCGTTCTATTTTGTTTATCACGCACAGTATCGACGAGGCGATCTACCTGTCCGACCGGGTGTACGTGCTGTCATCCCGTCCGGCCACTGTAACGGCTGAATGGTCGATTGAGTTGCCGCGCCCCCGGGGGCGCAAACTGGTCACGGACGAACGCTTTCTTTACTACAAGGAGCAGCTGTTGACAGAACTGAATCAAAACGAAAACCCCCGCTGACTTGACGAACGGGGGTTGTTTTACGTCCACGACGAGGCGACGCCTCACATGACTCAGCAATCGTTTAATTTTCACGAGCAGGTAACGTGAAGGTGACGCGGACACCGGATTGATCCGGCAAGTTGTCAGCTTCAATGTGTCCGCCGTGTAAGTGGACCAGTTCGCGGGTGATGGCGAGGCCTAAACCCGTTCCCTGTTTAGAGCGGGACTTATCGACTTTGGTGAACCGCTCCCACAAATAGGGGAGCTCTTCCGGCGGAATCGTCGTTCCTCTGTTGACGACAGTGATTTGGACCGCTTGACCTCCCTGAACGGAACGGGCGCCAATCTCGACCGATTCTCCGGCAGGCGAATGCTGTACGGCATTCCCGATCAAGTTGAGCAGTATTTGCTGCAAGCGGTCTTCGTCAGCCCAAACGACGAGTGACGGCTTGACATCCGACGTCACGGACAAAGGTTTGTTCTCCAACTGGGGTGATAAGCGGTCGAGGGTCTCCTCGACTGTCGGCTTTAAGGGAACGAGTTCGCGTTCCAGTTCAATCTTCCCCGACTGCAACCGGGAAAGGTCCAACAGATCGTGAACGAGACGGCTCAAGCGCTCGACGTCCTTTTGCATGATCGCCGTTACTTTCCCTTTGTCTTTTGCCGGTATTTTGTCCTCTTGTAGCAGTTCGAGAAACCCGGCCAGCGACGTGAGCGGGACGCGAAATTCGTGGGAGACGTTGGAAACGAATTGTTTGCTGAGTTGATCCAGGCGTTGCTGTTCTTTCATTGTCTCTTCTACGCGGTCGACCGCTTGATTGAATGTGGCGGCTAGATCGTCTAGTTCCTCGTACGATTCCATTCGGACGCGTTGTCGAAAATCGCCTTGCACCACTTTGCGCGCGACGTGTTGTATGTTGCGAATGGGTGTGACCGTGTAGCGAGACGTGCCGTACGAGATTAGGACGCCGAGGAGGATGGCGATCAGGCCGGAGTAGATGAGGGTCCGGCGCATGTGCGACAACGTTTCGGCGGATTGGCCCATCGGGTTTTTTAGAAGCAGGAGCCGGTTGCGCTCTCCGTCGATGAGGTACAGCTCCAGTTCCGGCAGACCGAACCAGGTGGCGGACGTCTTACGGAAAAGTTGCTGATCCCGCAACAGACTGTTCCATTCGTCCGGTGTGAAAGACAGGTTCTCGGCAGCCGAAGGGGGAGTTCATACAGTTCTATTCCGGCCAACTGCAACGTGTTGATCAAAATGGAACGCTCGGAGCGAATGACCCACCCCGATTCTCCAGGGACGACCACGCGGCGGGCGACGGCAGAGACGTTGTCCACGAGGCGGGACGACTCTTGCTCGACGAGGAACAGCCGAAAAAACGTATCGGCGGCAAACCCGATGGCCAGCACAGCGATGAGCACGACGATCGTGTGGGAGGTGATGAGGCGGGAAAACAGGGAGTTATACTTCCTCATCGCGCATCACTTCAAAGGTGTACCCGCTGCCCCAGACGGTGCGGATGTACCGGTAAGGGGCGGTACGGGATTCTAGTTTTTCTCTCAGCCGCTTGACGTGAGTGTCGACTGTGCGCGTGTCGCCGAGGTAGGCGTAGTCCCATATTTTACTGAGCAAGTGCTCCCGGCTGATCACTTGTCCCTTGTGTGTTGCCAAGTACAGCAGTAAGTCGAACTCTTTGCGGGTCAGCGTGACTGGCTGGCCTTTGGCCTTTACCAGGCGCTCGTCGCGGTGGATCGTAAGATTCGGCCAACTCATCACTTTTTTTGATTCCGGTTCCACTCTTCGCAGGACAGCCCTTATGCGGGCCAACAATTCTCCAGGGCTGAAAGGCTTGGTGATGTAATCGTCACTGCCTAGATTCAACCCTTTAATCTTGTCTTCCACTTCTCCTTTCGCGGTCAGCATGATGACGGGCGTCGATCCGCGGAGGCGTATCCGCTCCAGCACTTCCCAACCGTCTAGATCGGGGAGCATAATATCCAGTAGCACGAGGTCAGGGGTCATTTGTTCAAACAAATCCATTCCTTCTCTGCCGGAAAATGCCGAGCTGACCCGGTAAGTTTCACTTTCTAGCGTATATTTGAGCATTTCCTGAATGTGTTGGTCATCTTCGATCACGAGAATGTGCGCTTGCAACGGCAAGTCCCCTCCTCTACTCGATCATACCACGGTTTGTTCGATCGGTTAAAGTGGTTCGGTGGTACCTGAACGGGAGAGAAGGGCATGGGAACGAGAAGCGTGAAAATAGGTCCTAATTCCTAAAGGGAAACAATTGTGATAAGAAGAAATATTTCATATACAACCTCTCAATGTGCAGGGGATTGTAAAACTGAGTTAAAGGAGTTGGAAGCATGCAAAAGTGGTTGCCCCGTGTGGCCTTAGCTGTTTTACTCGTCTTTTCGTTCACCTTGCCAACGGTAGAAGATTCTGTTCAGGCGACAACGGGGAATGGGGAAGGGCCAGAACCTGTTGACATCGGCCCGAAGTTGCGGAGTGAAGAACTAGAGGAGATAGAGATCGATTCATCGTCTGTTCCGCTGCGGACATTTAGCGAAGCAGCGTTACAGACGTACGAACCGACACCGGGAACAGAGCGCTTCTTCCTGTCCTTAGACGATACGCAAGGATACTACTTTAAAGATTACACACTGCGGGCCGTCGGGGAATACGCAGAGATCTGGGTGGCGAATGACCGCGATTTCCCTCAGGAAGAGCGGAACGACTCTGTCGAGATTACGGACGAACAGGTGGCATACATCCTGTCCGAGTTCGACACGAACATTTACGGAAAAGTGACAGAGTTTTTCGGTATGCCGAATTCGCACAACGGAGAAAACCAGCATCAACTCATAACGGACACGTTCGGTGAAGATTACTATGTCAGTTCAGACGGCAGTGACCGGAACATCATTCTTGTCGACAACGTGCGGGACGCAAATTTCTACGATCCGGAATTTCCGAGTTACATTGCCGGATTTTACTCTCCGGTGTTCGAGATGTACACAGATCGCAATATTATCACGATCGATGCGTACGATTGGGAGAACCGAGTTGGACCGGATGCCGCTAGACCGCATCTGTACGAAGGAACGGTTGCCCACGAATACCAGCATCTCATCCACGACGACAACGATTCTGACGAAGAAACATGGATCAACGAAGGGATGTCCGACTTCGCAGAATTTCTCGTCGGGTACGGCCACCCTGACAGTCACGTGGACTTCTTCCGCGACCATCCGGAGAACTCTCTAGTCGCCTGGGAAGATCAAGGGCCGTATGAAATACTGGCTGACTACGGCATCGCGTACTTATTTCAACTCTATCTAAACGATCACTACGGCGGCAGCGAGTTCATCCAAGCCTTGGCAACCAATGAGAAGAACGGGATCGAAGGAGTGAACGACACGCTGCAGGCGTTTGGGTACGAAGTGACGTTTGAAGATGTGTACCGCGATTTCCAGACGGCCCTCGTCATTGACGCCGAAGACGGCGAAAACGAGAAGTACGGGTTTAAGAGTATCGACTTTACGATTAACGTCGATACAGAAGAAGCGTACAACACGCCCGGCGCTCCGGCGTGGGGTACCGACTTTGTCAAGCTCGAACGCAAAGATGTCCAAAGTTTATTTTTTGACGGAATTGATTTTCTGCCCACTGAATGGACGGTTGCCGACGATCCTGAAAATGCGGACAATGACGTGTTTTGGGGTGGAGCGGGTTCCCTTGCGAACCACTTCATGATTAAGGCCTTTGATTTAAGCGGAGTGGAAGGCGCCGAATTGACATTCGACACGTGGTACGAGATCGAAGAGGCGTGGGATTACGGTTTTGTGCAAGTGTCGACGGACGGAGGAGAGACGTGGACGTCCCTCGCCAACGAGAACACCCGGTCTGACCTCGATCCGAATGCCCATCCCAACGTCGTGGAAAATGTGCCCGGATTTACCGGTTCTTCTGGAGGATGGACGACCCAGACGTTTGATTTAAGCGCCTACGACGGGCAGCAAATCCTTCTCGCTTTCCGTTACGTCACCGACTGGGCTTCAGAAGAGGCTGGCTGGTATGTGGACAACATCCGTATAGATGCGGTTGGATATGAGAACGACGGCGGAAATCTCGACGATTTTCAAGGGTTGAACGAGGTGGTGGGGCGCTATGTCGACTACCTGGTGACGTTTATACAGGAGAAACCGCAAGGGAATCACGCTGTCATCCACGTCGACCCGTTTAACATGACGAGTGACGAGGAAAAAGAACTGGAATCGTTCACCCAGCTCAACCCTGGTGACGAGCTGGTGATGACCGTGACGTACGGTGCGCCGCAGGGAGATCTCGCCTACGCCGATTACGAATATGACGTGCGTTATCACCCCCACAGTGTTTCGGAGCTTCAAGTACTAGTGGAGCACTTTAACGAGGAAGGAGCCTTTCGTAACGACGGCGCCGTCCGCTCTTTGCTGGTCCATTTAATGGCAGTGGACCGCTTTGAACGGCAAGGGGATGCTGACAAGGTTGTGAAACACATGCAAAACTTTAAACAGTTGCTCGGGCACCAAGGGGAAAACGGGCTCATTTCAGCGGAAGCGCTCGACGTCCTGCAGAGCGGTGCGGACACTGTCATAGCCAAGTGGCAGGAGTAAAATGCAACACCCCCGTGGCAAGTTTGCGTTTGCCACGGGGGTTTGATGATGCGGGGACTTAAGATTTCATTTTCGGGTCCAGAGTGTCCCGCAGGCCGTCACCGAACAGATTAAAACCGAGTACCAGCAACATGATGCACAAGCCGGGGAATACGACCGTCCATGGAGCTGTCTGAATATACTGCCGAGCATCTGCCAGCATGCGGCCCCATTCCGGTGAAGGAGGTTGCGCGCCGAGACCGAGGAATCCCAATGCTGCTGCTTCTAAAATGGCCGTCCCGAAACTGAGGGACGCCTGGACAATGACGGGTGCCAGACTGTTCGGCAGAATGTGGTGTAACATGATGCGTCCGTGTCCCATCCCTTGAGCTTTTGCTCCGGTAATGTACTCTTCCTCTTTTACGCTGAGCACCTTGGAACGCACTAATCGCCCGAATGTGGGCACATTGATTACGGCGACAGCCAACATGGCGTTTTCAAGTGACGGCCCGAGGATCGCCACGATCGCGATGGCCAGTAAAATACTTGGGAATGCGAGCATGATGTCAAACAGGCGGGAGATGGTCATATCGACCCAACGTCCGAAGTATCCAGCGATCAACCCGAGCAGTGTCCCGCAGACGATGGCGCTGAACACGGAAACAAAACCGATGTATATGGAAATTCGAGCCCCGTACACGACACGGGTAAAGATGTCCCGCCCAAAATGGTCCGTGCCGAACCACGCAGCCTCGGAAGGGCTTGTCAACCGTTCAGCCACGTGCTGCTGGGTCGGTTCGTATGTCGTCATGAAGGGGGCCAGCAATCCGACGCTGACAAAACTGACAATAATGAGTAATCCGAGGATGGCCATTTTGTTTCTTTTCAAGTTTCTGAAGCTCTCCCGCCACGGGTTGTCAGGTGCCATCCCATCTGTTCCCCGTGGGGAATTGGTTGGAGAGATCGAGTGATGTCGGTTGACACTGGGAGGCGGCAACACAATCACCCCTTGCTCATAGCGGATTCTCGGGTCCAAATAGGCGTAGAGTAAATCCACGATAAAATTGATGATCACAAACATGAAGGCGATGACGAGTACACCCGATTGAATCACCGGGTAGTCCCTGTAGCCGATCGCTTCGTAAATGTAGCGCCCGATACCGGGCCAACTGAAGATCGTTTCCGTCAACAGTGCTCCGCCGAGCAAGGTTCCCGCTTGCAAACCGATGACAGTGAGTACGGGAATCATGGCATTTCTCAGCCCGTGTTTGTAAATGATGAAAAACGGTCGCACGCCTTTCGCCTGTGCCGTTCGCACAAAGTCGGATCGCAACACTTCTAACATACTGGAACGGGTCATCCTGGCGATCACAGCCATGGGGATCGTCGCCAGGGCCGTCGCTGGCAAAACTAAGTGACGGAGGACGTCTTTTACATGATCCCAATTTCCCGCGAGCACGGCATCCACGACATACAGATACGTGATGGGCTCCACCGGATTTCGCGGATCATCCCTTCCAAAAGCGGGGAGCCAACCTAACTCTTGGGAGAACAGCCACTGCTGCATTAAACCAAGCCAGAAGATCGGCATGGACACGCCAATCAAGGCCATGAGCATAACCGCATAATCAAAGATGGAATTGTGTTTCCAGGCGCTGACAATCCCTGCATTGATTCCGACAACGGTGGCAATGAGCATGGCGGAAACTGTGAGTTCCAACGTTGCCATGAAGTACGGGACAATCTCTGTGGAGATTGGTGCTTTCGTACGCAATGATTCCCCTAGGTTCCCTTGCAGCAAATCTTTTACATAAATCGCGTACTGCACCGGGTACGGCTTGTTTAAGCCGAGGCGTTTCTCCAATGCGGCCACTGTTTCCGGACGCGCCTGATCTCCTAAGATCGTTTGCGCCGGATTTCCCGGAATGAGGTGAACGATGGAAAACGTCATGATTGTCATCCCGATGAGGACGGGGATTAAAATAAGGGTGCGTCGAATGACATACGAAAGCACGGGTACCCCCTCTTTTCCTCTCTAGTCTGATGGCGAGAGTGAAGAAAGGAAAGCGGTCAAATGTCGAGTTGCTCTCCTTACGCTTCTTCTGTTCAATCGGTTATGTGTACTTTTGTCAACGGTTCGGTTACGGATAGATGGGGAACGTAGTCTTGGACGCGTTTACTGACCCCCAACGCGGGACGAGTGTGCACAAGGGGAATCATCGCGGCGTCTTCGTGGACGATTTCCTGGGCTCGTGCGTACATCGCTGCCCGTTCCTTTTCATCGAGCACGGATTGGGCATCTAACAGCAGTTCAGTTAAATCGCGGTTGCGGTACCGGGAGTAATTCGGATCGGGAATGGAATGCTCGGCCAGCAGGTTGTTCAAGAAATAGTCCGGGTCGCCGTTCACACCCGACCAGCCGATCATGTACACTTCCTGGTTGCCTTGTGTCAGTTCATCTAAATACGTCGCCCACTCCATCGTGACAATGTTCGCTGTCAAACCGATTTCAGCAAAATCCGTCTGCAATGCTTCTGCCGCTCTGTTTGGATCGGGCATGTAAGGGCGCGGGACGGGCATCGTCCACAAATCAAATGTAAAGCCGTCTGCATATCCGGCCTCAGCCAGTAAATCACGTGCTTTTTCCGGGTCGTATTCGTACGGCGCTATGTCATCGTTGTACCCGAGGTACGAAGGAGGGAGAGGGTTTTTGGCCGGTTCAGCCAAATCGTTGTAGACCGTTGCAATCAAGTTTTCTTTATTTACGGCGTAATTCATCGCCTTCCGCACGAGGGGATCGTTGAACGGCTCCTTTTCCATGTTAAACCCGAGATACCCGATATTGTTCGCATCACGCTGCAACAGTTCAACGTTCGGATCTCCCTCGACTCGCTCTAGATCGTCGGGGTTCAGGCCGTCGGCGATGTCGACTTCACCTGACTGAAGGGCCGTCAAGCGGGCCGCGTTATCTGGAATGACTTGGAAAATAACGCGGTCGACGAGCGGGTATCCATCTTGCCAGTAGTTTTCATTCTTCACGAGGGTGATGGCATCATCGCGAACCCATTCTTCAAATACGAACGGACCGGTGCCGACCGGGTGCTCGACGATGTCCGTCCCGTACGTTTCGAGACTTTTAGGTGAAGCCAAGCCGAAGTAGGACATGGCCATGTTCTGTAAAAAGGCCGGAACCGGGCGTTTCAACACGAACTCCACAGTGTGTTCGTCAATTTTGTTGATTTCCTCGATGACGTGAGATTCGTCGTCTTTCAGTCCGCCGAATTGATTGACATAGCTGCTGTAGATGAATCCTTCTTCAGCGAAATGGTACGGATGTTCCGGGTCAGACCAGCGTTCAAAGTTGAAAATGACCGCATCGGCGTCAAACGGTGTTCCGTCGTGAAATTCAACTCCTTTCCGCAGGTGAAACGTGTAGCTTAAGCCGTCTTCAGATACGTCCCAACTTTCCGCCAGCCCCGGCTCAATCTCAAAAGAGTCCTCAGCAAACCGGGTTAACGTTTCGAACACTTGGACAGTGACGCGGGACGCTTCTCCGTCTGCTGTGCTGCCGGGATCCAGTGACGATGAATCTGCACCGCGGGCGAAGATCAACGTTCCGCCGCCAGAAGGGGTTGGCCCGCTGTCGCCTCCGGCGTCCTCTGCTGAAGTTTCAGCAGCGTCGTCGTTTCCTCCTCCGCAGGCCGCAAGAATTAACACCGCGGCCAAAACGAGAGCGACGAATTGACAACTCTGTTTTCTCACTTTCGCGTTCCTCCTTAATTGGACGTTTTCTCACTCCGACGTCGCCTGTACCTTGTCTCCTTGGCGCTCTCTCGGTGAGTACAGATGACACGCCACGTAGTGACTCCGCTCGTGTTCTACTAACGAAGGTCGTACTTCTTGACAGACGTCCATCGCATAAGGACAGCGGGTGTGAAAAGCGCATCCCCGGGGAGGATTTTCCGGATCAGGAACATCTCCTTCCAACAAAATGCGCTCCCGCTGTGCTTCTTCTGGGTCGTCTATGGGGATGGAAGAGAGCAATGCTTCCGTGTACGGGTGTTTGGGCTTTTCGTAAAGATTTTCGTTTGGTGCCAGTTCCACGATCCTTCCTAAGTACATGACTCCCACTCGGTTGCAAAAGGTGCGGATTACGCTGAGATCGTGAGAAATAAAGACGTAAGTCAGTTTGAATTCGTCCTTCAAATCTTGGAGCAAGTTTAACACTTGCGATTGGACAGAAACGTCAAGGGCTGAAACCGGTTCGTCTGCCACGATCAGCTTCGGGTTTAAAGCTAAAGCCCGGGCAATGCCGATGCGTTGCTGTTGTCCGCCGCTGAGCTGATGGGGGTAGCGCACAGCGTAATCATCACTGAGGCCGACGATATTCAAAAGGTGCATAACCCGTTCCCGGCGCTCCTTTTTATTTCCGCAACCGTGAACGAGCAGCGGCTCTCCGACAATTTTTTCCAATTTGTGGCGCGGATTCAAAGATTGAGAAGGATCTTGAAGTACGATTTGCATCTTTTTCCGGACTTGCCGCATCTGTTTGTAGGAATAGTGTGTAATATCTCTTCCGCCGAAGACGATACGGCCGTCGGTCGGCTCGAGGAGACGCAATGCAACCCGTCCCAATGTCGATTTGCCGCAACCGCTCTCTCCGACGATCCCCAACACTTCCCCCCGTTCAACCGAGAGCGAAATATCATCCGCGGCCTTGACATAACCGATTGTACGCCTCAATGGACCGCCCTTGACCGGGTAGTATTTTTTCACGTGTTCTAGCTTTAAAAGCACGTTATTCAATGCGTTGGCTCCCTTCTTCTCGGTGTAACAAACATCGGGAACGCCTTCCGTTTCCCAACGGGTACAGTTCCGGTGCCTCCTTCCAACACGAATCAAAGGCGAAGGTACAACGGGGAGCAAAGGCACATCCTCGTTTTAAGCTGCCTGGCTTCGGGACAGTGCCGGGAATCGAGTAGAGCCGTTGGCTTCGCTCTTTTCTTTTGGGAACAGAAGCGATGAGGCCTTGTGTGTAAGGGTGTTGCGGATCTTTTAGTATGCTGCGGACATCCCCTTCTTCCACCACTTTTCCCGCATACATGACGAGGACTCTCTCGCACACTTCCGCTACGACGCCTAAATCGTGAGTAATGAGCAAAATGGCGGTGCCTTGTTCTTGATTCAACTGTTTCATCAAATTTAATATTTGCGCTTGGATGGTCACATCTAAAGCTGTGGTCGGTTCGTCCGCGATCAGCAGTTCTGGCTGACACGCCATAGCCATGGCAATCATGACGCGTTGACGCATTCCGCCGGACAACTGGTGAGGGTAGTCTTTCACGGTGCGTTCAGCTCGCGGAATGCCGACTTTACTTAACATTTCGACACTTTGACGCAGCGCTTCTTTGCGTGACGCTTTTTTGTGAATGCGAATGACTTCCGAAATCTGGTGGCCGATGGTGAAAGTGGGGTTGAGGGAGGACATCGGATCCTGAAAGATCATGGAGATGTCGTTCCCCCGCAGTTGGCGCATTCGACGCTCTGTTGCGTGAATTAAATCTTCCGATTTGAACTCCATTTTGTCTGCAGAAATTTTCCCGGGAGGTTGGGGAATGAGTTTCAAAACGGAGAGGGAGGTCACACTTTTTCCGCATCCCGATTCTCCCACTAGACCGACAATTTCACCCTTGTACAAAGAGAAGTCAATTCCGTTTACAGCAGGAATTACGCCTTTGTCGGTGGAGAATTGCGTGTGCAAGCGGTTTACGCGCAATATCGGTTCTGACACTACTTCAACCATCGTAACCTCCCCGCAGTGGACGTGTATGAGTAAAATGTTTATGGGCAAATCCGAGGAATGATGTTGAAAAAAGTATAGAAAAAGGTCTCTCTTCTTGGTAAAGTGTTAAGCGACTAAACCAAACACTACCAAGGAGTGAGAGACCTCGTGCAGAAGGATACCATGATTTGGCCAACGATGGAAGAGTTAGAGGAGATGTTGTTTCGGCTATTACAGGAACAGTTTGCAGCCGCAATGACATATATCCTGGAGGACATTGACCGACAGATCATGGAGCAAAGGGACAAAAAGAGATACCGCTTGAAGAATGCATACGAAATCGACGTAGATACCCTGTTTGGTACGGTTACTTTCAAGCGGAGGATTTATCTAGATCGGCAAACAGGAAAACATGTCTACTTACTTGATCAGATGCTCCAGTATGACGGACAGAAAAAAATCAGTCCTTGCCTCGAGGAGGTGGCTGTAGCTTTTGCCAGCCAGGGGCCTTCCTACCGTGACAGTGCAGATCGACTGGAAAAACTGTTGGGGTATCGACCGCTGAGCCATGAAGCGATTAGAGGCAGGCTCATCTCCGAGGCAGAGACCCTGATCCAAAAGCCAGTCAAACGCAAGGCACCGCCTGTTTTGTTCATCGAAGCAGATGGTTTGTACACCAAGCTGCAGCGGACCAAGGCGAAGGGGATCGAGCACCGAATAGCCATTGTCCATGAGGGGTGGGAAAAAGAAGGGGGGCGCATCTGTCTGAAAGAAAAGAAACACTACCTGCATGAACGGGGCGACTTTTGGGAAGGATTGGGCAGGTTTCTTAGTCAACATTATGAGTTGGATGGGGACACCTGGCTTGTGGTCAATGGAGACGGCGCTCCCTGGATTAAAGAATGCCAATCGTATTTCCACCGGTGCATTTTTCAACTAGACCGCTTCCATGTTGCCCGGGAACTGAGAAACTATGTGGGACATCTGCCCGGACAGTGGCGACGCATCAGAAAAGCCCTGGCCGAATATGACGTGCCCCCCCTGCTTTCAGCACTCGAACAAGTGGCCGACACGGACATCCCGACAGAAAAAAGAACCGGGTATCGTCAGTATGTCCGCTATCTGCAAAGGAATCAGGACGACTTGCGGGATTACCGGGAAGTCTTGCGCCAGGCGGGTCTTGACACAACAGGTATGCGACCGATGGGAAGTGCGGAAGCCCAGATGCGCGTGATGGCCAAACGAACCAAACGCGGAGGATACAGCTGGAGTAAAAGAGGCATCAGAGCGATGCTAAAGGCCATTATTAGATTTAAGGAAGGCTGGGACAATCAGGCCGGCATACAAAGGGCAGCCGCAGAGAAAACGGATGTATTCAGAGAAGCCAATATGAAGCAATTATTGCAAGAAGTCCAGCAGACATCACAGGGATGTTTGAACGGCGTCATACGGCTGTTGAAGGGACCGATGCAAAGCAGTCCAACCGGCATGGCATTAAAAGGATTGAGAGGTTTTTAAAAACCATCCCCAAATACTCAATAACCGAGCAGAAGGAATTAGAACGCTTCCAAGAGGTCAGAGATTTTTAAATCATTCAGCTCGGAAAAGAGCTTGCCCATAAATGCTTGACTCAAACAATGCTTGACTCAAACGTGGACGTATCGTCGTCTGTCCCATTCAATTATTATGTTATTATGAATAGTACAAAACTATGACATGGTCGTCTTTTGTCCAAACTCAAGGGCATGGGGAGCCTTAATGGGTCATAAAGTGAAAGTGATGGGCGGGTTGAGGAGCGGAACGGCTTTTTAGCGTTGTGCCGTGTCAAAGCTGGTCAGAGGGACCGACCTTGTCGTTGCTGTTGGTGTCGAGACCGGACGCGTCACGTCGAGAATGAATGGTCGAAGAGAGTGTTGTTGCCGATGGTACACAAACAATTGTGGGAAATAGCTGAGGCCATGAAACCGTGGCTCGTCGAAGTGCGGCGGGATTTTCACCGCCACCCTGAACTCGGTATGGAAGAATACCGGACGCGGGATAAAATCGTGCAGTACTTGCAAGAAATGGGGATTCCTCATAAAGCCAATATCGCCAACACGGGAGTTGTCGGCTTCATAGAGGGAGGGTCAAGCGGAAGGACTGTCGCTTTGCGCGCCGACATGGATGCCCTTCCCATTGCAGAACAAAATGACGTCGTTTACAAATCGACCGTCCCCGGGAAGATGCACGCGTGTGGCCACGATGCGCACATGGCGATTTTGCTCGGAGCCGCCCGCCTGTTAAACGGCCAAAAGTCGCATCTTTCCGGCAACGTCAAGCTGATTTTCCAACCGGCAGAAGAAACGGTCGGGGGTGCAAAACCGATGATCGCAGCCGGTGTGCTGGACAGTCCGAAGGTAGACGCTGCTTTCGGTCTGCACGTCGCTCCGGAAATACCCGTCGGCCAAATCGGTTGGAGGTACGGTCAGATGAACGCAGCGTCGGACACGATTTTGATCACTGTGAAAGGGAACAAAGCCCACGGCGCATCTCCGCATACCGGCACGGACGCTGTCGTCATCGCCGCCCACGTCATCACGGCTTTGCAGACGATCGTCAGCCGCAACGTCGACCCGCGCCAGTCGGCGGTCATCTCCATCGGCGCGATTCAAGGTGGAACGCAAGGCAACATCATTGCCGATGAAGTGACCATGACCGGCACCGTGCGGACATTAGATCCTGACGTGCGTCAAACTGTGTTGCAGCGGATCGACGATGTGCTGCAGTACACGACGCGGAGCATGGGCGGGGACTATGCGTTTGAACTGGGGGATGACGGCTACATCGCCCTCATCAACGACGATGCGATGGTGGATATCGTGAAACAGAGTGGCGAAACACTGCTGGGAAAGGAAAACGTGACCCAGATTCCCCTCCCGAGCATGGGTGTGGAAGACTTTTCTTACTTTGCAGCGGCTGTCCCGTCGGCATTCTACAGGTTAGGTTGCCGGAATGAAGCAAAAGGAATTGTTCACGGTGCCCACACCAGCCGCTTTGACATAGACGAAGACTGCTTGCCCATCGGTTCAGCCCTCCAGGCGCTCAATGCTTTAACCTTTTTGACCACATGACGGTCTATCTCCACCTTTGTTCAGACTCGTTCATGCCTCAACGGGCCCTTTTCTGCTGGCTTCATCGTTTTGCCCCTTTGTCACTAAGTCGATGAAAGCTTTCACCTGTTTCAAGTGTTGAGACGTCTTGTCGCTCAAGAGCCACGTTTCCCGTTGGATCGGTTGCTGCCCGTCGTCTAAAAGGGGGATTTTGTTGATGCGGCGGTCGACCGTTGTCAAACTGATGGACGGCAAAATGGCATACCCAATCCCATTCAGAGCCAGTTGTTTGCACGTCTCAATTTGGTCGACAACGATGGTGCGCTCGGGCACACCGCCGAACTGTTTGCGCCACCAGCTTTGAATTTCCTGGTAGTAGGTGGAATCGCTCTTAAATTGAATGAACGGCCTGGAAGTTTCTTTAAGTTCTTCTAGGGATGTAATCGTAGTGTCAACTAAATACAGCTCATCACTGAATAAGTGATAGACGTTCCCCCTCCACTCTGGTTCACCGCGAATAATGCCGATGTGGAAGTTGTCTTCGTACAGGTGTTTGACACTGTCACTGCTCCAGCCCGTCGTAAGGGAAATTTTCACAAGGGGGTACTTTTCGACGTATTGCTTTAAAACACCGGGCAGCCAGTACTGTCCGACAATGGACGCCACTGCCAATTTCAGCGTGCCGCTGACGCGTTTTTCTAAGGACGAAAGTTCTTCTAACAACTTCTCTTCCCGCTGCAGCGTTTCGTTGACGTAACGAATAATTTTTTCGCCAGGAGGCGTTAAGATCAGGCCCTTTTGCGAACGCAAAAAGATTTTTTGTCCCCACGCTTTCTCAATCGATTGCAACCGTTGACTGAGGGCCGGTTGGGATATGTAAAGCCGTTCGGCAGCTTTGCGCATATTCAGCTCTTGTGCCAGTACCGCTAAAATTTCAAAGTCTGTCAAGCGCATGTGTCGGTCACCCTGCCTCGTTATCATAAGTTTTTGTTATTGAAATTAATTATATCATTATAATTTGACTATCTTTCGAATCGTCGTATAGTCTAGTTAGCGGTGTAAAGGAGTCACGCTCGATGGACCCCTTCTTTCTCATGTGCGTCGGTATGACAGCGACGTTTGTCGGGACGATGGCCGGAAGCGGAAGGTTATCAACTTTCCGGCGATGATGTTGTGGGACACTGATCCACCCTGTCGTCGCAGTGAACGAGTTTTTCCAATGTATCGGTCCCCTCTCTACTTTCTTTAACGTTATTTGTCGAGAAAAAGATTTCAAGAAGGTGGTGATCGTGCCGTTCCTGTTATGAGGAGAGGTGAAAAAGTTGGTGTTGTCGTCGACGGTGACAAGTGAGGTCAGTCCGCTGTCGGGGCTGTGACGGGTTGTCCGGGCTTGGAAGGGGACGTTGCATAGCCGGACCTACGGTGTGGAGCGTTGTGCTTTCCGTTTGCTGTTGGTTCGTTCGTCGGGGCAAACGCGGATCCGGACAGGACATCGCCTGTCCTGCCAGCACGTGGAACGCCTGTTGCAGACGGTGACAGGACTACTTGTAATGAAAATGGGCACTCCGAAAGTTTTAAGGGGGGAAGAAAACTGTGGAAATTAAGGTGAAGCGAATCGATCATGTGCAAGTGTGTATCCCGATTGGAGCAGAGGACGAGGCGAGGGGATTTTATACAGATATTCTAGGTTTTCAGGAAATAGAAAAACCGGATGCGCTCAAACCGAACGGCGGATTGTGGTATGATCTCGGCGGCGTTCAACTGCACATTGGGGTGGAAGAGATGGATAGTGACAAGAGCAAGCGGCAT
This sequence comes from Novibacillus thermophilus, assembly GCF_002005165.1. Lineage (NCBI taxonomy): Bacteria > Bacillati > Bacillota > Bacilli > Caryophanales > Thermoactinomycetaceae > Novibacillus > Novibacillus thermophilus. The sequence goes on from NZ_CP019699.1 coordinate 1,838,517, forward strand.
CCGGCTTTTGAAATTGACGATGTGGACAGAGTAAGACGTTACCTTGAACGTCGAGGTGTCGTGACGCAAGATGAAATCCCGATTCCGGGGGTGAAGCGCTTTTCCCTGTTCGATCCATTCGGGAACCGGATCGAATTGTTAGAGAGAAAACGAGAGGCGTCACGACGTTAAACAGTTGCCTGTTCCGCTGCAAATGCGTCGATCTCAGCCTGAATGCCGGTTTGTATCTCTTTCAGCTTGGCGAAGTCCGTGGCGTGGCGATAGATGGCGTCTAACTGGTCCCACAGCTCTTTCGCTTGCGAGAGGCAGGACGTGGCTTGTCGCATTTTGGCCGAATAGCGCTCCCGAATGTCGTGTATTTGTGTTGCGTGCGTTTCGTCCGTTCCGGGAGCGATTGCATGGGCATACATGTCAATCACCTCATCGCCCTCACGCTCAGGGAAGTGCTCATGGGGAGCCGTGCTGTCGAAGATAGCTGTTTTTAGTTCTGGCAGAAGGACCATATCGAGGCTGTGGGGGTCAAACCCGCAATGGTAAATTTCTGCGTCAAATCCGCGCTCTTTGGCGGCTGCGGCGACTTTTTTCAACATACTGGACTTTCCGGAGCCGGGGCGCCCTTTGATGAAATAGCGTTTGTTCATCTCTTCCGTCAAGTTTTGAACAAAATCGACCGGACCTTTCGGGGTCGCGGCACCTAAGAACATGTGACGCACATGTGACGGTTTCGTTAACGCTTTGTCGGAAAACATCTGCTCTATCACGCGGTGTGCCAGGTTGTTCGCCTTGACGGGGTCTAAGTTGTCGATGTAGATTTTTTCCCATTCGTCGTGAATGCGGAGGGCGTCGGCAAAGGTCTTGTAAGCTTGTTGAAACGTTTTGGTCATCTGTTTGTTCCGCGTTCGGATGTGTTCTTTCTGTTTTCTCAATTGATTTAAATCCCAGGCGACGCCTATGTTGACGTATTCCTCTATCGCACCGGGTGCTTGCGGTTCGACCGTACGGACAGCGCTTCCGTCCACGACCCCGAGTTTAAGCTCGGGCACGATTACACCGTCAACAGACGCGTCGTCAGACGCACAATGCAAACGTTCGATATCGTACCCGCGGCTCGACATCGTGTCGCCTATTTGTTTGATGATCGTTGACTGCCCGGTACAGGGGCCGCCGATTAAGAAGTAAAGGCGATCGAGCCCGGCGAGGACAGAATTGAACAGACTGTAATAACCCCTCGCTGTATGACCTGCCGCGAAAAAGTTTCGGACTTTGCCCGCCATGTGAGACGCTCCTTTCCTTCTGAACGTAGACATTATTTAGTATATGGCAAAAGGCTTCTGTGGGTGCCCGCCCATGATAGGCGTTTGTGGTCGAAGCCCCAACGTTCCAGCGTTCCTGCGACAGTTCTCGTTCGATCGTGTTCTCACCTCTCAGACCACACTTACACTGCTGCCGACAGAGTCGCGTGGAGGCATTATCAGCTCGCTTGCAGAAGGGAGGGGACCCACAAATTAATTGTATGAGAGGTGAGCGGATGATCAAGCCGAAAGCTTTATTGTAAAAACATGTGAAAAGAAAGCGGAACCCGCCACCGGATGGCGTTTTTTGCAGGGAAGCGGTGCTGGAACGACAGACGTTTACCATAACCGAGAACGCCGTTACATAGCGAATAATCTCCCCGTCACATTTGTTCCCTGGCGGAGAAAGCATTACAATAAAAGTTAGGGAACACTGTGACGAGGTTTGCGACGACGTCGCAAGCCGAGCAGAAGGAGGCGTTCAAAAATGGCGGAAGTACAAGTGGGACAACGTGTGCCGGATTTTCGTCTGCCGGCCTCGAACGGCGAAGAGGTAGCGTTGAGTGATTTCAAAGGCCAAAAAGTGGTCATCTACTTCTACCCGAAAGATATGACGCCTGGTTGTACGACCGAAGCGTGCGATTTTCGCGACGTGCACAGTCAGTTTAAAGACTACAACGCAGTCGTAATCGGGATCAGTCCGGACGATCTCAAGTCACACGACAAGTTCATCGCCAAACACGACTTGCCGTTTTTGCTTTTGTCTGACGAAGACCACGAAGTGGCGGAGATGTTCGGCGTGTGGAAACTGAAGAAAAACTTCGGCAAAGAGTACATGGGGATTGAGCGCTCGACGTTTGTCGTCGACGAAGAAGGCAAACTGGCCAAAGAGTGGCGAAAAGTCAAGGTCAAAGACCATGTGCAAGAGGTGCTCAATTTCGTCAAGACAATGTAAACTCACAAAGGGATGACTGAGTATACATGGGGCCGTTAATCGGCCTTCATTTTTTTCCGAGATTTTGAAGGCGATTGAACCGGTATTACGTCAAGTGTTGTAGGAGAAGGAGGGGGCGAGGCGTGACAGACGAAGAACTGGTTGAGCGGGCGAAAAAAGGCGACAACAGGGCGTTCCGTCAACTGGTGGAACGGTATGAGGCGTTCGTCTTCACGAAAATTGTCCACATGGTCAAACAGCGGGAACTGGCAGAAGACTTGGCGCAGGAGACGTTTTTGCAAGTGTACCGCTCTCTCCCTAGTTTTGACGGTCGGGCCCGCTTTTCGACATGGTTGTATCGGATCGCACATCACAAAGTCATTGATTGGACACGTTCGAGGGCGAAAAAAGAAACGAGTAAAGAACTGGCCTTACGAGATGTGTACCCGTCGGACGATTCCTTGGAGGAGCAAGTGGTGAACCGGGACACGAGCAACCGTCTATTTCTCTTGATTCATGAACTTCCCCAACACTATCGTGATGTACTGTTGATGTATTTCGGACAAGAGCTGTCCGTCAAAGAAATAGCCGCCCAACTCAACGTTCCGCACAAAACAGTCCAGACGAGAATCGTTCGCGGCAAAAAGCGATTGTTTCAAAGGTGGCAGGAGGTGAACGGGCGTGACTTGCCGGGAAGCTCAAGAACAGTTGTGGCGTCGCCTCAGTCAAGCAAACGTTGAAGACATCCGTTTGCAACAGCATCTCGCTTCGTGTCCTGGGTGTGCTCGCACGTGGCAAGAGATGCGACAGTTCGAGCAAGACCTCTCCAATTTAAAACTGCAAACACCTTCGGCACGTTTTGTCGACAACGTGATGGAACGCGTGGAACCGGCCTCGTGCCCCCCTACGGCCGACCCGCGCGAAACCGATGGGCAACGTGGAACCACCTGTGGGTGGCGAGTGCGGCAACATTTGCCTTATGTTCCATGGTGAGTCGGGTGGAAGCGGACAGTTCCTCAGGACTGCAAGCGTTCACCGTTTACGCTTTAAAAATCGGCTGGGCCGTCACGGAAATGGCAGGAAAAATCTCGAATGTGTTTTAACAAGGACCTGGAGGGAAAGACATGGAGCGCAAGCGAAAGACGAGAGACAAGTGGATCAGCGCCGTACTGTCCATTTTGTTGCCAGGGACCGGGCACATGTACCTTGGATTTATCGGTCTCGGGTTAGGCATAATGTGTGCACTCTTTGTGAACATTGCCCTGATCGTTGCACTGGTCGTTTTAGGCATTTATATCGTTTTTCCCATTAGTATCGCCTTAGTGACGTTTTTTGGTCTCATGATACCGGTCATTTACTTTTACGGTATTTTTGATGCATTGCAAAAGGTGGAAAAGAAGTATGCGTCCAGCGAGTTGTTCGCTTCCGACGCAGTTCTCCACAGCCCGACTGACAGGGATTCCGAATGGCCAGACGAAGTGTATGACACTCGGTACAGTGAAGGATCTCACTGGGCTGGCATTGCCCTCATGGCCCTCGGGGTGGTCTTGCTCATCAACTTTCTGCTCCCCAATCCTGTTCTGGATTGGCTGTTCCGCCATTTTCAGACGTTGTTTGCCGTGCTGTTACTTTTAAGTGGCGTTTGGCTCATCTGGCAGCAGTTGCGCCGGGGAAGAGGGGATCGCATATGAAAGCTGTGAAGGCGGGAAGGTGGACGGTCGCGAGTTCCCTTATTCTGATCGGGTTAGCGTATTTGTTCGATCAGTGGACGGAATCGGACCTCATCATGGTTGTGTTGCCCTGGTGGCCTGTTTTACTTGTCGCCCTAGGTGTGGAAATCATGTTTTTATACCGGCGAACGGAAAGGCCGGTTCGGCTGGACGTCGTCGGGATTGTGTTGGTAGGCGTGATCGTCGCTGCCGGAAACGTCATAGCCGGTGTGCAGCAGTGGGGATTGAGTTTTTCATTTGACCGTGACGTTTTCGATGTTTCCTTAGGAGAAAACTGGGAAAGACATACTTTGGAACCGGTCACGGTTTCCATTGATGGGCAAGAGCGTTTACAATTAGAGTATGAAAGCGGTCATGTCAAGGTTGTGCCGCATGAAAGGTCGGACATCGTGATTGAGCCGACTTTACTGTTTCCCCGTGGACACAAGCCAACCGCCCCCGCGAGAGACATCCATTTTGACATTGATAAGACGAGCGATCTCGTTTCGGTGAGAGCCGACAGATCTGGAGACAGAACATGGAGGTTCGGTTTTCAAGATTCGCGGCCTATCGCATTAAATGTGAACGTCCCAGCCCATTTCTCAGTTATGGTAGACAGTGATAACGGAGACATTCGGGTGGAAGAAATAGGGGGAAACGTGTTCGTTCACTCGGACAACGGCAAGATTGAAGTGAAAGGCATCGAGGGTAATGGGAACTTTGAGACGGACAACGGCGTTATCACAGCTATCGATACGGGAGGGTCTGTCGAAGCGAAGGCGACGAACGGTGCGGTCCATGTGGAAAATGCTGGCGGAGACGTGATCGCGAAAACAGACAACGGGAAGATTTTGATTCAAAGTCAACAGCTTTCCGGAAACTGGGAAGCTGATACAGATTTAGGCGCGATTGAAGTCGTTTTGCCCGAATCGAGTGGCACTGTCATTGAAGCTGAGACAGATGTCGGACATGTGACGAGCGAAGTTCCTTTATACAACCATGACGGAGACGGGAAAAAAAGTACTGGTACCATCGGGGATGGGACGTACACAGTTCGGTTAAAAAGTGACGTCGGCAACATTAAAATCCGGAAAACTACGGATTAACGCTGACAGGTAAGGTAAAACCACTCTGGCGTTAACTGTCAGCTTATGGGAGGGACGGCGTTTGAACATTTTGTCCACAACGAATATGAGCGAGAAACATCAGCAGCGCTTGTCAAAACAGTTTCCCCAACATCGATTCATTTATGCGGCAAACCCGGAAGAAGGGAGGAGCGCTTTAACCGAGGCAGATGTGCTGGTGGCTTTCGGAAACGGAATTGGCGAAGAAACGTTGGATGAGGCTCCCCGTTTGAAATGGATTCACGTCATGAGTGCCGGTCTGGAAACTCTCCCCTTTCCGAAATTGCAGGATCGCGGCATCTTGCTGACGAACGTTCGGGGAATCCACGCCATTCCGATGGCGGAATACACTTTTGCCGCCATGTTACACATATCTCGCCGCATGGGCGAGCTGGCACAAGCGCAACGGGAGAAGCGCTGGGCAAAACGGTTGCGTGTGACGGAGTTGTGGGACAAGTCCCTCGGGATCGTCGGGGTCGGGGCCATCGGACGTGAGATTGCCCGTCGGGCAAGAGTGTTCGGCATGTACACACTCGGGGTTAACACAGATGGACGTTCAGTCGAGGGCGTTGACGAGACATGGGCGACTCACGATTTGAAGAAGGTCCTCGCTAGAAGTGACTTCGTCGTCGTCGCGGTTCCGTTAATTCCGAGTACTCGCCGCCTCATCGACCGCGAAGCGATTGCCTCGATGAAAGAGACTGCTTACTTGATCAATGTCGCCCGGGGTCCTGTTGTCGATGAGGCGGCGCTCGTTGAAGCGTTGGAACAAAAGAGGATTGCCGGAGCAGTGCTGGATGTGTTCGATGAAGAACCGTTGCCCGAAGACCATCCCTTCTGGACGATGGACAATGTGATGGTGACTCCGCACATTTCCGGCTTGTCCCCAATGTACATGACCCGAGGCGTCGATTTGTTTATCGAGAACTTGTCTTACTACACGCGCGGCGAGATTGAAAAAATGCAAAACGTTATCGACGTGACGAGGCAGTATTGACGGACCTTTGGCTGTGAACAGGAGAGCGGTTTTCTCCTGTTTTTCTTATGTTCTGGGAAGTGTATAATAACGGTGAAAAGACGGGAGGAAGATCTGGAAAATGAGACCGAAGCCAAAACGAGTCCAGACGAAGAAAATATTGGAAACACTAGAGCGGATGTATCCAGAAGCAAAATGTGAACTTCATTTTCGCACCCCATTTGAGCTGTTAATTGCGACGATATTGTCCGCACAGTGCACGGACAAACGCGTGAACGAAGTGACGGCACGACTGTTTGCAAAATACAACACGCCTGAAGATTTTTTGCCCTTAACTGAGGAACAGCTGCAGGAGGAAATTCGTGGACTCGGTTTGTATAAAAACAAAAGCCGCAACATTCTCGCCACATGTCGTATTCTGTATGAGAAGTACGATGGGAAAGTGCCTAAAGACCGCAAGGCGTTGGAGGCGTTACCTGGAGTTGGGCGCAAAACGGCTAATGTCGTCTTGAGCAACGCGTTCGGTGTCCCTGCTCTGGCCGTTGACACTCACGTTCAACGGGTGTCGAACCGGTTAGCACTGGCCGATAGCGAAAACCCACTGGAAACAGAGCGACAACTCATGCGCAAAATTCCGAGATCACAGTGGTCAAAGGCGCACCATTGGTTGATTTGGCATGGGCGGCGCATTTGTGTCGCGCGCAAGCCGCGATGCCTCGATTGCGACCTTTTGCCGTACTGTTGGTACGGAAGATCACGCCATCCTAAAGAAAGGAGGAAATCTGGTGAAAGTGGTGATGTGCATAGCAGGTCAAAAGATCGCCCCTGATCTTCTGGAGAAATTGGAACAGAACAACTATCGGGTCACTCGGCTGGCGAGTGAGGGGGGATTTTTGAGAAGAGGGAATGCCACTTACCTCATTGGGGTTGAGGATGACGAAGTATCCAGGCTGTTAGGGATCGTGGACGATTTGAAGGCACAGAACGGTCACACTTCGTCAGCCCAGAGCGTCTTGGCTATCGTGTTGGATGCCGAAGCGGGTGGAGCGTTCGTGCATACGAATAAACAACAATCTTGACCGCATTTGTTGACAAAATTGTGGCTTACAGCATAGACTATATTATAAGCATTATCAATTGATAATGATGCTCAATTCAAAGCGAGGTGTGCATGACGATGGCGGAGCGATTGAAACATGCGGTAGATCAGCTGAAGGCCAAAGGTGTCCGAATGACACCTCAGCGTCATGCCATATTGACATATCTTATGGAAACAATGACTCATCCGACAGCTGATGAAATTTACAGAGCTTTAGAACCGAGATTTCCGAACATGAGTGTCGCGACCGTCTACAACAACTTGCGCGTGTTCAAAGAAGCAGGTCTTGTACGCGAGCTGACGTACGGTGACTCCTCTAGTCGCTATGATGCCAATACGGTGGATCATTACCACGCCATATGCACGCAGTGCGGAAAGATAAAGGACTTCGAATACCCTTCACTCGATCCTGTCGAGCGTCAAGCCGCTGAGGAGACGGGGTTTCTCATTCACTCTCACCGAATGGAAGTGTATGGGGTATGTAAAGAGTGCCAGCAAAAACAGAATGTGATAGCTCAGTAACCCTACCCTCTGCGACAGCGATCGGATATGGATAGGACTTTGTCTGCAGTAAAAAGATCCTGGTAAAAAGTTCAGGATCTTTTAATGTTTATGGAGCTGATTTCTGTCACTCGAGGAACCGTCTTTTTTTGAATCGGGAGCGTATTTCGGATCCAGTGACAGTGTCGTTTTACAGAACATGCACTGATCGGTCGTTCCTAACATTTTCGTGATTTTTCCACATTCGGGACATTGTACTTGCACGGCCTGAGTGGACAACATCCCGGCCCAAAAGTATATTCCGAAACTTGAAAGCATGACGACGAGACCGAAGATGAAAAAGAAAACCATCCATGACGGCCACAGGAAGCCAAAGTACATGACGATGATGCCGAGAAAAACGAGTCCGAGTGCAATAGTCCTCAATTTATTTAATTTGCTTGCCAAAAGCATTGATGTCCCTCCAGGTGCGATTCGAATCTGTGTTTTCAGTATACTACAACCGCCTGGAATATAAAAATTTAACTTTCCTGTTGACGTCTTGTCAGATGCGTGGTAGGATATGTCTTGCCGCTCCGAGAGCGGTGAAAAAGTGCTGCGCAGGTGCGAATGGAAAGAAATAGCGTATTGACAGCAAACGCCCTGCGTGATAAGATGTAGGATGTCGCCTTTCAGGCGAGAGCGCGAATGTTCCTTGAAAACTGAACGAACAAGCCAACGCCCCAAGAGCTTGGAACAGCTTGTTTCGTACAAGGAGCCTGTTTGGCTTCTGAAGAAAGTGTTACGCAGCTGAGCTGCGGACAGACCATGATGAATGGAGAGTTTGATCCTGGCTCAGGACGAACGCTGGCGGCGTGCCTAATACATGCAAGTCGTGCGGGTGAAGCCGACCGCCCCTTCGGGGGCGGATGGTGGAACCAGCGGCGGACGGGTGAGTAACACGTGGGCAACCTGCCTGCAAGACCGGGATAACTGCGGGAAACCGGAGCTAATACCGGATAAGAGGCTTTTCCGCATGGGGGAGCCTTAAAAGGCGGCGGAAGTCGTCACTTGCAGATGGGCCCGCGGCGCATTAGCTAGTTGGTGAGGTAAGGGCTCACCAAGGCGACGATGCGTAGCCGACCTGAGAGGGTGACCGGCCACACTGGGACTGAGACACGGCCCAGACTCCTACGGGAGGCAGCAGTAGGGAATTTTCGGCAATGGGGGGAACCCTGACCGAGCAACGCCGCGTGAGCGAGGACGGCCTTCGGGTTGTAAAGCTCTGTCATGTGGGAAGAACGGCTAGGAGAGGGCATGCTCTTAGCGTGACGGTACCACAGGAGGAAGCCCCGGCTAACTACGTGCCAGCAGCCGCGGTAACACGTAGGGGGCGAGCGTTGTCCGGAATTATTGGGCGTAAAGGGCGCGCAGGCGGTCTCTTAAGTCTGATGTGAAAGGCCACGGCTCAACCGTGGGATGGCATTGGAAACTGGGGGACTTGAGTGCAGGAGAGGGGAGCGGAATTCCCGGTGTAGCGGTGAAATGCGTAGAGATCGGGAGGAACACCAGTGGCGAAGGCGGCTCTCTGGCCTGTAACTGACGCTGAGGCGCGAAAGCGTGGGGAGCGAACAGGATTAGATACCCTGGTAGTCCACGCCGTAAACGATGAGTGCTAGGTGTTAGGGGCGTCACGCCCTTAGTGCCGAAGTAAACACATTAAGCACTCCGCCTGGGGAGTACGGCCGCAAGGCTGAAACTCAAAGGAATTGACGGGGGCCCGCACAAGCGGTGGAGCATGTGGTTTAATTCGAAGCAACGCGAAGAACCTTACCAGGGCTTGACATCCTCTGACCCCTCTAGAGATAGAGGTTTCCCTTCGGGGACAGAGAGACAGGTGGTGCATGGTTGTCGTCAGCTCGTGTCGTGAGATGTTGGGTTAAGTCCCGCAACGAGCGCAACCCTTGAGCTTAGTTGCCAGCATTGAGTTGGGCACTCTAAGCTGACTGCCAGTGACAAGCTGGAGGAAGGTGGGGATGACGTCAAATCATCATGCCCCTTATGTCCTGGGCGACACACGTGCTACAATGGCTGGTACAGAGGGCAGCGAAGCGGTGACGCGGAGCCAATCCCTAAAAAGCCAGTCTCAGTTCGGATCGCAGGCTGCAACTCGCCTGCGTGAAGGAGGAATCGCTAGTAATCGCGGATCAGCATGCCGCGGTGAATACGTTCCCGGGCCTTGTACACACCGCCCGTCACACCACGAGAGTCTGTAACACCCGAAGTCGGTGAGGCAACCGTAAGGAGCCAGCCGCCGAAGGTGGGACAGATGATTGGGGTGAAGTCGTAACAAGGTAGCCGTATCGGAAGGTGCGGCTGGATCACCTCCTTTCTACGGAGTAAAAAAAGGCGTTCGGCTTGTTCGTTTAGTTTTGAGGGAGACATTCTCAGAAGAGAATGGTCTCTGCCGTCCCGTGGAGGGGCGGATGTGTTCCTTGAAAACTGGATCGGAAGCATTCACCGGGATGACGAGAGTCATGTCGAGAACGATTAAGCGAGAAAGGGCGCACGGTGGATGCCTAGGCGCCAGGAGCCGACGAAGGACGGGGCGAACACCGAAATGCCTCGGGGAGCCGTAAGCAGGCGTAGATCCGGGGATGTCCGAATGGGGGAACCCGCTCTCTTTCATAGGAGAGCATCCGTTGCTGAATGCATAGGCAGCGGAGGGCAACCAGGGGAACTGAAACATCTTAGTACCCTGAGGAAAAGAAAGCAAGGCGGGCCCCGCGAAAGGGAACCTTTCGTGGGTGCTCAAAGCGATTTCCTGAGTAGCGGCGAGCGAAACGGAAACAGCCCAAACCCGGCACTCAACTGAGATCCACAAGACGCATTTATCATATGCGTAGTGGGTTTGAGTTGAGTGCCGGGGGTTGTGGGGCGTCTCATAAGGAGTGAGAAACGGACGGGATAGCCGAAGCGGCCTGGAACGGCCCATCAGAGAAGGTAAGAATCCTGTAGGCGAAATTCTGTCCGCTCCGAGACGGACCCCGAGTACCGCGGGGCACGGGGAACCCCGTGGGAAGCAGGGAGGCCCACCTCCCAAGGCTAAATACTCCCTGGCGACCGATAGCGCACCAGTACCGTGAGGGAAAGGTGAAAAGCACCCCGGGAGGGGAGTGAAAGAGAACCTGAAACCGTGTGCCTACAAGCAGTCGGAGTCCGGGTAATCTGGATGACGGCGTACCTTTTGTAGAATGGACCGGCGAGTGACGATGCGTAGCGAGGTTAAGCGGGAGACGCGGAGCCGTAGCGAAAGCGAGTCTGAAGAGGGCGATTTTAGTTGCGCGTCGTCGACCCGAAACCGAGTGATCTACCCATGTCCAGGGTGAAGGTCGGGTAACACCGACTGGAGGCCCGCACCCACGTCTGTTGAAAAAGGCGGGGATGAGGGGTGGGTAGGGGTGAAATGCCAATCGAACTCGGAGATAGCTGGTTCTCCCCGAAATAGCTTTAGGGCTAGCCTCAGGGGAAGAATCGCGGAGGTAGAGCACTGATTGCGTGAGGGGCCCTCGACGGGTTACCGATCGCAGTCAAACTCCGAATGCCGTTGATTCGGTTCCTGGGAGTCAGACGTCGGGTGCTAAGATTCGACGTCGAGAGGGGAACAACCCAGACCATCAGCTAAGGTCCCGAAGTATCCGTTAAGTGGGAAAGGATGTGGCGTTGCCGAGACAACCAGGATGTTGGCTTAGAAGCAGCCATCATTGAAAGAGTGCGTAAAAGCTCACTGGTCAAGTGACGTCGCGCCGAAAATGTACCGGGGCTAAACGGATCACCGAAGCTATGGGCGGGACACCGTGGTAGGGGAGCGTACCCAGTGCAGCGAAGGATTTCCGGGAGGGAATGTGGAGCGCTGGGTAGTGAGAATGCCGGTATGAGTAACGATAAGAGGGGTGAGAATCCCCTCCGCCGAAAGCCTAAGGGTTCCTGAGGAAGGTTCGTCCGCTCAGGGTAAGTCGGGACCTAAGCCGAGGCTGAAGAGCGTAGGCGATGGAGAACAGGTGGAGATTCCTGTACCACCGCGTTCCGATTGAGCGAAGGGGGGACGCAGGAGGGCAGGGGAGCAGGCGGATGGATGTGCCTGTCCAAGCGGTGAGAGAGCAGCGCGAGGCAAATCCCGCGTTGCGAGGATCTTGAGCCGTGATGGGGAGTGAAACTTAGAGTAGCGAAGTCCCTGCACCCACACTGACAAGAAAAGCCTCTAGCGAGGAGCGCGGTGCCCGTACCGCAAACCGACACAGGTAGGCGAGGAGAGGATCCTAAGGCGCACGGGAGAACTCTCGTTAAGGAACTCGGCAAAATGGCCCCGTAACTTTGGGAGAAGGGGTGCCCCGTTAGGGTGGCCGAGAGGTTGCCTGAGGGGGCCGCAGTGAAGAGGTCCAAGCGACTGTTTAGCAAAAACACAGGTCTCTGCGAAGCCGCAAGGCGACGTATAGGGGCTGACGCCTGCCCGGTGCTGGAAGGTTAAGGGGAGGACTTAGCGGAAGCGAAGGTCTGAACCGAAGCCCCAGTAAACGGCGGCCGTAACTATAACGGTCCTAAGGTAGCGAAATTCCTTGTCGGGTAAGTTCCGACCCGCACGAAAGGCGTAACGACTTGGACACTGTCTCAACGAGAGGCCCGGTGAAATTGTAGTATGCGTGAAGATGCGCATTACCCACGACAAGACGGAAAGACCCCGTGGAGCTTGACTGCAGCCTGATAGTGGATTTGGCGATGATGTGTACAGGATAGGTGGGAGCCAGAGAAATCGGTTCGCCAGGATCGAGGGAGGCGCCGGTGGGATACCACCCTCATCATGGTTAAATCCTAACCGACCGCCGTGAGCCGGTGGCGGGACATTGTCAGGTGGGCAGTTTGACTGGGGCGGTCGCCTCCTAAAAGGTAACGGAGGCGCTCGAAGGTTCCCTCAGCGCGGTTGGACATCGCGTGAGGAGTGTAAAGGCAGAAGGGAGCTTGACTGCGAGACTGACAGGTCGAGCAGGGACGAAAGTCGGACTTAGTGATCCGGTGGTTCTGAGTGGAAGGGCCATCGCTCAACGGATAAAAGCTACCCCGGGGATAACAGGCTTATCTCCCCCAAGAGTCCACATCGACGGGGAGGTTTGGCACCTCGATGTCGGCTCATCGCATCCTGGGGCTGAAGCAGGTCCCAAGGGTTGGGCTGTTCGCCCATTAAAGCGGTACGCGAGCTGGGTTCAGAACGTCGTGAGACAGTTCGGTCCCTATCTGTCGTGGGCGCAGGAAATCTGAAGAGGAGCCGTCCTTAGTACGAGAGGACCGGGACGGACACACCGCTGGTGGACCAGTTGTTCTGCCAAGGGCATCGCTGGGTAGCCACGTGTGGCCGGGATAAGCGCTGAAAGCATCTAAGCGTGAAGCCCCCCTCAAGATGAGATTTCCCACCAGGCACTCAGGTGCTTGGGTAAGACCCCTTGGAGAAGACGAGGTGGATCGGTCCGAGGTGTAAGCGTGGTAACACGTTGAGCTGACGGATACGAATCGGTCGAGGGCTTAATCGAGAGAATGCTTCCGACCAGTTTTGAGGGAATGCTGTCTGGTGGCCATAGCGGAGGGGACACACGCGTACCCATGCCGAACACGACCGTTAAGCCCTCCAGCGCCGATGGTACTCGGGGCGAGAGCCCCTGGGAGAGTAGGTCGCTGCCAGGCGAAAATGTGAAAATAATAATTTCACCTCTAACACGGAGAGGTGTCCGAGTTGGCCGAAGGAGCACGATTGGAAATCGTGTAGGCGGGTAACCCCGTCTCGAGGGTTCGAATCCCTCCCTCTCCGCCATCTCTGAACTGGTAAGGCCCGTTGGTGAAGCGGTTAACACACCAGCCTTTCACGCTGGCATTCAGGGGTTCGAATCCCCTACGGGTCACCACGGACGGTTAGCTCAGCTGGGAGAGCACCTGCCTTACAAGCAGGGGGTCGGCGGTTCGATCCCGTCACCGTCCACCATGCCGCGGGGTGGAGCAGTCAGGTAGCTCGTCGGGCTCATAACCCGAAGGTCACAGGTTCAAATCCTGTCCCCGCAACCAATATCCCTTGGAGCTGTGGTGTAGAGGCCTAACATGCCTGCCTGTCACGCAGGAGATCGCGGGTTCGAATCCCGTCAGCTCCGCCATCCTTTACTTTTCGTCAAGTGTTGACTTACTAAGCGCAAACATGTTAATATGGTATTCGTCACTGCAGTCGTATTTAAGCCAGAAAATGGAGGTACTCCTCCTTTCCTGAAAGCGAAAAAAGCTCGCTAAAACCTGAAAACCCAACGCAGCGCGGTTCGGTAGCTCAGTCGGTAGAGCAGAGGACTGAAAATCCTCGTGTCGGCGGTTCGATTCCGTCCCGAACCACCATTTTAACTCTGTTTGCCGGTGTAGCTCAACTGGTAGAGCAACTGACTTGTAATCAGTAGGTTGGGGGTTCAAGTCCTCTCGCCGGCACCAGTGGTTAGAAATATGGAGGGATACCGAAGTGGTCAAACGGGGCAGACTGTAAATCTGCTGGCGTTGCCTTCGAAGGTTCGAATCCTTCTCCCTCCACCATGGATAGCTCATCCTTATCAGCGTCTGTCTGCCCGCATCATGGGGCACCTTGTGTAGGGGCGTAGTTCAATGGTAGAACAGTGGTCTCCAAAACCATCGATGCGGGTTCGATTCCTGCCGCCCCTGCCATAATACGGCGGCCGTGGCGAAGTGGTTAACGCACCGGATTGTGGCTCCGGCATTCATGGGTTCGATTCCCATCGGTCGCCCCACAGCATTTGAATTTTGGGGAGTAGCCAAGTGGTAAGGCAACGGACTTTGACTCCGTGATGCGCAGGTTCGAATCCTGCCTCCCCAGCCATAATAAGCGGAAGTGGCTCAGGGGTAGAGCATCGCCTTGCCAAGGCGAGGGTCGCGGGTTCGAATCCCGTCTTCCGCTCCATTTTATCCCGCTTAAGCGGCGGCATAGCCAAGTGGTAAGGCAGAGGTCTGCAAAACCTTTATCCCCGGTTCGAATCCGGGTGCCGCCTCCACTTATAGCGTGATCATTTTGTGAGAGGCAGAGATGCGACACTTATTTCGCCGGGGTGGCGGAACTGGCAGACGCACAGGACTTAAAATCCTGGGGAGGGTTAACCTCCGTGAGGGTTCGAGTCCCTCCCTCGGCACCAATAGGCGGACGTGGCGGAATTGGCAGACGCGCAAGATTCAGGATCTTGTGGTCATTACGACCGTGGGGGTTCAAGTCCCTTCGTCCGCACCATTTAACAATGCGTGTGCCCTTAGCTCAGCTGGATAGAGCGTCTGACTACGAATCAGAAGGTCGGGAGTTCGAATCTCTCAGGGCACGCCATTTTATTTAAAATGCCGAAGTGGCGGAATTGGCAGACGCGCACGACTCAAAATCGTGTGGTCTTTGACCATGTGGGTTCGACTCCCACCTTCGGCACCATATTGATGTCCTCATCTAGGGTTTCAGTGTACGCTGAAACTCTTTCATTGTAGCAAACCTTTGGCTTTCTACATCTCTCGGTTAACGGTATTTGCGATGGGAGACAAATGCTGGTAAAATAATACGTGACAGTGAAAAGGTTACGGGGTGTGGCTCAGCTTGGTAGAGCACCTGCTTTGGGAGCAGGGGGTCGCAGGTTCAAATCCTGTCACCCCGACCATCCAAAAAGCCGCATACGAAGCTTTAATTAAACGCACCCACTTTAAAAAAGTGGTTTTTTTGTCTGTTCGGCACCATTACTTGACATTTTGAAGCCAGTCGTATACCATATACCGGTATCATGTCGCTTCTCCTCTTTGCGTGATGAAATTGCTTTGAAAGGAGGGGAAACAGCGTTGGCCGTCAAAACATTCAAGATTAACGGGATGACATGTGACCATTGCAAGCGCGCCGTAGAAGGAGCTCTCAGTAGTTTAAACGGCGTGAAAGAAGTCTCAGTCAATTTAAAAACAAATTCAGCAGATGTCACGTACAACGAGAACCAAGTGACAGAAAGCCAAATGAAACAAGCGATTGAAGAACAGGGATATGACGTGAAGTAATCGACCGAACGGCAGGGGCAGTGCTCCTGCCTTATTATTTTTTTGTTTTCAAACATCCGGGTGCATTCGCCTTCGCATGGGGTTTTTCTTACGTTCCGGTGGATAGTATAGTAGTAAGCGGAGAGTATAACGTGTGGTTTTGTCGATAAACATCCGTTTTGGGGTTCTTTATAAAATCTTAACAATTCGGGTCCATACTGTTACATGAACCGTTTAAAATGAAGGTGAGGTGACACCGATGCGTTGGCGAAATGTCCTTTTCGGTTTGGCGATATTGTTACTTGTGGTAGGAGCGGTTGTTGTGAATCAGTCGAAAGAGGAAGAAACCGCTGGCGAAAAGAGACAGGAAGCAGTTGGCCCTATACAACCTGATCGCGACGTGAAACCGCAGGAGGGGTTTGCAGCACCAGACTTCGAACTCGAGACGCTGTCGGGGGAAACGGTGCGCTTATATGAAAATAATGGGAAACCGTCGCTCATTAATTTCTGGGCTTCATGGTGTCCGCCGTGCAAAGTGGAAATGCCCCACTTACAGGAAGCGTACGAACAGTACGGTGAGCAAGTCAATTTTCATATGGTGGATCTTGCCTTTAACGACGACTTCGACAATATGAGCCAGTATATCGAAGAAAACGGCTACACCTTCCCCATTCCGTTGGACGAAACGGGAGATGTGGCGACGACGTATCAAGCTGTGGCCATCCCCACGACGTTTGTCGTGGACGAGAAAGGGATCATTACACACCGCATTCAAGGGGCGATGACGGAGCAACAGATTCGAGATATCATGGAAGAGTTAACGGAGTGAAGGAGGTGATCTTGTGGAAGTAGCCGATGTGACACTCTGGCTGGCATTCGGAGCAGGGGTGCTGTCGTTTATATCACCGTGCTGTCTCCCCCTTTACCCGTCTTACATCTCCTACATCACGGGTGTGTCGGTCAGTCAGCTAAAAGGGGATGAGCAAACTGGGAAGATACGTAAACTCACGATGTTCCACACGCTGTTTTTTATCGTCGGCTTTTCCATTATCTTTTTTGCGTTAGGTTTGTCCGCTTCCTGGATCGGGCAGATTTTTATCGGGAATCAAGACTTGATCCGCATGCTGGGCGGCATCTTGATTATCGCTATGGGGCTTTTTGTCATGGGTGTCATTAAACCGTCCTTTTTAATGAAAGAAAGGAAGTGGTCCGTCAACCGCAAGCCGGCGGGATATGTTGGCTCCGCACTTGTCGGTATGGGCTTCGCAGCAGGGTGGACACCGTGTATCGGACCGATTTTGACCGCGGTGTTGCTGTTAAGTGCGTCCAACCCTTCGCAAGGGCTAGCGTATATCACGGCTTACACCTTGGGGTTTGCGTTGCCGTTCTTTATCATGGCCTTTTTCATTGGTCGCACGCGGTGGATTTTAAAGTATTCTTCTAAAATTATGAAAATTGGCGGAGCGGTTATGGTGCTGACGGGGATACTGTTGTACACCGGACACATGACCAAAATTACGACGACGTTGATCGACCTTTACGGCGGGTTTACAGGATTTTAATGGGGGAGTGACGATGTGTGATCCGGTCATGATTAACGTCGGACCCCTTTTTCTCCCCTTGCACGTCGTTGCAATCGCGCTGTTCGTTTTTATATCGGTTTGGCTGGCGGAAAGGTTGTCCCCGGAATCCCGTTTCGTACGGAAAACCGTCATCGAATGGCTGCCGACTGCATGGTTGATGGCCCTCGTCGTATACAAATTCAGCCCGGCGCTGTTCAACCCGGGTCAAGTGTGGCGAAACCCGGCTATATTGCTCTATCTGTCAGGAACGGACGTATCTTTTCTCTTGGCAATTCTGCTGACAGCCTGTTGGCTGGCGTGGAAAACTTTTCATTCTCCGTTACTTTGGGCTACAGCTGACGTTATGGCCGTTTCTGGTTTGTTGAGCGTCATCGCCTACAACGTTTTGTTTAAAGACTTGGGAAATACCACCACATTGTGGCAGATTTGGGGGAACGGCCATGATGTTTACCATCCGCTGCACGTATACCGAATTATTCTGTTACTGCCGTTGGTCATATGGATCTTCCGCAAGTGGAGGCGGTTAGAAAACGGACGTGTTTTTAGCCTGACCTCACTCTGGATCGGGACTGTGTACATCGTGACGTCGTTTGCCGACTTCCACACCGGAAGTTTTAAGTTTTTGTTGACGAAAGAGCAGTGGGCTGGTGTTATATTGGCACTGGCAGGTTTCACAGCTAAAGTTTACCAGGATCAAAGGAGAAGCGAGAGCAAATTGTGAGATGGGGGAATGCTTCATGGAACTTAAAAGGGAAGAACGTGGATTTGTGACTGAAACTGCGTACGGCTCCTTGCATGTATCGTCTGACGAACAGCAAGGATTTCGCCCCTTCCAGTTGATGGCTGCATCCGTTGCAGGATGTAGCGCCATCGTATTAAATAAAGTGATGGCAAAGATGCGGATACCATGTGACGACATAAAGGTTTCGGTTCAAGTGGAGCGGAATGAGGCGGAAGCGAACCGCATCGAAAGGTTACAGCTGCACTTTGTCATTCGCGGACAAAACCTGAAAAAGGATAAGGTTGAGAGGGCGATGGCGTTGGCTCGTAAAAATTGCCCGATGGTTCAGTCTGTTAAAAACAGTATAGATGTCACAGAAACGTTTGAAATTGTTGAATAAAGTCTCGTTTGTTGACATATCCGCCATAAAGCGCATACACAATCTGACGGTGATTGGGACCGTATTCTAGGCCTCGGCGCCATTTGCCAATGTCGTGACTGGAAGAGGCGTCGAAGATCAGAACACACCGGAGCAACTTTATGTGGCCACTCATAGTTACCAACTACTGTGGAGAGCCGTCCCTTTACCGTCGGCATCGCCATTTTCGCCCAATCGTTTGAGACGGGGTACAGTGGGGGACGGTGACGGCCGCGACGATTGTGGTGATCTTTCCTCTGTTGGTCGCGTCCTTCATTTTCCAGAAACGGTTTGTGACGCGTTTCATGCATTCCGGTATTAGATAAGGCTTCTTCCTGTGATAGGCAGACGATTAGAAAGAGGGATGGAGATGGAAGTCGTTTTATTGGGAACCGCGAGTGCAGGGGCAGCGCGGTAAGGGACAATACGTATTTCCTGCTGCGCCGCGGGCAAGGCAGTGTGCTCGTTGATGTGGGAGGGGATCCCCTCGGCAAACTGAAGAGACTCAATGTTCCCCTCGATGACATTGAGCAGGTCGTCTTCACTCATTTTCATATCGATCACATTTACGGACTTCCTTCATTGCTGTGGGGGATGTGGCTCGGCGGAAGGACAAAACCACTGACGCTACATTGCTCCACCGGTGACCGTGAGCGACTTCAGCGTTGGTTGGACGTTTTGGAAGTCAAGAAGTGGCCTGTGGCATTTGACATTCACATCGTGACGTACGAGTGGCGTAAGGAAACGGTTTTGGTGAGCGACCAGAACTTGTATCTCTCGACATTTCCCAGTCAACACGTTGGAGAGACAGTCGGGCTAAAGCTCGTGCACAATGACCAGGTGCTCATGTACTCGGCTGACACGATGCCGAACGAGCGGATTAAGCGAGAGCCGAAAATTGACGTCTTAATTCACGAAGCGACGACTGCAGAAAAACAACTACCTCATCATACCAGTTTGAACAGTATCATACAGTACTATGAAATGGAGCAGATAGACAAAGTCGTACTCGTCCACTTGACGGACGGGGAACCGTATGAAGCCGTGTTAAAACGAGCAACGCCAGCAGTTAGGCAGAAAGTGACACTCGGATTCGACTTCATGAACATCAGTATGTGAGTATGTGAGTAAAGGGAGAGATTGGGAGGCATCCCAAGCTGTATCGACCTCGATGGGCTTTGACGGCTTGGGATATTTTGTTTTAAGTGGCGAGGGCTGAATGAAGACTATCTTTTCCGATTATATCTTTTGATTTAGACGGAGCGATTTACGTTGGGGACCTAATTGAGCGACGGTGCAGATCAAGTGATCGAGGCACTTCAGTCCGCAGGAAAACGTGTACTAAGCCATCTGTTCTAATCACTAAAATGGCGCTAAACGTGTTAAAATTAAACTGGTGAGACAGTTGCAGAGATTCAAGAAACTGGAAAATGTGGCTTTCGTCCATCCAATTGGCGATATTGGAAAAGAGCAGATGGGAGTACGCTTTTTGGCGCATAAGATTGGAGCCGACGGTTCGGTGACGACGGCTCCAACATTATCTTAACCGCCAAACGGCATCACTTGTTGACCATTCAACGATTGTTTGCGTTTGATTCAGTTTAGGTACCCAACCCGATGCGATTGAGGTATTACCGGGAGTGGTGGTTCCCCGTATCGTTAAAACGCATTGGAATGAAGCACCATTTGCCGATTATGGCCGGTGGTTTGATCACGGAGTTGACTGATGTGGAGACAGCACTTAAATGCGGGGCTATCGGTATTTCAACTTCGACCCAACAACTTTGGCAATGGCAAGACGGGAATGAGTAAAACAAATGGAGGTCTGCGAAGATGTTAGACATCGATTACGCGGCTGTCGCAGAAAGGCTAATCCTCGCGGCGGTACTCGGCGGAATTATCGGATGGGAGCGGGAACGGCGCAATAAGCAGGCGGGGTTTAAAACCCACTTACTCGTCTCCGTCGGTTCCGCACTCATTATGTTGACGTCTATTTACGGCTTCGGCGATCTCGTCGACCATCCGAACGCCCGTTTCGACCCGGCCCGGCTCGCCGCGCAGGTGGTGAGCGGCATCGGGTTTCTCGGTGCCGGTGCCATTTTGCGCCATTCCAACATGGTGGTTTCCGGATTGACGACGGCCGCGACACTGTGGGTTGTGGCGGCCATCGGTTTAAGTGTGGGAGCGGGGTTTTACTTCCCCGCCGTCGCGACAACAGGCATCGTGTTAATCAGCGTGGTCGTGCTGAGAGGGGTCGAGGTCCGGTTTGCGAAGACGAAAAAAGTGAAAGAGCTGAACATCACGGTTGAAGACGTGGAAGGAACGCTCGTGGACATTAGCGACGTCCTGGACAAAGAGAGGGTAGACGTCCGCAAAGTGACCTTTTCAACCAAACAGGGCGGAGAGGAAGCGGCCCTCACTGTCGTCAAGTTCCGCATTCGGATGCCAGCCAAGAAAGATTCCCTCGAACTTGTGAATCGACTGCACAACATTCACGGCGTCAAAGAAGTGCAGTTGCGCAAGTTCACGACGTAAAGGAGGGATCAATAAGCCGACTGACACTTTGTTTGCCTTCAAGGTTGCCGTTTATGCGAGATGGACGCGCACTCCTTCATCTCGCCACTTTTGTATGTCATGTTCATCGACTTCCTCTCCGGTAACCAAATCGTGCACGTGTTTTGTATTGACCACTGTGTGCAGGGATACACGCCCAATCTTCGTGTGGTCTGCGACTACAATCACTTGTTTGGCTGCACGGATCATGCCGCGTTTCGCTGGGACTAAATACTCATCGAAGTGAGTCAGGCCATGTTGGTGGTGAAGAGCCGGTGTTCCAATAAACGCTTTGTGAACGTGGAGGGATTCGAGAACTTCATCGGTAATCATGCCGTTAAGCATGTAGCTTTCGGGAAACAAAATCCCCCCTGTGACGATCACTTTGATAGACTTGGCGAAACGCAAATTGGCAGCAATATTAATGTCGTTCGTGATGACGGTTAAGTTTTTCTTGTGGGCGATCGACTCAGCAACGCGCAAAGTGGTCGTTCCAGAGTCAAGAATAATGTTGTCTCCATCTTCCACGAGCTCTGCTGCCCGCTTTCCGATTCGTTTTTTTTCTTCAAATTGTACGGACTCTCGTTCTTGAAAGGGCGGTTCTGAGTGAACTTCTTCCTCAATCATGACACCGCCGTGAGTGCGCTTCAGTCTCCCTTCCTTTTCCAAAGTCGAGAGATCGCGCCGAATCGTCGCTTCGTGAACGTGAAAGTGCTTAGCCAATTCTGAGACGGTGGCGACGTCGTGTTGTTTCACAAATTGCAGTATTTTCCTTTGCCTTTCCAGTGGGAGCATGTGGGTCAACCTCACTTGTACGTTGATTGGGACCAGTACGATGGCCCATGTTCTTAACGTTACGCGGCATGTGTATTTCATTTTAAATAATGATAAATAGGCAATCAAGGGCAATTTTGAGCGATCAAAAGGTTAAATCACGGATATTTTAAATTAAAACAAACACACATGAGCATTGGCGTGGAACACGCGAGATACACAACTTGACGAAACCGAATTTGGCAGGAGTCTTTATAATATGTAAAGAGGGTGTTCTCGGTGAAGGACAGTCTTGCGCAGTGACGATACTGGGCCTTCCCTTGACACTCTCACATCTTTCGCTACAAAGGAAGGGATACAGTGAAAGTTAAAGCTCTCGCCCATCGAGGGTATTCTGCCAAATATCCGGAGAACACGTTGTCTTCGTTTCGGGCAGCTTATGACCTTGGCTTTACCCATCTGGAGTTGGATGTCCACCTAAGCAAGGACGGGGTTCCGGTCCTGATGCACGACTTGAGGATCGACCGTACGACCAACGGGAAGGGGTTTGTGAAAGATTATACGTATGAAGAACTAAAGCAGTTCCGGGTCGGGGACAGAGAAACGATTCCTACGCTAGAAGAGGCTTTAAGATTTGCCAAAGATAAAATGCGAGTGTGCATTGAGTTAAAACAGAAAGGGAATTGGTACCCTGGCTTGGAAGAAACAGTCCTCCAAGTGATAGAAGAAACTGGTATGCTGAAGCAGGTTTATGTGAATTCGTTCGACCATTTTGCTGTACAAAAAATGCGCAGTCTCTCAAAAGACATTGAATTAGGCCTGATACAGTACGGCATTACACCATCCGTTATCCCCTTTATGAAGGAAATCGATGCAACGTATTTGTCCTTCAGGGTAGAATTTCTAACAGATGAATATGTGAAGGCTTGCCGTGACGCAGGGATCCAGGTTGTCGTTTGGCCTGTCGATACAGAATGGCAGTTTAAAAAAGTGAGTCGCTATCCATCGGTTCTGAGTACGACGAATCAATTAGAACGCTTTAAAAGGCTTTGCGAAAAACTCGTTCAACAATAGAACGAGTGGGGGCAGATTGGCCCATTTAAGAACTGGGTCCGTTTTTACGGTCCGTTCTACTGTAGATGGCACGGCCGTCGGCAAAGGGGTCGTCCTCGCAGCAGGCTCGGTGGTCTCGTCGGATGGGAGCAGGAACGCCAAACAGGAACGCTAGCGGATATCAGCGACGCCAGGCCAGAGGGCAGACGTCGGCAAAACAGGGCGGAAGGGAAACAGCCCTCACTGTCGTGGATCGCATGCCAACATTTACGGCGTAAAGTGAAACATTAGCGAATAGCGGTGCGGCTTTTGTATTGGGAAGGAGAGGGAATCACATAGTGTTTTAAAAAGTGGGCGACGGCATGTTCCTCGTTGGATGGCATCACGACGTCCGCCCTTTTTTTTGCTGACGGATGTGCGTTCCCGACGGCTGCGGACAATCCAGCTACTTCAAACATGGACAAGTCGTTCAAATGATCGCCGATGACCGCTACATCTTGCAAGGGGATATTCCATTCCTCTGCCAGTTGGACGACAGCTTTCCCTTTTGATGTGTGGAGGGGCAACACCTCCAAATAAAAATCGGCGGACTGGATGACGGTCAGCTCGTCGAATTCCGGTTGTTCTTGAAGATGGGGGACGACTGTCTTCTCGACGTTCGGTTTCACAATGACGAACTTAATAATGGGATTTTCTTGTGGGATCTCCACAAGTCGGTTGACCTCGACGATGGTAAACCCTTCTTCGTCTAACCCTTCTGCGGTAAATTCGTTCATTCCCTTCGTGTAAATGGCCTTCGGTGTGAAGATGAGAATGTCCACATCGGGCAACATGCGTTCGATTCGAGCGACAAAATTTAACGTTTTGTTCCGCTCCAAGCACGTGACAGTGTGCAAGTGATCCTGCAGTGGATCGTAAAGGATGGCACCGTTGCACAAAATGACGGGCAACTCCAAACCGAGTTCCTCAATAAACTTTTTCGTTTCCAAATAACTCCGGCCGGTGGCGAGGGTGACCTGGCCCCCCAACTGCCGGTATAAGCGGATCATGTTTTTATTTTTTTCGGAAATTTTCCGGTCCTCACCAATCAACGTTCCATCAATGTCTGACACAAACAATCGGTATTTTAAGTTCACGTTATCCACTCCTTACTGCTATTGTAACGGTATTTTGTGAAGAACGCTTTAACGTTTTGTAAATCATCGTGTGCTGGTGTGAACCTACACTCTATTGTAGCCATTCGATTAGAAGACTCAAGAAAGTGTCAAAAAGTATAAAAGGGTTCCCTCGTACGAACGTCGAATTAGAGCATACGGGAACAGCCCCATCGGTTGCACTCGCGGGGGAAACTTGATATTGTAAGGAAACCGACAATCTACTTTGAAACGTATGAATGGCACAGTCGTCAGGTGCGTGTTTTCTGAAAGGAGCGTGTGCATGAATCGCCTGCGGGAGATACTGCAACGCATTGACGGAAAAGGGTACAAAGCGTACAAAGACATACAGGGCGAATACCGCTTTCCGAAGTTTTTGCTGTTTATCGACTATGTACAGGGAGATCCGTTCGCCAGTCCTACCAAAATTCGCGTTCGCATGGAGCAGCGACAGGCGAAATACGATCCAGACTGGTATCACACCCCTCACCGTAAAGTGGCCTTAAAAGATTTTGTCGCTAGAAGGTTAGCTGAGGTGATCCGCCGGGAGAAACCGAACATCGGCGGCACGGGGAAAAGCGGTCTCATCGCCGTCGACGCTCCAGGACAGACGATTTTGGATCGTACGACGGTTGTGGTGACACCGGAATACGTGGAGGCGAGAATATCCATTGGCCTTCCGGCCAGCGGACGGCGCATCTTGGGACAAAAGGCCGCCCGATTGCTTCTGGAGGTCATTCCGTCGATCGTCGCCAAATCTTTGCCAAAAACAGCTCTAGATATAGATCAGCTGGAAGAACACTTAAAGTTGTCTGACAATCAATTCGCTATTCGCCAGTACATGGCACAGAAGGGGTGGATCGTCTTCGTTGCCAACGGTTCGGTGCTTCCCCGCGAGAGCGGGATCAGTGATCGGCCGCTCACCGGTGACCGGGTCGTTCGCTTTCAATCTCCTCCGACACTGGAGCAGTCCGTCCCTGTTCCCCACGGAGATCCGGTAAAGGGGATGGCGTTGCCTCGAGGCGTCCACTTAATCGTTGGCGGCGGCTACCACGGGAAAAGCACGTTGCTGAAAGCGATTGAGCGTTCCGTCTACGATCACATTAAAGGCGATGGGCGGGAGTATGTCTTTACCGAGCCCTCCGCTGTTAAAATCAGAGCGGAAGACGGTCGACGGGTGGAAAAAGTGAACATCTCGCCGTTTATTAACAACTTGCCCTTTGGTCAGAATACGGAGCGCTTCTCAACGGAAGATGCCAGCGGGAGTACGTCACAAGCCGCGAACATTGTGGAGGCGTTGGAAGTCGGATGTC
This sequence comes from Novibacillus thermophilus, assembly GCF_002005165.1. Lineage (NCBI taxonomy): Bacteria > Bacillati > Bacillota > Bacilli > Caryophanales > Thermoactinomycetaceae > Novibacillus > Novibacillus thermophilus. Next base: position 1,863,785 of record NZ_CP019699.1, read on the forward strand.
GCTGTTTACTGATCGATGAAGATACGAGTGCGACGAATTTCATGATTCGCGACGGGAGGATGCAACGTCTCGTGGCGAAAGAGAGGGAACCGATCACGCCGTTTATCGACCGCGTGCGACAGCTGTCAGAAGAAAAGTCTGTCTCCACCGTCCTCGTGCTCGGTGGATCGGGAGACTATTTCGACGTATGTGATACAGTGATTATGATGAATGAGTATTTGCCCTACGACGTCACGGACAAAGCGCGTCAAATTGTAAAACAAGTGGACAACACCCGCCAGGCAGAAAGCGGGGGATCGTTCGGCAGTGTGACACCGCGAAACGTCCTGCCCTCCAGTTTTCAGGCGCGTCGCGGCAACAAGGAAAAAGTGGACGCCAAAGGTCTCCACCGGATCGTCTACGGCCGAACCGATATCGACCTTTCAGCGTTAGAGCAGCTCGTCGATGTGAGCCAAACGCGTGCCATTGCTGAGATGATGCGCGTGTTGGCAAAGCTTGCAGACGGGAGTACGCCGTTAGTCGACTGTATCGACCGGCTGTACGAACAAATTGAGCGTGAAGGTCTCGATTCGGTGTCTCCGTTTTACGGGATGCATCCGGGAGATTTGGCTATGCCCCGCAAGTTTGAGTTGGCTGGAGCGGTAAACCGGCTCCGGACGCTGCGCGTTACTTGAGCATTCAGTCAAGGGCAGTTCCTCGAAAATCTCTTGGTTTTTTAGGGTAGACCTTGCGGCTCTCGGGAGGTTATCATGAAAGAAGTGACGATTTACACAGATGGAGCCTGTTCCGGAAACCCGGGCCCCGGCGGTTGGGGGCCATCCTCCTTTACGGAAAACATGAAAAAGAGCTGTCTGGCGGAAGCAAAGAAACGACGAACAACCGCATGGAATTGACGGCTGCCATCGAGGCGTTAAAGAAATTAAAGGAACCCTGTGTCGTACACCTTTACAGTGACAGCGCCTACCTGGTGAACGGCATGAACGAGGAATGGTATCGCAACTGGCAGCGGAACGGCTGGCTGAACGGAAAGAAACAACCGGTAGAAAACAGAGATTTGTGGCAAGAGCTGCTGCGAGAAGTAAAGCGACACGACGTCAATTTCTACAAGGTAAAAGGACACAGTGACAACGACCTGAACAACCGTTGCGACGAACTGGCCCGCAAAGCTATTCCAAGCACCTAACACGTCAGAACGTCACGACTTAAACATATGTTGTTCAAGGGGGAGGTGGACGCAGTGAACGCATCGGCTCTAAAAGCAGAACTGTTCGCGTACGCCCGTGAAATCGGCATAGACAAAATCGGGGTGTGTTCCGCCGAGCCGTTCGACGAACTGCGCGTGCGCCTCACTGAACATCGAAAAAAGGGATATGACTCCGGGTTTGAGGAAAAAGACATCGAGAAGCGCGTCGACCCGTCGTTAACCGTTCCCGGTGCGCAAAGCATTATCGCCATTGCCGTCGCTTATCCGAGTAAGATGCCGTATAACCCGGCACAAGCCCCGGGCGCTTACCGCGGGGTGATGGCGAGAGTTTCATGGGGGCAAGACTATCATCACGTCCTCAAGGAACGTCTCCAAGCGTTAAAAGACTTTCTGTTGGAACGCATCCCCCATGCTAAAGCAGAAATTATGGTGGATACAGGTGTACTGTCCGACCGCGCTGTGGCAGAACGCGCCGGCCTTGGGTGGATCGGTAAAAATACGGCCCTCATTACACCAGAATTCGGATCGTGGGTCTACCTCGGAGAAATGGTGACGGACGTCTTTCTTCCGCGGGATGAGCCGATGTCAGACGGGTGCGGAGAGTGCACGCGCTGTCTCGATGCGTGTCCGACGGCAGCCCTCGTTCAGCCGCGTCAACTGAACGCACGGCGCTGCCTTGCGTATTTGACGCTGACGCGGGGATCACTCGAAGAAAAAGATCGTGAAAAAATCGGAGCACGACTGTACGGGTGTGACACGTGTCAAACGGTTTGCCCGTACAACCAACGTGTGAATGCCACACATCAAGAAGAATTCAGGCCTGACCCGGAAACGAGCAAACCGTTACTAAAACCGCTGTTATGCATGACAAAAAGTGAATTCAGGGAGAAATACGGTGCGTCATCTGCGTCCTGGCGCGGCAAAAAACCGATCCAGCGCAATGCGATCATTGCCCTGGCACACTTTAAAGACACAACGGCTGTCCCTGAGCTGGCCAAACTTCTTTACGAGGACCCGCGTCCCGTCATAAGAGAAACAGCGGCGTGGGCTTTGCATAAAATAGGCGGTGAAGAAGCGGAGCGTGTGTTAATAACAGCTGAATCTAAAGAGACTGACCCGACAGTGAAAAGACAACTGCAACAGTATTTGGAAGGATCGAATAAAAACTGTACGGGTAGATCGTAAAAGGTGTCCGATAGTTCTGTGGCAAAGGGGAGTTTATGGGAGGGTTTGCTTTGGATGCACAACCTGACAAAGGGACTCATTTACGGTACGGGTCTACGGAGACTCCGCTAGGCCAAGTAACGGTCGCTGTGCTGGACGGCGAGGTGTGTTGGCTGTCCTATGCCGGTTGCAAGCCTGCTGAATGGGAGCTGGAGTTGTGGAGCAAATCATGCCTCGGAGCGTCGGTCCGTCTGACAGAAGGTGGAGAAGACGTGCAATCAGTTATAGACGAGTTGCACGAATACTTCTCCGGTGAGCGCCGTCAGTTTGATACGTCCGTCACTTTTCTGGGCGGGACGCCTTTTCAACGAAAAGTTTGGCAGGAGCTTTTAAACATTCCGTACGGAGAAGTGCGGACGTACAAGGACATTGCAAAAGCCATCGGCATGCCGAAAGCAGTGCGAGCGGTCGGGAGAGCCAACAATAAAAATCCGATTTCCATCATCGTACCGTGCCACCGGGTCATCGGCTCAAACGGAGCATTAGTCGGTTACGGCGGCGGACTAGATAAAAAAGAGTATTTACTGAGGCTAGAAGGCTATCTAAAATAAACAGATCATCTTCGCCGCAGTCCCTTCATACAATGTGACGATAAAAATGGGGGAAAGAGGGTTTGGCATGAATCTTTCACGTCACACGTATGACCGTGAACGGGTGCGACAGTATGCGGAAAGATGGTGGAACGACTACCACCCGAAGTTCAAGAAATTTGAGGTGGACTGCACGAACTTTGTCTCGCAGTGTTTGTTGGCTGGGGGGTTTCCGATGCAGGGCGGCGAGAGACGGGACGAGGGATGGTGGTACCGGGGAAACGGCGGGGAGGATGACAATTGGAGTTACAGCTGGGCCGTGGCTCACAGCTTGCACTGGTATTTAGCCGGGGGCCGCACTCCCATACCGGTCTGGGAAGTGCAACGTCCGCAAGAGTTGGCCATTGGCGATGTCGTTTGCTACGACTGGTCAGGCGGTGGCAAGTGGGAACATACGACGATCGTGACCGGACACGGGGCAGATGGAATGCCACTCGTCAACGCCCATACCGTCAACAGCCGGCACCGCCTGTGGAGCTACCGGGACTCCCATGCTTGGACTCCCCAATCGCGCTACAAATTTTTCCACATTGACGACTGATTGGCGGTGCGAAACGGCCGCCATTTTTTGGACAAACTCAAACATAAACATGTTGAGAGCTTTTCACGATGTAGCGGAGTAATCATCAAGTTTGAGGTGACACACGCATGCCCTTTCACATTGTACTCGTGGAACCGGAAATTCCGTACAATACGGGAAACATCGCCCGAACGTGTGCCGCCACCGGGGCGAAACTGCACCTGGTACGGCCACTCGGTTTTTCGACTGACGATCGCCATTTGAAGCGGGCGGGGTGTGATTACTGGCATGACGTCGATATCACGTATTATGACGCATTGTCTGAAGTGGACCAGGCGTTTCCAAACAGCCGTTTTTTTTATTTCACGACGAAAGCGGACAAGGCCCACACCGATGTTTCGTTTCAGGCGGGCGATGTGTTCGTATTCGGCAAGGAATCGGCCGGGTTGCCGCCGGAATTGCTGCAGGAAAACCGCGATTCGTGCCTGCGCGTCCCGATGACGTCGGACGTACGGTCGCTTAATCTGTCGAACTCCGTCGCTATCGTCGTCTACGAAGCGTTGCGTCAAATCGGTTATCCGGGGATGCGTTGACTCAAACCTTTGACATCGAAAGGTCTAGTCGCAGTCGGACTAGACCCCCTAGACCTGTCTTGTTAGAAGTTAAACGTGCGGTCTTCGTTGTAACCGGCGGTGAAAATAGCGCCGAGGAAAGCGATGAAAACGATGAGAATAATCGCCAGTTTCATCACGCATTCGCTCCTTGCAAAATAGAGTGATCATCTCTTAGTATAAACCAAAATGCCCGGTAGAGGAATGTTTGTCACAAGAGAGACACAATCATGCAACCTTTTGCCTTCCCCATTCGTCACATGGGGAGGAAGGCGTGTGTTAGGAGACAACGTACCGTTACAGGTACAGAGTGAGGTAGGAGAGTTCAATTTGGGGAAAAGCGCGCTGAGCACTTATATTCGCTACATACTCGCGGTGGGCTTCCTGTTCATCTTGGTGTGTACGGGGAATCTTCCAGTGACTTACGGCCAGGATCGCGTGGAAATGTCTGTCGAGACAGGTTTTAACGGTGAAGTGAAATACGGCAGTTGGGCTCCGATTCGTATTACCCTTACGAATAACGGATCAGCGATCCAGGGAAACGTGTATCTCGATGTGAACCGTAACGCGAATGACGGCGATTGGACGGGGACAGTGGAGGCTCATGTTGACCTTCCGCAAGGGACGACGAAAACGTTGACGTTACTCGCTCCGAGTGAACGCGTGCAGGCGGGACAGAAACTCGTCTTCACAGCAGACGGGAGTAAAGTAACGGAAGCTAACGTTCGAGTCAACCAATTGGGACCATATGAGATGACGGTCGGTGTGTTGTCCACGTCTCCGGAAGCAGGTAAATTTTTGCACGGCTTAAAGATGGGTGGCGGAAACCGCGCGCCGCACATTTACGAGCTGCAGCCGGACGTTATTCCCGAAGTGGGGATTGGCCTCTCCAGTCTGGACGTGCTCGTCTTAAACAATTTCCCGGCTGAGACGCTCAATGTCAACCAGGTGGAAGCCGTTAAAAACTGGGTGGCAAGGGGCGGAACACTTATCCTCGGTGGCGGTCCGGGATACGAAAAGAGCGCCCAGGCCTTTCAAGAACTTTCTCCCGTTGACGTGTCCGGCACAACGACGATCGACGCCGTTGATGTCTTTCAGAGACAGAAGGAATACGGGGCGGAACTGAAGTTCACGTCGCCACTCACGGTAAGTGAAGGGACGCTGCGGCCAGACGCGAAGGCATTGGTGGCGCAAGACGGCCTTCCCATTGTCGCCTCCAAGGCGTGGCGGGAAGGAGATGTGATCTACACCGCTTACAACTTGACCGCGCCGCCAATTGCCGATTGGAACGGCAACGCTGTGTGGTGGGAGAGCTTTCTGAGCGGAAGCCGCCAGTACGTCACTCAATTTGACCGCTTTCCGTGGAGTTTAAGGCAGTCTGTCGACTACAACCCTTCCTTGCAATTACCGAGTCCCGGTGGTATGGCCATCGCTTTTCTCATTTATGTGCTGCTCGTAGGCCCAGTGCTTTATCTGCTTCTGCGCCGTTTTGACAAACGCGGCTGGGCGTGGGGCGTGATCCCCCTCTGTGCAGTTCTCGTCGCTTTTGGCGTATATACGTACGGAGCTGAAAAACGCAGCGAAGCGGTCATGGTACACGATGTCCAAGTTGTGAAACTGTATCCGGACGACTTTGCTGAATTGAGAGGGGCCTCCGCCGTCTTTGTCCCTGAAGGGGGAACGTACACATTGCGGTTGCCGAATACGGTCTTTGCGTGGCCAGGACGTTCTGACGTTACGACGACCACTGCAGGCGACTGGAACGATTCGCGTGTCCACATCACACCCGAAGGCACGGATGTTACGTTTGAAAAGGTGGAGTTTTGGTCGCTGCGCAAAGCCTACGTGGAAGGGTATGTGAACGGAGGTCAGATTGCCGCAAACTTGACGATGGAAGGAGAACGGGTCGTCGGAACGGTGACGAATGAAACGAAGTGGGATTTAAGAGACGCCCACGTGTTGGCCGGCGGTCAAATGAGCGCCATTGGCGGGTTAAAAAAGGGGGAGACGAAACAGATCGATGTGAAGTTAGACCCGGTCCCAGTGCGACATCCGGGACTTTTAAGCAGGCAGTTGCTCCCGACAGCAGGGGGGAAGGCAGACGAATTCCGGCGTGAGGTAATGCTGTTGCAATATTTGGAACACGAAGGCTATCATTTACAGCCGTTCCCGTCACAAGTACAGTTAATGGGATGGACGGAACAGCCCGTTTATGAAAGTACGGTTGCGGGTAGGACTTCGGACCAGTACTCCCTTTCACTCGTCATCGCGCCGCTGGAAATACGACCGGATAAAGACGGGAAAGTGGTGTACCCCAAAGGGTCGATCATACCGGCCGTTGTCGCGACGTCCGGTGCTGTCGACATCATGCCGGAAGGGTTTAACATTCTGCAAGGAACGGGTTCTGTCACATTCCGCTTTGATTTAAATGTTGAAGAAAACGTAACGTTAGACAAGCTGAACGTCGAACTGCAAGGCGCGGTAAGTAAGGTGGAGTGGTTTAACTGGAAGGCGGGAGAATGGGAAGAGACGAATGGACATTCTGACCAATCCTTGGACGAGTATGTGTCTGGAACAGGTGAGGTGTTAGTCAAGGTCAGCCGGGATCAAGCGGGAAGCGATCAGTTTTACCCGTTCCCCGTGTTAGAGGCGGAAGGGAAGGTCGTGCGATGATTCAAACAGAAGGTTTAAGTAAGGTGTACGGCAACGTGCACGCTTTGAAAAATCTGGATCTGGAAGTTGCGAAAGGATCGGTGTTCGGGTTTATCGGGCCGAACGGCGCCGGGAAATCGACGACGATGCTCATATTGTCGACGCTGTTGGAACCGTCAGCGGGGCGTGCTTTCGTCGGCGGATACGACGTTTTGCGCCATCCGCGCAAGGTGAGGAAGTTGATCGGCTACATGCCCGACTTCTTCGGGGTGTACGACCAGTTTAAAGCCGTGGAGTACCTTGACTTTTTCGCGGCGAGTTACGGCATCTCCAAGGCGGAGCGCCATGCACTCATTCCGCAGCTTTTGGAGCTTGTGAACTTAAGTGACAAAGGGGATGCCTACGTCGATTCCCTCTCCCGGGGCATGAAACAGCGTCTCGGGTTGGCACGCTGTTTAGTTCACGATCCGGAGTTGCTCATTTTGGATGAACCGGCCTCCGGTCTCGATCCGCGGGCACGAATTGAATTTCGTGAGATTTTGAAAGAACTGCGCGACATGGGGAAGACGATCATGATCAGTTCACACATTTTGCCTGAACTGGCTGACTTGTGCGACGACATGGGTGTTATGGAAAATGGGGAGCTGGTGGCGTACGGCAACGTGAAGTCCATTGCGGCGCAACTCCAGACGGGGCGCGTCGTGGCGTTGCGCGTTAGCGAACGGCAGGAGGCGGCAGCTAACTTCCTGCGTGAGCATCCCCGCGTCACGCGGGTGGAAGAAGAAGGGGACGGTTTGATCCGCGTCGGGTTGGAAGGGGATGAACGCGAACAGGCGACGTTGTTGCGCCAGCTCGTGCAAGCAGATATTCCGGTTGCCCAGTTTCACCTTGCAGAGAAGAATCTGGAGGATGTGTTTATGGAGATTACGAAGGGAGAGTCGGACGGTAGTGTGGAACCATCCGGTGTTGAGTAAAGAGTTTCGCTTGCGGATGCGCTCCGCGCGGACGCCGTGGGTGTTGTCTCTCTACTTGCTCGTCATGGGCGGCATCGTGTTGACGTACATCTCTTTGCAAACAGCAGGCGGCGGCTACTTTAACCCTGAAGGCAGCCGGATCTTGTTTATGCTGTTGTCGGCGCTGCAACTCGTATTCATCGGGTTCGTCACGCCCGGTTTGACAGCGGGGCTCATCAGCGGTGAACGGGAACGGCAGACGTTGGCGGTGTTGTTGACGACGAATTTGTCAACTGCCTCCATTGTGATCAGTAAACTGGTGGCGGCGTTGAGTTTCATGACCTTGCTTATCGTCTCGACGATGCCGTTATACGCCATCGTCCTTCTGTTCGGCGGCGTATCCCCGTTGCAATTCGTACAGATTTTCGGCTTCTACTTCGTGGCGATGTTTTTCATCGGCAGTGTCGGGGTGCTGTACTCGGTCCTCATCCAGCGTACCGGTGTCGCCACCGTCCTCGCTTATGCGACTGTGGCGGTCATTGTCGTCGGCACATTGATTGTCGGGATGTTCGCCGCCCAGTTTTACGCACTTGACCAGACAAGTCCCCAACCACAGATGCCGTTTTGGGTGACGGTATGGTTTTTACTCAACCCGATGGTTGATTTTATGAGTATCTTTTTTGCCAATGAGTTGCCTTTTATCGATCAAACAGACGTGAATCCGTATCTGTTTTTCCTGTCCGTTTACGGTGTGTCGGGGGTGGTCCTGTTAGGGTTCTCCATATACCTGTTGCCGCCGGTACGCCGTAAACGCCGCGACCAAGGGGCTTGGTCTAAGATGGAGCGTGGTTGACATGCCGAAGACGCGCGAAGCATCCGTTGCGGACGCATTGCAGGCGCTGCGCACAAAACTGTGGCTAAAACGTGTCGTTCGCTTTGCGATCCGGGGGATGATGGTCGGCATCGGGGCGGCTCTCTTGGAGCTCGTCGCCGTACGGCAGTCCGCCATTGGGAGCGGCAGCCGGTCAGCCGCTGGTGTCTTCTTTTGGCGATGCTGCTCCTCCCTCTCGACATAGCGGCCCGGAGGTTGACAATTGCCTTGCCGTTTACGACACGCATCCGTAACCGAGTCACCAGAACGTTGCGTGTGCCGAAACGGACGGCGTATACAGTTACGCTCCCGCGATTAAACAGGCGGAAGGGGAACAGGTGGAGTAGACGGCCATTCCCGGAGAAAGGTCCATCGGCAGGAGGTCCATCGGGTGTCGCCGCTATCAGACGGGAGGGGGATACGGCGGACGAAAGGCCAATGCGTACGAGGGACGCCGCCGCTCAGCCCGGACAGACGACACCCACACCAGCAAAATCGCCGCGGCCGCCTGAGACGAAAGACGGCGGGACGGCAGAGCGGATGGAACGTCTGTTGGCGGCGAAAAACCGTCGGAAACGGTAGGAACCAAAAGCCGCTCTATAGCAATCTATTGAGACACTCTGTCATTCTATCATCTTACGACAATTGCTTGCGCTTAATCGAATCTTGGCGCAACTTCCTTAAACCTGCGCATACAATGATAGTACCCCTCAGATCCATGATTCCCCGGTTCACCTCACTATCGAGTTGATCACCCTCTGTACTATGACCCGTCATCATCACGGCCTTATGACCGGGGGACGATCCGGAAGGAGAGAGCGCAGGTGGATATCTTAAAACGCATTGATGAACACCGAAGAGAAGAAGAGCGGTTGGCGTGGGAAGGCACATTTGCCGATTACTTAGACATCGTGCGCGAGCGTCCGCATGTGGCCCAAACAGCGCACTCCCGCATTTACAATATGATTAAAGACGCCGGAGTTGAAGAGACGGAGGGGGGCAAGTCCTACTCCTTTTTTAGTCGCGAAATATTCGGATTGGAGCAAGCCATTGAACGGTTAGTGGAAGAATACTTTCACTCCGCGGCCAGGCGGCTCGACGTGCGCAAACGCATCTTGCTGCTCATGGGACCCGTCAGCGGTGGAAAGTCGACGATCGTCAATTTGCTGAAAGAAGGGTTGGAACGCTATTCCCGGACGGACGCCGGCGCTCTGTACGCCATCAAAGGGTGCCCGATGCAGGAGGAGCCGCTGCACCTCGTGCCTGTCGACTTGCGCCCGGAACTGGAAGAGGAACTCGGGGTGAAGATTGAAGGCAAATTGTGCCCGTCATGTCAGTTTAAGCTTAAACACGAATACGGCAACCGGGTGGAAGACGTGCCGGTTGAGCGGGTACTGCTCTCTGAAGACGAGAGGGTGGGGATCGGGACGTTCAGCCCGTCCGACCCTAAGTCGCAGGACATTGCGGACCTTACGGGGAGCATCGACTTTTCCACCATCGCCGAGTACGGTTCCGAATCGGACCCGCGGGCTTACCGCTTTGACGGTGAGTTGAACAAAGCAAACCGCGGTTTGATGGAATTTCAGGAAATGTTGAAGTGCGACGAGAAGTTTCTCTGGAATTTACTCTCGTTGACTCAGGAAGGAAACTTCAAGGCAGGGCGTTTCGCCCTCATTTCCGCGGATCAGCTCATCATCGCCCACACGAACGAAGCGGAGTACAAAGCGTTTATCAGCAACAAGAAAAACGAAGCCCTCCAGTCACGCATCATCGTCATGCCGATCCCGTACAACCTGAAAGTGTCAGATGAAGAAAAGATTTACGACAAACTCATTAAAGAGAGCGACATGGCCCACATCCACATCGCGCCCCACGCGTTGAGGGCTGCCGCAACGTTCAGCATTTTGTCAAGACTGCGAGAGTCCAAAAAACAAGGCATGGACCTCGTGAAAAAAATGCGGCTGTACGACGGTGAGGCAGTGGAAGGGTTTAAAGACTCCGACGTGGAAGAACTGCAAAACGAATACCTCGATGAAGGCATGGACGGCATCGATCCCCGTTACGTCATAAACCGCATCTCCAGTGCGTTTGTCCGGCAAGACACGACGTGCATCAACGCCCTCGACATTTTGCGCGCCCTGAAAGACGGACTGGATCAACACCCGTCCATTACGAAGGAACAGCGCGAGCGCTACCTCAATTTTATCTCCGTGGCGCGCAAAGAATATGACGAAACAGCGAAAAAAGAAGTGCAGAAGGCGTTTGTCTACTCGTATGAAGAATCGGCGAAGACGCTGTTGGACAACTATTTAGATAATGTGGAAGCATACTGCAATCGCCAGAAGATCCGGGATCCGATCACCGGCGAAGAGCTGGACCCGGACGAAAAACTGATGCGGTCCATTGAGGAACAGATCGGGATCTCCGAAAACGCGAAAAAAGCCTTTCGCGAAGAAATACTGATCCGCATTTCGGCGTACGCTCGTAAAGGCAAACGGTTCGACTACAACAGTCATGAGCGGCTGAGGGAAGCGATTCAGAAAAAACTGTTCGCCGATTTGAAAGATGTCGTCAAAATCACCACGTCTACCAAAACGCCGGACGAAAACCAGTTGAAAAAAATCAACGAAGTGACGCGGCGGCTGATTGACGAGCACGGTTACTGCCCCGTCTGTGCCAACGAACTGCTGCGTTACGTAGGAAGTTTGCTAAACCGTTGACGAGGAGGGATCGGCGATGACGACGTCGAGTTTTATTTTATCGCGCGAAGACTGGTCCCTGCACCGCAAAGGCCACTTAGATCAACTGCGTCACAAGGAAAAAGTGCGGGAAGCGATCCGCGACAACTTGCCGGATCTCGTCAGTGAGGAAAGCATCGTCATGTCCAACGGGCGCGATGTGATCAAAATCCCGATCCGATCCATGGAAGAGTATAAATTCCGCTACAACTACGACAAGATGCAACATACGGGTCAAGGGGACGGCGACAGCCAGGTGGGCGATGTTATCGCCCGCGACGGGGACAGAGGTCAGGCTGGAGCCGGACAAGGGCAAGGCGCCGGCGACCAGCCGGGGACCGATTACTACGAAGCGGAAGTGTCAGTGGAAGAACTGGAAGAGATTTTGTTTGCAGAGCTGGAACTCCCCGACTTGAAGCCAAAAGCGGAAGAGAACATCGTCACCCACGATATTCGCTTCAACGACGTGCGCAAAAAGGGGTTGTCGGCCAACATCGACAAGAAGCGGACGATCCTCGAGGCGATGCGCCGCAACGCGTTAAAGGGAAAACCCGGGCTGCACAGCATTTCTGTCGATGACTTGCGCTATAAAACGTGGGAAGACATAGAACTTCCCCACTCCAACGCCGTTGTCATCGCCATGATGGATACGAGCGGGTCGATGGGTGTGTTTGAGAAGTACATGGCCCGCAGCTTTTTCTTCTGGATGGTCCGCTTTTTGCGCACCCGCTACGAGAAAGTGGACATCGTGTTTATCGCCCACCATACCGAAGCGAAAGAAGTGTCGGAAGAGGCGTTCTTTTCCCGGGGGGAGAGTGGCGGAACGATTTGTTCGTCCGCTTACAAGAAAGCGTTAGAAGTGATTGACGACCGTTACCCGCCGAGCCGTTACAACATATATCCGTTCCACTTTTCCGACGGCGACAACTTGACGTCGGACAACGAGCGGTGTGTCCGCTACGTCAAGGAACTGATGGAGAAATGCAACATGTTCGGCTACGCCGAAGTGAATCAGTACCAGCGCCGTTCCAGTCTGATGTCGGTATTTCGCCGCATTGAAGACCCGTCCTTCATGCATTGCATTATTAAAGACAAGCGGGAAGTGTACAAAGCGCTGCAAACGTTTTTCGGCAAGAGGGAGCATCAAGCGAGTTAACGACTCTGGACACAGACAAGGAGGGATGGTGGTGACGGACGAGGAGCGCCAGCTGGAGCGCGCCATCGAGGAAATTATGGACATCGCCCGCGGGTTTGGGCTGGATTTTTACCCGATGCGGTTTGAAATATGTCCCGCTGACATCATATACACGTTCGGCGCTTACGGCATGCCGACGCGGTTTAGCCACTGGAGTTTTGGAAAAGCGTTTCATCGGATGAAACTGCAGTACGATTTCAATTTGAGCCGCATCTACGAACTGGTCATCAACTCGGACCCGTGTTACGCTTTTTTGCTGGAAGGGAACAGTCTGATCCAGAACAAGTTAATTGTGGCTCACGTGCTCGCCCACTGCGACTTTTTTAAAAACAACGTCCACTTCGCCAACACGAAACGAGACATGGTGGAGAGCATGGCGGCGAGTGCGGAACGTATCCGTGCTTACGAAATGCGCTACGGGAAAGACAAAGTGGAAGCGTTCCTCGATGCGGTGCTCTCCATCAACGAACACATCGACCCCAGTCTCGTGCGCGGGAAGCGACGGGGCCGTGACGAAGGCGACAGCTACGGAAATGGGGAAGATCAAATACAGGAACAACTGAAAAAGGCGACACCGTACGACGACCTGTGGAAGTTGGACGGAAAAGAAGAAGACCCGAGCAAGGCACAACAACCGGCGAAAAGGCGGAAAGTCCCGCCGGAGCCGGAAAAAGACCTCCTCCTCTTCCTTGAGGAGCACAGCCCGGTTTTGGACGCGTGGCAGCGCGATATTTTGACCATTTTACGAGAGGAAATGCTGTACTTTTGGCCCCAGCTAGAGACGAAAGTGATGAACGAGGGGTGGGCCACTTACTGGCACGTGCGCATCTTGCGGGAGATGGACTTGACTGAGGAAGAAACGGTCGAGTTCGCCAAACTGCACGCCGGCGTCATCCAGCCGTCCAGCACCGGCATAAATCCGTACTACCTCGGGTTTAAAATGTTGGAAGACATCGAACGGCGGTGGAACGAACCGACGGAGCAAGAGCGGAAAGAGTTCGGCCGAAAGCCGGGAAAAGGGCGGGAAAAGCTGTTCGAAGTGCGTGAAGTGGAGCGGGATATGTCGTTCATTCGCAACTACTTGACGAAAGAGTTAGTGGAAGATTTGGACCTGTACCTGTTCCACAAGCAAGGAAACGACTGGGTGGTGGCGGACAAACAGTGGGAAAACGTGCGGGATCAACTTGTCGCGGCGAGAGTGAACGGCGGATTCCCGTACATTACCGTCCAGGACGGCGACTATTTGCAAAACGGCGAACTGTATTTGAAACATCACTATGAAGGATTGGAGCTGGACATCAAACACCTGGAAAAAACGCTTCCCTATGTTCATAAACTGTGGGGCCGGACCGTCCATTTGGAAACAGTGATCGAAGGTCGTCGCGTTCTGTTTAGCCAGGACGACAGAAAAACACACAGACGGTTGCTTTAACCGTTGTTGCCGCGTTCGCCAACGTTATCACGCCCTGCAAATGTTATTCGTGCTTATGAACGTAGGGTACAGTTCAAAAGGTCGTAAACATAACATGAACTAAATGTTCAGATGGATGGGGGAGAGCTTTTTTCTCCCCGCATTTTTGTTCCATTTCCAGTGATGAATTGCAAAAGCTTGTCCGGAAGACATACAGTTGATCACAAGTTTTCTTCCCTCAGGGCGTCGCCGATATTTTCTTTTTTCAGCCTGGAGCTGGCGTGAAGCATGGTGATGAAAACAATGACGAACACGCCGATAATACAGATAATCATTTCCTTCCAGGGGATGGCAAAGGCAAAATCAAATGCATGATTCACCGAACGATACATCAAGACATTGACCAAGATACCGAGCGGGAGACCGTAGAGCAATGCTTTCAGTCCGTAAAAGATGCTTTCGTAGTTGATCATCTTGTTGAAGCCGGCCGGGGTTAATCCGACGGATTTCAACATGGCAAATTCCCTGCGGCGTAAAGCGACGTTAGTGCTGATCGTGTTAAAAATATTTGTCACGCCGATCAGTGTGATCAATGCCACAAAACCGTACAGGAAAATGGAGATCATCGTTTTGGTATTTTTGATCTCATTTACGAATTCCTCGATGTCAAACATCATCAGGTGTCCGCCCGAATGTAATCTGGCGTCGATCGCTTTAACGTGTTCTTTAAATTGTTGCCGGTCGACATCTTCTTGCAGCCCGGCGAACATTCGTATATGTTGTGCCGTTTCTTGAGACGGCGCGCTCAATTGGGCGCACAGATCGTCAAACACAGTTTCCGAGACGATGACGTTGACAGACTCCAAAAATTGAGCATATTGAACACCAAACGGAAGCTGTTCTGTCACTGCGCCAATTTCCAGCGTATATTCAAAAGGCGTTTCGTTCCCTTGAGCGGCTGGATCCGTCAGCGTCACCTTTTCCCCCGCTTTCATATTTAATGGTGTGTAGTCGGCAGTTCCTGGAATCACATTGCGATTGATTAAGATTCCTCTAATCTGTTCCGAATTGGTGTAATCAGCAACCTCAAGTCCCAGCTCGCGGGCGTAGGCGGCAAATTCCTCTTCACCGACGGCAATGAGGGAAAAACCAAGCCGATAACCGCCATCCGCTGTCCGCAAAACTTCCCCTTCCTCTTTGTCCAGATAGCCCCGCAAATAATCCCCAAGCTGTTTCCGCTCGAGTTCTACGGCTTCACTAAATATGTTGCGCACAAGAGAGTAACGTTCTACTTCATCCAGCCTGGCCACCTGGTTGTAAAATTCGACAGCCTCTTCCGTCGACACGTCCTGTTTTTCGATTTCAAAATCATGGGCCACATCCTGATAGTAGATGTCACTGCTTATAAAACCGTAGGTCATGAACGAGGAAAAAGAAATATACAGGACAATGCTGATCAACAGGGAAAAC
Source organism: Novibacillus thermophilus (assembly GCF_002005165.1). Taxonomy (NCBI): domain Bacteria; kingdom Bacillati; phylum Bacillota; class Bacilli; order Caryophanales; family Thermoactinomycetaceae; genus Novibacillus; species Novibacillus thermophilus. The sequence continues at coordinate 1,879,224 of NZ_CP019699.1, forward strand.
AGGGTGGCTCGGTATCGTCTTTTGTTTCGCTTTAAGTTTTTGAGGGCCAATTCCCCTTCTATACCAAACAGCAGCCGGGTCAGTCGGGAGGTTTTTAATGTTTTTTGTTTCACGTGGATGTCTTGTGTCTGTCTGATGGCTTCAATGGGTGATACTTTTGCGGCGCGTCTGGCCGGAAGGTAGACGGACAAGAAGATGGTCAGGGCGATAAACAAGACGGATACGGCTATCGTTTCGTACGAGATGATCAATCTTAAGCTGGCCCCGGTATTGAAAACCGAACCTCGCATCAATTGATTAACCACTTTCAAGGTAATGCCAATGCCCGCCACACCCGCTGACACTCCGATGGGAATGGCAATCAGACCGAGCAGAAATCCTTCCCAGAAAACCATCTTACGGATCTGTTTTTTGGTGGCGCCCACACTGGCCAGCATGCCGAACTGTTTTTTGCGCTCATTGACCGAGATGGCGAAGGCATTATAGATCACGGTCACAGAACCGGTGACAACGAGGAGAAGAATGATCAGACCGACGGATCTCATCGCCTTGAGGGTGCCCTCGTTTTGGGTAATGCCCATCCATTTTAACAGTTCATTGTTATAACTGATCTCTTCCGCTTCCGCCACCTCAGCCAGTTCCGGAGCCTGATCGAATATACGTTCAGGGTCCACGGCAACGATGGAAATATTGACTTTGTCTTCCGCCGAGAGTCGGCTTTCATCCAGATAGGCGATGGCCGTGTAACCCGGTGCATCATATGCTTCGAAGCGGGGTCGGGTGATGATGCCGGTCACGGTATACGTCTCGGTGGTGAATGTCTCCAGTTCCTCCGTTTCCGAGAGTGGCTCTTGTTGGGTTAAGAACTCTCCTTGATCGACCCGTTCACCAATATCGACAGAGAATGACTCGCCGATCTTGTATTCCATCCCGGTATCATACAAAACGCCTTCCGAGATGACGATTTCACCTTCCCGCTCCGGGAAACGCCCTTCCTTCAAGGTCACGGGCAGATGTTCGAAGCTTTCCGCGTCGTAACTTTTGATCATCCAGTAAGGTTTGGCGACACTTTCGGAACTTTCCAGCCGTGCAAAACCCAAATCTTTGCTCAGCATGGCTGTCTGGGTATAGGCATGATCTTGAATGTATTTGCTGTTCTCGTAGGGTACTCCGTAAAAAGAAGCATGGTGACTGCCGTCTGTCATTTTGGCCGATTGGATAAACAAATCTTGAAAACTGGCCACTAGGGTGGCCACCCCGGTCACCATTGCTGCCGAAAGGATAATCCCGATGATCGTAACGATCGTCCGTTTCCGGTTCAGCTTTAAATTTTGCCCGGTCAGCTTTCTTAACACATTCACGAGCGGATCACCTCATCCTTGATGATCTTTCCGTCTTCCATGGTGATCATCCGGTCAGCTTGCAAGGCGATGTTCTGGTCGTGGGTGATCACAATCAGCGTTTGCTGGTACAATTTATTGGATAATTTCAGCAGGTCCATAATGTCCTTTGAGTTTTTGCTGTCCAGATTGCCGGTGGGCTCATCAGCCAAGACCAGGGCGGGTTGATTGATCAGCGCCCGGCCGATGGAAACGCGTTGCTGCTGTCCGCCGGACAGTTCATTGGGCAAATGATTCATGCGCTCTGCCAGGCCCAACGTCTCTATTAATTCGCGCAGTCTTTGTTGATCCACCCGGCGGTGATCCAGCAGTAAGGGCAGTGTCAAATTTTCTTCAACATTTAAGATGGGGATCAGATTGTAAAACTGGTAAATCAAGCCGATTTGCCGGCGTCTGAAAATGGCCAGCTGGGTTTCATTGAGCGAATAGACGTCGGTCTCTTCAATAAACACTTTGCCTCTGGTCGGCCGGTCCACGCCCCCCAGAATGTGCAAAAGCGTCGACTTCCCTGAACCGGACGGACCGACAATGGCCACAAACTCTCCTTTTTTAACCGAAAAAGTGACCTGGTCCACGGCGGTCACCTGCGTCTCGTCTTTCCCGTAAATTTTTGTCAGATCTTCTACTTTCAATATGTCCATCATTCAAAACTCCTTTAAGCGTCTTTACCAGTTAGCTTAACGGTCCGAAATGACACTGCGGTGACATGGCAGGTGACAATTTTGTCATCTTTCTCTTGTGATCTTGAAGATGGATGATTTAAATATGCTGTTTGTAAAAAGTGAGCGTAAATTCGGTGCCTTCTCCCGATTCACTTTTGACGGTAATGTCTCCTCCCTGTTGTTTGACGATTTCATAGGCCATGGCCAATCCGATGCCGACACTTTCTTCACTTGCATTTTTCCCCCGGTAAAAACGGTTGAAAATATAGGGCAGATCCTTTTGATGGATCCCCTGACCGTTATCGGCTGTCGTTATTTTGGTGAAAATTGGATTGTCTTCATATTCAATGCGGATGATGCCTTGCTCTGGGGTATGCTCAATATGGTTTTTCAATATATTGATCAGTGCTTCGGCCATCCAGTCTATATCGCCTGTCAACATGACCGATTCATCCCCCGCAATACGGATGCGGTGCTGTTTAATGTCCACGGGGATGCTTAAAGACTGTACGGCCCGGTCGATGAGTGCCTGCACATGGAACTTTTCCTTTTTCAAGGTGACGGTACCGGTCTCTAAGCGGGACAGTTTTAACAAAGAGGTGGTCAGCCATTCCATCCGCTTCAGCTGGGCCTTCATGCGTTCCAGAAATTCCGCCTTGACCTCTTCGGAGGGTTGATCTGCCAACAGGTCTCTTATAACGATCAATGAAGTTAAAGGGGTTTTCAACTGATGGGAAATGTCGGCCAGGGAGTCAGCCAGATGGATTTTATCCTGTTTAAGGTTTTCGGTCTGTTCTTTCAACATCGTCGTCATTTTATACAGTTCATTTTTTAATATACTCAGTTCCCCTTCAGTGTTGTCCCGGATGTCCAGGGTGTTTTCCCCGGCCTCAAGCCGGCTCAAATAATTGTTGATGTCGCCGATTTCTTTGTTTTGGCGGTGTACAAAAAGAAAAAAGATCCCCGTAAGGACCACAAAAATGAGGACAGCCAGAGACACGAAAAGCGCCGTCTGCAGTTGAAAGCTCGTCTCTAGGCGATCCGGAACAAAGATCAGGTCTGGGCCGCTCAAGCCGTATTGGGATAATACAGCCTCTCCTTTGGCTATCGTTGTCTCGTCAGCCTGTTTCACCTGGCGAATGATATGCTGTTCGGCGTGGGGATATTCGTCGATCACCGCCCCGATCAATGCCGCCTGTTGGGCGGTGATCGATTCTTGCAGAACTTGCCTGCTGAACGAGGAAAATCCGAGGGCCAAAGTCCCTGAAAGGACGAAGAGGATGGCCAGCACGACCAATCGTCTGCCCCATTGCGGGTGTTTAGTCCGTCTCAAATCCGACACCTGCCTTGTAGCCCAGCCCCCGTACCGTTTGAATCAACTTGGGCCGATGCGGATCATCTTCAATTTTTTCACGCAGACGCTTGATGTAGACCGTGAGCGTATTGTCATTGACAAAGTCTCCGGCGACATCCCAAATATGTTCCAAGATTTGTTTTCGGGACAGTACTTGTCCCGCATGGTTGGCCAGAGTTAATAACAAACGGTACTCCAGAGCGGTGAGTATAATCTCCTTTCTTTGTTTGAACACCCGGGCTTGGGCAGTATCGATGAGCACCTCTCCCAGGCGGATTTCCGTTTTTTGGGGCGGCTGTTGTTCGTAGCGGCGCAACACACTTTTAATCCGGGAGATCAGTTCCCGCACTCTGAAGGGCTTGGTCACATAATCATCGGCACCGATGTCCAAGCCCATGACGACGTTCACCTCTTCATCCCGAACCGTTAAAAAAATGACCGGCGTATCTCCCTGTTCCCTGATCGTACGGCACAGGTCAAAACCGTTTCCATCGGGAAGAGACACATCGAGTAAAACGAGATTAAATTCGGACGTTTGAAGGATTTTCTCAGCAGAGGACTTGTCGTGGGCAACCTCTGTTTGGAATCCTTCCTGCTTTAAGGAATATTCAATCCCTAAAGCGATTGTTTTATCATCTTCAACGATTAAAATTTTGCTCATGATTCCACCCCGCATCGTTTGACATACATTGAGCCCTTCTTACTCGTCAGCACAATCGTCGAGACTGTAACGAAACAGCGGAAAAGATTCCCTGTAAACGAACCACCCGGCCAAAAAGAGCGTCCAACGTGGCAAAATCTTGATAGGCGCGCATTGGATCGTCAGATGAGAACACGGAAACGGCGCTTGTCAGGCTGAGACGCTTGGTCTGGATAGCGGCAGCTGCCAGGACGATAGCAGGTGCGGAACTGGTGTAATCCGCCCGGTGATGCTCCGACGCCGTACACATCCGGGCCGACTTCGTAGGCCAGCACAATTCTTTCAACCGCATGGCGCAAACGTTCACCATGACTGATGACCTTTCCTGTCCGCGGATCGGGTGTCGTCTCTAAAAATGTGCTGATCCCTATTTCCATACAGGAATGTTTTGTCAAGTTTTTCGCTTGTTTCTTAAGCAGACATTGAGTTTTCCTGCTTCTTACACACAGTTTACTGATTTCCTGTCCTCGATGAAAGTAAAACCTTAAAGTCAGTGAATCCATGAGTTCCTTTTGGCTCTCCTTGGTCATGTCGATTTATGCCTATCCTGATCTGATTGATAACAATCTTCCTGACTGGTGTCAGGATCATGCACTGTTTTCTTGGTTATCCGAATTCAAGCAGTCCAGACATTATGCAAAGTAAATGAAGCGACTTAAGGTCATTCGCCTAATTGCCTGTTTTCAGGCAAACTATTCAATGATCGCTCAATATGTTTAATCTTAAATCCCTTGCGCATATTAGAGGTACAAGTGGTTACAGTTTGAAGCGGAGGGATTCTGTTTGGTTGATAAGAAGAAGCGATTTACGTTCAAAAAGAGATCAAAACGAAAGTTAAAGGAGGACGACATTACGGTTATAGATCTGGAAAAAGCAAAACGAGCTGTGGTGACAACAGGGATTGGCAATGCGATGGAATGGTTTGATTTTGGAATTTATTCGTATCTTGCGCCAACGATTGGTAAGGTTTTTTTTCCGGATTTAACTGGAACGATGCAGTTAGTGTATTCGTTTGCTACTTTTGCTGTCGCATTTCTAGTTCGCCCCATCGGGGGTGTGTTTTTTGGTATGTTGGGTGACCGGATCGGACGCAAAAAGGTTTTAGCCATTACGTTAATCATGATGGCACTTGCCACGTTAAGTATTGGATTGATTCCCAGTTATGCATCGATTGGGGGAACCGCAACCGTTTTATTGCTTGTTGCCCGATTGTTCCAAGGATTTTCGACAGGTGGCGAATATGCTGGCGCAATGACGTTTATCGCGGAATCGACCCCCGACAAAAGGCGGGGAGTCATGTCGAGCGGACTAGAAGTGGGGACATTAGTTGGCTATATCGCCGCAGCCAGTCTTGTGACGCTTCTTACTTATACTTTAGGCCCCGATAACATGGTGGAGTGGGGATGGCGGATTCCGTTCATTGGAGCGGCTCCAGTTGGTTTTATCGGATTTTATTTGCGTCGTCGCTTAGGGGAAACACCGGCGTTTGAAGCTATGAAAAGTCAAGATCAGGATGTAGATGAAGCTTCTGTAACAGACATTTTGTTGTATCACAGAAAGCCGTTACTTATTGGCATGATCCTTGTGTTCTTTTATAATGTCGTCAACTACACGATCTTGTCGTACATGCCCTCGCATCTAACAGCAGTGCTCGGTTACGGGGAAACAGGAGGGCTCCTGTTAATCGTGATTGTCATGGTCATTATGATTCCCATTGTTTTGACAATGGGGTATTTTAGCGATCGTATAGGTGCGAAACGCATTATCCAAGGCGGTTTAATCGGATTGATTTTATTTTCGATTCCGGCGTTTTTGCTTATCAAAAGCGGGAACACGTGGCTTGTGTTTTTGGGATTAATGATTGTCGCCATTTTCTCAGCATCTTTTCAAGGAACAATGCCATCACTTTTACCGTCTATGTTTTTTACACATGTAAGAAATGGAGCATTAGCCATTACGTATAACGTATCGGCATCCGTGTTTGGCGGTACAACACCATTCGTTGTATCTTGGTTGATAAGTGTCATGGGGGACCGGATGGTGCCCGCTTATTACATGGTGTTTGCGTCAGTCATCGGCATATTCGTCGTATCTTATTTTGTCAAAGAAATATCCGGAAAGCCACTCAGGGGATCTCCTCCGGCAGTTTCCGGTGAAGACGAAATACAAGAAGTTTTAGATGAACATGAAGATTCGTTATGGTGGCAGGAGGAGAAAGAAGAGATTGAGAAGAAAAAAGAGGATTAGAACGTTAGAAGGACAACAGAAAAGACGAACATTTTTTAATAAAAAAATGTTGCCGTTCGTCTTTTAATGTGGTAAGCTTGTGAGTGTACAAGGTCGAGCAGAACCTCACATCACCTGTCATATATTCTCAGAAATAAGGTCTGAGAGTTTCTACAGGGAGACCGTAAATCTCCCAACTATGGCGGGAAACACAGATTGGCTGAAGCCTTAAACGTTCGGGCTTAAAGCTTTCATCTGGTCAGTCTCGCGCGCGGAGATTGGCCGGATTTTTTGTTTCATCCGACGAACCCTACGACAAACGATCTAAGAGGAGATGCACATGGACGTATTCAAGGACATACTGGCTGCCCTCAGTGGCGTGCTGAACGGATTGCCGCAGGGCATTTTGGCGATGTCGTTCGGATTTGCGACTGTTCCGACGGCTTTGGCCTTCATCACCGGAGTCATCGGGAATACCGCCGTCGGTTCCGTGGCGCCGATATCATTCCAGGCCGAAACGATTACACTGGCGGGCACACTGGGAAAAAATATGCGCGAACGTCTGTCGATGGTCTTTTTCGGCGCCAGTATCATGCTGGTTATCGGGTTGTTTGGCCTTTTAGAGAAAATCATTGACTTTATCGGACCGGTCATTACGAGCGGCATGATGGCGGGAGTGGGCATTATGCTCACGAAAGTGTCCCTTGATATGGCGAATAAAAACAAGTGGGTCGGGTACAGTTCTATCGTCGTGGCGTTTATCACGTATATGGTGACCAAAGACTTAGTGTACGCCATCGCTCTCTCTGTTTTCATCTCTAGCGGCATTGCTTTTTTCCGAAGGCGGGATGTACAGTCTGTTGCTCCTCAGGGAGAGAAGTTCGCCTTACAAAAGTTTGTCATCAACCCAATGGTCATTCGCGGGGCGCTCGCCATGGTGACGTTGAACATCGGGGCGAACATCGCATTTGGACAAATTACAGGAGATATTGCCGGAATGGATGTCAATATTGATCACTTGACCGTCATTAGTAGTCTAGCGGACATGGCGTCGTCGATGTTCGGCGGAGCGCCGGTCGAAGCGATTATCTCCGCGACAGCGAGTGCCCCTCACCCTGTGTGGTCCGGCGTCTTGATGATGGCGGTCATCGCGGCGATATTGCTGGCAGGGTGGCTGCCGAAAATCGGGAAATACATTCCGAGCGAATCGATCTCTGGATTTTTGATCGTGTTGGGCGCTGTCGTGACCGTTCCAGGGAATGCTGCGGACGCTTTGCTCGGTGACGAATGGTCGGGCGGAATTGTCGGCGGTGTCACTATGACCGTGACAGCATTGACAGATCCTTTTATCGGGATGGTCGCGGGCATCCTCATGAAATACGTTGTCGCACTTGTCGGTGTGTAAGAGAGCAAAGGAACATGAGATCCGCAACACGTCAAGGAGGTTTTTTTAGTGGAAAGAGAGTACTATACATTGCACGTTGCGGGTGTGACACGAGAACTTCCGATTGTCCCGGTGAATGATCAGTTGCGTATCGCGAGTTTCGTCATTTTAGGTGATACCGAGCTGGTGTGTCGGGCAGCGGAGGAATTGGTGCAGAAACTCCCACCCGTCGATGTGTTGATCACCGCCGAAGCGAAGGGCATTCCACTCGTGTTTGAAGTGTCCAGATTGCTCGGCATGAAGCACTACGTCGTCGCGAGGAAAAGTGTGAAGCCGTATATGGAAAATCCGTTGATTCACGAAGTCGTCTCCATCACAACCCAGAAGAAACAGCTCCTCTGTCTGGACAGAAAAGATGCGCTGGCCATTCAACGCCGTCGTGTGGCCATCGTGGACGATGTCATCAGCACCGGCGAATCGGTCAAGGCTTTGGAGACACTTGTGAAAAAGGCAGGGGGAGACGTCGTCACCAAGGCGTCCATCCTGGCAGAAGGGGATGCCATCCAGAGGGACGATATTGTGTATTTGGCACCGCTGCCCCTCTTTCCGGTAAAAAAAGAGTAGTGTATCGTCATTTCGTCGAGCAGCATTCTGGCTCATCCCTTCCGAAAGTTTAAAACCAACGGCTCTGGGATCGTCGACCGTATACATGAGGTTGACGACTAGACCGTCCTCATAGAAGACGTAGGCAAAATGGATATTGTTGACCAGAAAACGAGACGTTTCTAATGGTTTTGCCGATAACACAATATCGCGTTCCTCTTTCAAAATTCGGCTCACATAATTGAGCGTTTCCTGACTTTCACTAGCTGGTGTAACTGTAAATTTATGTTTGGATTTGTTTCTGCTGATTATCATAAGCCGTTCACAGCGGAAGATTTTAAATGCAGAAGCGGAAGTGATCGTTAACGAAGTCATCGAAAAAGCGACCGTTAGCCAATGGAAGTTTGACGACTTCATGTCATCGTCGAAAGATGCCGTGCACTATCTATTGCGAATATAAAAAAAAGCTGGCGATTACCAGCTTTAAAATTCGACCACCGTCTCTCCCTTGACCTCTGACCAGGTTATCTCATCAAAAACGGTATAGCTTTTGGGCTTGATGTAAGGTTTCCCAGTAGTCATCTATCCCAGTAAGGTCTTGTTCAAATGCTGTTCCAGACGATTCCAAGTTTCCGTGATACCTTCTAACATGCCCATGTCCAAAACCGTCTTAAGAGCATCCGCAGACACATATTCAATTCGGTTCACGAGCTTCGTCTTGCCATTCAGATCGATGAATTCCAACGTGACCTCGGAGGCTGGCATATTTTCGTCGATATTGCCTTCGGCATCCGAGAAATAATCGGTGTAAAGGATCTTCTCCGGCTCAACAATTTCTTTGTAAACGACTTTACCCCAAGATTCCATACCGTAAGATTCACCTTGATTTTGGTCCATGCACTTCATGCAGAAGTGCCATATTCCGCCAGGTTGGAAATCAATGCGGCACACTGGGAGTTCCCAACCGCTGGGGCCCCACCAATGTTTGAGATGCTCAGGGTCTTTAAACATGTTGAACACGAGTTCGCGCGGTGCATCAAAAATACGCTCCAGTATCAGAACCTTATCGTTCTCCACTCTTGAGCTTATTTCGTTATTTGACATGTAAGCTCCTCCATTCGATCACAGTTGCCTGTGGTGATATTGCGAGACGATTGAGATGTTCTGCTTCCAAATCAATTCAACGGTTTTTTTCCCTGTATGGCCTTGAGGTAATCGTCTAATCGATCCATACGCGCCTCCCACATTCGGCGGTACGAGTCGAGCCACCGATCCAACTCTTGGAAGGGTTCAGGTCTTAGCTTGTATATCCGACGATTAGCAATGGGGTGAACATCGACAAGACCGGCGTCGCTCAATACACGAAGGTGTTTTGAAGTCTGGGGCTGATTGAGCTTTAGCTTTTCCGCAATCTTCCCTACTGGAAGCGGTTCTTCGAGAAGAAGCTCGACGATAGCAAGGCGATTCGGTTCCGCCAACGCACTAAATGTTTGCACGTTCATCTTGAATCACTCCCCGCTATGTACCTTTTTTAACATCAAAAAGCACATGTAGCTACATCGTGAAGGTCACCTCCAGTTTCCCAAAATTACAATAATTCTGTCGTATCTAGTTGTCAACATGATTATTCCATATTAGGAATATTCTTGTCAAGTAATATTTAAGATTTTTTCGACTGGCTGACTAAAGAAGTCATTTTCAGAAGGTAGGCTCTAACGAACAAGCGAAAGGCAGTTGACACTGCGACCCCCAGAGATCCTGTCAGCCTTCCCGTTTTTCGCTCGATCGAAAGACTTGAAAAATATGGTGATTTTCGGCATTGTCGTAACCGTCGCGATTGTTTGTTTTGTCATTGTTAGAAGTTTGTTCATATAAACGTTGGGTAAAAAGGGGGGTATGAGGTTTGAGCATACTCCATTTAGAAAAACGCATCTGTGAAACGATTAAAGACTATCGCGACCGCTTTTTCATTGCCATAAGCACCGATGAAGGGACGATACAGTTAAACGCCGATCGACAGGTGAGGGCAGCCAGCGTTGTCAAAGTTCCGATCATGATCGAGGCTTTTCGGCAAGTGGAAGCAGGGAGTGTGGAGCTTGACCAACCAATTGATATTGACGAAGGGAGTAAAGTCGGCGGTTGCGGTGTGATCAAATATTTAACCCGTTCAAACAGGTTTACATTTAGGAATTTATTGGAACTCATGGTTATCGTATCGGACAATACAGCGGCGAATCTCGTACTGGACAAAGTCGGCGTGAATTCCGTGAACCAGCTTTTCGAACAGTTGGGGTGTCGCAACACTCAAATTGAGAGAAAGTTTATGGATGCTGAAGCGATTGAAGCCGGCCGCGATAACTACACGAGTGCGAGCGATATGGTAACCCTTTTAAAAATTATTGGGGAAACAAATGCGTTGATCACCCAGTCGAGCCGGTCTCAAATGTTAGAAATCCTCAGCCGCCAACAGTTCCGGCAAAAATTGCCGTGTTATAGCGATCCGGACTCAGGAGTTCGTTTCTACAATAAAACCGGTGAGATACCGGGCGTTGAGCATGACGTAGCCATTGTTCAAAGGGGAAAGGCTCGTATTTACGCTGCCGTGTTGACCCAAGGCTGGCAAAACAATGGTATGGCACAACGATACCTCGCTGAGATCGGGAAACATCTCATAGCTTACATGTCGTGACAAAGGGAGTATCCGAAAATGAAGATTCATATCGCACTGTTCGGCTTGGAGCAATCTGTGAATCGGATGATCCAGTTTGCCGAAGGAAAAGGAGATATCGAAATTGTCCCTTTTGTATACCGTCAAGCGGAAGAAGCTAAAGAACTGCTTTCACAAGCTTATATGTGTGATGTGTTTCTGTTTACCGGACCACTCCCGTATTTGTACGCAAAAGAGGAAATAGAAAAAAAACGTTTGCCGGCCGTACACGTGTCTTTTGATGAGTTTATGGTATCGACTGCGCTGTTCCGACTAAAGAACGAAGATGGTCGGGACTTAGACAGGATGTCCATCGACATTATGGACGAAGACACGATAAGGGCAGTTTTGACCGAACTCGAAATAAGCGATCGAGACATCTACACGTACGGTTACGGACAAGAAAAGGCGTTTGATGTTAACCGTTTGATTGAATTTCACCTGACCAAGTGGAAAGAGAAAAAAATCGATTTTGTCTTTACTTCGATTGGCGAATGGAAAATATCACTTTATGCAGCAAAGACGAGAAGACACGCGGTCCTCGAGGTCATCACGGAAGACGGTGTCCGGGGCTTCGGAGAAGCGTCTCCGTCGCCGGCTTTCATGGGAGAGACAGCCGATACAGTGAAGCTTGTGACGGATCTGTATTTGGCCCCGGCAGTGGTCGGTTTGCCAGTCAGTGCGTTAAGCTTGATTCACGAGCGGATGAATCAGGCGATTTACGGCAACAGTGCAGCGAAGTCTGCTCTAGATATTGCTGTTCACGATGCATGGGGGAAAACGGTGAAACAGCCGGTTTACGAATTAGTGGGTGGTCTGTATCGCAAAAAGGTGCCGCTGACATACGTGGTGGGCATGAAAAACACCAAGAACGCCTACGATGAAGCGATGAAGCGCATCGATGAAGGGTTCAATGTGATCAAAATCAAAGTGGGGCAAGATCCGAAGAGAGATGTCGAACTAGTCAACTTAATTCGCAAGGCTGTCGACGACTCCGGGAAAGACGTTAAGATCCGTCTGGATGCTAACCAAGGTTACGATGTACCAACGGCCATACGGGTGATCAGAGAGTTGGAAGAGGACGGGGAATTGGAATCAGTCGAACAGCCAGTCAGAAAGTGGAATGTGTTCGGATTAAAAGAGATTTGCGAGAAAGTGAAAACTCCTTTGATGATTGATGAGACAGTCTTCGGACTAGAAGATGTGACAAATGCCATCAAGATTGGGATTGCAGACATTATCAACCCTGAATTATTCATATAGCTGAACTTAAAATATCAAAAAGCGCGTCATACCAGGCCATTAAAAGCATTCCACCTTTTCACCCAATGGGTGAAAAATAGAAATGGAGCCCAACCTTTGGTATTGTAAAAGTGACCAAAACCAATACAAACCAAGGAGGCTCCCTTATGCATAGTGTAAACGAGCAGACCATGCATTTCAACAAAAGTGTGAAAGTCAATTTTGAAGGTGGAAAACCTGACCTCAGATGCCGGTTGGTTACTGTATAAAGAATTTGATGAAAAAATCGGGCTCAGTCAAGCGATCACGGATCACCTCAATGTGAATGATCCAAACCGTCATCACATCCATTTTAACGATGACGTCATCATCCAAAAGATCTATCAGCACATTGCCGGGTATCATGCGGATGATCATGCCGATGAATTACGTCATGAACCTGTGTTGACCACCATTTTGGGTAAAGAAGTCCTGGCTTCTCAACCGACCATTTCCCGGCTAAATCAGAAATTGGATAAGGAAACGATGAAGCAGTTGCAATCGGTCAATTCACTGATGCAAAAACGAGTCGATATCATCCAACCCAAGGAAAACATCATGATGGATCTGGACTCGACCAACTTGGCCACCTATGGTGAACAGCATGGATCCGCCTTTAACACGCATTATCAAGCCCAGGGTTACCATCCCCTGATGATGTTTGATGGACTGACTGGAGATTGTCTCAAAGCAGAACTGCGCGCTGGTCATGTGTACACATCCCGGCAAGTCGTCCGCTTTGTCGGCCCTGAAATCAAGCGATATCGGAAGCAAAGTCCATGGGCAACGCTATGCATACGCGGGGACAGCGGTTTTGCCATCCCGGCTCTCTATCAATTGGCGGAAACACATGATGTCCACTATGTGATCCGCTTAAAAGCAAACAACGTGTTGAAACAAAAAGCACAGCCATTTGAAGATGAACTCTGGAAACAGTTTGATCTGAACACGACAGAAGCCAAGGTGTTTTACACATCATTTGACTACCAGGCACGTGCTTGGGATAAGCCGCGTCGTGTGGTGGTCAAGATGGAGAAACCGGAAGGTGAGCTTTTCTTCACCTACACCTTCATCGTGACCAACATGGGGCTCTCACCCAAAAACATCGTCAAGCTTTATGCGAACCGTGGCACGATGGAAAACTTTATCAAAGAAGCCAAGAACGGCTTTGCTTTCGATCAGATGAGCAGTCCATCGTTTTACAGCAACGCCACAAAGCTGCAACTCATGGTGCTCGCCTATAACTTCAACAACTGGTTTCGTCGACTGTGTCTACCCAGAACGATGAACAAAAATCGTATCGACAACATCCGTTTGAAGTTGCTTAAGATCGCGGGAAAGCTGGTTCGTTCAGGCAGATATCTGACATTTAAACTGTGCAGCAGTTGTCTGTATCAAAAGGCTTATTGGCAGACTTTACGAACCATCCATCACCTCCCACGGTTTGGTTGAATGAGATGATATTAGAAAAGTCAATCTCATAGCATTCACATTGACCACAGGATCAGTGTGCCCTTTTACAGCCGATTTTGAAAGCTAGCGTATGACTTCCTGCTGTTTTTCCAGTAGATTAGGTAATATATTTGAGAAAACATCTAGGGAAACCAAAAACTTACAAAAATCAGGCTTGAAACTGGTTTTTAAAACATTTGAGACGCGGTTATGAATAATTCAGGATATTGTAAGCTGTGAAAGGGTCAAAGAAAATCAAGATTGTTAAATCGTTTTAGAGTAAAAAGGGGGATGACCCCCCCATTTTTTATTAACCATTTCCATTTCCAATCAAACATTAGCTATAAAATCTAATACAACTCAATCACTTCCTTTGACCGTTTGAAGTCCGCTTCCGAAACATTTAATATAAAACTTCCGACGACGCAGATGAGGACGTTCAGCAATAACCCCCACGTCCCGCTGTGTATCCCGAAAGGGCTGACGCCGACGATAGCCATCGTCGATGCAGTCAGAGCGCCGGCAAGCATCCCGGCAAAAACCGCCGCTCTGTGCAAGCGTGGCCAATAAAGGCCGAGAATAAAGGCGGGTGCTATTTGAATCAGCAGTTCAAACTTCAATACGAAGATTTGGTAAAGGGTTCCGGGCGGGTTCCAGGCAATGATTAATAAAAGTCCTACAGCCACGATTCCGGCCAATTTTCCGACCAGAATTTTCTTCTTTTCGGGTGCATGTTTGTGAATGAATCTGCCGTACAGGTCTTTTGAAATAATCGAGGAAAAGGCAAGCAGTGCGGAGTCAGCGGTCGAAATGATGGCCGCAATAATACCGCCGAACAAAATGACCATTGCCCAATAAAAAATCACATGTTCACCTGCAATCGTACTGGCCATCATTCCGACTAATTGTTCCGAATCTGCTGTGTCCAGGTTCGGAAATGCACTAATGCCGATAATCCCCACCAAAAACACGAGGCCGGATGTGATAAACGGAACCCACGCCATTTGCATGAGCGATCTTTTTAGTGTCCGTTCACTCTTTGCCGAAAAAATTCTTTGAATCGCGTGAGGGTAGACTGCAGCACCTATTCCGACTAGTAATAAGAAACTAAACCAATTCATAATGCCGGCTCCGTCCGGGACCCCCAGCTTTTCCGGCGAATACGTTTCCATGTATGCAGCGGAAGAAGGAAGTCCTCCAAAATAGACAATGGATCCGATCAGCAAGATAAACACCCCGGCCAGGAGGGCGATTCCCTGCATCACGTCCGTATAAGCGACAGATCTCATGCCGCCCAGCCAGCTGTAGATGAGCATAATGACAATGAAAAACACGACGGCGACCTGATAAGGGATTGTTCCGCCTGTCAGTCCGGCGACACCGTGCCCGATGGCCACGAGCTGTTCTAATAAATAGTTGCCTAACCCGTAAATCATGAGGACGACCGCTAGAATGGTAACGGCTTTAGACCGAAAACGCTGTTCCAACCAGTCGGCAGGTGTCACGAATTTAAATTTTTTGCTCAATACGTACAATCTGGGGGCGAAAAGCAAGTACCCCGCAATAATGAGGATGAAAAATGTGATGGACTGAATCCACGCGTATCCTAACCGGTAAGCGTTCGGTGCATAGCCGATAATCGTATTCCCGCTGTATTGGGTGGCATAAAAGGTGAAAAACAGCACCATGATCCCAAGCCCCCGGCCGCCGAGGTAATATTCGTCAAGGCTTTGGTGGATACCTTTGTTTCGGAAGTATGTGAGAAACCCGATCCCGAGCATGATCAACCCGTAGATGGCCATGATGAGTATTCCCGACCACCCCGAGAACGTCAAGTTCATATTCTACTCATCCTCCTTCACGTGGGAGGCTTCTTCTTCCATGTGCCATTCGTACTTTAGAACGTAAGTTAAAAAAGCCGATAAAGCGATGGATACCGCTATAATAAAAAGGGCCCAGTAAGGGATGCCGAAAATTAAAGGCTGATACGAACCTTGGGGAAAGTACCACGGAACACTTAAAAGAAATATCAGGCCGAGTACCATCCATATTTTTACATTTTTGATCGGCTCTTTAATTGGTTTGTTCATTTAGATACCTCCTGTCTGTTCTGGATTAATAATTCGACGTCAAAACGCAATGGCCTTCTTTTGGGAGGTAAATTTTTCGCTTCTCTTTATAGACTAATTCTTGCTGGGCACTGTTCGTCAACGGCGATTTTTTTATATAATCAGAATAGAGATGCGGCGGTGAGAAAAAAGGAAGGAGTTGAAGCATCCGTGAAGTACCGAAAACTGGGAAGATCCGGGTTGAAGGTGAGTGAAATCAGTCTGGGGAGCTGGTTGACGTACGGAAAGTCAGTCGAGGACGACACAGCGGAACAGATCATACACAGGGCGTATGAGCTAGGCATTAACTTTTTTGATTCGGCAAACGTGTATGAGCGGGGTGAAGGCGAACGGGTCATGGCGGAAGCACTGAAAAGCTACCCCCGCGAATCATACGTGATCACGACAAAAGCGTACTTTCCGGTGGGAGAGGGACCGAACGACCGCGGGCTGTCGCGGAAGCACATTTTTGAGCAGGTACATAAGAGTCTGAAAAACATGAAACTGGACTATATCGACATTTTTTACTGCCATCGTTACGATCCGGATACTCCTGTCGAGGAAACGTTGCGCGCGATCGATGACCTGATCCGTCAGGGAAAAATTTTGTACGCTGGCGTAAGCGAGTGGACTGCAGCCCAACTGGAAGAGGCCGCTCGCGTAGCCGACAAGTTCTTGCTGGATCGCATTGTTGTTCATCAGCCGCAGTACAATCTGTTAAACCGGCGGATCGAAAAAGAAGTCATTCCGGTGAGTGAAAAGCTGGGCATTTCGCAAGTGGTCTTCTCTCCTTTGGCACAGGGTGTGTTAACCGGCAAATATGCCGGCGGAAAAATCCCGTCCGACAGCCGCGCCGCCAATAAGGAGATCAATGTATTCATGAAGAACGTGATCAGCGAAGACCATTTGAGCAAGGTCGACAAACTGCGTGTATTAGCCGAGGCAAACGGGCTCACTTTACCGGAGCTTGCACTGGCGTGGGTGTTGCGCCAGCCGAATGTGGCCAGTGCGCTCGTCGGCGCCAGCCGAGTGGAGCAGATTGAAGCCAATGTCCGAGCGGTCGATGTGGAACTCCGTGACGATATGTTGGAAAAGATTGACGAGATTCTTGGATGACATATGCCGCTTGGGGGAAAACATTTGCCGGCAGACTCGTGTCTGCGAGTGAACCGAGTCTCCCGGAGAGACGGCGGTAACCATGCCCCCCCTGTAACAGCAGGGGGCTTTATGTAGGAGGCATGGAGCTGTATGGGTGTCTCCCTTCTCCTCGTCGGTTTGTCTACTATAGCGGCCGTTGTGTTGACTGCGATGTACCAAAAGCATTTTCGCAGTTGGGATGAAGTCGTTAAAACGGAAGGTTATGTCGTCGAAACAGATCGAAAATGGGTGTCAACCACGTGTTGTACCAACCTGTCATAGAGTTTGAGACCGAGGATGGAACTTTGCATCGGTATACGTCGAGTATTGGGACGGTTCCTCCCAGGGGTTCGCGCGGGGACATATGTGACCTTACGGCTGCAGGAGGACTTTTTACTGTAATGGTTCAGAAAAACCGAGACTTTCGTTGTGTTTTAAATACTTTAACGATAAATTTAAAAATTGTTAATGATATTTTATAAAATTTACGTTATTTTAATAGTAAAATATATTAAACTATCATTTTGTAAGAGAAAGGAGTTAAGGTGTTGTGAGAAAACCGTGGAGCAAATGGCTAGCGTTGGTCGTTGTTTTGGCGTTTGTTTTTGGCAGTTTCATAAGTTCTGTTACAGACAGCTCTGTCATGGCCGAGCCACAAACGGCACGGTACAAAGGGATCAAAAACATTATCGTGTTGATCGGTGACGGCATGGGCCCGAGTTACATGACGGCTTATCGGTATTTTAAAGATGATCCGTCCACGCGTGTAATGGAAAGTACAGCGTTTGATCGACACCTCGTCGGAGCAGCGAAGACGTATTCGTGGGACGAGGAGGAGAATATAACGGACTCCGCGGCAGCCGCGACATCTATGGCAGCGGGCATTAAAACGTACAACGGCGCGATTTCCGTCGACATGGACAAACGGCCTGTCCAAACGGTTTTGGAGCGGGCCAAGGAATTGGGGAAATCGACCGGGTTAGTGTCGACCTCACAGATTACACATGCGACTCCAGCCGCTTTTGGAGCTCACGATGAAAGCCGGAATAACTACGATGCGATTGCAGACGATTTTTACGATGAACGAATCAGAGGGAAACACAAGATCGATGTCATGCTTGGGGGAGGAACGGACTATTTCATCAGGGACGACCGCAATCTGGTGAAACTCTTTAAGCGTGACGGTTACAGTTATGTGACGAATCGAAAGGAAATGTTCAGAACCCGGAATGATCAAGTGTTGGGACTGTTTGCCGAGGTCGGCTTGCCGAAAGCGATCGATCGGCCCGATGACGTGCCCTCTTTGGAAGAAATGACGAATTTTGCCATTGAGAGACTGAGTAAAAACCGAAAAGGGTTTTTCCTCATGGTTGAAGGGAGCCAAATCGACTGGGCAGGACACGATAACGACATCGTCGCCGCCATGAGCGAAATGCAAGATTTCGAAGAGGCGTTTCAAGCAGCGATTGATTTTGCCAAGAAAGATGGACGCACCCTCGTCGTGGCGACAGCCGATCATTCGACCGGCGGCTTGTCCATCGGACGGGACGGTGAATATAAGTGGGATACAGCCCCGATAAAACAAGCAAAAAGGACACCTGAGTTTATGGCGGCGCAAATTGCGGACGGAGCTGATGTAGAACGGACACTCGACGAGTACATCGCGTTTGGGCTGACGGATGATGAGATTCAGTCGGTAAAAGAGGCTGAGGAGACAGGAGATGAAAGCGAGATTCACCGGGCGATCGCGAACATTTTTGACGAGCGTTCCTTGACGGGATGGACGACTGGCGGACACACCGGTGAAGATGTGAACGTCTACGCTTACGGTCCGGGTAAAGAGATGTTCGCCGGCCTGATAGACAACACAGATATTGCGAACAACATTTTTAAAATCATGGGGAAACGCCACAGATAAATCGGGTGAATAACCGTTTGTCGGACGGGGCTGTCTGATAAGTCCTGAAAAAAGGCAAGTGGAAAGAAATTTTTGTTTCTTTCTCCACTTGCCTTTTTACTTTTCCTGTTTTTCTCCCAAAGTAGCTGGTGTATGCCTGCTACTTTCAGTATGTTATGGGCTAAAGCCACTAATCCCAATTCCATGTGGACTTTATTTCAATCCTCTCCCATTTTTGAATATGTACTCTAACTCCATTTTCAAATAATTTTTCTATTACCTCAATGGCGTCCTTTGCTGATCGCGCGAATCTATCGGGCTCTCAACTGCCTCACTTTTTCCTGGTAAGGGTTTACAGAGTTTTCCATGTCTTTTTTATCCTAAAAAAAACAATTACATTCCCGCTTTTTTTTTGCTTTTTACTGGAGGCATACAGGCGCTTGCCCCAACATAAATTGGATTAGGGTGCGCTATCAATGCGGGCACGTTACCGGATTTGAGCTCCCTTACGTATTGGGTGTTTTAGGTGTCGGGAGGGATGTGATCGTTCTGGAATGTGTCAACCGATTCGTGATTCCTGCGATTCGCCGTATGGAAGATATGGAGTATGCGCTTTCAACTTCAGAAAGAGTGGTGGTGTTGTTAGACACCTCCTTGACAGACGTGCGCAGCGTCGTGAGGTTGGCGCATGACCGTAGCAAAAAAATACTGGTACACGTTGATTTAATCCAAGGGTTAAGGCCAGACGAATACGGTATCCGCTATCTCGCCAAATACGTGAAACCGGACGGGATTATTTCGACGCGAAAAAGTGTGATTGTGTCTGCGAAAAAGCATAAACTTATCGCGATTCAGCGGTTGTTCATGCTCGACAGTCTCGCCATGGAAACCGGCATCCAAAATGCAAAGTCGACAAAACCGGATTACATTGAGCTTTTGCCGGGAGTCATTCCGAAAGCTGTAAGGGAGGTGAAGGAAGCAACCCGCCTTCCGGTCATCACCGGTGGGCTGATTAAATGCCAGGAGGAAGTAGAACAGGCGTTTTTGGCGGGAGCGGCAGGTGTCACGACGTCAAAAAAAGATTTGTGGTCACGACATAGGGGGAGAAAATCTTGATGGCATTTTGGGGAGAAGTAATAGGAACGATGCTTCTCGTTATTTTGGGGGACGGTGTCGTAGGTGGTGTTCTGCTTAACAAGTCGAAAGCACAAAACGGCGGTTGGATCGTCATTAGCGCCGGGTGGGGACTGGCTGTGGCGATGGCCGTTTACGCTGTGGGAAACTTGAGCGGTGCCCACATCAATCCAGCTGTCACGATTGGATTTGCTGCGGCAGGGCAGTTTCCATGGGCAGATGTACCGGCGTACATTTTGGCGCAGATGATCGGAGCGATCATCGGGGCTGTCATCGTTTGGTTACACTATTACCCTCATTGGGCGCAAACGGACGATCCTGCTTTGAAACGCGCAGTCTTTTGTACCGATCCGGCGATTCGCAGTCCGTTCAGCAACCTGTTGAGTGAAGTCATCGGGACATTTGTCCTCGTCTTCGGCCTGTTAGCAATTGGAACGAATGAGTTTACCCAAGGATTGAATCCTTTAATTGTCGGATTGCTCATTGTGAGTATCGGTCTTTCTCTGGGAGGTACGACGGGTTACGCGATAAACCCTGCCCGCGATCTGGGGCCTCGGATCGCCCACTTTGTCCTGCCAATTGCCGGGAAAGGAGATTCTAACTGGGGATACGCCTGGATTCCAGTGGCGGGTCCGGTCATTGGCGGGATTTTAGGTGCGCTGTTTGCTGCAGCCGTTTTTGCCCTGTAGAAGGGATCACATGTATCGAGGCGCAATAGAAAACCTCTCCTCGCCACATGGCAAGGAGAGGTTTTGAGTGTCAAAGATTTGCCATTAACCGTTTTAGAATGCGTTTGTAATCATCCCGGTCAATACCAGGTGCAAACTGTTCAGGCAACATTTCAAAGTCAGGGACGGGAGCTCCTTCTGGCATACCGTCAATGACTCTTAAAGGTTCGCCTGTCTCTGGGTTTTTTCCCTTCCAAATTTTGTTAATATCTTGATATTCCGGTTCATTCCACGTATACAAGACATTGTACAACCCTTGTTCCATAAATTTTCTGGCGTGATCAAATTTGTTATTGTCCGGTCTTGGAACTGGAAGCATTTTACCTATGTCTACTCCAGTAGCCACTTCAATCGCTTTCGCGTACGCAATGATATGGGTTCCTCCACGAACTAGAAGATACCCGATCATTTCCCGTGCAGTGGGATGGGTTGTCATTTCGTAGACGCGCATTTTGTGCAGGCGGGCGCCGATTTCCAACAAATAGTTGTGCAGTAAATCTTGAACGAGGGCACCGCTGTTGTTGACGTAATCTCCATTCCAAGGTTTTCCCATAGAATCTCCTGGGTAAGCTGTCTGAGCCGTAGTCGTGAAATAAATAGGATACCGTATATCTAATGCTTCTTGCAGTGGGGCAGCGTCTGGGTCGGCTGGTTGGGTGACCCCGTACGACAACAGATTGATCGTATTCGCCACCAATTCCACGTGCCCAAATTCCTCTGCGGTTATGCTCGCGATCAGATCATAAAAAGGTTTGAATTTCTTTTTAGCGCGAAAATTGAAGGACTGGAACATATAGTTGTTCAGCGTGGACATTTCTCCATATTTGCCACCCAGCAAATCTTGTACCGCAGAAGCTGCATTTAAATCCCCGTGTTCTGGTCTTGGAAGTTCAATGGCAATCCTGTTCACTCGTTTCATCATCAGGTACCTACCCCCCGGTATCTTGGGTTTTCATCTAATATGCATATGTGGGGGGAAGTTGTCTCATTCTTTTATAGGACCGAGGATAAGGAACAAACCAGATGATCTGTTGAGTTCTAATGAAAAACCAGTTTCCTCCCATTTCAACGACCAGATGATCAGGTGTGACGCTCCTTAAAATTCCTCTTACAGAACCGCGTGTCGTCTGGACTGTGATCGGTTGGTGAACACAAGGCATTAAAGACTGATACAAGTATGAATCGCCGGTGTGCCAATGGTTCATCGTTGTCACTGTTGTCACTCCTCTGCGTGTTTTGTCTAACTCATTATATGCAGCCCCATCGAAATTGGGGATTTGTCTACAGGTTCGCGCCTCGCGTTTGTTTAAAGCAGTACTTTTGTGGTACATCCTCGTACTACTGACCATTGTGCCTCCCAAAAAAAGTGATACCCGCGGTGACCAGCCGACGAAGTATCACTTTAAAGCATTCTTATTTTACAGGTATATCATTCTTCTTTGGAGACGTTCTAATTCAAGGCCGTTCCGTTGGGATCTGTTTTCCTCTCCTTGACCATTTCTTTCACATCGGCTAACAGTTGCTTTGCGTCAAATACTGTCTTTGATGGTGTACTTCACTCCGCCAATCGACGCGTCCGGTCTCGTGGTTTAGTTTTTCCGTACCTGTACCGTAAAAGGTCTTAAAGTTTTGTAGGGGATTTTCTTCGACAAGTACGAGAACCGCTAACATGCCTGGGCGAATGATCCCTTACCTCAACGGCACACCGTTTTCTTTTGGTAACAGTTCAGCTCCGTACATCGTTGCTGACTGGCTCACCTCCAAAGGGTGGAACCCGGCTTCCTGTAACAATTCCAGCTCACGAATATAGCCGAATCCGTACACTTTGTAAATAAAACCTGAGTCTGAAGAACCGGTCGTCACGCGTCCACCCCGATTATGAGCCACTAAAAATGAAGCAAAAGGCACGTTAGTAGATTTCGTGGTATCCGATGAACCCCAGTGACGGAAATTGCAAAAATAATGAATGCATCGCACCAGGCCGTTTCTAAAACGAAACTTAAAGCTTTGCACAAATTGCGGAAATACTTCCAAGACACCTGTCAGGAGGAAGCCATATGAATGAGTTGTCACAAATTATCTACTTGCTGGGAAATTTCGGTTTTCCTGTTGCCATCAGTGTCTATTTACTTTTCCGGTTTGAGAACGTTTTGAGGAGTTGGAATCGGCTATTGATGATCTGAGTGAAAGTGCTAAAACAAAACTACAACCTAGACCAAATCCCAGGATTTTGGGAGTTTGTTCATCGGGACAACATGTCGAATGAGACGGCCAATTGAAAAAGGAAAAGCGCTGGCTCTCTCCGGACGTGGGGAAAGCCAGCGCTTTTTCATATCAGCATTGACATTTTAAGCGGTCTCTCTCGGCAGCGGTCTTGTAGCTTTGTCGTACTCGTCTTGAATGGCGCGTGATGGTGCCTTATCTATTAAGCTGACGATTGTAATGGCCAACAAGCCCAAGACGAATCCGGGCACTAGCTCGTATAACCCCGTCCCGCTCAGGGCGGGGACATGCTTCCACAAAAGGACTGTCACCCCTCCCACTACAATGCCGGAAAGCGCCCCGTTTCTCGTCATGCGTTTCCAGAACAGCGACAACAAAACGACAGGACCGAACGCAGCGCCGAAGCCAGCCCAAGCGTACGATACGAGATCGAGCACCGATCCGCCGCTCATCGCTAAAATGACCGCGACGATCGCGACAGCCAGTACTGTTATGCGACTGACCCAGACGAGTTCGGCCTCGCTGGCGTTTTTACGGAAAAACGGACGGTAGAAGTCTTCAGCAATTGCACTGGAGCAGACGAGCAGTTGTGAATCGATCGTGCTCATAATCGCGGAAAAAATGGCAGCGAGCACAATGCCCGTGATCCAAGGATTGAACAACATCTGCGCAAGCGATATCAATACCGTCTCAGGATTATCCAGGGGAACGTCAAAGTAAGGAATGCCCAACAGACCGACGAAACCGGCACCTACAAGGGACAAAACGACCCAGATAACCCCTATAAAGCGTGCTTTCGGAATTTCGCTGGCTGAACGAATCCCCATAAACCGCACAAGGATATGCGGTTGGCCAAAGTAACCCAGTCCCCAGGCGACGAGTGAAACAGTGCCGATGACGCTGAACGAGACCGTTTGGCTGATCCACGATCCGCTCTCATCCAGATTGACGATTTTCGTCATATTTAACAAATCCGGATTCACTTGACTGACGGCAGTCATGGCTTCGCTCACGCCGCCTAACATGTTGATCAGGGCCACAGGGACAAAGATAAGTGATAAAAACATGAGCGATCCCTGGACAAAATCGGTCAAACTGACAGCGAGAAAGCCGCCGAGAAAGGTGTAACTGACAACGACGACGGCTCCGATGAATAGGGCAACGTTGTAATCGATATGGAATGTTTCCTGAAACAACACCGCACTGGCGACCATACCCGAAGCGGTATAAAAGAGGAAAAACACGAGAATCGTAAGGGCTGAGACGATGCGCAATGCTTTCGATTGGTCTTTAAACCGGTTATCCAGGTAATCGGGGATTGTAATCGATTGGTTCACTTCCGTGTAACGGCGCAGCCTTTTGGCAATGAACTGCCAATTTAAATACGTCCCGACCGCCAAACCGATGGCCATCCACATCCCGTTCACGCCAGTCGCATAGATTAATCCCGGCAACCCTAGCAGCAGCCAACCGCTCATGTCGGACGCCTGTGCACTCAGAGCGGTGACCCAACTGTTTAAACTGCGCCCACCTAAAAAGTAATCGGTCGTGGTGTTCGTCCTTCGATACATCCAAACGCCGATCGCAACCATTCCGAGCAGGTAAACAATAAACACGGTTATCGTTTCAACTCGCACACCACCTCACTCCTTTTCCGTGAAAAGTGTAATGAACGACAAAATGACGATGACGGCCAACGGTCCGAACAACCAAAACACGGTTGAAAGCGGCATAATCTTTCCCCCTCTGTTAAACGTTAAGACCACACATCTTTCCAATTATTTTATGAGATGAAAATTGGCAAAATACAAGTGTTATAACGTGTCGGCTTAAGTTTTGGCGGCTAAGGTGGGGATGAACATGAGAAAGTATCTGGAAGGGCACTGGGACTTACTGCGTGGGGAGCCGCCTCGTCATCAAGTGTGATTCGACAGTTGAACAAGGTGATCAATCGTCTGTCTTCCTCATCGCATAAAAGATGTGTCAAAATGCATTTTGCCCTCCACTAGGGATCAAACAAGCGAAGCGCGTTAGGGATCCGGCGACAAAATGAAGGTTTTCTGATCCTTTTGCCTGTAAGGTCGTCGAGTAAAACGTGACACATACAAAATGGAGGGACAGAGATGACATACTTCACAATAATGCAGGGAGTGTGAAACGGTATGTCATCTTTAATACGTTTGCTTCTTCAATAGCCTTCTACGATAGTGTCCAGCCGACCTGTTTCCGGATCAATTATGAGGCCGTGCACTGGAATGTCTGGCAGCATGAGCGGATGGTTCCTGATCAAGTCGACACTCTGTTTGACACTTTCCTCAAGGCTGTCAAACCCGCTTAACCAGTCTTTTAAATGAAACCCACATCGTTCAATGGTGTCGATTGTGTCACGGGGAACCCCTCTCTCGATCATCGTCTGGATCGTTTTCTCTGGATGAATGCCAGCCATCCCGCAACCGTCATGGGCAATGACGCAAATTTCTTCTGCTTGCAACTCGTAAATGGCGACTAAAATGCTGCGCATCGCACTCCCAAACGGGTGTGTCACCGTTGCCCCTGCGGATTTGATGATCTTGGCATCGCCGTTTTTAAGGTTCATCGCCTTTAGCAGTAAATCGCTGAGCCGCGTGTCCATGCACGAGACGATCACTAATTTTTTGTCTGGAAACTTGGAGGTTTTATACGCTTCAAACTCTTTTTTTCGCACGAATTCCTTATTAAAGGCTAATATTTCGTGTAGTCGTTTCATAGGACAACCTCCGTCGTTAAGGTCGTATTTTTGTCATTTTAATTAAACAATTGACCGTTTGTAAACTATTTATTTTTAAACCAGACCGTTTTAGCGGACGGACATTGGCATCTAAGTCACGGAGGGTTTGACACGACCTGCAGCGTATGTTACCTAAAATAAAGAGATGTTAGCACTTGTTAGAATAGAGTGCTAATACCGGGTGACGTCTTACAATTTCATATTGAAAGGAGTGGTTTTTTCATGGAGAAGAAACAGTTTAAAGCTGAATCTAAGCGGCTGTTGGACATGATGATTCACTCGGTGTATTCCAACCGGGAAATTTTTTTGAGAGAGCTCATTTCCAATGCCAGTGACGCGATTGACAAAATTTATTATAAGGCGCTGACCGATGAGTCGCTCACGTTTGACAAAGACCGTTACTATATCAAAATCATTCCCAATAAGGAAAATCGGACGTTGACCGTACTCGATACCGGCATCGGCATGACGGAAGAAGAGCTGGAACACAACTTGGGCACGATTGCAAAGAGCGGTTCTTTAGCCTTCAAACAACAAAACGAAATGAAAGACGGGCACGACATTATCGGTCAGTTCGGGGTCGGGTTTTATTCCGCTTTTATGGTGGCTGATGAAGTGACGGTGCGCAGTAAAGCGTTGGGCAGTGGCAAAGCGTTTGAATGGGTGTCCCAAGGCGCGGACGGATACACGATCAAACCGTGTGATAAGACCGATGTTGGGACGGAGATCATTCTCAAGTTAAAAGAAAACACAGAAGACGAGAATTTTGACGACTATTTGGAGGAACACCGTCTCAAAGCTATCATCAAAAAATACTCAGACTTTATTCGGTACCCGATAAAAATGACGGTAACGGAGATGAAACCGAAAGAAGGCAGCGACAACGAGTTTGAAGAGGTCAAAGAAGAACAGGTCATCAACAGCATGGTTCCGATCTGGAGGAAAAACAAAAGTGAGCTGAAACAGGAAGATTACGAGAACTTTTACCGGGAAAAACGGTACGGTTTTGACAAGCCGTTAAAACACATCCATATCCAAGTGGATGGGACTATTCGGTACAACGCCATCTTGTTCATTCCGGAGACGATCCCCTTTGATTACTACACGAAAGAATACGAAAAAGGGTTGGAGCTGTACTCAAACGGGGTTCTGATCATGGAGAAATGCCCCGATCTTTTGCCCGACTATTTCAGCTTTGTCAAAGGGATGGTCGATTCCGAAGATTTGTCCCTTAACATTTCCAGGGAAATGCTGCAACAAGACAGGCAGCTAAAGGTCATCGCCAAGAATATAAAGAACAAAATCAAAAAAGAACTGGAGAACCTCTTAAAACATGACCGGGCAAAGTACGAGACATTTTATCGATCGTTTGGGCGGCAGTTGAAATTTGGCGTGTACAACGAGTTCGGCCAGGATAAAGACGTATTGCAAGACTTGCTCATGTTCTATTCTTCGAAAGAGAAGAAGTGGGTGACACTGGATGAGTACGTCTCCAGAATGCCGGAAGATCAACAATACATTTACTATGCGACAGGGGAAACGCATGAGCGCATCGACAAACTCCCGCAGACAGAGCTGATCGCGGAAAAAGGGTATGAAATCCTGTATTTCACCGAAGACGTCGACGAATTTGCCATTAAAATGCTCAAGTCATACAAAGACAAAGAATTCAAATCGGTGGCGAGCGGAGACTTAGGGATCGAAGAAGATGACAACGAGACGGCAGAGACAGAAGCGAAGGAAAACAAAGCCCTCTTTGATTACATGAAAGAGGTCTTGTCCGGCAAAGTGAAGGACGTTCGGGCTTCCAAGCGGCTAAAGACACACCCGGTGTGTTTTTCCACTGAAGGCGAAGTGTCCATCGAGATGGAAAAAGTGCTGAATGCCATGCCCAACGCTGACCAACAGCAGATCAAAGCGGACAAAATCTTGGAGTTGAACGTCCACCACGACGTTTTCCGATCATTAAAGGCGACATTTGCGCAAGATAAAGAGAAGGCGAAGCTCTATACGAATATCTTGTACAATCAAGCTGTGCTCATCGAAGGCTTGTCTGTCGAAGATCCGGTCGCTTTCACGAACGACATTTGTCAGCTCATGGTCCAGACCTAAAGATCATCTCCACCTGGGTTCGGAATAGCAACCTTGAAAGGCTCGTTACTTCATCGCGAGCCTTTCAAGAACAAATACTCAGATCGGATATAGCAGGAGATCCTCGTCGATGAAGTGGAGAAAAATGACATTGTCATCCGTTACAATAAACGGCTAATAAAGGTTAAAGAAGTATACGCAGGTGTAACGGCAATTTTCGAGGATGAAACGGAAGCTCGTTTTGAAGAAGACCGAAAAGGCCGGGCAGAGAAAAACATCTTGATGATGGCTTCTTCCAGACAACCGTATCGACGTTTAGGGAGCAAGGAGTTGGGTATATCTTCCATTTTCCCGTATCTGGTGTGTAATGAACGTTGGTAGTAGCCGTTATTACTGTTTGGCAGTTCGGGCTCTCCACTTTCACCATTATAATGTTAATAGCGAAAGATTAAGCCCCCTCCATCATATCTCGCTTACTGTAACCAACATATCCGATTCCCATTAAAATAATGCTGATCACGGTTAAGGAAATGAACGTTAAAGATTCAAACTCTTCAACAGGCATTTGCGGAATCCAACTTAGAATCGCTATATTCACAACCCATTCTGGAATGTCTAACATCGCTCCGAAGTAGTTGACTGAAAAAGAGTAGCCTAGATAAACATAAATCACTTTACCTAATTTCGGTATCCAGCCAAGGGTTAAAGCTGCCAAACCAGTAACAAAGAGTACCGATGGTAAGTAATTGAAACCAGCAGCAAGAAAATCATTGAAAACCATTGTCGAATGTTCCCCCATTGCAGCAATGGCTGTCCCGCCAAGACTGCCTGCGGCCAGTAAAATTCCTACTGAACTTGCTAAAATCGCCAGTCCAATACAAGTCCAATAAAGTTCGCTACGAGTCACCTTTGTTGAAAAAAGCTGACTGAAGCGCAAACGACTTTCTTCAGCAAAAAGTTTATTGACAATTAGGATTGGTAAAATTGAAACTAAAACGATCATGACTATCATAATAGTACCCGTAAATGATTCTTCAATAGAAATCCCCGAATGAGAAAACATTTGTTGCATAAGGTCGTTGCTTTCGATAAAAATTTGCATATCACCATATATCGCACCGTAGGAAGCGCCCATGAAAATAAAGGCTATCATCCACCCAATAATGACCCTTTATTTATCTTGAAAAGTAATCCGCGGACAGATAACAATGATCTCTTTGCATATTCTCTTCCCTCTCGCTCCGGAAGGTAGCCTGACCCCATATCTCGAAATCCCTCGAGTGTAAAAGCAATGATCACAACAACTACCAAGAAGAGCAAAATAAACGGAGTCCAGTTGTTGTCAGTGAAAGGAAACGTTAAATAGGTCCAACCGAGTGGATTGAACATCGACAAATCTACATGAGAAATATCCGTTCCGGCACGCATGATATAAAGTAATCCTATAAAACCAAGCGTTGAACCAGTTGCACTGGAAGAGGTTGGCATCACTTGCGCAAGAACCAGTGCAATTCCAGCTCCGATTATTCCTGAAAAACCAATTGAAGCTCCAAACAAAAGGGAACCTTCCGTAGTAATGGTTTCTGCGCCGAAACTGATTAATACTCCGCTAATAAATAGTGCCAGGAAGACATTAATTAGGATTGTTTCAGTCATTGTGGCAAGGGAGTTCGCTTGACGCCCTATTTGAAAAGAACGTACGAGTTCAGTTAGACCAAGATTCTCTTCTTTACGCGTATGGCTTATGACATGGAGAACAGAGATTACCATGGCGATTAAACTACAGAACAGTAACATTTCGTGTGCATACATGGCGCCTAACGTGTACTCCGTTGCGGTCTCGATTGGTGTAGGACCGACTATCGCGATCATGGCAGGGTTTTTTAATGTTTCAAACATTCCCACTAAACCCTGACCTTCTGCTAATTCTTCAAAGGCAGGTACGAATCCTCCTGAAAATAAGCCAACACCTAAAATCCAGATGATGATTTTCTTCCAATCTCGTTTTAAATATTGGACAAAAAGGATTTCCCATCGGGAAAATTTTTCCTCCATCTTATCTTCCCTCCTTGTACACTTCGTTTTCATAGTGGCGCAAAAACAGATCTTCTAGTGTAGGTGGTACAGCTTCAAACTGTTTCACACCTAGTTTTGTTGCAGCAAGCAAAATGTTATTGAGGTGTTGATTATCTGCAGAGAATGTCGCTTGATTACCCTTTTGTTGGAAATCATATACGCCAGCAACTTGTTCCAGTTGAGCGATATCACCATCAGTTACTAATGTGACGGTTGTCCGTGTTAAATGCCGTAATTCCTCAAGGGTGCCAGATTCGACGATTTTTCCTTGCCGAATGATGACAACCTTATCGGCCAAACGTTCTACTTCACTTAAAATATGTGAGGATAATAGGATCGCTTTTCCTTCATTTTTAATCTTTTCCACTTCTTCTTGAAAAATGGCTTCCATCAAAGGATCCAAGCCAGAGGTGGGTTCATCAAAGATGTATAAATCGGATTCTGTAGATAATGCTGCAATCAATGCAACCTTTTGGCGGTTTCCTTTAGAGTATGTTTTTGCTTTTTTCTTCGGATCTAACTCAAAACGCTTTATTAAATAGTCGCGTTTTTGTTTATCTCCACTACCGTGTAATTTTAAAAACAAATCGATAATTTCTCCACCTGTTAGATTTCCCCAAAGTGAGACGTCTCCGGGAACGTATGAAATTCGTTTATGAATTTCAAAACTGTTTTTCCAAACATCCTTTCCAAAAATTTTGGCATCGCCGGCATCTCGTCTGAGGATTCCCAATAAGATACGAATCGTTGTCGATTTACCGGCGCCATTCGGACCAATAAAACCGACAACCTCTCCAGCATTTACTGAAAATGTTATATCGCGAAGCGCTTGGAATTTCCCAAATTTTTTTTGCACGCCAATTAATTGAATCAATCTGAAGGGCGCCTTGTCCTTTAGGTATAATCCTTCATATGAGTTGCTCAAAAATAAAGAGGCTGATCCAAAAATCGGTTTTTACGGACTTTTTGGGTCAGCCTCACTCTAGAAGATGTGTCCGCTATTAAGCAATTTTGACAATGTGTTTTATCGCTTTATTTTCCATTTGTGTTAATATTCAACTTTCCTTTCGCTGTCTTCCGCGTTTCGTTACCTTTGTCGTCGGATACTTTGACCTCAATTTCCGCTCCTTCAACCTGTATGTTTGATGTCGCCGTCCAATATCCGACGTAATGCCCTTCTTCTGTCTCCATCATCGGCAACTCAGTTGCGCTCGCGATGGTGTTCGTGAGAGGGATGCGAATCGCGAACGTTGCCTTCAATCCAGTTTTACTGTCGAATTCAATTTTTACCGTCTCCCCCGCGTCCAAAGTGACATCTTCTGTCGGTTGAAGGTTCTCGATGACAGGTTTTTCAGGATCGGATTGACCGTCACGCCCCAACAACGGTTCAGTTAAACCATCTACTCCTACAAGGCCCAGGGAGGTCAGTAAAACTTGTTGGGGTCCGAGGTAAGCGTCCGTAGGATCAAACCACTCGTCCAGGGAATGTGTTCCGCCCGATTGACCTCCACCCCTCAAGGTAAGTGATGGGATACCGAGACTGATAGGCCAATTCGAATCTGTGCTACTGGGGCCACCTAAACTTGGCTGTAACCCGATGGCTTCTACTGATGCCCAGGCAGCTTGTACGTTGAACCCATCCGAAGGTTGGGAACCTGCCGGGCGGTCCCCGATGAGTTCAGCGTTTACTGTAATAGCATCTTCCTCTCCCCATCGGTTATTTTCTTCAACGGCGGCCTCTTCAACGATTGTTAAGAATGCTTTCTCTAATTTTTGCAGTTCTTCTTCATCGTTCGACCGCATGTCCACTTTCATACTGGCTTCAGCCGCAATGGCATTGACGGATGTTCCTCCGCTAACCGTGCCAACGTTAAAGGTTGTTTTCGGGTCATCTGGCGTCTCCAGATCGGCGATATTCGCTATCGCCCGGCCGAGGGCGTGTGTGGCACTGGGTGTTCCGAAGGCACCGAAGCTGTGACCGCCTGGGCCTTCATACGTTACGTTGTAACGGTGGCTCCCCGTAGCTAGATACGTTATATTTGACGGATCTCCGGATTCAACCGATATAAACCCGTCAATGTCGTTGTGTTCTTCAAACAGAAACTTAACTCCCCTTAAATCACCTTCGCCTTCTTCCCCGACAGTTCCAACAAACATAATGTCGCCGACAGTCTGGATATCGGCCTCATTCAGAGCTCGAATGACGGACAAGAGAGCGGCGAGCCCCCTTCCGTCGTCTGCAATGCCAGGAGCATAAAGGATTCCGTCTTTTTCTGTAACCGTTGTATCTGTGCCTTCAGGGAAAACAGTATCGAGGTGAGCGGAAACCACGAGCTTAGGGCCGTCGCCGTTTCCTGGACGAATGCCGATTGCATTCCCTTCTTCATCTATATGGACGTCTTCTAGTCCCAACTCTTTAAATCTACCAGCATAATACTCAGCCCTTTCCTCTTCCATAAAAGGAGGTGCTGGTATTTCGGTTATTTCTATTTGATCTGCTATCGTGTTTTCGTGGTCTGACTCAATAAATTCCAAACTCTGATTGATATCCGAACTAGATTGAAGCTTGTCGTACACGTCGACTACTTCAGGGGACAGTGAGTAAGGGGGATCGGGGTCTTGTGCCACAGAAAATCCTGTCATCACCAGTGTCACTGCCAAAAGCACGCAAATAATCGGTAAGAATCGTTTCATTCTCAACTTTAAGCAACCTCCCGTAAAAAATTTAAACAAGTGGAGTCCTATTGGGTTAGACGTTCAACGGAATGAATCACCCCCTCTTTCTTTAACCATTAAAAGGGCACGAAGTCTGATGGCACTCTCTTAACTAATTTAAAAATTTATTAAATATAGTGTTAAAAAATCTATTTATTCTTTATTTTATATCACTTCTACAAAAATAACGAAAATATACCAAATAGAACGCATAATCTTTTTTTGAATTTCCGACTACCATTTCTGCACAAACTTCCTAGTGTGGACTTGTCCCATAACAAGTAACCCTTTCCCAAAAACACGACGTTAATGAGAAAGGGTGAGTGCAACGAAACTAATGGAAAGAAAGCAGGACGGTCTTTCGCTTGACCGTAAAGGATTTAACACCGAGATACCTTAGTCGTTAAAGACGTCAGAGGGATGAAAAAAGGTTAAGACGATCTGTTCTTGTTAAAGATATCAAAGGCGACGGCTAACAGTAACACCAACCCTTTTATCGCTTGTTGCCAGTCGATGCCTAGCCCGATGATTGACATCCCGTTGTTCATGACCCCCATGACGAGTCCGCCGACGACAGCGCCTGTCACAGTTCCGATACCACCGTATGCCGACGCCCCTCCGATAAATGAAGCGGCGATGGCGTCCAATTCAAATAAGGTTCCGGCTTTGGGCGTTGCAGCATCCAGTCGCGCCGCAAAAATCATGCCCGATAGGGCGGACAACACGCCCATGTTGACAAACACCCAAAACGTGACGCGCTTTGTATTGACGCCGGACAACCCGGCAGCCTTCGCATTGCCGCCGACCGCGTAAATGTGTCGGCCGATGACCGTCTTATTCATGACAAAGGTGTAGGCGGCGATGAGTACGAATAAAATGACTAAAATGTTGGGGATACCTTTATAACTGGCGAGAATGTACGTAAAAACATTAATCACCGCGACAAGCGCAATGATTTTGGCGATGAACAGTTTTTGGGGGAGTACATTATAGTCGTATTTCATTCGTTTGTTTCGGTTCTTCACTTCCCTGTAAATGAAGATTAGAGATAAGAGTGCACCGATGACGAGTGAAAAGATGTGGAGACTCTCTCCTCCAAAAAAGTCGGGGATGAACCCTGAACTCATTTGCTGGAACGCGTTGGGAAAAGGAGCGATAGACTGCCCTTCTAGAGCCACCAAGGTTAAGCCGCGAAACAAAAGCATTCCGGCAAGGGTCACAATAAAAGCGGGGATTTTAACGTAAGCCACCCAAAAACCTTGCCACGCTCCGATGAGAGCGCCGAGTGCCAGGCACAAGATCACGGCCAAAAAAGGGTGGACATGTAACTGGACCATTAAAATCGCTGAAATTGCCCCGATAAATGCGGCGATAGACCCCACCGACAGATCGATGTGGCCCGTGATGATCACGATCACCATGCCAACGGCCAGCACGAGAATGTAACTGTTTTGCAAAATCAGGTTAGTGATGTTCAAAGGTTTTAATAGCGTACCGGCTGTCAAGATTTGAAAAAGCAGCATGATCAACAGCAAGGCGGCGACCATGCCGTACTGTCTTAAGTTGTTGTGCAACAACTCCCTTATCACGATTGTCCCTCCCTGGTATTGGTCATGTATGCCATTAACTTTTCTTGGGTGGCTTCTTCTCTGTTGAGTTCGCCAGTGATCTTGCCTTCACTCATCGTATAGATGCGATCACACATGCCCAAAATTTCCGGCAATTCCGAGGAAATGAGGAGAATGCCTTTTCCGCTCTCAGCCAACTGATTCATAATCGCGTATATTTCGTATTTGGCTCCGACGTCGATTCCGCGAGTCGGCTCATCTAAAATCAAGATATCCGGTTCTGCCATCATCCATTTGCTCAGGACCACCTTCTGCTGGTTGCCGCCGCTTAACTGTTCCGTTTTCTGCAGCAAGCTAGATGATTTGATCCCTAGTTTCCTGCGGAAGTGGTCAGCTTTTGTGACTTCGGCCTGTTCGTTGACGACAGTATTTTTGGAAATGTATTTCAAGTTGGGCAATGTGATGTTCGTTTTAATGTCGTTCATCAAGATCAAACCGTACGTTTTCCGGTCTTCTGTTACATACACCACGCCGTGTTTAATCGCTTGGCTGACATTGTCCATCTCCACCGGGATTCCGTCTTTTTTGATCGTGCCGGCAATCTTCTGGCCGTAAGATTTGCCGAAAAGACTCATCGCCAGTTCAGTCCTTCCCGCTCCCATCAGTCCTGCGATCCCGACGATTTCGCCTTTTCGAATGCGCAAGCTCACGTTGTCAACGACTTTCCTGTCGCTTTGTAGCGGATGGTAAACAGTCCAGTTCGTCACTTCGAACACTGTTTCCCCGATGCGGGGAGTCCTTGGCGGGTAACGGTTGGTCAAACTTCGTCCGACCATCGCCCGAATGATGCGGTCTTCCGTTATGCGATCGCATCCCCGTTCCAACGTTTCAACCGTTTCCCCGTCGCGCAAGACGGTGACGGAGTCGGCAATTGCCAACACTTCATCCAGCTTGTGAGAAATCATGACCGATGTGATGCCCTGACGTTTAAACTCCAACAGCAGGTTTAACAGGTTTTCACTGTCCTTCTCGTTGAGAGCCGCCGTCGGCTCGTCTAAAATTAGTAGTTTCACTTCTTTTGCCAACGCCTTTGCTATTTCCACCAGCTGTTGTTTGCCGACGCCGATTTGTTTGATTAAGGTGTCCGGGGGATCGGACAGATTCACTTTTTTCAGCAGTTTATTCGTTTGGCTCGTCGTCTTGATCCAGTCGATCACACCTTTAGTCGCTCGCTCGTTTCCTAAAAAAATGTTCTCGGCTATCGTTAATTCGGGGATTAAGGACAGCTCCTGATGAATGATGACAATTCCTGCCTGTTCGCTTTGTTTGATGTCTCTAAAGGCGCACGGACGACCGTTAAACTGGATGTCGCCTGTATACGATCCGTAAGGGTAAACGCCGCTCAAAATTTTGACCAGCGTCGATTTGCCTGCGCCGTTTTCTCCGCACAACGCGTGGATTTCTCCCGCTTTTACTTTAAAATTGACGTTGTCCAGCGCTTTGACACCTGGAAAACGCTTTGTAATGTTCTTCATTTCTAGCAAAATGTCGCCCATTCATGCTTCACCACCTTCCCGTTTAGCGAGTGAAAGGTTAAATGGTTGGAAAGTACGTGCTGCCTTGCTTAAATGACGTGATCGATGTCGGAGGCGCGAGGTGAAGGACGGCCATCAGGATGCGGTGACCCGAACGGATCACCGCATGACGAAATGGCCTTTAGACATCCCTTCTACACTGCATCCCGTGACTATTTCCTTTGTTGGCCGCAAATCAGAGCGGACTGGCCTGTCATCTGTCTATCCCGTTCCGGTTGTGACGTTTTTTATTGGAGGTCTTCCTTTGTGTAGTAGCCGCTGTCGATTAACACTTCTTCGTAGTTTGAAATGTCGACGGACACAGGTTCCAGCAAATATGAAGGCACGACTTTGACGCCGTTGTCATACGTTTCCGTATCGTTCACTTCCGCTTCTTTACCTTTTAACACCGCTTCTGCCATCGTGACCGCTTTTTTTGCAAGTTCCCTTGTGTCTTTAAACACCGTTTGTGTCTGCTCGCCGGCTATGATCGATTTAACGGACGCGAGTTCTGCGTCTTGACCGGTAATGATCGGCATGTCCTCTTTTCCGTAGCCGACCCCCTTTAACGAGGAAATGATCCCGATGCTGATCCCGTCGTAGGGGGACAAGACAGCATCCACTTTTTCAGTTGTGTAGTGGGCGCTCAACAAGTTATCCATTCGCGCTTGGGCTGTTTCACCGTCCCAGCGCAAGATGGCGATTTGGTCAAAATCTGTCTGTCCGCTTTTCACGATCAGTTGCCCGGAGTCGATGTAAGGTTTGAGGACGGACATGGCGCCGTCAAAAAAGAAGTAGGCGTTGTTATCGTCGGGAGAACCGGCAAACAGCTCAATGTTGAAAGGACCTTCTCCATCCTTTAACCCCAATTTCTCTTCGATGTACGTCCCTTGCAGAACCCCGACTTGGAAATTGTCGAACGTGGCGTAGTAAGAAACGTGGTCGCTGTTCATAATCAGCCGGTCATAGGCAATGACGTCTATGCCTTGCTCGTTAGCTTTTTGCAGTACGTCTGTAAGAGCTTCCCCGTCGATTGAAGCAATGACGAGAATGTCCACGCCTTTTGTAATCATGTTTTCAATCTGGGAGATCTGGTTTTCGACTACGTCTTCGGCGTATTGCAAATCTGTCCTGTACCCCAGCTTTTCAAATTCTTTCGCCATGTTTTCACCGTCGCTCACCCACCGCTCTGAAGATTTCGTCGGCATGGCGATTCCGACGAACCCGGCTTCATCTTCGCCCACAGCACCTCCGCTGCAAGCGGTCAACGTGATGACGGCTGTTAAGATAAAAAGCAGGCACAACTTTTTCATACATGATCACCCCGTACGTTTTTTAAGCTTTCTTGGTTTTTGCCCACGACACAACATTAAAAATTATGTATAGAGATAGGAGTGATACGCTATTAGAAACTAAAAATTTAAAATATAATATTTAATTATTATTTTTTTTAGTTTATAATAGAGGTGCAGTATCGAGTACTCCTCACACATACGTATTCTACCGAGAGAGAAGTTAGAACCCTCGTTATTCAGACGACGGATATTCATGAGTGGCAAAGGAGGGATGTGAAAAAAAGATGAGTCCACGGCATGTTTTTACCATCTTTAGTTAAGAGGGAGGTCGGATACGATGGGAAGAAGTCGGAGAAGAAAAGGGTGGCGATCGGGTTTCCTTTTGTTTCTTGTGAGTGTGTTTGTCCTGTGCGGGAGTATGGTTACACCGAGCTCACATGCATACGCGTTGGATGACGACTTGGCGAAAACACCGCCAATGGGGTGGAACAGCTGGAACAGGTTCGGCTGTCAAATTGACGAGCAGTTGATATTGGACACAGCCAAAGCGATGGTAGAAAGCGGTATGAAGGATGCCGGTTACGAGTACGTCAACATAGACGATTGCTGGATGGACGAGGAACGCGATGAAAATGGCAACTACGTGGCAGACCCGGAAAGATTTCCCCATGGAATCAAGTGGTTAGTTGATCAGATTCACGACATGGGGTTAAAGGTCGGTATTTATTCCTCTAACGGGGCCATGACCTGCCAAGGGCTCCCGGGAGGTTACGGCCACGAGAAGGAAGATGCTCAAAAATACGCCGAATGGGGCATCGATTATTTAAAATACGATTGGTGTTATTCGCCAGAACTTCACTATTCTGCGGATATTGACAAGATTTCGGTGAACGGTGTCGATTACGAGGCAGAGGACGGTACGTTGGAAGGTGGGGCAAACGTAGCGGACTGTGCGAATTGTTCAGGAGAAAGGAAAGTAGGTAATATTGGTAACAACAGCGGGAGCTTGACGTTTGACAACGTCAGGGTGACTAAGAGCGGACACTATGAGCTGACGATCTACTATGCGAATTTTTATTGGGAAGACGGTATTCCGAACCGATCCGTCTATGTCAGTGTCAACGGCGGCGAAGGACAAAAAGTGGAATTCGTGAACACCGGCGGGTGGGACTCAGTCAAGACTGCGACGGTTCAAGTTCAACTTGAAAGCGGTGACAATACGATCAAATTTTATAACCCCTGGACTAAACACGACAATGCCAAATATGCGTATACGAGAATGCGGGATGCCCTAGATGAGGCTTATGCCGGGACGGGGAGGGATATCGTATTTAGCCTTTGTGAATGGGGCAGCAATGAGCCGTGGCTCTGGGCGAAAGACGTCGGACACCTTTGGAGAACGACTGGAGACATTTCCGATAACTGGGGGAGTGTATTAAACATTCTCGATCAGCAAGTCGGTCTAGAAAAGTACGCAGGCCCCGGTCACTGGAATGACCCGGACATGTTGGAAGTCGGAAACGGCGGCATGACCAATACGGAGTACACGTCGCATTTCAGCTTGTGGAGCATTTTAGCAGCTCCGTTGCTGGCAGGAAACGACCTTCGGAATATGGATGAAGCCACAAAAGACATTTTGACCAATCAAGAGGTCATCGAAGTCAATCAAGATCCGTTAGGTGTACAAGGGAAAAAAATTCGTGACGACGGAGACCAAGAGGTTTGGGTCAAGCCGCTGCAGAACGGGGACCGCGCCGTTGTTCTTTTTAACAGAGGAAGTTCTGCGAAGACCATACAAGTCAATGCCAACGACATCGGAATGCCGAATGCTCCTTCTTACGTCTTGAGAGATCTGTGGAAGCATACTGAAACTGTAACAGCCGGAGAGATAGTCGCTCACGTGCCGAGCCACGGCGTTGCCATGTACCGTGTCAAACCGGGAACGCCGAATGCGGCACCTCCGTTGATCACCCTATCGTTTGACAGCGATAAGTACATTCAACCTGGTGAAACAAACGAGTTGACATCCACCATCACAAACTATGGGCGCATTGCGATACGCGACATTCACGTTCAGTTGGATGTACCAGAAGGATGGGGGATAGAAGATTCCACCACACATTTGGAGAATCTCCCTCCTGGGAAGTCCGCTCAAATCGACTGGCTGGTGACACCTCCACGCGATGCTGAGCACGGGACTGTGACTCTAGAAGGAACAGCATCTTTTGTATACGGAGACCAGGAAGAAACCGATGTGCATACCGAAGCATCGGTTAGGATTCCTCCCCCTGTTCCCGATCACGATGCTTACTTAAGTGATATAGACTGGGTTTGGGAAACGAACGGCTGGGGTCCCGTTGAAAAGGATAGCAGTAACGGGGAACAGGCATCGTCTGACGGCAACACGATGACCATTGGCGGAGTAGAGTACGAGAAAGGACTCGGTGTACACGCGCCCTCAGAAGTAACGTACTACCTGGGAGGAAAGTTCTCTAAGTTTACCGCAGATATCGGTGTCGACGACGAAGTGGGAGACAGGGGTTCGGTTGTCTACCAAGTGTGGGCAGACGATGAAAAGGTATACGAGAGCGATGTCGTAACAGGGTCGGATGCAGCCGAAAAAGTTAATGTGGATATTTCCGGGGCGGAAGAATTGAAATTAGTTGTCACAGATGGCGGGGATGACAAAAACTATGACCATGCCAACTGGGCTGACGCAAAAATACTAAAATATCCAAGTGCTGTAAATATGAAAGAGCTGGTTGAACAACTTGAGGCAGAAGGTGAAATCCAAGGGGATGAGGCGCCCCATTCGTTAAAGATTCATTTGAATGCGGTCACCTATTATGAGGAAAAGGAACTGGCTGACAAGGTCGTCAAACATATGGAAGGCTTTAAACAGTTGCTGGACTACCAAATGAATGCCACGTTAATATCTGAACGTGCGTACCACATCCTGAAGGCGGATGCGGATAATGTCATTCAAAAGTGGCAGTCAAGCACACTTCGCCGATGACGTGTTAAGTTAGTGGTTGTCCCTGAAAGTTGGCCTGCTCCGCTTCTGGAGAAACGCGTGATCAAATTAATACAGCCCGTATCACTAAAAAAGTGATGCGGGTTTTAATTATTAAGGATATGATAATATAAAAAATAATTCGGATATCAATTGATGTAGAGGGAGGTATATCGGTAATCGTCCTGCTGTTGGCTACGTATTCACTTCTATATATGTACTGTCTGTCAACACCGGAACTACGGTGCTGGTTTTCCTATCAATAAAAAAAGTCCTGCAGGACAAATTTTCTATTGACATACGGAAAGAAAGCGTTTAAAATTTCTGTAAGAATACGTATTCACAGAGGTTGTCAGTTGCATGGTATCTTCAAAAGATGTAGCCAAACGGGCAGGTGTCTCCCAATCAACGGTCTCCAGAGTTTTAAACAATCCGTCGAAAGTGAGTAAAACGAATGTGGAGAAAGTCGTTCGAGCGATGGAGGAGCTGAACTACCGCCCGAACTCCATCGCCAGGTCGCTCGTCAGCAAAAAAACGAAAACGATCGCCTTAATCTCCGGCCCGCTTCACAACCCTTTCTTTGTAGAGACGACGACGTCGATCGTCAACTACGCGAAAGAAAAGGGTTACAACACGACTGTCTTCTTTGAGAAAGGCGACAACATGTCGGTGTACGAGTCGGTTTTAAAGCACCAGGTGGACGGCATCATTTTATCGTCCATTTTTATGGACGACCCGATATATGCCGAACTGGAGAAACTCGATATCCCGGTGATGATGTTCAACCGCAAATGCCGCCGCGGCGGTAATTACGTCGAGGTGGACAATTTCCGGGCAGGGAAAATGGCGACGGAGCACTTGTTGAAATTGGGGCACGAACGGATCGGCTTTATTGGCGGTCCCCTTTATACGTCGACATTTTACGGCCGTTATCAAGGGTATGTCGAGGCGTTGAAGCGTTACGGTCATGAGGCTGACCGAACGCTGATCCGGGATACGGACACGAGTGAAAGCGGCGTTCGGGATGCAGTATTGACGTTGATGGGGAGAAAAAACAAGCCTTCGGCTATATTTGCAGCCACAGATTCCATCGCCATTTTTGCCATCGATACATTAAAGGAACTCGGCTACGACATCCCACGTGACGTCAGTATATGCGGCATGGACAATATTAACATCGCCCGACATCGTTCATTCGAGCTGACGACAGTTGGGCAAAAGTCGGAGAAAAATCTGGGCCAATTAGGGATTGAGCATCTTTTTAGAATGATAGAATCGGGTGGAAAGGGAGAAGAACCTGTTCAAATGACACTCGAGCCCGTATTGTATGAGAGAAAAACAACAGCTGCACCAAAATAAATTTTTTTCTGACATATTGAATACGTATTCAGGAATAGGGAAGGAGGTGGGTGCTATAAAGGACGATCGCGTGAACATCCAGGTGTTTCAATACGACAGGGAACAAGAGCCGGAGAGCGCGGCTGTCTACTACCCGTACGTATTGACCACATGGGAAGTACAGTACCAAACCTTATTCAGAAAGAGGGTTGAGAACGTTTGCGTGATGACCAACAGAATCAAGGGTGGGAGCACCTTGGCCCATGATCTCCCGCCGCTGTCAAACATGGCAGTATCGGTTTCTGAAACGATGGAGGCGAAGCTCTCAACGGAAGAAGCTGTGGAAGATGCACGCGAGATGGTTCGCCGCTACTACGTGCACATCGCCCGTTCGTGGAGTGTACCGGTCATCCGTCAGAGGGGCGAACAGTCTGTTTACGTACCGTATCTCATTGTATCGAAACCCGGTCGTATTCATCAAAGGGAGCACGTCTACTTGTATGAACCTTTGTCTGCATCTTACGAGAAGATTAAAGCGTTCCCCGAGATTCACAAGTTTTACAGGGAGAAGGTGATTTAATTGACGATGCTAGTCATCATTGCCACTTTAATTTTATCAACGTGGATCGGCATGGCCCTTGTGCTGTGGAAAACGAAACTTGTGGAAGATGAAGAGTAAAAGGGGGTTTAAGTGTGATGAAAAGTGAAATTGTCGTTTTTCTTGGATATTTATGGTGTTATTCATTGGGTTGATGCTTTTTCTTGGATGGGTCGGGATGAAAAGGACGAAATCGTCCGACGATTTCGCTACAGCGCGGTCGAGTTACGGACCGTTCACCATTGCCCTTGTGATTGCAGCCGGTATTTCCAGCGGATCGACATTCATGGGGATGCCCGGTCTTGCATACAGTATGGGAGCGCCTAGTTTGTGGTACCCGTTACTGTATCCCATTGCCACCGTCATCGGCATGCTGTTTGTCGCTAAAGCAATAAAAAAATACGGAGATCAATTCGGCACGCGGACCATCCCAGAATTTATTGGAGAACGGTTCAACAGCGATTTTTTGCGCATCGTTTTAACGATCATCTCTGCTTTGCTCATTTTTTACGTCGTGTCTCAATTTGTTGCAGCGGCGACGATGTTTCAGACGATGATGGGAGTGAATTACGAGCTCGGGTTACTTTTGACGGCTGTTGTGTTAGCTGTATACGTTTTTATGGGCGGTTCGCATTCAGACGTAATGACAGATGCGATTCAAGGTTTGCTCATGCTCGTCACCGCCATTGTGGTCGTCATTTGCTTTGTAGGCAGTGTCGGTGTCGACGGAGGGTTTACTGACATGATTGCCAAAATCAGCGAAGAAAATCCGACAGGCGGATTTGACCGGTTGTTCTTGCCCGGCGACATCACTTATGGCGCTTTTTGGATGGTGGCCCTCCTGTTTATTGCCCATTTGCCGTTCGCTGTGTTGCCGCATCTCGGCAACAAGTTTATGGCGGTCAAATCAGGGCAAAATTTAAAGAAATTGATCATGTACTGCACCATTTTCGCCACGATTTTGCCGTTAATGTCCCTCGGCGGCATGTTAGGGGTCGCTGTTGTTGGGAGCGATGCCGATATCGTGCCAGACCAGATTATACCCGTTTTGTTCAGTGAGATATTCCC
The DNA here is from genome assembly GCF_002005165.1 of Novibacillus thermophilus. Taxonomy (NCBI): domain Bacteria; kingdom Bacillati; phylum Bacillota; class Bacilli; order Caryophanales; family Thermoactinomycetaceae; genus Novibacillus; species Novibacillus thermophilus. Next base: position 1,922,323 of record NZ_CP019699.1, read on the forward strand.
GCCTGTTGTGGCCGCTTTCTTTGCCATTGCCGTACTGTCGGCGGTTATGTCCACATCAGATGGATTGATCGTCTCACTTACGCAACTGTTGGCGAATGACTTGTACCGAAAAACGATCGTCCCGCGCTTAAACATTTCGAAAGAGAGGGCAGAGCGCAATGAACTGTTGATCAGCCGGTACAGCACGTTTGTCGTCATTGTGGTCGCTGTCATTATGGCCTGGACGCCGCCTGAATTTCTCTCTGTCTTTATGTGGATCGGGATCGGCGGCATTGTATCGGCGACGGGGGGCCCGCTCGTCGTCGGCGCGCTGTGGAAAAGGGCGACGAAGCCCGCTGCAGTTGCTTCCCTCATTGCCGGAACTGTCACCTATTGGACGGTTTACCTGCCGTTTGGATTCAACTATTCTAACCCGTTCGGAGCAGCCGGCATCGGCGTTCTCGTCGGCATGGCCGTGATGTACATTGTGACCGTCGCGACGACAAAGTCACAGGCGCAAGACCAAAGGAGTCAAACAGCTTAGAGGAGGATGTTAGCATGGTACACACATTCGTTTCACCGCTTAAAATTGTGGCGGGGGAAGGTGCGATCGAAAAAGTTCCGGAAGCTATTGCGTCCTTCGGCGCCAAAAGGGTGATGGTCTTTGCCGATCCGTCCATCGTAGAAATCGGCCTGTTGAAAAAGTTGGAGGATGTGCTGTCAGATGCACAGCTGACTTACAAAATTTACAGTGACTTGCAACCTGAACCGCCTTTGGCAATCGGCGATCAGGCCGTGCAAGCTTTAAAAGATTTTCAAGCAGATTTTGTAATCGGAATGGGGGGCGGCAGTTCTCTAGACATCGCCAAAGCAGCTTCGGTGCTATACAGTCACGAAGGAAAAGTCCAAGATTATTTAAACCTGTCCGGAACGCGTAAATTGACGCACAAAGGATTGCCGAAAATGCTTATCCCGACGACTGCCGGGACCGGGGCAGAAGTGACAGACATCGCCGTCTTCTCCTTGGAAGAAACGAAAGATGTCATCACAGACGAATACCTTTTAGCAGATGTCGCCGTCGTCGATCCTGAACTAACTTACACTCTGCCGCCTCGGATTACGGCGTCTACCGGTGTCGATGCTTTAACCCATGCGGTTGAAGCGCTCGTGTCAGTCAATGCGACTCCCCTTACCGATGCGCTGGCCTTGGAAGCGATTCGCAAAATATCCGGCAACATCCGCACAGCTGTATGGCACGGATCCAACACGGACGCCCGTCGGGAAATGGCGTGGGGGAGCCTATTGGCCGGGCTCAGCTTTTACAATGCTGGTGTTGCCGGCGTCCACGCCCTGGCGTACCCGTTAGGCGGGTTGTTCCACATTCCGCACGGTGAAGCGAATGCCGTCTTGTTGCCGTATATTTTCGACTACATCTGGCCGTCTTGTCTTGAAAAAATGACCGACATGGCTAGAGCGCTAGGATTGAAGACGGAAACGTTGAGCAAACGTGAAGTTGCGCTGGAGGCGGTGAAAGAATTACGCAATCTCGTGAAGGATGTCGGGCTTCCGTCGACGTTGAAAGCGTACGGGATTCGAGAGCAAGATCTCGATACTCTGGCCAAGAACGGGATAGAACAAAAGCGATTGCTCGCAAGGAGCCCGAAACCCTTTACACTGGAAAGCATTCGAGAAAGATATAAGGCTGCGTACACGGGTGAGATGATGCTCGGGCATTAAAGTAAATCGAAGCTCTGACAGCTCGCATTCCAGCGGGTCAGAGCCTTTTTTATGGAACGAAACGGTTGACGTTTTAGCCAACTAATTGAGTTTAGCGGAGCGGTCTTCTGTTGCGGTCAGAGCCGATTGTACGCGAAATGAATGCCGCTTCCGGTAGGTGATGAAACGCCAGACCCATTCCAGCGGACCCGTGCGGAAGTATTTTAACCACACGTGACTGATAACGAGTTGCCCAATAAAAATGGCGACAGACAAGACGAGCCCGGCGAACGGGTAGACAGAACCGTACAGCCCGAGACCGACGTTGTAAAAGATTAGCGTACAGACGACAGACTGTAAAATGTAGTTGGAAAGAGACGTCCGGCCGACATTTGAAAGAAGGGCTAACAGACGTTGGGCGGTACGTCTTTTGTGCAGGTGCCACAACGACGTCACATAAAAGAACATTAATAGCGGGGCACCGATCAGATTGAGCGAATCCAAGTCGAGTAGTGTCCCGGTTACACTCAACGGGACCCCAATGAATACCCCGCTCAGCCACTGTCGCTTCAGCAGCCGTCTGTGCCTCTCCGGTTGGTGAAACACTTTAAGCTTGGCAAACGCGGCTCCGAGGAGAAACATGGAAAAGTACGGAAGATTTGAAAAAATGTAGAGCAGCGGATTTAACGACAGCATGCCGTTCATCGACATATATGTGATCCGATCGTGTATGCGTTGCCCAGCAACGTCCATGAATGAGCCTGTGCTGTAAATCTCGATCGCCTGTTTTGCCTCCTGTACATACTGTTGTTTCCATCCGTCCTCCTGTAACGGCATCTCGGGAGACAGCAATGACATGGCATCTTGGACGGCGAACAGTAGCGTAAACACGGAAAACAGGATCACAGCCCAGATGATGAGCGTTTTAGGTTTTCTCTTTCGGAAGAAAAGCAGCAAAAAGCCGAGCAAGGCGTAGTCGGTCAAAATGTCTCCGTCCCAAATAAAAAAAGCGTGGATCGTGCCAAATAAGAAGAGGGCGAGCAACCGGCGCACGTAGAGGGGAACAAACTTCTGATGCTGTGCTTCTGCCCGCTCCATCATCACGATCATTCCGAATCCGAACAGAAAGGAAAACATCGTAATAAACTTCGCTTGAATCAATATATTAAGCAGGTCATGGGTGAGGTGATCCCGCGGGTGCCACTGTTGGCTAAAAAAATTGTCCTCCCCGAGCATGAGCAAATAAAGATCGGGATAACTGAAATGGGCCATGTTCACAAGTAGAATGCCGAAAATAGCTAAGCCCCGGGCCACGTCAAGAACGGGGATGCGATCGCGGTTTGGGATTGGGTGTAATGAACGACTCACGTGTCTTTCTCCTAAGGATGATTTTACAAAGATATCGTAACACGTTCACCTTTTTTTGTGTTTAATTCTACCTTAAAGGGAGCTTAATATTTGAGTTCCGAAACGTTCGCACTGCTATACGGGCAGGTTGAAAGGGTGGCATTAAGAATTGAGGTTGAACGCCATTGCCTGGAAACATGGCGTTTGGGAAGGGGACACATATGAAAAGGAGCTCGCGACAGCTTCTTCTTTGATCACTATTTTTCGCTGGCCTCCGTAACCGTTTGAGAGGGTGACGCATGGCGCAGCGGTAAGTCTTTTTAGACTTGGCATTCTCATTTTTGACTTGTTGCACACGGTTTTCGGTATTGAAACGAGGCAACTGTACGCTTTTCAAACAACCTGAAAAGTGGCATAAAACTTGCTTTATACACAAAGAATACCTTTATAAAAACTGAAAGGAGAGCCGTATCATGAAATATGCCAGTGTGAAAACAAATCTACCGGGACCGAAAGCGCAAGAACTGCTGAATCGAAGACACAACAGTGTGCCGCAGGGAGTTTCCTTCGGCGTGCCGACGTTTGCTCAATCGGCCGAGGGTGCCATCGTGACAGACGTAGACGGGAATACTTTTATAGATTTTGCTGGAGCCATCGGTACGATCAATGTGGGACACAGTCATCCGAAAGTGAAAGAAGCCTTGAAAGATCAAGTTGACCGTTACATTCACACCGGCTTTAACGTCATGATGTACGAACCTTACATTGAACTGACGGAAAAGCTGGCGAAACTGGCACCGGGAGATTTTGAAAAGAAGGCGCTATTGCTTAACAGTGGTGCTGAAGCCGTTGAAAACGCAGTGAAAATTGCCCGCAAATACACAAAAAGACAGGGGGTTGTCTCGTTCACGAGGGGGTTTCACGGACGGACGCTGCTCACGATGACGATGACGAGTAAGGTGAAACCTTACAAATACGGGTTTGGTCCGTTTGCCCCGGAAGTGTACAGGGCCCCGTATCCATACGTTTACCGGCGGCCGGACGGCATGACGGAAGAAGCGTACGACCAATACGTGTTGGAGGAATTTAAAAACTTTCTCATTTCCGACGTCGCCCCAGAGACGATCGCAGCCGTCGTCATGGAACCGGTGCAAGGGGAAGGCGGCTTTATCGTCCCGAGCAAGGCGTTTGTGCAAGGCGTTTACGAGCTGTGTCAAGAACACGGCATTCTGTTTGTGGCGGACGAAATTCAGACTGGTTTCTCCCGAACAGGACGGTACTTTGCCATTGAGCACTTCGGGGTTGTACCGGATCTCATCACCGTGTCCAAATCTCTGGCAGCCGGGGTGCCGATCAGCGGTGTCATTGGCCGGAAGGAGATCATGGATGAAGCAAGTCCCGGTGAACTCGGGGGAACATACAGCGGAAGTCCGTTAGGATGCCGGGCGGCACTGGCTGTCCTCGACATCATTGAAGAAGAAAAATTGAATGAACGCGCCGCTGCTATCGGCCAAAGGGTGATGCAGAAGTTTGAGGAGCTGGCCCGACGGTTTGAGTGTATCGGTCACGTGCGCGGTCTCGGTGCCATGTGTGCTATGGAAATCGTCCAAGATCCGCAGACAAAAGAACCGGACAAAGTTTTGACGAGCGCCATCGTGCAAGAGGCGGGGCAACGGGGTCTGTTGCTGTTGAGCGCCGGCGTGTACAGCAACGTCATTCGTCTGTTGATGCCTATTGTCATTACCGACGAACAGCTGGAAGAAGGGTTCACGATTTTGGAACAGGCGATTGAAGCGGCGTCTCGTTCCAAATAGAAAATTCGGTGGACGAGCTTTTTGATATAATAGGATTGTGTTAAATTCGGCTGGAAAGGTTGGGTTGTCATATGGCAGACGTACAAAACTATCGGATTTACATCAACGGGGAATGGACTGGAGAATCGCTGGAACCGATCGAAGTTACCAATCCTGCTACTGGTGAAGTGATTGCCACTGTCCCGAGGGGTGGAAGGAGTGAAGCCGAGCAAGCTGTACAAGCGGCTTACGATGCGTTTAAATCCTGGTCGAGTAAAACAGCAGGAGAGCGCAGTGAGTTGTTGATGAAGTGGTCCCGCCTCATCGACGAACACAAAGAAGAAATCGGCGAATTGATGACGAGAGAACAGGGCAAACCTCTAAAAGAGGCCATCGGTGAAGTGGATTACGCCAACGGATTTGTATCCTGGTACGCGGAAGAAGCGAAGCGCGTGTACGGTGAGACAATTCCGGCCTCACACCCAAACAAGCGCATTCTCGTGCAGAAACAACCAGTCGGCGTCGTCGCGGCGATTACGCCGTGGAACTTCCCGGCTGCCATGATCACGCGCAAAATTGGCCCCGCCTTAGCGGCCGGGTGTACGGCCGTCGTCAAGCCGGCGGAACAGACACCCCTCACGGCCTTAAAGTTGGCCGAACTGGCCGAAGAAGCGGGAATTCCAAAAGGTGTTCTCAACGTCATCACCGGCAAGTCGAGAGAAATCGGTGAAGCGTGGCAGAAGGACAGCCGCGTGCGGAAGCTGACCTTCACTGGGTCCACCGAAGTCGGAAAGATACTGATGAAGGGCGCTGCGGATACCGTGAAAAAAATTTCGCTGGAGTTGGGCGGCCACGCACCGTTTATCGTCATGGACGACGCCGATTTGGACAAGGCGGTACAAAACGTCGTCGCTTCTAAATTCCGGAACGCCGGGCAGACGTGTATTTGTACGAACCGCGTCTACGTGCACGAATCCATCGTCGAACCGTTTACGGAGAAGCTGACCGCAGCTGTAGAAAAACTGAAAGTGGGGAACGGTCTGGAGGAAGGGACAGACATTGGCCCCTTGATCAACGAAGAAGCGATCGAAAAAGTGCAAGAACACATCGAGGATGCGACACAAAAAGGAGGCAAGTTGGCTACGGGAGGCAAACGCATCGACTCCGGACAGGGGACTTTCTTTGAACCGACGGTGCTCACCGACGTTTCGGACGACATGCTCTGCATGAACGAAGAGACGTTCGGTCCACTCATGCCGGTCACGACGTTCAAAGATGAAGCAGAAGTCATCCAACGGGCCAACAACACGCCGTACGGGTTAGCTGCCTACGTCTTCACCGAAAATATCGGGCGGGCGATCCGCATCAGCGAAGGGTTAGAGTACGGCATTGTCGGCCTAAACGACGGCTTGCCCTCTGTTCCGCAAGCTCCGTTCGGCGGGTTTAAAGAAAGCGGCCTCGGCCGGGAAGGCGGGCATTACGGTATCGAAGAATTTTTAGAGGTGAAGTACGTCTCCATAGCGCTTTGAGGGAGTTTCAAAAATGAAACAAGAGGGTGATAAGAGAGTGGGGGAGTTTGAAACACGCTACAGTTTTGGCGGAGATGAATTCATCTTTGTCGAATTGAGTGAAGAGATGAGTTTGGAAGTCAATTTTCGGGGGATTGCCATTACGCGGAAGCTGAAAGAAAAAAATTTACCGGGAATCGTCGACATTTGTCCTTCCAATGCATCGTACCTCGTGCGGTTCGATCCTAATGAGATCAATCCGCAAGATTTGTTGGCGGAGTTAAAACAATTGGAACGGGAAGTATCTGATCTCGATGGTGTTGAGATTCATTCGCGATTAGTTGACGTCCCGGTCTTATTTGAAGATCCGTGGACGCACGAGGCGGTCATGCGTTTTCGTGACCGCCATCAAGACCCCGAATCGACAGACCTCGAATACGCCGCGAGGATTAACGGTTACGCATCAAAAGAAGACTTTATCACCGCCATTACGAGTGCGCCTTTCATCGTCTCGATGATCGGTTTTGTCCCCGGATTGCCGTTTTGTTTTCAAATTGTCCGGAAAGAAGAACAGATTGAAGTGCCGAAGTACGTCCGACCGCGTACGTTCACGCCGGAGCGAACTTTTGGTTTCGGCGGGGCTTTTTCCGTCATTTATCCCGTACAGGGTGCAGGTGGCTATCAAATGTTCGGGATCGCAGCCACTCCGGTTTTTGACCGGGAGCAACGACTGCCTGATTTTCAAGACTCCATGGTATTTCCGCGGCAGGGGGATATTTTCCGCTACCGGAGTGTGACGCGGGAAGAATACGATGCTGTGCGTGAACGTGTGGAAGCGGGAACATTTAAATACCGCAAACGGGAAATTACCTTTACTCCTTATGACGTGCTCAAGGACCCCAAGCAGTTTTCCGAAATGGCACTGGGGAGGTTGTACCATGATTAAGGTGTTGAAGCCGGGCTTAGAGACGACCGTACAGGATCAGGGCAGAAAAGGATTTTACGCTATCGGCATGCCTCCTTCTGGGGCTGTCGATCAATTCGCCTATACTGTCGGGAACATGCTCGTCGGAAATGACGACGGTGCCGCCGCTTTGGAAATGACGTACATGGGACCTGAACTAGAATTCCAACAAGATGCGGTCATCGCTTTAACAGGAGGAGCGATTCCGCCCAAAATAAACGGTAAGGACGTCCCAATGTGGGAAACGATTTACGTGAGGCGCGGTGATGTGCTGTCGTTTGGTATCGTCAAACACGGTGCGCGGGCTTATCTTGCGGTAGCCGGTGGAATTGACGTTCCGGAAATAATGGAGTCTCGGTCGACGTACACCTTGTGCGGTGTCGGCGGGTATGAGGGTCGTCCGCTTAAAAAGGGAGATGTCCTCAAGATCGGTGATGGGCAGAAGCGAATGGTGGAAGAAGGAACCCGGATTCCGTCTGAGTTCATCCCGTCTGTCACCACCCCCACGAAATTCGCGTGATGATGGGACTCTGTAGCTACCGTCTGACAGAAGAGAGCAAAACGCGCTTTTTGGACACGATATGGACGGTCACTCCCGAAGCAAACCGGGTAGGGTACCGTCTGAAAGGGGAGCGACTTAAGTTTGTTCCCCGAGAACAACCGTTTGGAGCGGGCAGCAACCCATCTAACGTGGTAGACTTGGGTTACCCCATCGGGTCCATTCAAATTCCGGACGGCGTTGAACCGATTGTCCTGTTAAACGATGCCGTTACCGGCGGCGGCTATGCGACGATTGCGACCGTAATCAGTCCGGACCTTTCCAAAATCGCGCAGGCGAAAACAGGGGAAAAAATCAAATTCGTATCTGTTTCACTGGAACAAGCTTTGAACATCCGCTCTGAATCCGAGCAACGTCTAAACAAGATTCGCAAACGCGTCGAAGGAGGAATGTGACATGAGTGATAAAAAACAGGTGTTATCGCCGTTGCCAGGTATCTTTTACCGGAAACCTGATCCAAATGCGGACCCGTATGTAAAAGAAGGGGATCGAGTCAAAGCGGGCGATGTCATTGGATTAGTGGAAGTGATGAAAAATTTTCAGGAAATCCAAGTAGAGGAAGACGGAATCATTGAGTCGTTCGAAGTGGAAAATGAAGCGGAAGTGACGGCGGGACAAGTCATTGCTGTGCTAAAGTGACGCTGTTCATATAGAGCTGTTAAACCGGTTTCTAACGGGTTATTCTTTTTTTGGGCGTAGTAAAAGAAGGGTGATCTATGAAACGCATACAAAAAATATTGATTGCCAACCGAGGAGAAATTGCGAGACGGATTATCCGCACGTGTCGACGGATGGGGATCCCATCTGTTTCTGTATATTCTGATGCAGATCGGGAGGCCCCTCATGTGAAAGAAGCCGATGAGTCTTATTACATCGGCTCCTCACAGGCGAAAAAAAGTTACTTAAACATCGACAACATTATAGATGTCGCCCGTCAGTGCGATGCCGATGCCATTCACCCGGGATACGGTTTTTTATCGGAAAATGCTGTCTTTGCCCGCAAATGTGAGGAAAATGCCATAACGTTTATCGGACCGGACCCACGGATCATCGAGCAGATGGGGAGTAAAATTGAAGCCCGTCGCGCGATGAAACGAGCCGGGGTTCCGGTTGTGCCAGGGTGGGACGGTCGGTTAAACTCTGCTGAAGAAGCGGTAGAAGTAGCTGATCAGTTAGGATTTCCACTTATGTTGAAAGCGAGCGCCGGAGGGGAGGCATAGGACTGCGCCTCGTCCAGGACGAAGCGGAACTGAGACGTCTATTTTCCGCCGCTGAACAACAGGCCGGTGCTTCTTTCGGAGACAGGGCCCTGTTTTTGGAACGGTACATTGAACGCGCCCGCCATATTGAAGTCCAGATCGCCGCAGATAAATTTGGAAACGCGATTCATCTGTTTGAACGAGAATGTACCATTCAGCGGAGAAATCAGAAAGTGATCGAGGAGAGCCCTTCACCTGTTCTAACAGACGCGTTGAGGCAATCACTGTGTGAAACTGCTGTTCGGGGTGCCAAAGAAATCGGTTATACGAACGTGGGAACGATGGAGTTTATATTTGATGAAGAAACACAAGGCTTCTTTTTTCTTGAGATGAATACTCGTTTACAAGTAGAGCATCCCGTCACGGAAGCCATCACCGGATTAGATTTAGTTGAACTGCAAATTCGTTTGGCTGCAGGAGAAACATTGCCACTAGAGCAGTCTGACGTTCAGACGTCCGGTTATGCGGTGGAGGGGAGGCTCTATGCAGAAGATCCGGTCACGTACTTCCCTTCGCCTGGTACCATTGAGAGACTCACATTGCCGGAGGACGGTGTGCGCCTCGATTTTGGGGTAGAAGAAGGGAGTGCCGTATCCCCCTTTTACGACCCGATGATCGGAAAAGTGATTGTACACGCTGTCGATAGACAATCGGCCATCAGCCGATTTCAGCAAGTGCTCCGTGAAATGAAAGTGGAAGGGATCCGAACGAACCTCCCGCTCCTTGAGAGAATTGTCGCAGATCCCGACTTTCGCGAAGGAATGTACACCACCCGCTATTTAGAGGAGAAAGATTTACTCGCTTCTGATGACACTTGATGACAGCACGGAAGGAGTAGCGACCTTATCGAGCGAAACACTTTCCGCTTCTGACGACACGGGCAAAGCGTAAACGGTGTCAAAACGAACTAAAAGGAGGTCAGTCTCTGATGAAAGTCGATCTCAACTGTGATATGGGCGAGAGCTTTGGCTCATACGAGATGGGTCAGGACGATGAGATGATGCAGTTCATTACATCGGCAAACATCGCCTGCGGTTACCACGCCGGTGATCCACAAGTGATGCGGAATACGGTAGAGCTGGCTAAAAAATACGGGGTCGGAATTGGCGCCCACCCCGGTTTTCCGGATCTCATGGGGTTTGGCAGACGCTATATGCACTGTACACCTTCCGAAATAAAAAATTACGTCATCTATCAACTGGGGCTCTCAGAGAATTCGCGTCGATCTCGGGACTAACGATTCAACACATGAAACCGCACGGTGCATTGTTCATGATGGCGATGGAAGACGAGGCGATTGCCAGAGCTATACTGGAAGCCATCGGTGAGATGGGGGAAGACATTATCGTGTTTGCCTTGAACCGTTCTGCCGTTATCGAAGTGGGTGAGAAAATGGGCATTCCCATTGCCAAAGAAGGCTATGCAGATCGGGAACACACGGCCACAGGCTCGATTGTGCTGACGCGCAAAGGCCCGACGATTACCGACGTTGACGCCATGGCTAAGCGCGTCGTGCGCATGGTTAAAGAAGGAAAAGTGGAGACCAACACGGGGGAAGATACCGAACTCGACGTGCAGACGGTGTGCATCCACGGGGATACGCCGGGAGCAAGCGAACTCGCTAAAGCGGTTCGCGCATCGTTAACGTCCGCCGGCGTTGAGGTGACGTCCATTCGCAACATTTTGTAGCGAAAGTGTGAGGCCGATGTGGTAAAGTAAGGGGGTGAAAGGGGTGGTATTTATGCGTTTTGATCAGGTGGAGATGCAAAACAAAGAGCTGGAAGCGATTTTGAATGCGTCATTCGACGAAATTTTCGTCACCGATGCCAGAGGGTACGTGACTCGCGTCAACGCGGCGTGCGAGAGGTACTATCAAATTCCGGCGAAAGACCTCGTCGGGAAACATGTCAAAGAACTGGAAAAAATGGGAGTTTTTTATCCCTCGGTCACACCCCATGTCATGCAGAGCAGACAGCCCGTTGAAATGTTCCAACGCACACAAAAAGGGCGTTATCTGCTCGTGCGGACTCGCCCCTTATTTGACCAAGACGGCCAACTGTACCGAATCGTCAGTTTTTCCCGGGATTTGACCGACGTCATTCAGTTAAATGAGCGGATCAAAGAGCTGGAAGGACAGCTAGAACAGTATAAAAAGGAACTTGACGACAGGGTCGAACTGAACGGGATTATCGCCAACAGCCAGAAGATGCGAGACGTCCTCCACCTGGTGAACAAAGTGGCGCGCGTGGACAGCACCGTGCTCCTCACGGGGGAGACGGGCGTCGGTAAAACGGTCATCGCGCGGGCGATTCACGATTTAAGCGAGCGGCGCGGCGGCCCGTTTAACTACGTGAACTGCGGTTCACTCCCCGATTCCCTCATTGAATCGGAACTGTTCGGGTATGAGCCCGGTTCGTTTACCGGAGCGGCACCGCACGGACGGCAAGGATTGATTGAAAAAACGCAAGGCGGGACGTTCTTCCTGGACGAAATCGACGCCTTGTCCCTCTCCATGCAGGCGAAGCTGCTCCACGTGTTGCAGGAAAAACACGTTCGTCCGATCGGTTCCAGCACGTATGTGAAGGTCGACGTACGCTTCGTCGCGGCCAGCAACAAACAGTTAGAACAACTGGTGGAGGAAGGGGCGTTCCGGGAGGACTTGTACTACCGATTGAATGTCGTCCCCATTGAGATTCCCCCGTTGCGCGAACGGAAGGAAGACATCATTCCTTTGGCGTACCACTTCCTCGATTACTTTAACCGCCAGTACGAGCGCAACGTACAGTTTTCCCCCCAGTTGCTGTCTGCGTTCCTGGATTACTCGTGGAAAGGAAACGTTCGGGAAGTGTCCAATGTGGTGGAGCGGTTGGTAGTGACGGCCGATTCCGACGAAGTGACGTATCGGGATCTTCCGCCCTTTCTCAAAAAACCTTCCGCAGAGGGGAGGGGCACTTTAAGAGAGATGCTGGAAGCCGCGGAAAAAGAGATTATAGTCGAAGCGTACGCCAAACACCCTTCTTCCTATCAACTGGCGGAAGCCCTCGGGATTAGTCAATCGTCCGCCATGCGCAAAATCCGAAAGTACGTTCAGAACGAGAAGAGCCGGAGTGAAAAGGATTGACTGCAATAGGATGGTGTAGAACTTAGGAGAGGATGTTCGTTAAATGCTGCCACCTCCGCACGCAACGTTCACAAGTTGCGCCACGTTATGTGAACGCAAGTCGTTTCATCTGTTTAAACCGTATTTCTTCATCCGCCTCATAATGGCCGACTGGGTCATTCCTAACGCTTTGGCCGCTTTTCGGGTCGAACCGTGCTTTCGCAAAGCCCGTTGAATCCACTCTTTTTCAATGCTTTCCAGCAATTGGGGAAAGGTTTCGCAACCGTGCGCGTCTTGCTTGATCCAGGCCAATGGAGAGGCCTTTTTTAGCGAATCCGGCAAATCGTTGGCTGAAATTTCCTGTTGGGGAGACGTAATGATCACACGTTCTACCAAGTTTTCAAGTTCTCGTATATTTCCCGGCCAATCGTAGTTTTGCAAGACGTCATAAGCTTGAGGAGAAAATGTTTTGTTTGACCCGTAAATACTGTTGAATTTATTTAAGAAACTTTGTGCCAAATGGACGATGTCGTCCTTTCTTTCGCGCAAGGGCGGAATGTGAATGGGGAGCACGTTTAGCCGGTAAAATAAATCCGTCCGAAAGCGGTTTTCTCGCACGAGCTTCTCCAGATTTTGATTCGTGGCGGCGATGATCCGGATATCGGCGGTTTTGGACTTTGTGCTGCCCAGTGGCAAATACGTCTTATCTTGTAAAAGTTTGAGCAGTTTCGGCTGGATTGAAAGAGGAAGCTCACCGATCTCATCCAGAAAGAGCGTCCCCTTTTCCGCTGTTTCCACAAGCCCGGTTTTGCCGGTGCGGCTCGCTCCGGTAAACGTGCCTTTCTCGTAACCGAAAAGCTCCGATTCCAGCAATGTCTCGGGGATCGTACTGCAGTTGATCTCGACAAACGGCTGTTTGTTGCGGTGACTGAGCTGGTGAATGAATTGGGCAACCGTACTTTTCCCGACCCCCGTCTCCCCGGTGAGTAGAACGGTCGTATCCACCGATGCCACCCTTTCGCACAGATCGAGGAGCTCTCTAAAGCGTTTGCTCTTTCCGACGAGATCGCTGGACGGTTCCGAGGATTGGACCAGCATTTTCATTTTGCGCAGTTCTTGACTGTATTTTCGCAATAGCGCCTCCGTCTCCTCCAACTGTAAAGACGTGCGGACAGCTTCTGTAATGTCGCGAGAGTGGACGACGACGAGCTCTATGTCACCGTTTGGACTTTTCAACAAATTTCCCGTCACCAGATGTTTCTGTCCGTTTTTGGACGTTTGAACCGTACTCACGGTCCTCTGTTTTTCTAACGTTAAGCGCGTGACGGACGGATAAAAGACCTTCTCGTTTTCCAACTCACGGACGTTCCGCCCGATGAGTTCCTCCCGCTTTCTCCCGATTATTCTTTCACTGGCATCATTGAGCCAAATCGTCTTTCCCCTCGCATCCGAAATGTAAATCCCATCTGAAAGCGTATTAAAAATGTTAAAAGTACGAACATATTCCTTGATTTCCGACATTTTCATTTCCCCCTCTGAACTCTTTAGGGCATCCGAATCGATTTCAATTCATTATAACAAATAATCGGCGATAATAGGGTTTTTACGAATCGGAATCGTTTCATCGAGTTGAATTCGGTTCAAATCCTCTTTCGAAATGGCGGTTTGAGCCACAAAAATGCCTTCAAAACTTCATTAAAAAGTCAATTTACTTGGCATATTTATTGCATATTCCTGTAATACCTACGAATTTGAGAAGAAGGTGAAGGTACCATGAAAGAATTCCCTTCGATTAACCGCGCGAGGCTGGAAGGCACGATCGAAGCAAGCGCTCGCATTGGCGCCACAGACGACGGAGGCCTCCATCGCCTTGCCTTGAGTGATCAAGACAAGAAGATGCGGGATTTGTTTGTGCAATGGTTAAGGGACGCTGATTTGGATGTAAAAGTAGACGATTTGGGCAACATTTACGGTTACCGCCCAGGGGCGAACAAATATTTGGAACCCGTTGTTCTAGGTTCCCATTTGGATACACAGCCGAACGGGGGGCGCTTTGACGGTGTTCTCGGCGTTTTGAGTGCACTGGAAGTGGTCCGAACGTTTAACGACTGGGGATAGAGACTGAGAGGACGATTGTCGTCGCGAATTTTACTAATGAGGAAGGGGCCCGTTTTGAGCCTTCCATGCTGGGCTCAGGAGGCCTTTCAGGCGTCTATGATTCCGAATACATTTTCTCCCGACAAGATCGAGACGGTCGAACGTTCGGCGAAGAACTCCAACGAATTGGATACAAGGGAAAGCCGGAAAACCGCCTGAAGGACATTTACCGTTACGTTGAGCTCCATGTCGAGCAAGGCCCTTATCTGGAGTCCAGCGGCCATTCGATTGGGGCTGTTGAAGGGGTCCAGGGCATCGCTTGTTTGCAAGTCAATGTGAAAGGAGAACAGGACCATGCGGGGACGACACCGATGGAGACGCGCAAAGACGCACTTGTAACAGCCGCGAAAATGATAGCGGATCTCAATCGGTTAGCAAGAGAGAGCGACGAGGGCACCAAAGTGACGGTCGGGCGCATGTCTGTCGAGCCCAATGTGAGTAATTGCGTACCCGGTGAAGTCACCTTTACTGTGGATATTCGGCATTATGATGATGAGATTCGCAACCGCACGATTGAAATGGTAAAAGACCGTTTAGGAACCTTGGCCGGCGTGGAAGATGTGGAGTTGCAAATCGAACTGTTATGGCATACGCCTTCCACCGCGTTTGCCAAAGACGTTGTGAATCTCATTCTAGAAGGGGCCCAGTACTTTCGTTACCCTGCTCGGACGATCACCAGCGGTGCCGGCCACGATGCTCAACATATCCACAAAATAGCACCGTCGGCGATGATCTTTGTGCCAAGTGTTCACGGTAAAAGCCATTGCGCAGAAGAGTTTACCGCTATGGACGACATCGAAAAAGGCGCGAACACTTTACTGTACGTCACCTATCGACTAGCTGGTCATACAAAACCGTGAAAGGGGATGAGCGTTTATGAATTTCCACGTATTCGTTCTGTTTTGGAACGCCCTCTTCGTGACGATACTCTCTTCGGGGATTGTGTTGTGGATATTGCGCAAACAGTACCTGCCGGTCATCAAGAAGCTGGAGGAAGAACAGCAACAGAAGGATGCTGACAAGAAAATGGACAACTGAGGTCAAAACACCGCGCTTAAAGGAGGAGTTGTCGTTTGGTTAATCTCGTATTTTTTACGGTTCTCGTCGTATACGTTGCCGTTGGAGCTTTTATCACGCGTTACGTCAAAAACAGTGACGACTTTTACATCATGGGAGAAAAAGGTTCCACCGTGTTGATCGTGGGCACACTGGCTGCCACATATTTGAGTGCGACCACTTTGATGGGCATAGCCGGCCAGTCTTACAGCGAAGGACCGTTGATCATCGCGGCCTTAGGGTCTTTTGGCGCCTGGATCGGGACGCTGCTCGCAGTCGTTTACGTTGGGCGGAGAATGAAAGCGATAGGCTGTAAAACGATGCCGGATTTCTTTGAGAAGCGCTTTAATCATAAATGGGTCAGCACTGTGGCGATTCTGATCATGATTGTCGGTCTGCTTGGCTACGGCGTAATCCAATTCATCGGTGCCGGCTTGATTATAAGCGAGATCACGAATATTTCCTTCCCAGTTATAATTGTCGCTTTCACCGTTGCCATGCTCGTCTTTTCTGCTTTGGGCGGCATGTTCGGCGTCGTGGTCACTGACACGTTGATGTTTTTTACAATGCTCGCGATCTCCGTCGTGATTGCCCCGATGATTATCGGACAAGCCGGTTTCGAGGAAATGAAAGGGTTATCTGAAACGTTGAGTGGTTATTGGACCGTTCAGGGAGCTGCCGATCGACCGTTAGGCTGGTCCATCTCTCAATTCCTTGTATGGATTTTGTTTTTTACTTGCATGCCGGCACTAGTGTCAAGGGTTTTTCCCGCCAAAAACGATTTTGTTATTTTAAAGGTGGCCATCATCGGGGTGTTTTTCGCGCCTTTCATGCAACTGACGGTCTTTTTGGCAGCTGCTGGTTTGCAAGTGTTGCAGCCGGGGATCGAAGATACGGATAAAGTGATGGTCATTGGCTTTCTTGAGCACACCCCGTCTTTTGTCGCCGGCATTGGGTTAGCCGGGGTCATGGCTTCCATTTTGTCCACCGCCTCTACGCTGTTCGTCCTGCTCGGCTTCGCCTTGTCGCGGGACTTGTACGAGAAGTTGTTCAACAAAAAGTTGTCCGAGCGCCAGAGTCTGTTAGCAGGCCGCATGGGCCAACTCATTGTGGGTGCCGTTGTGTGCGCCATTGCCATCGCCCGCCCTTCAGCCATATATTGGATATCGATCTACGCGGGATCCATTTTTGCCGTTGGATGGTTGCCGACCATAGTGGCCAGTTTTGAGTGGAAGCGGATGAACAGTAAAGCAGCGCTGGCGAGCATGATAACGGGCGTGGCGAGTTTTATTGTCGTGGGAGAGTTAGTCAGTGCAGGATGGGTTACATTACCGGAACACATCGATGAGCTCATGATTGCCCTCATGTTTTCAGTGATTGCATTAGTGGTGACTGCCATGCTGACAAAACCCAACCAGTACGAATTGAACTATTTCCAACAGATGAAAAACACTAGCATGTCCCAAATTACCATCAAGGAAGTTTTATCTAAACCTGATGGTTTGATGGAGTTGAAGAAGCAGTACAGGTTCATTGTCATGTATGCCGTCGTTTTCACTGTCATTTCTGCCGCAATCTGGGGGTATTTCTTCATCAAGCTAGGTTTGTAAAAAAATGGTTTGTTGTCAAATAAAGCTGTAGAAGGAAAGGGGATAACATGACGGATTGGAAAGAAAAGATTATATCCTGGATGGAACGTGCGGAACCTGTTGCCACGAAGTGGTTGAGTCAGCTCGTACAGTGCGACAGTACGACTGGACGTGAAAAAGACGCACAGCGGATTACGCGGGACATCTTAGTCGAGATGGGTGCCAAAGTCGACATGTGGGAACCGGAAGGAGATACGCTGATAAACCATCCTTTGTTTAATACGACGAGGACTGATTTTACAGACAGTCCGAATGTCGTCGGGGTGTTTAAAGGAACAGGTGGCGGAAGATCCATGATCTTAAACGGCCACATTGATGTAGTGCCAGAGGGTGACCGGGAACAGTGGGAGAGTGACCCTTGGAGCGGAACAGTGAAGAAAGGGAAACTTTACGGGCGCGGCAGCACGGACATGAAAGGGGGCAATGTGGCTGCTCTGCTGGCGGTCAAGTGTTTGACAGACTTGCGTGTCCGGTTAAAGGGGGATGTGATTTTCGAAAGCGTGATCGAAGAAGAGAGTGGAGGGGCAGGCTCCCTTGCAGCGGCGCTCCGTGGATACCGCGCAGACGCGGCCATTATCCCCGAACCGACGGACATGAAAATATTCCCGAAAACGCAGGGTTCTATGTGGTTCCGGCTATACGTGCCAGGCTTGTCTGCCCACGGGGGAACGCGGTACGAAGGCGTCAGCGCCATCGACAAAGCGTTTCTCGTCGTCCAGGCCATTCGCAAGCTGGAGGAGGAGCGGAATGCTGAGATTCAAGATCCCCTCTATGCCCAAACGCCGATTCCTGTACCCATTAATATCGGGAAAATCAAGGGTGGAAGCTGGCCGTCGGCGGTTGCCGACGAAGTCGTTTTGGAAGGGAGGATGGGTGTCAAACCTGAAGAAGACCTTGTTGCTGCCCGTGAATCTTTGGAACGCGCGATACGTAAACTTTGCCAGCAAGATGAGTGGTTGGAGAAACATCCGGTAAAAGTTGAATGGTTCGGAGCTCGATGGGTCCCGAGCAACTTGAGTTCAGAACACCCTTTGATTCGTTCGCTGAGTGAACAGTATCAAACGGTCATGGACCAAGAACCAGAGATAGAAGCGTCACCTTGGGCGACAGATGCTGGCATGTTGCAGACAGCAGCGAAGACACCGACTGTTGTGTTTGGACCTGGCGTCACGGCGGTAGCTCACTATCCAAATGAATACATCCCTCTGCAGCGGATTCTGGATTGTGCGAAAGTGATCGCTCTCACGTTGATCCATTGGTGCGGGATAGACGACTGTTAAATTTTTAGCGGGTCAAACCGCTTTTTTTTTGTTTTGGGCCAGGGGCATGTGGAGAAGTTAGGGCTAGGTTAGTCTGTCGGCTTGTCAGGCAATTTTTGATAAAATGGCAAGTAAACAAAGGCACAAAGGAGTTAACACCTATGATCTCTTTGAGCGTACTCGATCAATCCCCTATTGCTAGCGGGAGCCATGCACGGGAGGCGCTGCGGCAAACGGTTCAACTCGCCCAAGCGGCGGAGCGGTTAGGCTATAGGCGGTTTTGGGTGTCCGAGCACCACGATGCGACGACGCTGGCAGGTTCGACGCCGGAAGTGCTCATCGCCCACCTGGCAGCTCGGACGAAGCGCATCCGTGTAGGCTCCGGCGGTGTAATGCTCCCCCATTACAGCGCGTACAAAGTGGCGGAAAACTTCCGCATGTTGGAAGCCCTCTACCCGCACCGAATTGACCTAGGGATTGGACGGGCCCCTGGCGGGATGCCCCTTGCGACGATGGCACTGAATGAAGGAAAGGAACGCCATGTCGATATCTACCCTCAGCAAGTGGAAGATCTCATCGGGTATTTAACGGATTCCCTCCCCGACAACCACCGTTTTCACGGGCTCACGGCAACGCCTGTCGTAGACTCGGTTCCGGAGATGTGGCTCCTCGGTTCTAGCGGCGGGAGTGCGACAGTCGCGGCCGAAAATGGGATCGCCTATTCGTTTGCCCACTTTATTAACGGGGAAGGTGGGGAAGAGGTCGTGCGGGCGTACAAGCGGCAGTTCCAGCCGTCGCCACTCCTGGACGAGCCGAAGACGAGTGTGGCGATTTTCGTCGTCTGCGCGGAAACTGACGACGAAGCCGACCGCATCGCGTCCAGCCTCGATTTGTCTCTCTTAATGATCGCCAACGGGCAAAAATCGGACGGAACGCCGACGATAGAGGCGGCGCAATCGTATCCGTACACCCCGTTTGAGTTGGCGCACGTGCGGGAAAACCGCAAGCGGATGATCGTCGGCAGCCCGGCGACGGTGAAACGACGCATTGAGGCGCTGGCTGCAGCTTACGACACGGAGGAAGTGGTGGCTGTGACGATTACGCACAGTTTTGAACACCGCCTCCGGTCGTACGAGCTGTTGGCCGACGTCTTCCAACTGAACTGATGGAAACCGATGTCCGCAAAGCTGTCACGTGACGATAAATGGCCGTTTGGACAAAAAAGGAAGGGATGTGGCATGCTTTGTCGAATGTGACATACAAGAAGAGTGTGTCAGGAGATGACAAAGGAGGCTTTTTCAGATGAAAGCGATCGTTTTGAGAGAGATTGGCGGGCCACAGCGATTGAAATACGAAGACGTGGACGACCCGACCCCCAGTCGGAAAGAAGTGGTCGTCCGCCTGCACACAGCGGCCCTCAACCGCCGGGACGTCTTTGTCACGTACGGGCAGTATCCGGGAATCCGGTTGCCGGCCATCCCCGGCTCCGACGGTGCGGGGATCGTGGTGGACGCAGGAGTTGAGGTGAAGCATGTCGCAATAGGCAGTGAGGTGGTGATCTACCCCGGACTGGACTGGGGAGACGACGTCGGGAAGAAGGGCCTCCACTTCCACATTCTCGGCGTGCCGACTGACGGAACATTCGCTCAGTACGTGAAAGTGCCGGCGGAGAACGTGTATCCCAAGCCTCCGCATTTGTCCTGGGAGGAAGCAGCGGCTTTGCCCCTCGCCGGATTGACAGCTTACCGCGCCCTTGTGACGAAGGGTCAGGTAAAGAAAGGGGAGACTGTCCTCGTCCCAGGCGTCGGCGGCGGGGTCGCCACGGTTCTGGTTCAGTTTGCGAAAGCTCTCGGCGCACGCGTGTATGTCACATCCAGTCAGGATGAAAAGATTGACAGAGCGAAAACCCTCGGCGCTGACGGGGGAGTGAATTATACCGAGGAAGACTGGCCGAAAAAATTGAAAGAGTTGACCGGCGGTGTCGATCTCTCGGTCGACAGCATCGGCGGGGACGTGTTCGACAAGCTCATGTCACTCGGGCGCATCGGAAGCCGTATCGTGACGTTCGGCGCGACGAAAGGACCCGTGCCGCAACTGGTAATGCCGAAACTGTTTTTGAAGGAAATCACCGTGCTCGGAACGACGATGGGCAGCCCGCAAGAATTTCGGGAAATGCTCGCCCTTGTGGAGCGGCACCGCATCCGCCCTGTCCTGGACAACACGTATCCACTGACTGACGTGTCTGTTGCGATGCACCGCATGGAAAAGGGCGACAACTTCGGGAAAATTGCCCTCTCGATTCCCTAGCCATGTCTGAAAAACGCCATTTTGCTGTAGGAGTGGGAGACAATGGTCCATGAAACGCCTATCCGCGTCCGATTCGGAGAAACCGACCTGCTCGGGCATGTGAACAACGTCAGTTTTTTCTCTTACCTGGAGCATGCCCGGGTCCAGTTTTTTAAGGAATTGACTCGTCAACTGGATCACAAGACGTGGCGGTATATTTTAGCTTCGATCAAATGTGATTTTTTGGCTCAGGTGTATTTCGATCAATCCCTTCGCGTCGTGACAAAGGTGAGCCGCATCGGCAACAAAAGCTTTGACCTGGAGCAGCCGATTGTTGACAGCGAAACAGGGAATCTCGTGGCGAAAGGACATTCAACCATCGTTTACTTTGACTTTAAAGAACAAAAGAGCCAGCCGATCCCGGAGCACATCAGGGAAGCGCTGGCCCAGTACGTGGAGTAAAACCTGCAGACCCCCGACATGATGCGCTCGTGGTTCGGGCATCCATTGACGATTCGCGTACTGTAGCGATTGGCAAGGAGTGGAGCTTTGATGACGGATGGAAAGGACGACATTCGGCGACGGGTGTGGCGCGCGATGGAGGAGAAAAAAGTAGGGCGTTTTCCTTTCCCGCTCCAGCACCGCATTCCCAACTTTAAAGGAGCGGAAGTCGCGGCAAGGCGCATTGCCACACTGCCGGTCTATTCTAAAGCGGAGACGGTCAAAGTTAACCCTGACGCGCCGCAACTGCCTCTGCGGGCGCAAGTGCTCGCTGACGGCAAAACGCTCCTCGTCCCTACGCCCCGGTTGAAAGCTGGTTTCATCCAAGTGAAATCGGAGTGGGTGCCACCGGGAGAAGAGAGGAAAGCGGCGAGCTTAAGCCGTATGCGCGCGTACGGACGAGAACTTCCCCTCTCTGAACTCCCGCGTATCGACCTGTTTGTCGTCGGGTCTGTCGCTGTTCACCGTGACGGGCGCCGGTTGGGAAAGGGAGAGGGGTACGCAGACAGGGAATACGCCATTATACGCGAACTCGGTCATCCAGAAGTGCCGGTGGCGGGAACTGTTCACTCTATCCAAGTGGTGGAGGACGACTTTCCAGTTTTTCCGCACGATTTGACAGTGGATTGGATCGCCACGGAAAAAGAACTGATCGAGACGAAGTCGCCTTACCCCAAACCGTCAGGTATTGAGTGGGGCGATGTCACGGAAGAAGAGCTGAAAGCGATGCCTGTTCTGGAAGACCTCAGACAGACGCTCCGACAGGAGAAAGACTGACATGGCGCACGGAATACAATTTTTACATTGATCAAGGACTGCCATTGGACGGTAGTCCGCTTTTTTTAGCACATTTTTGCTCCTTTTGTCCCATTTTGAAAAGATAAATTATTGCTACAATGAAAAGACGAGCGAAAAGTGACAGGTTTTGAAGGATGGCGGCGAAAATGACTCATAGAGTAAAGAGGGTTCGACATTGGATGCGAAAACAGTTGGACTCTTTGTACCAGTTCTGGCAGGGGGTCCTTGAGAAGTACCCGATCATCGTCACCGTTTATACCATTTTTTCGTGGATATCCATCTTCGTGTTCCTGCTCAGTTTCATTTTTCTGGAAGATTCCCGCACGGTGTTTGTCCAGTTTTTGTGGTCGTTTTACGTCTTGTTACAGTTTTGGTTAATCTGCCGGAGTAAGACTCTCCCGTGGAAGCGGTACGTGGCATTTTTTCTCGCTGGCGCATGGCTTGTCGCGCCGTTTACGAATGGCGTCGTGCAATTGTTTCACCTTGTGTTCGGCGGTCAAACGTCAGATTTGTGGAGCACAGCTGTTTTGACGCCAATCGCGGAAGAAGTGTTCAAGTTGATCCCGGTCGGCGTTTATTTGTTTTTGTCGCGGCGGGCGTCGTCCCTCAGTCTGTCCGATTATGTCCTCATTGGAGCGGCAACGGGCGCAGGGTTTCAATTTTTGGAGGAGACGGCCCGCCGTCTCACGTCCGGCTTTATCGGGTACGGCCAATCACTGTTTGGCCAAGTCATTCAATGGGACGTTTTTTCCCTGTTTCCCGGGTATTTTGAAGAAAGTTTTTTGCCGACGCGAATGACGTCCAGCCATGCCGTGTTGACGGCGTTAGTCGTGCTCGGCATCGGAATCGCGGTCAGATGGCGTCGCCGTTTGAATCTGTTTGCCTACGCCATTCCGGTCGTATTTCTAGCGCTCGTGACGTTAGACCACGCGGTGTGGAACGGGCAGTACAGGTTTCCAGATTGGGTCCTGTCTGTCCACGATGCGCTGGGGAACGGTTACGCCGCGAAACCGTTGCTCCTCCTCCTCATCGCCTGTGCCGTTGCGCACGATTACTGGGTGCTGAACCGAATTCGCCAGGAACTGCCCCTCCTCAACGGGGAGGTACGGTTGAACCCGTTCTCGGAACTGTGGGTGTTGTGCCGCGCTTTCGTGAAGGAACGGTATACAATCGGATACTTGTGGGCGTTTTACCGGGAGCGGAAGGAACTCGGGTTTACGTTGCTGTACGGCAATGACGAAGCCCGGGAAAACCTTCCGTCCCTCCAGGAAAGTGTACGGAAATGGTACATCCCGCTCATCGCCTTGGCGTGTGTATGTGTGATTACCTTCACCCTTATCGTGTGGGTCGGCACTTGGGTGACGTCTGACCCGGCTTGTTTTGCGTGTCTGTTCGACGGTTTGCAAAGGTGGTGGGACGGTTTAGAATGGTACGAGAAAGGGGCGCTCGTCCTGGGAGCGTTTGCCCTGTCGTACCCGCTTTTGGGCTTCTGGTCTGCCGTCGGGCTCGCAACGACGGCCGTCGGCATCGCGGGCAGCGGAAGGGAAATCGCCGATGTCATCCGTCACCCGGACAAACTGCGCGATCCCGAGTACGCCCTAGCTGCCATTGTCGCCGTCGGGCTCAGCCGCATTCCCGGGGCGAGAATTGTCACCCGAAAGGTGTTGCCGACGGCGTCCGGGCTCACGCGGTATGAGCTGACGACGGCTGCCGGTCTCACGTACCGTGTGACCCTCGGGAGCCGCGGTGAGCTGCGGTCTGTCTTCGCCAAAATCGAGCCGCACCACATCGGCAGAGGGTCTAACACGAATCAGGCGTCTCGGGATTTTGCCCGTTCGCTGGGGAAACCGACGGACGACGCCGGCCACGGTATCGGCAGAAACCTCGGCGGCCCTGGAGGGAAAACGTCGTTCAATATTTTCCCCCAATCCCCCCATGTCAACAGGGGAGCTTTCCAACAGTTTGAACAGCAAATTGTCAGGGCCGTCCAAAGCGGAAAAGACGTCTTCGTCCGGGTGGTCCCCAAGTATGCCCCCGGCGCTACGCGGCCCCACGAAATTTATTACTACGTGCGCATCGACGGAAAAACCGTTCTGCGGGTATTCCCGAATCCTTAAAGGGAGGGCATAAATATGCAACCTTGCTACGTGTTAAAGGCAGATGAATCGACGCAAAACCAAGCGGAAAACGATCTCTCTTTTGTCGGAGGGCTGCCGCGCATACCGGAAGGGGAAGAAATGCCGTCTTGCCGCTTGTGCGGAGCTCAGCTAACGTTCTTTTTTCAAGTGGCATTTCCAGAGGATCACGTGTGGGCGAACCGAACGATGGCTTTGTTTGCCTGCACGTCGTGTGCACACGAAAACCATTTTATCCCTGAAATGCTGGATGGTCCCTCGCCGGTGCGGATATTCCCGAACATTTTTTAACGTCTTACCAGAAAAATTTCAGGATCTTAGTGTTTGACACGGATCGAGGGGTTGTGCGGAGTGAGTATGAGCCGAAGGTCGCCTTTAAGCGGTGGAAGCTCGTCTCTTCACAAGCCGGAGCACAGGAGCACAAAATCGGGGGCGAACCGAACTGGCTCTTGGAGGATGAAGCGCCGGCAACGTATCGGCAAACGGTCCCGATGTTTTTTTTAATGCAGTTGCTGGAAGGCTTCACGTTTGAGAAGTTGCCCGAGGCCCCGCCGCAAATGACCCTGGGGCTCACAGGCGAACCAGAACCGTCTCGCGATCCGTTCTACCGGCTGTTTCTGAGCAATAACCTCTACTTTTTTGGAACTGAAGACGGTGAGCCACTCGTGTACATCCTCACCCAGATTTAAAGTGAAGTGGGTTTCCCCGATGTACGCGATGGAAGCGAGGCCCTTCACGGCAAAAAAGGGGCGATGTAGGTTTTGACGCGGTCGATGGGGATCGCAAAGCCGATGCTTTGCGACGGGTAGACGATGGCGGCGTTAATGCCGATCACCTCTCCGAGGACGTTGACAAGGGGCCCACCGCTGTTGCCAGGGTTTATGGCGGCATCGGTTTGAATCACTTCGCCGTAATCCCGTTCCGTCGTGTGCAGGCGGCGGTCGAGCCCGCTAACGAGGCCGACGGTCGCCGTTTGATTTAGCCCTAGCGGATTCCCCAAAGCGAGCACCCACTCGCCAACCTCCAGGGAAGCGGAAGATCCGAGTTTGCACACGGGTACCGGTCCTTTCACCGGGAGTTTTAACACGGCCAAATCCCGCTTTGGATCTCGCCACGCAATGCGTGCTGCTGTGGTGTTTTTTTGTCTGTACGTTTGGACCTGAATCAGATCGGTTTGGCCGACCACGTGTTCGTTCGTCAGGACGTACCCGGCCGGATGGATGAAAAAGCCGGACCCGTAGTGGCGTTTAGGGGCGTCATCTTCAACGTGTACATCCGGGAAAAACAGGCGCAGCCACTGCTTATCGAGAGTGGCATGCGTGCTTGGTCGGGAATGGGTGACAATGGAGACGACACTCGGCAACACTTTGCGGACGACGCGGACAAAAGTGTTGCTCGGATGGTCCGCGGAACGGGAACGCATGTGTGTCGGGATGCGTTTGCGTTTCATCCTGCTCCCCCTTGCAGTCGGTACAGTGTATGCAGGGAAGGAGGGGATAGGCACGGGGCAAACTCCTAATTTGACATTGGAATGTGAACTGTTCAATCGTCCGGGATCGATTTATAATGGATGCAGGTACGGGAGTAAGAGAGTGAAAAGGGGAAGTGGACGTCATGGTCGATGTGTCCTTGCGACGGCTGAAGACGAAGGACGAACTGGAAGAGATGCAAAGGCTGGAGGAGATGGTGTGGGGGACAGCCGCCATCCCCTTTCATCAACTCCACACCGTGAATCACAACGGCGGTCTCATTATCGGAGCATTTGTCGATGAAGAGCTGGTCGGGTTCAGTTACGGTTTTCCGGGATTTTCGAACGGACGCGTTTACTTGTGCTCTCACATGTTAGCGATTCACCCCCGGTACCGGGACCAAAAAATAGGAGAGCGGTTAAAACGGGAACAGCGGCAGCAAGCTGCCGAACTCGGCTACGATTTGGTGACGTGGACGTACGATCCACTGCAAACGCGAAACGCCTATTTGAACTTGCACAAACTGAGAGGGATTGGAGCCGTCCAGTTACCTCATCACTACGGTGAAATGGACGATGCCTTAAACGAAGGGCTGCCGTCAGACCGGTTTCTCGTAGAGTGGTGGATCGACAGTCCTCACGTCTCTCATCGCGGCGCTTCAATGACAGTCCCGCCCGTGACCGCAGACAGAAGTCTGCTCCGGGCAGAAACGAAACTCAGCGGATTTCCAGTGGCCCACCCTGGCCGCGAGTTTGAAAGTGACGAAGGGGTCTGGTTCGTACCAGTACCGGAAGCGTTTCAAGCGTTAAAAAAGCACGACCTCCCCCTTGCCCGTGACTGGCGGATGAAAACGCGTGACGTTTTCGGCCAGTTGCTTGAGAACGGCTACGTTGCCGCAGACGTCGTGCGCGGACAGGAAGCGGGCGTTTGCCATTACGTGTTTGTTCCCCGACGTCAATTAAAGATTTAATAAAGGAGCAAAGTCCTTTCCCCATAGAATCATCCATGAATGGAGCTGAGCCGAATTTATGGATACGACCGTTGATCGCCTCCGCCCAGAATTAATGCAGATTTTTGAACACCTTCACCGCCATCCGGAAACGAGTTGGAAAGAGTTTGAGACGACAGCTTACATCAAACAGCACCTTGAAGCGCATGGCTGCCGCACCCGAACGTTTTGCGGGATACCGGGTGTCGTCGGCGAAATAGGGGCGGGCCACCCGAAGGTGGGCATTCGGGCCGACATGGACGCCTTGTGGCAGGAAGTGGACGGGGAATTTCGCGCCAACCACTCCTGCGGGCACGATGCCCACATGACCATGGTGCTGGGGACGCTTATGGCTCTTTCGCGAAGGGACGCCTTACCTCAAGGGACGATCCGCTTTATTTTTCAGCCCGCTGAGGAGAAAGGAAACGGCGCTTTAAAAATGTTGGACTTCGGGGTCGTCGACGACCTCGATTACCTTTACGGCGTGCACGTCCGGCCCGTCCAGGAAGTTGAAGACGGGAAAGCGGCTCCCGCCATCCTGCACGGAGCCGGATACTTTGTCGAAGGGAACATCACTGGGGAGGACGCGCACGGCGCCAGGCCGCATTTAGGGATCAACGCCATCGAAGTCGGAGCGTCCCTCGTGCACAAACTGGCCCATATTCACGTGGACCCGGCAGTGCCCCATTCCGTTAAAGTGACGAAGTTTATAGCAGGGGGTGAAAGCGGGAACGTTATTCCGGGAAATGCTTCTTTCAGTATAGACGCCCGCGCTCAAAAAAATGATACCATGCGGGAAATCAAGGCAAAAGTGGAAAAGGCGGTTCAAGCGACGGCACAGTTTTACGGAGCGGACATCCGGCTGACTCGTGCGGCGGAGTTGCCGGCAGCCGAACCGCATCCGCAAGCGATCGCGTATATGGCTGAGGCGATCAAAGAAGTCCTCGGCCCAGAACATTGTGTCCGTCCCCTGGAGACGACGGGCGGAGAAGATTTTCATTACTATGGGGTAAAGCGGCCTCAACTCAAAACGACGATGTTGGGTCTCGGTTGCGACCTTCAGCCGGGCTTGCATCATCCCCGGATGACGTTTAACCGCGAAGCTGTTCTCACAGGCGTTAAAATATTAACCTGTGCCGTTTTGAAAACGATGGGAAAGAACCGTGATGAAAGGAGAAACGCGTATGCGTAACATTCCGGTCAAGCCTGCCAAAATCGTACTGAGAAAGGTGAGCATGAGATTAAAAGCTCCCTTTACTACGAGTTTCGGAACGATGCAGGACAAAATGTTTTGCCTCGTTGAAGTCGTGGACGAAAACGGCCATGTGGGATGGGGGGAATCGGTGGCAGATGACACCCCTGCTTACAGTGAAGAGACGACTGAGACCAACTGGCACATGCTGGAAGACTTTCTCATTCCCCGCCTTCTAGGAAAGGAGATCGATCACCCCGACCGGGTTTCAGAGTGGTTTCAAGACATCCGGAAAAATAACATGGCTAAAGCCACGCTGGAGACTGCCGTGTGGGACCTCTATGCGAAGAACAACGAGATGACGCTGCGGGAGGCGTTAGGCGGGCAAAAGTCTGAAATCGAAGTGGGGGTCAGCATTGGAATTCAGCCTGACGTGGGGACCTTACTGAACATCATCGAAGAAAAACTGGAGATGGGCTACAAAAAAATTAAAGTAAAAATAAAGCCCGGGAAAGATGTTCACGTCTTGCGCGAGATACGCAAAGCGTTTCCCGACATTCCCTTAATGGCCGACGCGAACTCGGCGTACACGCTTGAGGACGTCGAACACTTACAAAAGCTGGACGAATTTAACTTGATGATGATTGAACAGCCCCTCAACCACGACGACATTGTAGACCATGCCGTGCTGCAAAAAAGGGTGGAGACGCCCATTTGCCTCGATGAGAGTATCGTGTCTGCAGATGCCGCCAGAAAAGCGATTGAACTGGGAAGCTGCCGGATTATCAACATCAAGCTGGGCCGTGTGGGCGGATTGACGGAGTCGAAAAAAATACACGACCTCTGTGAAAAGCACGACATTCCCGTCTGGTGCGGCGGCATGTTAGAAGCCGGAGTCGGCCGGGCGCACAACATCGCGCTGACGACTCTGCCCAATTTCACGTTGCCTGGCGATACGGCGCCATCCAGTCACTACTGGGTGGAAGACATCATTTCACCTGAAGTGACGATGGACCACGGGGTCGTCAAGGTGCCGGATGGACCGGGCATCGGCTTTGACGTCAACCGGGAGACACTGGAACGATACACGACGCGTATAAAAGTGTTTGACTAGATTCGGTTAGGCATATCCCTCCGCCCTGTCCATATATATGTAGCACAGGTGTACAGGCGGGGGTGGGTCGACAATTGAAAGGCAAACTGAAGCGATGGTCGAAAATCGGATGTATTTACGCAGTCGTCATCGTCCTGACGGTCGTCGCCACGCATTTTTACCATGAGCGGGAAACGATGCGCTATATCCAGGCGTACAAAGACGCCGGAGGAGATGAAGTACTCAGTGACATTTCGGATACGTACAAACTGATTGTGGAAAACTATTCCAACTACAAACTGGGAACGGACACGAAGCGAAAGATTGTGCGAACACTAGATCAACTGCAAGACCAGCTAGAGGAAGTAGACAGGCAAATCAATCAAAACAAGTCCATCCAGCACAAAATCGACTTTTCCTTCATTTACCACGACATGAAATTAGTGCGGCTCTCGCTGTCCGACACGACGAAAGATGACATCGTCCCTGTCATCGTGTTGCATGCCAATGAGGGACTGAAAGAGCTGGAGAAAGAGATTACGTACATCGAATACCGGTAGTCCGTTAAACGGGCAAGACGGTCAAGCCGCTGTGTTCGGCCATCTTGTCCATAAACCGCCGGTTGAACGGAACGATCAAGTGGGCGTCGTTTCGTTGAAGTATCCCGTTCCGTTTGATGACATAGAGCTCGCGGACGGCTACTTTATAGTACTGTCTGGGAAAACGGGTGACGATCTCGGTTTCGCCGACGATGCCGATGGGTCGGGACGTGTTTTCTAACTGGAACGGGATGATCCCGATAATGTCGTCTAACAGCATGTGGTAAGTCGTATGCGGCTGTTGGATAATCAACTCTTTAGTCGTAAGCGTACAGCCCAGTCGTTTTCGTTTCTGTGTGTACAAGAGTTCTCCTTCCAGCGATTTGACTTGAATAAACTGCGAATCATCCAAAGTTATGCCTCCTCGTCGGTAAAATAGGCCTTCAGCGGTTTTTCCTCAAGTTCCCGCTTGCTTTCAATGAGGACGGCGTACGGTATATCCTTCATCACGAGCAAATACTGGTCATCGTTCAAGTGGAGCAGCGAAAGGGCGCCTTCGATGCTTTGTACTTTATGGATCGGGGAACGGACGTCACGCCCGTTGACGATCATCTGTTTCTCGGCAGTCAGTTGTACGGGGTTATCTTTTAACATTACGCGTTTCATCAGCGCCATCCTCCCCCCTTGATTCTTATCCGTCCTTTTATTATAACGTAGAAAAAGAAAAGTGAAATAACGGGATGCGATCGCATGGAGAATAAAATGCAGACTGTACACGACGTGCGGAAATTTCTGCAACGATACGGCACGTTGATATATACCGGCGACCGACAGGGTGACCTGGATCTGATGGAAGATGAACTGCGGGAACTGTACAGTGAGTGGGGCTTGATTTCCGCAGAAGAGTTCCGTTCCGCCCTCACCGTGCTGCGCCGGGAGCGGGAAAAAGGGTGATCGCTGGTATTGCGGAACGTGGTCATGACACCGTTCGACAGTTCAGATAAGGCTGCTGAACAATCTAGTAAAATATTTTTTAATAGAAATATAATTTTATGAAATTCACCCTTTTGTTCCACGAGAAACAGCTGTTTGTATTTTTCTTACAAATATATTTTTATATTTTAATATAAAGCCACCGAGTTACGGTGCCGGGGCCTGTATCGCGCTGTCATCGGGCAAGGAGGGAAGTTTTTCAGTTTTTATTCTGCTGTTTACTTTTTGAATATTCTAATGTTCTGCGTGGAGTCTTTGTCTTTCTTTTAAATTTTATACTCTGTCTGGTAACCGTAAAGTGAAACATGTCGAATCCGCTGTATTGTCCTTCCATGAACCGTTCATCTCCTGTCCTCGACAGGATTGAATTCCGAACCGCGTCCACTTCTTGCTCGGACTTCCATGGACACCCCCCTTTGTTTAGATATTGGATAAATTTCATTTCCAATTTATGTTAGTTACGTTCGTTGTACGCGCTGGGAGAACGGCGAGAGATGCATCGCGAACCTTCGGAAACAAACATTAAAAAAAGTGTTGATTATACACAAAATGGCAGCTATAATAAAACTAGATTAACTAATATACTAGTATGTCATGCAGGGAGAAGGCTCGCATTGTAAGCGCTCATTTTTTCACACTATGTTTGTTTAATAAACATATGATTATGATCTGCTACGCTGCGTGACGTCAAAATGGCTGCTGCCCGGGGTGAGGGTATATGAGACAAAAGGAGTGACAATATGTGGATCAGCACGTTGCGACGCACACCGCTGATGCTAGGTGGCAACCAGAGCCAGGTTGGAAAAGGGTTTTAAAGACTGTCAGGAAAGACTGGCAGCTCTACTCTTTGCTCGTCCTGCCGATCGTTTACTTGCTTGTTTTTAAGTACGGCCCCATGATCGGGAACGTTATCGCTTTCAGACGATTTGTCCCTGGTGGAAGTCTGTACGGGGAAGAATGGGTCGGCTTGCACTACTTCAAAATGTTTTTGGAAGACCCCACGTTTTGGCACGTGTTCAAAAACACGTTGATCTTAAGCGGTCTGACTCTCATTATCACGTTTCCGGCTCCGATTGTTTTTGCCCTTCTGCTGAACGAATTAAAACCGATGGGAAAATTCAAGCGCTTTGTCCAGACGGCGTCTTATTTGCCGCACTTTTTCTCCATCGTCATCGTAGCCGGCATGATTTTAGAAATTACGGCGATCAACGGGTCCCTCAACAATCTCGTGGAGTTTTTGACAGGCGAACGGATCAGCTTTATTCAAAAGCCAGAGTGGTTCCGGACGATTTACATTACGTCTGAAATCTGGCAAGGCCTTGGGTGGGGCGCCATTTTATATTTGGCGGCACTAACGGGCATTAACGATGAACTGTACGAAGCCGCCAAGGTGGACGGGGCGAACCGGTGGAAACAGACGATTCACATCACCATTCCGGGGATCACCCCCACGATTATGACGCTCTTGATCTTAAACATTGGCAACATCATGGTGGTCGGATTTGAGAAAATACTGCTGATTTACAACCCGCTCAACTACGAAACGTCGGACGTCATTGCAACTTACGTTTACAGGGTAGGCCTTGAGTCCGGAAACTACAGCTACGCGACAGCGATTGGCCTGTTCGAAGGCGTCGTCGGTTTGATCTTAGTCTTTTCTGCTAACTACCTGTCCAGAAAACTGACCGACAACAGTTTGTGGTAGGGGGGGTCCAGTTGAAGGAATCGCTAAGTTACAAAATGTTTAAAGTGTTGAACGTGATCGTTTTGTTGGTCATCGTCTACCTCACTTTCTACCCTTTTTTGAATATCGTCGCCCAGTCTTTCAGTTCACAAGCGGAAATAAACGCCGGAAACGTCAACTTGATCCCAAAGGGGTTCAATGTCGAAACGTATAAAGTCATCGTTCGCGATAAAATGTTCTGGATCAATTACAAAAACACGGTCGTCTACACGGTGACAGCGACCGCAATCTCCATCGTGATGACGTCCATGTTTGCGTACGCGCTGTCCCGAAAGCGGTTGTTAGGCAGAAAGTTTTTTACGATGTTTGCAGTGTTTACGATGTTTTTCAACGGGGGGTTAATTCCAAACTACGTCCTGATACAGTCCCTCGGGTTTGGAAACACGATGTGGGCGATCGTCGTTCCGGGAGCGATTAACGTTTTCAATATGCTCATCATGCGAACGTTTTTCCAAAACATACCTGAAGAGCTTGAAGACGCTGCCATTATCGACGGCTCAAGCACTTACAACACGATCGTTCGAATCATTCTGCCCCTGTCGAAGCCGATTATGGCGACGATGATCCTGTTCTATGCCGTCGCACACTGGAACTCGTGGTTTCCGGCGTTTATCTATCTGGATAAAAAGGAATTGTTTCCCGTCACCATCTACTTGAGAAATTTGATCGCCGGAACTGAAAACAGCTTGACGACAGGAGCTACCAGTGCCGACGACCTGGTCCAAATTGCTTCCAACGTCAAATCCGTGACGATGGTGCTCACGGTGCTGCCGATACTCAGTGTGTATCCCTTTATTCAAAAGTACTTTGTATCCGGTGTCATGCTCGGATCTGTGAAAGGTTAAGGGGGTGATGCGATCATCTTTAGCATGGCGTGGAGTTAAGAGCTTTGGCAGCAGATTTTAGAAAAATTACAATGAGGGGGAAGATGTATGCAAAAGCAGTCCACCAGTCGGCTGAACATGTTGATGTTTGTGCTGGCCATAGTCTTGCTCGTAGCCTCTGCATCTGCCTGCAGCAGTGGGGAAGCAGATGACGCAGACACTGAAGAAGATGCAGCTGAAGCGGACAGTTTGGCGATGGAGGACTACGGGGTGGGGGATACGTTTAAAGCGAAGGACAAAGTGACCTTTAGCATGATGTACCTTGACAACCCAATCTATCCCGTGGACGAGAACTGGATGTTATTTGAGGAGATTGAAAAGCGGACCAACGTCTCCCTTGATCTGACCGTCGTGCCGCAGAGTGACTACTCTGAAAAGCGGAGTCTGTTGATCAGCAGCGGGGATGCGCCCTATATCATCCCCAAGACGTACCCTGGAGAGGAAACGCCGTTTGCAGCATCGGGGGCCATCCTTCCTGTCAGTGACTACATCGATTACATGCCGCATTTCAAAGACAAAGCTGAGAAGTGGGATATGGGGCCGTTTCTGGAAACATTGGAACAGGAAGACGGAAAGTTTTACGTGTTGCCTGGAATGCACGAAAATGTGTGGCCCGACTACACGCTGGCGATGCGGATAGACATTCTGGAAGAGCTCGGACTGGAAGAGCCTGAGACGTGGGATGAACTGGAAGTCGTCTTGGAAGAAATGAAGAAAGCGTACCCCGATGTGATTCCTTTCTCTGACCGATGGGAGATGAAGAGCACGCTAAACATCGCAGCGCCTACCTTCGGAACGGTCGCAGGATGGGGACTCGGATCGGGACTGAAATACGACGAAGCGAGCGACGCGTTTGTCTTTGCGCCTGCCACTGAAGAGTACAAAAGCATGGTCGAGTATTTTAGACGCCTCGTCGACAAAGGATTACTCGATCCAGAAAGTGTGACCCAGGACGACGACCAGGCGATCCAAAAATTCGTGAACGGAAAATCGTTCGTCATCAACACGAATTCCCAGACGATTAACTTATACCGCGACGACATGGATCAGATTCTCGGTGAAGATAACTACGAGATAAGGAAAATTACGGTTCCAGGTGGCCCGAAAGGACATCTGATCGGCGGTTCCAAGTTGGAAAACGGCATTGCCATATCAGCGAAAGCAAAAGACGACCCGCACTTCATCACGATGCTTCAGTTTATCGACTGGCTGTGGTACAGCGATGAAGGCCAAGAGTTTACTAAATGGGGAGTGGAAGGAGTGACGTACACGAAAGAGAGTGACGGCACGAGGGTTTTAATGGACGACATTGATTACAACGGGTTGAATCCCTCGGGGTCGAAAGATTTGCGCCTAGATTACGGATTCTCCAATGGCGTGTTTTCATACGGGGGAACGACAGAGTTGCTCCATTCCATGATGCTGGAAGAAGAACTCCAGTTTCAGGAAGACATGTTGACGACGAAAGAGTTGGTTATGCCCAATCCCCCCATTAAATACAGTCAAACTGAGCTGGAGAGAGCCAACTTGCTGAGTACGCCCTTGATCGACACAGCAGAGACGGCAACTTTTGAGTTCATTATTGGAGCACGGGATATGTCTGATTGGGATGCGTACGTCGAGGAGCTTAAGAGCAAAGGAATGGACGAGTACGTTGAACTGGCGAACGAGGTGTACCAAAAAAATAAAGATTGATGGAATCGGTAAGGGAGGGGAATTGGCAAACGCCAATTTCCCCGTTCAATCTTAATGAGAAAGGCTGGGGTCATGGGAAAGAAAAAGGAGTTTGGAGAAGGGATTCTGTACACGGTCACGAATTACATTTACTGGCTGCTGCTCACCAACTGCTACTTTTGGATGGCGAACATCTTATTGTTGCTTGCTGTTTTGACGCTGAAGCCGACAGTATCCAATCTCGCCCTTTACTTTCTGGCACTGATCCCGACGGGTCCTGCCTTCTCTGCGCTGTGCTACGCCATGGAAAAGTTGGTGCGTGAAAAAAGTCTTTCTCCGACAGCAGACTTTTTCCGAGGCTACAGGGTAAATCTGAAAGACACGATGAGAATGTGGTTGCCGATGCTCGCGATTTTGTTCATCCTCGTTGTGGACATTCACTACTACAATTCCGAACCGTCGACTGCCAATCAAATGTTAGGGGCGGTGTTGTCGGTTATTTTGCTCTTGTTTGTAGTCGGGTCCCTTTACGCGTTTCCGATCAATGCAAAATTTAAATTCAGAGTCCGGGATGTTTACCGGCTTTCCGTTTACTACAGCTTTAAGAAACGGCGGGCGACGATTGGAAACGCGGCGATCATCTTCATCACGCTGTTCGTCATGAGTGTGACAGTGGATTTGATCATTTTGTTCCTGGCGAGTCCCGTCGGTTTTCTGTTGATGTGGAACAGTCAAGAGGTGATGCATGATGTCAAACTGAATTTTATTAAAAGACACGAAATGGAGGGCCACACGACTTGAGAGGCATGACGAAAGACATTCACTGATGGGTGTTGTGCGACACAAGCCCCATCCAGG
This sequence comes from Novibacillus thermophilus, assembly GCF_002005165.1. Classification (NCBI taxonomy): domain Bacteria; kingdom Bacillati; phylum Bacillota; class Bacilli; order Caryophanales; family Thermoactinomycetaceae; genus Novibacillus; species Novibacillus thermophilus. The sequence goes on from NZ_CP019699.1 coordinate 1,957,823, forward strand.
ATGTTGTTCTGTACATTGTCTAGCACGATGACGAAGGGGTGAACGTATGGCGCCTGTATCGTCTAAACACAGGACCGGGGGACTGACGAGAGATTACATTTACACCGAATTAAAAAAGAAAATCGTGAACTTAGAGTTAAAACCCGGGTCGAGAATTTCAGAAAAGGACATCTCAGAAAAGTGGAACGTGAGCAGGACACCCGTCAGGGAAGCGTTTCTGAAGTTGTCGGAAGAGGAGCTTTTGGACGTCTATCCCCAAAGCGGCACCTTCGTGTCCAAAATCGACCTCGAACACGTGGAGGAGGCAAGGTTTGTCAGGGAGCAGATTGAAACGGGCATCGTCCGGCTAGCCTGTGCTCAATTTCCCGAAGAACACGTCTTTCAATTGGAGACGAACGTCACGATGCAGACGTTGTGCGAGGAAAAAGGGAATTATGCAAAGCTGTACGAACTGGACGACGAATTTCATCGCATTTTGTTTGACGGTTGTCACAAAACGAGGGCTTGGAAGCTGATGCAGCAGATGAACACGCATTTTGACCGGCTGAGAAGACTGCGTCTGGCTTCTGCCCTCGATTGGGACATTATCGTGTCGCAGCACAAAGACATTTTATCTTTAGTCAAGAGCAAAAAGACAGAAGAAGCTGTCAACGTGATGCGGGAGCATTTAAGGTTAGCTGTCGTCGAAAAGGACGTTCTAAAACAAAGTAATCCTGATTTTTTTAAATGACAGAAACAAGGGGGAGTAGGGAGTAGATGAAAAAAGTTGTCGTTGATCAGCACACGGTTCCCCAAGCGTATCCAAAAAAATGGAAAAAAGTGATCGGGACCGGTCGCCTGGGTCTTGCGTTGCAAAAGGAGTATTTAGACCACCTAGCATTCGTTCAGAAAGCGATTGGCTTTCAGTACATCCGCGGTCACGGGTTGCTTCACGACGATGTCGGCATTTACAGGGAAATAGAGGTAGAGGGAAGGAGGAAACCGTTTTACAACTTTACTTACATCGACCGCATTGTGGATGCTTACTTGGAATTAGGGGTTCGCCCCTTTGTCGAAGTCGGATTTATGCCGAAGCTGCTGGCTTCAGGAGGACAGACGCTCTTCGCCTGGGAGGCCAATGTGACTCCTCCGAAAGACTACGGGCAGTGGGCGTCACTCATCAAAGCCGTCGTCTCCCACTTTATCGAACGCTACGGCGAGGCGGAAGTTGTAAAGTGGCCGTTTGAAATTTGGAATGAGCCGAATCTCGTCGATTTTTGGAAAGGCGCCGATAAAGAAGAGTATTTTAAGTTGTACCAGGTCACGGCACACGCCATAAAAAGCGTCACCCCGGACATTCCAGTCGGCGGGCCGGCCATATGTGGAGGGTCTGATGAGTGGATCGTCGACTTTCTCCAATTTTGCCATCGAGAGCGCGTTCCGGTGGATTTCGTGACGAGGCACGCGTACACGTCGAGGGAGCCACACAAAGTGACGCCGGACTATTACTACCAGGAACTGGCGGAACCAGAAAAAATGCTCAACGAGTTCAAAAGTGTGCGGGCGTTGATCGAGGCGTCGCCGTTTCCTGCACTGCCTTTGCACATCACGGAATACAACACATCGTACAGCCCGGTGAACCCGATCCACGACACGGTATGCAATGCCGCTTATTTGGCGCGCATTTTAAGCGAAGGAGGAGATTACGCCGACACGTATTCGTATTGGACGTTTAGCGATGTGTTTGAGGAGAGGGATGTGCCGCGCGCCCAGTTTCACGGCGGGTTCGGGATGATCGGCTTAGGCAGCGTTCCGAAACCGACGTTCCACTTGTTCGCTTTTTTCAACGCTTTAGGGGAAGAGCGTTTGTACCGCGACCGTGAGACCGTTGTCACGCGAAAGTCGGACGGCACCATTGCCCTCGTCGCCTGGAATCTCGTGACCGAAAAGGGAGACGGGTTTGACAAGACCATCTCTTACGTCATTCCAGCGCCGGCAGACGACGTGTTCATTAAGCGCCAGACAGTGGACGAACAACACGCCAACCCGTGGAAAACGTGGAAAGAGATGGGGAGGCCGCGCTTTCCGAGTCACAGCATGGTGGACACATTGCGTCAGGCAGCCCAGCCGCTCATGCGGACGGCGCGCGCCAAAAGTGAAGCGGGTTTTGTCACACTCGATGTGACACTGACGAAAAATGAAGTGACACTCATTGAAATTGTGCCCGTTCGGGATGAGACCGACAGTTACGTCGGCCTGGACGATGCCCTGATCACATCATATTGATCTTGACGCCCGGGAGAAGAGGTGAGAGGGATGATACATATGGATTCTGCATGGAAAGAGAGTTACGCTTGCTGGTTGCAGTATAAAGAGATAGACGATGCATCTCTCGTCGAGCGTTATGCTTCTTACGGGCAACGCGTGGCAGTCGGCGGCGTTTCACCCGTCTTGCAGTCGGCTGCAAACGAATGCGTAAGAGGCATGACGTCTATGATCGGGGTAGAGCCGACTGTCTCTGACCGGATCACGCGAGATGCGACGCTGATCATCGGGACGAAGGACCAGGTTTCGCTCGAGGACTACGGTATTCGCACGAACCCCTTTCCCCACTTGCCCGATGACGGATACGTCATCCAAACGGCAAACGTAGGCGGAGGTGTTCTGTTGCTGTTGGGAAAGACAGACAGAGGTGCCTTGTACGCCGTCCACCATTTGTTGAGACTGATGCAGCTACGAAAACCCGTGGACGAATTAGCAATCGCTGAAGGCTCGAGGAACAACGTGAGGATGATCAACCACTGGGACAACATGGACGGCAGCGTCGAGCGGGGTTATGCGGGGCAGTCTATTTTTTTCGAGAACGGGAAATTCGCGGACAACCTAGAGCGCCTCGAAGATTACGCCCGACTGCTCTCCTCTGTCGGCATCAACGCCATTTCCGTGAACAACGTCAACGTCGGAAAAGTGGAAACGCGCTTGATTACGGAAGATTGGTTGCCTGAAGTCGCCCGCGTGGCGGATCTCTTTCGGGCGTACGGCATTCAAATCTTTTTGAGCATCAACTACGCCAGTCCAGTGGAAATTGGCGGACTGTCCACTGCCGATCCCCTCGATCCCGCCGTCCGGGAGTGGTGGAGCGAGAGGGTGGCGAACATCTACCGATTCATTCCGGATTTCGGCGGATTTCTCGTCAAAGCCGATTCCGAACACCGGCCCGGTCCCTTCACGTATGGAAGAAATCATGCCGAAGGGGCCAACATGCTCGGGGAAGCGTTGCGCCCGTTCGGCGGCCTCGTCATTTGGCGCTGCTTCGTATACGACTGCCAGCAGGACTGGCGCGACCGGTCGACGGATCGGGCGCGGGCGGCGTACGACCACTTTAAGCCGCTGGACGGAGCCTTTCTAGACAACGTCATTTTGCAAGTAAAAAACGGCCCGATGGACTTTCAGGTGCGGGAACCGGTGTCGCCGCTCTTTGGTGCGATGCCGCAGACGAATCAAGTCATCGAGCTTCAAATAACACAGGAGTATACCGGACAGCAAAAAGATTTGTGTTACCTCGTTCCCCAGTGGAAAGAAATTTTGGACTTTGACACGTACGCCAGAGGCAAGGGCTCAACAGTTAAATCCGTCGTTGACGGTTCTCTGTTCAACTACGCGCACAGCGGTATGGCGGCTGTCTCTAACGTCGGGCGCGATCTGAACTGGACCGGCCACACGCTGGCACAGGCCAACTTGTACGGGTACGGACGACTGGCGTGGAATCCGGAGATGCGGATTGAAGACGTGACAGACGAATGGGTGCGCTTGACCTTTGGACACGACTCGTCTGTTGTGGAACAAATTTCGAAGATGCTGCGTGAGTCTTGGCGCATCTACGAAAACTACACCGCTCCCCTGGGTGTCGGATGGATGGTCAACCCTGGCCACCACTACGGACCGAACGTGGACGGGTACGAATACTCCGTTTGGGGCACGTATCATTTTGCCGACCGGGACGGTGTCGGGGTGGACCGCACCGTCCAAACCGGCACCGGGTTTACGGCTCAGTATTTTTCGCCGAACGCTGAAATGTACGAATCGCTGGAGACGTGCCCCGACGAGTTGTTACTGTTTTTTCACCACGTTCCGTACACGCACCGGCTGAAGTCCGGAGAAACCGTCATTCAACACATTTACAACACGCACTTTGAAGGTGTCGAACAAGTCCAGGCGTTAAGAGAAGGGTGGAGAAAGCTGAAAGGTAAAATCGACGCTCTGAGATTTCACAACGTAGAGGAAAGGTTGGAGGCGCAACTGGCAAATGCGAGGGAGTGGCGCGACCAGATCAACACCTACTTTTACCGGAAATCTGGTATCCCCGACGAAAAAAACCGGACGATCTACAAATAGAATACGATCTTGATAGGAGATTTCATAGATGAGAATGGTATTTCGCTGGTTTGGAAAAGATCACGACCGTGTGGAGTTGCAGCACGTTAAGCAAATTCCGGGAGTGGAGGGAGTGGTGTGGGCGCTCCACGACATTCCGGCCGGAGAAGAGTGGCCGATGGACAGAATGTTAGAGGTGAAGCGTCAAGCAGACGAATGTGGTCTGCACATCGAGGTGGTGGAAAGCGTCAATGTGCACGAGGACATCAAACTGGGCCTCCCTTCCAGAGACGGCTATATCGAAAACTACCAAAGGACGATTGAAAAGCTGGCCCGGGTTGGGGTGAAAGTCATTTGCTACAACTTTATGCCCGTTTTTGACTGGATTCGGACGGACTTGTACAAACGCATGCACGACGGATCGACGACCTTGTTTTACGAGAAGCGCAAACTGGACCATATGGACCCGGCAGAACTCGTCGCCGCCATCGCGCACAACCCGGACCACGTGATGCCAGGTTGGGAACCGGAGCGCCTGAAATACGTGAAGCAGCTGTTTGAAGCGTACAGCGGCGTCACAAAGGAAGACTTGTGGCACAACTTGCAGTATTTTTTGGAGCGGATCGTACCTGTTGCCGAAAAGCACGGCATCCGCATGGCGATGCACCCGGACGATCCGCCGTGGCCTGTGTTCGGGTTGCCTAGAATTGTGACGTCATCAGAAGACATCCGAAGGCTGCTCAAACTCGTCGACAGCCCGTCTAACGGTATTACGTTATGCAGCGGGTCCCTCGGCGCCAATCCGGACAACAATGTTCCGGAAATGGTGGAAGAGTTTGCAGACCGAATTCCGTTCGCGCACATTCGCAATGTGAAAATTTACGAAAACGGCGACTTTATCGAAACGTCGCATCGGAGTGAAGACGGCTCCCTCGACATTTATCGCATCGTGAAAGCTTATCACGACTGCCAATTTACCGGGTACGTTCGCCCAGATCACGGGCGGACGATATGGGGGGAACAGGCGCGGCCCGGATACGGCCTGTACGACCGGGCGCTGGGCATTATGTACTTGTGGGGCATATGGGATGCGTTAGAAAGATCGACGAACTCACCGGTGGAGAGCGCCGGGGCCGAATGAGAGGAGGTTCGAAAGTGAATCCCATCCACGGCACCTTAAAAGGCAAAGTCGCTGTTGTCACGGGAGGCGGCGGAGTGTTGTGCGGGTGCATGTCGAAAGAGTTGGCCAGACAGGGAATGAAAGTCGCCATCTTGAACAGAGGATACGAAAAAGCGGAGAAAGTGGCGAACGAGATCCAGGCGGCAGGGGGAGAGGCGATACCGATTCAGTGCGATGTGCTGGACGTGGAAAGTGTGAAGAGAGCCGATGAGATCGTATTTGAGCGGTACGGCCGGTGCGACGTCCTCATTAACGGGGCTGGCGGCAATCATCCTAAAGGAAGCACGACGAATGAAACTTTGTCCCTTTCAGACGTGGAAGACGAAGCCGTCACCACGTTTTTTGACTTGACGGCTTCAGGGTTTAAATCAGTGTTTGACTTGAACGTCATTGGAACCCTGATCCCGACGCAAATTTTCGTAAAGCGCATGTTGGGGAAAAAGGGCACTGTCGTCAATATCTCTTCCATGAGTGCCCCGAGCCCGATGACAAAAGTTCCGGCATACAGCGGGGCTAAAGCGGCCATTGACAACTTCACTCAGTGGCTGGCCGTTTATTTGGCAGAGGCGGGAATACGCGTCAACGCCATTGCCCCTGGCTTCTTCTTGACAGAGCAAAACCGGTCACTTCTGATGAGGCCCGACGGCTCGCCTACGGAAAGATTGACAAAAATTTTGGCCCACACGCCCATGCAGCGGTTGGGAAAGCCGGAAGACCTACTAGGCACTCTGTTGTGGCTCATTGACGATGAGGCCAGCGGTTTCGTGACAGGGACGACGATTCCCGTTGACGGGGGTTTTATGGCTTACGCCGGCGTCTGAGACGCTGAACTCGTTTCTTGGGAAGGAGTGGCAGGTGTGGGAATAAAGGTGCAAACCGTTATCGAACGCCTTACGCGCCCTGTAGGGACCATTGAGAATACGGTCGATACGCTGAAGTTCGGTTCGCCGGATATGGAAGTGTCAGGAATCGCTGTGACGTTTATGCCGACGCAACATGCCATCCAAAAGGCCGTTGCCTTGGAAGCCAACCTCATGGTTGCCCATGAAGGCGTGTTTCACAGCCACTGGGATCGCCCATCTTACAAAGGCAGTGACGTTATGGAAGCGAAGCAGAGACTCATCAAAGAATCAGGGCTCGCCATTTACCGGTTTCACGATTACTGGCATCGCTATCGTCCGGACGGCATTGCCGAAGGATTGGTACGGTCCCTGAAGTGGGAGGCGTACGTTGAGAAAAAATCTAGAACGGCGACGGTGTTGAACATTCCGCCGACGACGGTCCACACAGTGGCCGAGTACGTGAAAACGCGACTCGGCCTCGATTTTGTGCGGTGTGTAGGGGAGTTGTCGATGAGCTGTCGCCGCGTCGGGTTACTGGTGGGGTATCGAGGGGGCGGGTCCACCGCCGTCCCCCTCTTTGAAGAGGAAGACCTTGAGGTCCTTGTTTACGGAGAAGGCCCGGAATGGGAAACGCCGGAATACGTCCGGGATGCCGTTTTTCAGGGGAGGAGGAGGGCGCTGATCGTACTCGGTCACGCTGAAAGTGAAGAACCTGGCATGCAGTACCTGGCTTCTCTGATGGAGGAGATGTTTCCCAGTGTCCCCATTTTTTATATTCCCGGTCAAAAAAATTTCCACGTCGTCTAACAGTCGGAAGGAGGGCAAGAAGTGGAACTCAAGATCAGAAAAAAAGAGCGGTTGAACGCAGGGTGGCGGTTTCAAAAGGGGAACCTGTCAGGTGCCCACCGCTCGTCTTTCGACGACAGCGATTGGAGGCGATTGAATGTCCCCCATGACTGGAGCATTGAGGAGCCCTTTGACAAAGACATGCCGTTCGGCAGCATGCAAGGGTATTTGCCCAGGTGGACGGTAGGCTGGTATCGAAAACACTTTACAGTAGACGCCGGTGACAGGGGGAAAAGAGTTGTCATTCAATTCGACGGCGTTCACCACAACAGTGAAGTGTGGTTAAACGGCCACTTCATTGGGAAAAGGCCTTATGGGTATGTAAGCTTCCAGTACGACTTGACACCGTATCTCTCGTATGAGCGAGAAAACGTGTTGGCCGTCAAAGTGGACAACACAGTGATGCCGTCGGACCGCTGGTATTCCGGATCTGGGATTTACCGCAACGTATGGCTGATCGCGGCAGACCCCCTTCACGTTGCCCAGTGGGGCACAGCCATCTTTGCAAAGAACATATCGAAAGATGAAGCGACACTCTCGATTCGGACTGCGGTTCACAATCAGTACCGTCAGAGTAAAACGTGCACCGTCGTGACAGAAATTCTCGATGACACAGGGGCTGTTCTGGGGGAGGTGACCTCCGCTGCGACCGTGGAAGCAGAGGAAACCCGGGAAGTGGATCAGTGCTTTCGCCTTGAGAAGCCTGAACTGTGGTCCCCGGATCGTCCGAAGCTTTACGCAGCCAAGACGATCCTCTACTGCGATGGGCGGCCGGTAGACGATTACGTCACACCGTTTGGCGTGCGGGACATCCAGCTGGACCCCCGTGAGGGATTGTCGATTAACGGGACGCCCACCAAATTAAAAGGGGTTTGCATCCACCACGACCTGGGGTGTTTGGGAGCGGCTTTCTACCTTCACGCGATGAAACGAAGGCTTCGCGTGCTGAAAGGCATGGGGTGCAATGCGATCCGCTTTGCCCACAATCCGATGGCTCCGGAATTGCTAGACTTGTGTGATCAGATGGGTTTCCTCGTCGTGAACGAAGCGTTTGACAAATGGAAATCCCTCTACTACGAAGAACTGTTCGACGAGTGGTGGAAAGAGGATCTCAGCGCCACGGTGCTTAGAGACCGCAACCACCCTTGTGTGTTGATGTGGAGTGTCGGCAACGAAGTTGAGGAACAAGGGCAGCCTGCCATGTTGCAAAGGTTGAAGATGCTCACAGACTACTGTCGCGAGCTGGACCCGACGCGGCCGGTCACATGTGCGCTCGAGCCTCACAACTCGCCCCCCCGTTTGCGCGATGCCCCTGTCGAGGACAAAGTGGAACACACGAAGAAGATAGCTGAGCACGTAGACGTTCTCGGATTAAACTACCAGGAACAGTGGTATGAGTCGTACAGAAAAGCCATGCCGCACATGCTCATAGTCGGGACGGAAACGTTTCCCTTTTATCGCGGTCGCGGCAACCGGGTCAAAGGGTTCGAACCGGTCAATCCGTGGTTCGACGTCGAGAAGCACGATTATGTCGTCGGCCAGTTTGTCTGGGTCGGCATTGACTACCTCGGGGAGGCACACGACCCGTGGAAAGGGTGGCCTTTCGGACTGGTTGACACGTGTGGCTTTCGAAAGCCGATATCCTATTTACACCAGAGCTTCTGGTCAGACGAGCCTTTCGTGCAAATGGCCGTGTTCGATGCGGACCGTGAAGAAAGCTGTCCCGCATGGAAACAGCATTGGAAATCTCCACCGTTTTCGTCACACTGGACCTTTCCGCACCTTGAAGGAAAAATGCTCCGGATGGTGACGTTTACGAATTGCGAGAGTGTTGAATTGAAGGTGAACGGCGAATCGTACGGGGAAAAGCGATTGGCGGATTTTTCCGATCGGATGATCGTTTGGCATCTGCCGTATTCACCCGGTACCGTGAAGGCGATTGGAAAAAAAGACGGCCGTGTGCTGTGCGCACACGAACTGAAGACGGCAGGCCGACCGGCCCGGCTGGCGATGAAAGCAGACCGCACCCGCATCGCGGCCGACGGGTACGACCTCGTGCACGTTGAAGTGGCCGTGACCGATGCGGAGGGGATAACGGTTCCCAGCGCCGAATGTGAGATCTGTTTTCGCGTGGAGGGAGAAGGCGAGATGATCGGGGTCGACAACGGAAATTTGTCTAGTGACGAGCCTTACAAAGGAGAGCGCAGGCGGACTTACCTAGGCAGGTGTCTAGCTGTTGTCCGGTCGACTTCGCGCGCGGGTGACATTCGACTGACGGCGACGTCAGGACCGCTAACAGAAAGTGTGACCATCAAAAGTGAAGCCGGAGCGGAGAAAACTGCTCATGTGTGACAGCAGGATTCGTTGTGTTTTAGGCGGTTTGCGTGTAAAATAGAGGTGTATAATAATTTGTATGATAAACAAACGAACTGAAAAGGGGAGACATACTGAGGATGAGCACGATTCAAAATCCGATTTTGAAAGGATTTAACCCGGATCCGAGCATTTGCCGTCGCGGGGATGACTACTATATTGCCGTTTCCACATTCGAATGGTTTCCTGGAGTCGGGATTTACCACTCCAAAGATCTGAAAAACTGGCGCCTCGTGAGCCGGCCGTTAAACAGGACGAGCCAGCTGGACATGAAAGGCAACCCGGATTCGGGCGGCATTTGGGCCCCTTGCCTCTCTTACCACGACGGCCAATTTTGGCTCATCTACACGGATGTCAAACAGGTTGACGGCATATGGAAAGACTGCCACAACTATTTAGTCACGTGTGATGAAGTGGACGGTGAGTGGAGCGAACCGGTGTACTTGAACGGCTCCGGCTTCGATCCGTCCCTGTTTCACGACGATGACGGCAAAAAGTATTTGGTAAACATGGTCTGGGATCACCGTGTCGGCCATCACCCTTTTTACGGCATTGCCTTACAGGAGTACTCACACGAAGAGCGGCGGTTGATAGGCGAACCGGTCGTTATTTTTAAAGGCACGGACATCAAGCTGACAGAGGCGCCGCACTTGTACAAAGTGGATGGCTACTACTATTTGATGACGGCCGAAGGGGGGACCCGGTACGAGCACTGCGTCACGATTGCCCGATCCAAGCACTTGAAGGGAGAGTATGAAGTCCATCCTGACAACCCGATTTTGACGAGTTGGCCTTATCCGAGACATCCACTGCAAAAAGCGGGACACGCCTCCATCGTGCGCACGCATACGGACGAATGGTACCTGGTGCACCTGACTGGCCGTCCGCTGCCCAGGGAAGGACAACCCGTCATACAGGAGCGGGGCTACTGCCCTCTCGGACGGGAAACGGCGATTCAGAAGCTGGAATGGCGAGACGGGTGGCCGTATGTGGTAGGTGGAAAAGCGCCATCCCTCCAAGTTGAAGGACCGCAAATTGGCGAAGTGAAGTGGCCGCAGGACTACGAAGTGAAAGACCACTTTGACAGCGATACGTTGAATCGCCACTTTCAGACGTTGAGAATCCCCCTCGGCGAAGACGTGATGACGCTGAAAGAGAGGAGAGGCTACTTGCGCCTGTACGGACGCGAATCGCTGACGTCCAAATTTACGCAAGCCTTCGTGGCCAGAAGGTGGCAAAGTTTCAACTTTAACGCCGAGACGAAAGTGGAATTCCGCCCGGTGACATTCCAACAGGCAGCCGGATTAGTGTGCTATTATAATACTGAGAACTGGACTTACTTGCACATCACGTGGGACGAGGAAAAGGGAAGAGTCATCGATGTGCTCCGCTGCGACAACTTCCAATTTTCACAACCTTTGGCAGGCCAACTGATCCCGGTACCGGACGAGGCTGAGGCGGTGTACTTGAGAGTCGAGGTCCGGACGGAAACGTACACGTTCTTCTACTCCTTCGACAGACAGAGCTGGAAGGAAATTCCGGTCGCTTTTCGTTCTTACAAGCTGTCAGACGATTACGTGCGGGGCGGCGGCTTCTTCACCGGAGCTTTCGTGGGCATGCACTGCCAAGATACGTCCGGCTCCAACGTTCACGCTGATTTCGACTACTTCCTGTACGAAGAAATCGACGGTGCGTGAGGCGAAAAAAGAAGCGATGGGCATGAACTGTTCGCGGACGAAACGTTCTTCTGGACAACGAAACGGCTGACACCCCTGCCACCACAACGCCTAAGACGCCCCCATGTATGACTGCCACTGCCATTTGAACCCGGGCGACATAGCGGGATAAAGACGTATCAGAACTTTTCCGGAACTGTGGCAGGAGGCCCTTGTGGCACATGGCGCGCTGTGCGTTAGAACGGCGCCGAGGAAAAGCAGTTGGACCGGATGGTACACACAGACCGCAAAAGGTGGAAGGAGTACGTCGTTGAGCTAGAGACTGCCGGTAACTGTGATCTGTAAACGCGTTCACTCGATTGGTGAGGGGAAAGGGGGATCATTCTGGGTAAGTGGAACACACTGCGCAATCAGATCCAGATCGTCTTCGTCGGTGTGATGGTTGTCGTTCTCCTCATAGTCGGGGTTTTGACCTATCACCAAGTGTCGATGCTACTCAAAAGTAATGCAGAGGAACAGATGCAACAAACGGCCATTGAAGCAAATGGCCGTTTTGAATCCCTTTACGAGCAGATCAACATGGTGACCAAGCAAGTGGCGACTGACGAAGGCGTCCAGCGGGTCCTGTTGCGGGAGTTGAGAGGAGAACGGGTGGCGTTTGGAGAGCGCCAGTCACTCATGAAAAGCGTGAACACGTTACAGGCCACTGCAGACGGCATCTATTCGCTGGAGCTGTATACACGAGACGGCCGGAGGCTCCTTCCGTTGGATGACGGGCGGCTGGCAGACCGCATCGGGCGACAGTGGGTGAAACAAGCCGAACGAGCCAAAGGGGGCCTCGTGTGGGTAGGGGAAGACCCTGAAGACGATGCGTATTTTCTCGCCCTTCGGCGCGTCAGTTTGATCGACCGACCCTTTGTTGGCGGAGGGTATTTGCTCATCCGCATCAGCCAAAACTACTTTCAGCTCCATAACGGCCACCCTTCCCATGCGGAAGAAGGGTACACGATTTTAGTCGATCAGTATGCGCATCCCATCGTGTCCAATTTTGACGGGGACTTCCGCCAGTTTCTGCAGAGCGAGGAAGCGACTGTTACGATTGATGAAAGGGATTACATGAAGGTGAGACAGTCGTCAGATGTCACCGGGTGGACGCTTGTGATTTTGACGCCGGTCAGTCAACTGACCCAAGGGATCTCAGTGATCCGCACGGGTATTGTGGGGGCGGGTATCGTCGGATTTGTCATTTTTTCCGCGTGTTCTTTCTTTTTGTCCACGATGATAACCCAACCGATTGTCCGCTTGACGGAAACGATGCGGCGGGCGAGCGAAGGGAAGTGGAAGACGAATCCGGTCAGCGCTTCCACCTCGGAAATTAACGAGTTGAATCATACGTACAACCAGCTCGTAAAAGAAACGAATCACCTTATACAAATGGTGTACGAGAAAGAATTGACCCGCAGCCGGACGGAGTTGAAGGCGCTTGAAGCCCAGATTCACCCCCACTTTCTGTTTAACACACTGGATGCCCTGTACTGGTCCCTGGAAGAAAAAAACGAAGAAGAACTGGCTGAACGCGTCCTCGCCATGTCTGAACTGTTTCGCTACACGATCAGCCGCAACCCCAAGGGGGAATGGGTGACGATCAAGGAAGAAATGGCGCACATCGACCGCTACCTCCAATTGATGAAAATGCGATTCGGAGAGCGCCTAAAGTGGCACCTCTCGTTACCCGCTGAATGGGAGAGGGTGCGAATACCGAAACTGCTCATTCAGCCTCTTGTTGAAAACGCCATTGTCCACGGGACTGGGAACAAAGCCGGCGACAGCTTTGTAACCGTGACGGTGGACAAGGTGCAGGACGAAGAACGTCTCGTCGTCAACGTGACAGACGACGGGCCGGGGATAGACCGGAAGACGATGAACTGGATCTACCAGTCGATGGAGGAGGGGGTCGCTTCTCCCTTTAAGGGAAACGGGATCGCCATTGCGAACGTGCACAAGCGGCTTCGGCTTTATTACAGTCCCAGTGAGTCAGACGGACTGGTCATCCAGAGTGAAGTTGGAAAAGGCACGTCTGTATCATTCGAAATACCGATTCATGGGGGGGAGAAGGATGAGCTCACAGAGCATTCTGGTCGTGGATGACGAACCGAGGGCGAGGCAAGGTTTAACGAAGACGTTGGAGCATTGGGCCAAGGGAAAATTCCGCATTTTAAGTGCTGCCGGCGGTAAAGAAGCGATTGACGTCGTCGAGCGCCAGGCCGTGCATCTATTAATTACCGACATCCGGATGCCGGAAATGACCGGATTGACGTTACTGGAAACGTTAAAGCGGCAGGACGATTATCCCGCGGCCATCGTCATTTCAGCTTACCCACAATTCGAATACGCGCAGGAAGCCCTTCGCCTCGGCGTTCTGAACTATTTGTTGAAACCCGTCAGCAAGTACAAGTTGATTGAGGCGGTGGAAGAGGCTCTCAAGGAGAAAGAGAAACAAATGAGAGCGGTCCTGATGGAGAAGGTGATCGACGATAAACTGATGGACGTCAAGGTCGAAGACGGCAAAATCCGGTCGTCCATCAAGGAGGCGATGCGTTACGTCGAGGAGCACTACGACCAAGACGTCAGTTTGAAACGGGTGGCGAGGCACGTCCACTTGAACGCCAGTTATTTCAGCGTGCTGTTTAAGGAAGAGACGGACATGACTTTTCGCGAGTACGTGACGAGAATTCGGCTGCAACACGCCAAGGAACTGCTCGTGTCGACGGACATGCCGGTGACGGAAATCGCAGAATCCGTCGGCTACAACACGGCGAAGTACTTTATCAAACTGTTCAAACAGTATGAAGGGGTTACCCCCCGTGCGTACCGGAGACGGGCGTTTGACACGTGACAGCCATCCAAAAAAAGTGGCATTTTCCCTAAACGCCGTGACCTACCGCATTCGTGGAGCAAATGGTAAATTGAACGTAGCGACAAAACGAAAGGGGACTCCACACATGTATAAAAAAACGTTATCATTCGGCATTATGCTTGTACTCGTCGTGTCACTCTTTCTTGCAGGATGTGGCGCTGGGGAAAATGCCGGTGAATCGGCCGACAGTGAAGCGAGCAGCGAACCTGGCGAAGAGGCTAAAACGATGAAACTGATGCATCTGTGGCCGGCGGGGAGTTCGAAACAGCACAACGAAATCGTGAGTAACATCATTGAGGAATACGAAGCGGAGCACCCGAATGTCAGCATTGAGACAGAGATCCTGGAGAACGAACAGTACAAAGAAAAACTGAAAGTGCTGTCAGCTTCCAATGAACTGCCGGATGTCGGCATGACGTGGGCGGCCGGCTTTCTGGAACCGTACGTGGACGGTAACATGTTCGCGCCGTTAGACGATGTCGTTGAAAACATCGGCCAAGACCAGTTTGTACCGGGAACGACGGAAGCTTACGCGGTGGACGGTACGACATACGGTCTTCCCCTCGAGTTGAACATCACCCCCGTTTACTACAACAAGAAAATTTTTGAGGAGTACGACCTCGATGTGCCGGAAACGTACGATCAGTTAAAAGACGTGATTCAAACGCTCGCCGACAACGGTGTGACGCCCGTCACGTTGGGCAACAAAGACCGTTGGACCGGTTCCATGTGGTACATGTATTTAGCTGACCGCATCGGTGGGCCGGAAACGATCACGAACGCCATCAACCGCACGATTTCTTTCGAAGACCCCGCTCTCATCGAAGCGGCAGAAGAGATCCAAAACCTCGTGGACATGGGTGCCTTCGTGAAAGGTTTCAACGGTTTGTCCAACGATGAGGCAAAAGGATATTTCTTGAACGAACAGGCGGCCATGTACTTAATGGCGACGTGGGAGCTACCGAACTTTACGACAAATGAGGATGTCCCCCAAGAGTTTAGAGACTCCGTCGGATTTTTTAAATTCCCAATCGTGGAAGGAGGAAAAGGCGACATCGACAGCTATGTCGGGGGACCTGGAGTCGGGCTGTTCGTTGCTGAAAATTCACCGGTAAAAGAAGAGGCGAAGGACTTTGTCTCCTTCTTCGTCGAGAAGTGGGGCGAGCAATCGGTGACGAAAGCCGGAGTCATACCGGCTACAAAAGTGGACACGTCCAACACAGACCTGCCGCAAATGTACATTGACATCTTGAACGAGCTCAACAATGCCACAAACATTACGCTGTATGCCGATGTTCAGATGAGCCCGAGCGCGGCGCAAGTGCACTTGGACATGATACAGTCGCTGTTCGGAAAAGAGACGACACCGGAAGACTTTGCAAAAGTTCAAGAGCAAGCCCTTGACGAAGAACAGTAACCTTACATGATCGTAAGTCGATAAGGGGCATATCTTCATCTGGTCGATATGCCCCTTTTCCATTCACTTGGACATCGCGTCAGGAGAGAGAACAGATGAACAAAGTCATGTCGAATAAACTGGTCATTGCCTTGTACGTTCTGCCTTCGCTTATTCTCGTACTCGCCCTGATTTACGTCCCCATTGTCTTAACGGGGTATTACGGCTTAATGGAGTGGGACGGCATCGGCGAGATGACGTTCGTCGGGCTGGAAAACTACGCCCAGTTAATGCAAGATGACAAGTTTTGGGACAGTACGTTGCACTCGTTTTTACTCGCTCTGTTTTCCACCATCAGTTTGGCGGGCTACTTAGTCATTTCCCTCGTGTTGTCCGGAAATATCAAAGGGGCCGATTTCCTTCGGAAAGTTTACTTGATTCCGATGCTGCTGTCATCGGTCGCCATCGCCCAGCTTTGGATTAAAATTTACGACCCGAACAACGGCATGATCAACAGCTTCCTTACGATGATGGGGGTAGAGAATACACCGACGTGGTTGGCCGACCCGGACATCGTGCTGTACGCCATATTTGTTCCCATCATCTGGCAGTACGCCGGGTTTTACATCATCATTTACTACGCCGCGTTGAAGGGGATTCCCCCATCGCTCATCGAAGCGGCGAGAATTGACGGAGCCAATCCGCTGCAGGTGGCCTTTAAAATCAAAATTCCCCTCATTGCAGGAGTCATTAAAGTGACGGTCGTCCTGGCTGTCGTCGGGTCATTGAAATACTTCGATTTAATTTACGTCATGACCGGCGGTGGACCGAACGGCGCCAGTGAAGTCATGGCGTCGTACATGTACCGAGAAGCGTTTACCAGTTTTCGTTTCGGTTACGGCAGTGCCATCGGATTTTGCCTGCTGTTGATTTGCCTCGTCGTGACCTGGGTCATTCGCAAGCTGACCGTTACGGACGAAGACATTCAGTATTAAAGAGGATGAGAAAAGGTGAAACGCATAGGATACGGCATTTTGTACACCGTTTTAGCTATTGTGGCAGTTTTTCAAGTTTACCCCCTCGTCTGGCTGTTTTTTTTCTCTTTGAAGGACAACCGAGAAATTTTTGGCATGTCCCCGTTCGCTCTGCCAACGGATCCGAAGTGGGAAAATTACGTGAAAGTGTGGACGGAAGGGAATATCAGCCTCTACTTTTTCAACAGTGTGTGGATTACGGCGGTCGCCGTCGTTCTGACGGTGATACTGGCGAGTTTTGTCACGTTTGCGATCACTCGCATGCGGTGGAAGCTGAGCAAATTCGTGCTCGGCTTGTTCATGGTCGGGCTCATGATTCCCATTCACTCGACCTTGATCCCGTTGTTCAGTTTTTTTCTCAAACTGAATCTCATCGACCACCCGCTGTCCATTATTTTGTCGTACACGGCGTTTAACCTTCCCATTACGATCATGATTTTGCTGGGGTTTTACTACACGCTGCCGCGGGAAGTGGAAGAGGCAGCCGTGATGGACGGCTGCTCCGTTCACCGCATCTTTTTTCGCATTACGCTTCCGATGACGACACCTGTTATGGTGACGACTGCCATTATCAACATGATTTACAACTGGAATGAATTCGTGTTTATCAACACGTTTATCAGTTCGGACCAGTATAAGACGTTGACGGTCGGGATTCAAAACTTTGTCGGACAGTACTTGACAGACTGGGGCGCCATCGGTGCAACCCTCGTCATCAGCATCGTCCCGATATTGGTCGCCTTTTTCATTTTGAGTAACCGGATCGTAGAAGGTCTCGCCGAAGGCGCCTTGAAAGGGTAAAACTTTGCACGCTGAGTGCCAGAGATGTCTCTATTAAGGCAAAGGAGAAGGTCTGTCGGACACGGCGAACAAATTTTGTAATATGCTGGAGACGGACCCGATCGCACAGGCACGGTCCCCGAGCTGGGATCGGACGACTTTCACATGTTCCGTTGAAAAATGAAGGGCCCGTGTGGCCAAGGTTTTCTCAATCGGGTTGAAAATCCACTTGCCGCCGGCGGCCAGTGTGTTCCCGATGACGACCAGGTTCGGGTTAAACGTGTTGACGATGTTCGCCACCCCGATGCCGAGGTATTCGCCGGTCTCGTTTAAGTTGGCAATGACGCGATCGTTCCCCCGGTTGGCCTCGTTGACGTAGTCGTAGAAAGAGGTGCGGCTCACATCGGACAAGCGGTAGTCTTCTTTCATTCGCATGTAAAAGGCTTTCTCTGATGCGTACATTTCCCAACAGCCGCGGTTGCCGCACGGGCACTTTAAGCCGTTGCGCTCAATGGTCATGTGCCCCATCTCGCCGGCGTAGCCGACGGCTCCGCGGTACAGTTCGTCGTTCAGTATGAGTCCGACCCCGATGCCGATCCCGGAGCTAATGTACGCCATGTGGTCGTATCCGTTGCCGGCTCCGAACATTTTTTCGCCGAGGGCCGCCATGTTGGCCTCGTTATCGAGGTAGACCGGCAGTTTGGTGTGCTCTTCTAAAATGCGCTTCAGCGGCGTCCTTCTCCAGTTTAAGTTCGGGGCAAGGAGGACCGAGCCGTTTTTGTAATCGACGATACCCGGAACGCCGACTCCGATGCCGAGAATTCCGTGTCTCGTCTGCGGTGCCAGCTGGACGGCTTGCTGAATGAGGGAAACGAGGGTGTCAATGATCTCGTCGGGCGTCAGTTCAGGGGAAATCGCTGTTTCTTTGCTCCAGAGAACTTCACAGTTCAAATTGGTCAGGAGAATCGAGATGTAGTGGACGCCGAGGTCCACTCCGATGACTGATCCGGCGTCTCCGTTAAAAAGCAAGAGGACAGGGCGTCTCCCGCCCGACGATTTGCCTGTCCCGATTTCACGCACGAAGTTCTCGTGAATCAGTTCTTCCACAAGGGAAGAAACTGTGGCCTTGTTCAACGACGTTTGCTTGGCAATTTCCGCCCGCGACACAGGGCCGTGATCTTTAATGAAGTTGAAAACAATCGATTTGTTCAGTTTCCTGACGAGTTTGAGGTCACCTGTCGTATGTGTCTTATCCATATGTCCCTCCAAGTTTATCTAGCTAACAAACTAAAAATCATTTTAACACATGCACCGGACGGAAGGAACACGTGGGGACTGATATGTTAAGCATTAATTTTATCGTTGACATCTCTAAGATATCTCCCATATACTTATACTTAGTTTAATATATAAATTATTAATAGGCAGTGTGTTGGCCGCTTGAATAAAATCGAGTCAAATGGAGGGATGTTGTACATGTCTTATTTCAAGAACATATCGAAAGTTCAGTATGAAGGACCGGAGTCAGACAATCCGCTTGCGTTTAAACACTACAATCCGAAAGAAGTCGTTGGCGGAAAGACGATGGAAGAGCATTTACGCTTTTCTGTCGCTTACTGGCATACCTTCACCGCTGACGGGACTGACCCGTTTGGCGCCCCGTCCATGGTGAGACCGTGGGATGAGTACACGGGGATGGACTTGGCGCGGGCACGTGTCGACGCCGCGTTCGAGCTGTTTGACAAGTTGGGCGTCCCCTTCTTTTGTTTCCACGACCGCGATATTGCGCCGGAAGGGGATACGCTTAAAGAGACAAATCAAAATTTAGATGAGATTGTCTCGCGCATTCAGGATTACATGAAAACGAGCAACGTCAAACTGCTGTGGAATACGGCGAACATGTTCAAACACCCGCGCTATGTTCACGGAGCGGCTACGACGTGCAACGCTGACGTCTTCGCGTACGCTGCCGCTCAGGTGAAAAAAGGACTGGAAGTGGCCAAGGAGCTGGGGGCCCAAAACTACGTCTTCTGGGGCGGCCGCGAAGGGTACCAGACACTGCTCAACACCGACATGCAATTGGAACTGGACAATTTGGCCCGCTTTTACCACATGGCTGTCGAGTACGCTAACGAAATCGGCTTTGACGGACAGTTTCTCATTGAGCCCAAGCCGAAAGAGCCGACAAAGCACCAGTACGATTTTGATGCGGCGACGGCCATCGCCTTTTTGCAAAAGTACGACTTGCAGGATCACTTTAAGTTGAACATTGAGGCGAACCACGCGACGTTGGCCGGACATACATTCCAACACGAGCTGCGCGTAGCCCGCATCAACGGCATGCTGGGGTCGGTGGACGCCAACCAGGGCGATCTGTTGCTCGGATGGGATACAGACGAATTCCCCACCGATCTGTACGCCACGACATTGGCGATGTACGAAATCTTGAAAAACGGTGGCTTGGGGTCAGGCGGCCTCAACTTTGACGCCAAGCCGAGGCGGGAATCCTTTGAAACTGACGATTTGCTCTACATTCACATCGTCGGCATGGACAGTTTTGCCAAGGGGTTGAAAGCGGCCCACAAACTGATTGAAGACCGTGTGTTGGAAGACTTTATCGAGAAACGCTACCGCAGTTTCAGAGAAGGGATCGGGCTGGAGATCACGTCGGGGAAAGCAGATTTCCATACGTTGGAAGCGTACGCGCTCCAAAATGACTCCATTCGGAATGAATCCGGTCGGCAAGAGATGCTGAAAGGGATGGTGAATCGGTACATCATGCGTGTCGATTAGATTGGTCATGGGGGGCTTTCTTGTCGTGTAAAGAGCTCGCCCCCTTGGTTTGTACAACATACAAATAAATAAAAACATTCTCCTTCGCGTCATGCTGAGCGACTTGCTGTGCATTTTAGAATTGATGCACTGGTATTCTAAATTTTTTAGGGAGGGATTAAGTTGAAAGGATTTCAAGCGATTACATGGGCGGTGCTGGTTGTGACCATGCTGTTTCTCGCTTCTGGCTGCTCTTCGCCTGACAGTACGGCAGAGGAGTCAGGAGGGGGAGAAAAGGTCAAGATCGGTCTCTCGCTGGACACTCTTAAAGAAGAAAGGTGGCAGAAAGACCGAGACATCTTTACCGCTAAGGCGGAAGAGTTAGGAGCTGAGGTGCTCGTTCAGTCGGCCGACGGCGATGACGCGACCCAGTTGTCACAAGCTGAAAACCTTATCACACAAGGGGTGGATGTACTCGTGGTCGTCCCGCACAATGCCAGCACGGCTGCAGCGATTGTCGAATCCGCCCACGAGGCAGACGTCCCGGTTCTCGCCTATGACCGTCTGATCTTAGATTCAGAAGTTGACCTTTACATTTCATTCGACAACGAGAAAGTGGGAGAAATGCAGGCCGACTACATCCGTCAACTGGTGCCCGAAGGCAACTATGTTCTGATCGGCGGAGCGCCGACAGACAACAATGCCAAGTTGTTGCGTCAAGGACAGATGAATGTGCTGCAACCTTTAGTCGACAGCGGTGACATCGAAATCGTACATGACGAATGGGCAGAAGACTGGCTGCCGGAGGAAGCGTTAAAAATCATGGAGAATGCTCTGACGGCGAATGACAACAACGTGGACGCGGTCGTGGCTTCCAATGACGCGACAGCAGGAGGGGCGATCGAGGCGTTAGCAGCTCAAAAACTGAGCGGGGAAGTTCCCGTTTCGGGTCAAGATGCCGATCTGGCCGCAGTTCAACGTGTCGTTGAAGGAACGCAAGCGATGACCGTGTACAAGCCGCTGCACGAATTAGCCCAAAGAGCGGCCGAAATCGCCGTTCAATTAGCCCAGGGAGAGGACATCGAAACTGATGACGCCATTCACAATGGCCTCGTAGACGTTCCGGCCGTACTGCTCGAACCGATTTCCGTTGACAAAGAAAATATGGTGGAAACCGTCATCGAAGACGGATTCTACGAATTCGATGAAGTCTACAAGAATGTCCCTGAATCAGAACGGCCTAATGTGGAGTGACGCACATAGGGGTCAGGGCGTGATCAGGGAGGGAGCCAGATGTCGGATGTCATGCTCGAGATGAAAAATATTTCGAAGGCATTTCCAGGCGTTAAAGCGTTGGATCAAGTGAGCTTTAAAGTAAAAAAGGGCGAAATCCATGCCCTTTGTGGTGAAAATGGCGCCGGCAAGTCCACTTTGATGAAAGTGTTGAGTGGACTGTACCCGTACGGAACATACAGCGGTGACATTCTCATAAAAGG
Source organism: Novibacillus thermophilus (assembly GCF_002005165.1). Classification (NCBI taxonomy): domain Bacteria; kingdom Bacillati; phylum Bacillota; class Bacilli; order Caryophanales; family Thermoactinomycetaceae; genus Novibacillus; species Novibacillus thermophilus. The sequence continues at coordinate 1,979,488 of NZ_CP019699.1, forward strand.
TGAAAAAAAGCGGTTTGACAACATACGAGATGCGGAGAAGGCTGGTATCGCCATCATTTACCAGGAGTTGGCGCTCGTTCAGAAGATGACGGTCGGAGAAAACATCTTTCTCGGTGTCGAACCGAAGAAAAACGGACTCATCGATTGGAACAGACTGTACTATGAAACGTCCCGCTGGCTCAGGCAGGTCGGCTTAAACGTTGACCCGACGGCGGTTGTTGAACAGCTGGGCGTCGGACAGCAGCAGTTGGTGGAGATTGCCAAGGCCCTGTCGAAAAAGGCAGATATCCTCATCTTAGACGAACCGACAGCCGCTTTGACAGATGAAGAAGTTGAGCGCTTGCTCGCCATTCTGGACAACTTGCGCAAAGACGGCGTTTCCTGCATCTACATTTCACATAAGTTGAATGAAGTCTTTCGCATAGCGGACACGATTACCGTATTGCGTGACGGTCAATCCGTCTCGACGACACCTGTATCAGATATCGACGAAGACACTGTGATATCCCTTATGGTTGGGCGGGAACTGACAGAACAGTTTCCGTCCGTCAGACATACCGTTCAGGAAGACGTCTTAATCGTCGACGACCTCACTGTGTATGATCCGGAAAATCCGACGAAAGAAGTTGTAAAAGGGGTCTCTTTTACTGCCCGCAAGGGTGAAATATTGGGGATTGCCGGTTTAATGGGGGCAGGGCGCACGGAATTGGCCATGGCACTGTTTGGAGCTTATCCCGGCAAGTGGACAGGCTCGCTCACCCTGGACGGGCGGAAGATAACAGTTCAGCACCCTTATGACGCCATCCGTCACGGGATGGCCCTCGTGTCGGAAGACAGAAAGCGTTTTGGGCTCGTTTTGGATATGGACGTGAAGGCGAACATCACGTTGGCCAGTCTGGAGCGCGTGTCCAGACGGCACGTTTTGAATGAACAGGAGATCGTCAAATACAGCCAGTCATATGTGGACGACTTACGCATTAAAACCCCGTCACTAGAGACAAAACTCAGTCAGTTAAGCGGCGGAAACCAACAAAAAGTCGTACTGGGAAAGTGGTTGATGACACAACCGAAAGTGTTAATCTTAGACGAACCGACGAGGGGGATCGACGTCGGAGCCAAATATGAAATTTACAACTTGATGCACCGCCTCGTCGACGACGGGGTAACGGTCGTGATGATTTCTTCCGAACTTCCCGAGATACTCGGGATGAGCGACAGAATCCTCGTCATGCACGAGGGGAGGATCGTCCAGGAGTTCACAAAGGATGACGCCAGTCAGGAAAAGGTCATGATGGCTGCGACAGGGAGGGTATGAGGTGAAAGCAGAAACTCAAGATGTCTCGGCCAAAACGCATAAACTGTCGTTTGTAAAATGGGATGTGCGGGCGTACGCGCTCATCATAGCCTTGGCCGCGATTTGGGCAATTTTTACGATTTTGACTGATGGCGCATTTCTTTCTGATCGGAATTTATCCAACCTTTTCAGACAAATGTCCGTCATTTCTGTTCTCGCGATCGGGATGGTGCTCGTCATCGTGGCGGCCCACATCGATTTGTCAGTGGGATCGGTTGCCGGTCTGACGGGCGGTGTTGCGGCTGCATTGCACGTCTGGTTAGGGTTCAATACCGCAATCAGTATTGGAGCGGCCCTTCTGTTAGGCATCTTGATAGGACTGTGGCAAGGGTGGTGGGTGGCCTACAGAATGGTTCCCGCCTTTATTGTCACACTGGGCGGGATGTTGGCGTTCAGGGGAATGCTTTTGGCCATATCCCAGGGACAAACGATCGCCCCGCTCTCGGATTCGTTTAAAAGCATTGCGCAATCTTACATTCCGGTGTCCGTCGGGTGGGGTTAGGGGGACTGGTCGTCGTTTGTACGGCGTACGTCTTTTTCAGAAGGCGAAAATCGAGAATGTCGTACGGCTTTGATACACCTCCAGTGGCAGCGGATCTCGTCAAAGTCGCCGTGATCAGTTTGCTCACTCTGTTCTTTGTCTTTTTGATGAATGCTTACAAAGGGATTCCCACTCCGATTATTCTAGTGCTGTTACTGGGCATTGTCTTTACATTTATCGCGCAAAATACGTCCTTTGGACGTCAAATATACGCTATCGGCGGAAATATGGATGCGGCCCGGTTGTCCGGGATCAACATTAAGCGCAAAGTTTTAATGGTGTTTGTCCTAAACGGGTTTATGGCCGCCGTCGCCGGCGTGTTGCTGACAGCGCGAGTGAATGCCGCTTCGCCTGCGGCGGGAGAGATGTATGAACTGGATGCCATTGCGGCGGCCGTGATCGGCGGGACGAGTCTGATGGGAGGGACGGGAACGATCGTCGGCGCCGTTATCGGGGCCCTTGTCATGGCGAGCATTGACAACGGCATGAGCATGTTGAACGCGGATGTGTACTGGCAGTACATCGTAAAGGGTCTCATCCTGATTGTAGCCGTTTGGATCGATGTCGTGTCCAAAAGGAAAAAGGCGTAGGACGGAGACTTCCGTATTGTGTGAGGAACAGTTTATAGCTGCGGTACGCCGTGAGGCTAGACGTCAACACGTGAGTGACAAAGGAGATGGATGCGGTGCAATACGTGATCGGTGTTGATTTGGGAACGAGTGCGGTGAAAGTGCTCCTCGTGAGTCGGGACGGGGTCGTGAAGGAAGAAGTGTCCAAAGACTATCCCCTCATCCAGCCGCGATCCGGTTACAGTGAACAAGACCCGGAAGAGTGGGTCAGCAAAACAGTGGAAGCTCTAGCAGAGCTGATGACACGATCTGATGTCGATCCCGCTGATGTGGAAGGATTAAGTTTTTCCGGGCAGATGCACGGGCTCGTCCTCCTCGATCGGGAGCAAAACGTCCTCAGAAACGCGATTTTGTGGAACGATACGCGAACGACCGCCCAGTGCCGCCATATCGAGGAAGAGTTAGGCGATGCGCTGTTGGACATTGCGAAAAACCCTGCGTTGGAAGGTTTCACGTTGCCGAAGTTGCTGTGGGTGAAAGAACACGAACCGGATGTCTTTGAGCGGGCAGCGCTGTTTATGTTGCCGAAAGACTACGTCCGGTTCCGTCTCACAGGAGAGATTCACTGTGAATATTCCGATGCGGCGGGAACGCTCATGCTCGACGTGACGGAAAAAGTGTGGAGTCGCCGCATTTGTCGGGCTTTCGATCTTCCGGAGAGCTTGTGCCCGCCCCTTGTCGCTCCCCATGCCTTAGTCGGCACCCTTCTCCCCGACGTCGCAGCCGCGACGGGTTTGCGGGAGGAGACGAAAGTGTTCGCCGGGGGTGCAGACAACGCCTGCGGCGCCATCGGAGCGAACATATTGGCGCCGGGAGCAACGCTGTGCAGCATTGGGACGTCCGGGGTCGTCTTGTCGTACGAAGAAGACAAAACGCGGGATTTCAAAGGGAGGGTCCACTTTTTCAACCACGGGAAAGCAGACGCGTACTACACGATGGGTGTGACACTAGCCGCCGGCTACAGTCTCAGTTGGTTTAAACAGACGTTTGCGCCAAACGAACCGTTTGAATCGCTGTTAAGACATGTAGGGAACTCCGAAATGGGATCGAACGGGCTACTGTTCACCCCTTACTTGGTCGGAGAGCGGACCCCGCATGCAGATGCTTTTATCCGGGGCAGTTTTATCGGCATCGACAGTTCCCACACCCGAGACGATTTTGTGCGGGCTGTGTTGGAAGGCATCACGTTCTCCCTGAACGAGTCCCTCGCTATCTTCCGAGAGGCGGGTAAGACGGTCGACACCGTCGTCTCCATTGGCGGAGGGGCGCGAAACGAAGCGTGGCTGCAAATGCAGGCGGACATCTTTAACGCTCGCATTGTCCAACTGGAAAATGAGCAGGGTCCCGGGATGGGGGCAGCGATGCTTGCGGCGGTCGGCTGCGGATGGTTTGATTCGTTAAAGGCGTGTGCCGAGCGGTTCATCCGTCCGGCGAAAACGTTTGAACCGGTAGAGGAGCATGTCGCACGGTATGAAGAGCTGTTTCCGCTGTACCAAAAGGTGTATGCCGAGACGAAGGAACTGAGCGAACAGCTCCAGCCGTATCGCAAGTAGCCTGGTCCCTCAGTTAAGAGATGTGAAACCCGGTGATATTTGAGATGCCCTTAAAAAGAATCAGGCGGAGGTGAATGAATGGTTTTCCTCCGCCTGATTTTGCGTTTTGAGGAACGCTCTCTTCCTCAATTGATGCTCCGGGAAAAGAGGGACTTAGTTTATGGTGTTATAAAAAGAATTAGTGCATTGTGCCTAAATTTAGCACATAAAATTCAATGCTTTTATTTTATTTTTATGACACATATAGCTTCATTTCAATTATACAAAGCGATTACGATGTTAGTATTTTAATATAAAACAATAAAAAAATTACCACATATATTGACAGACACAACCAATGTCAATATAATTATGTTTAGAAAATAAATTAATATCTCAACTTTCTCACAGTAAATTGGATTTCTAAGCCTTACGGTTAATGGGTTTGTTGGTTGTTTCGAATACTTCTTGACATAAAAATTTGCAAAAAAAAACACCTCAACTTTTGGTATAGTTTAATTGTCCAGAAAAAACATTACCAAAAGCAGGTGAGGTGTCTCTTATTATGATAACGAATAACAGACTGAACAATCAACTACCAAAAGAAGTAAAAGCTATATTTGATGAACTTGAAATCTTAAAATATTTAAGGAAAGTGGGAATTAACAAGGGTTTCGGTTATTCCTGCGCCTATTTATTCCAGCTAGTTTTTAGTTTGGTTTTTGAAGGCAAAAATTTGTTTCGACTTCTTCAAAGTAAAAAAGCTAAAGATTTGCCGGAAAAAAACGCTATTTATCGCTTCTTAAATAACCCTCAATACAATTGGCGCAGGTTTTTACTTGTTTTGAGTACTTTCACCATTATGAAGGTAAGTAGTTTAACGAGACACGACCGTCCGAAAGTGCTGATCGTGGACGACTCATCTTATGAACGAAATCGCAGTAAAAAGGTTGAACTGCTTGCTCGCTGTTTCGATCATTCTTCTCAAAAAATGCGTTATTACAAAGGATTTCGTATGCTTACACTCGGCTGGTCAGATGGTGCTACATTTTTGCCTATTGATTTTGCTTTATTAAGCTCTACGAATTCCCAAATCAATGGGATTGATAACCGAATCGATAAGCGTACATCCGGTTATAAGCGGCGTGTCGAAGCTTTACAAAAAGCGCCGGAAGTTATTCCCAATATGATTAAACGGGCACTTTCTCAAGGAATCGATGCCTCATACGTTTTAATGGATACATGGTTTACCCAACAGCCTTTGATCAAGTCCATTGTGGATCAAGGGTTGGATGTTATTGGAATGGTGAAGGATACAAAACAAAGATATCAAGTGAACGGTGAATGGGTGAGCCTAAAAAAACTATACCAAACAGCTAAACCATCACAACATCAAAAGGGTATTTTGCGCTCTATTCACACAACGATGGCAAATGGCGTACCTGTTAAAGTGGTATTTATCCGTAATCGTAATAAAAAGAGACAGTGGCTAGCTATTTTGAGTACAGACTGTACTTTATCGGATCAAGAAATCATTCGTATTTATGGGATACGTTGGGATATTGAAGTATTCTTCAAAACAGTCAAATCCTTATTGAAACTCCAAAAAGAGTTCCAAGGAAGATCTTATGATTCCATGATCAGCCATACCACTATTGTGTTTACAAGGTACATTGTTTTGTCTTGGCAAAACCGAGTAAGTACAGATTATCGAACATTAGGCGGCATTTTTTATGAACTTTGTGATGAAATCGATGAACTAGATTGGGCCTTTGCACTTCAACTACTCATTGAAATTCTTGAAGATGCACTTCAAAATGTAAATCAAAAGATTAAAAAATTCATCGAAAGTCAATTACGTAAATGGATTGTAGTTTTGCCTAATTATATCAAGGCTTATTTACCAAAATTGAGCTGCGAAAGTTGAGTTAATATATTTAAAATAAAATATAATAGTTTAAACTATTTATTTTCTTCTTCTAAAAGAAATATGTCTCTACCAAATACTTGAGGCTATAAAGGAGCATTCCTGTAATGAAGAAAATTGAGGTTTAACAAAAAAGAGCCTCCTTGGTATAGTACGGGATGTCGATGACATCGACTCCTAAATTCAAAACCCAAGGAGGATTCGAAGTGAATTATAACCGGAATAAGAAATTGAAGCAAATCACACCGGAGACATTAGTTGTAGGGATGACATTGCGAAAGAAAAGCACGTCGCCCGAGCAGTCGATGACCGAGGGTATGAGTTTGGTAAGCGATTGGTTTTTGAAAACAACATAACGGGCTTTGAGCGATTATTAGCTTGGGTGTCCGAGAAGCAACAGGCATATGAAAAAACACATGTGATCCTCGGTTGTGAACCGACCGGACACTATTGGTTCAATCTCGCCTATTTCGCCAAGGCGAAAGAAATCCCGTTTGTCGTCGTCAATCCGATGCATGTGAAAAAAGCGAAGGAGCTCGATGACAATTCGCCATCTAAAACAGATACAAAAGACGCCCACGTCATCGCCCAATTGATCACAGACGGCCGATACGCCGTACCGAACCTGCAAGAGGGTGTATATGCCGAACTGCGGGAAGGCCTTAAAATTCGCGATCAGCTGTCGAAAGATTTGCAGATCATCACCGGTCGGATTGACAACTGGCTCGATCGTTATTTTCCGGAATTCCGGAGAGTGTTTAAAGATTGGGATGGCAAAGCCGCTTGGTACACCCTGAGCCATTTCCCATTGCCGGCAGAGGTCACTGCCATATCGGCAGAAGACCTGGTGAGGGAGTGGAAACAGGTCGCCCAGCGAGGCATCGGAATCAAACGGGCCCATACACTGCGGCAAGCAGCTGAGCGTTCCATCGGATTAACCGTCGGAACGCGGATGGCCAAACGTGCCCTGCAAAGTTTGCTCAAACAATACGAGCATCTTCAAGAAAGCATCGCAAGCATCGATGAAGAGATGGAGCAGCTGGTCAAAGTGATTCCAGGAACTGAAGAGATGATCGCCATGAAGGGCGTTAACGTTTTGACCGTGGCCACCTTTTTCGGCGAGGTTGGAGACATCGCCCACTATGAACATCCACGCCAGATTCAACGCCTTGCCGGGCTGAGCTTAACCGTACACCAATCGGGGAAATGCAAAGGTCAGACCCACATCACCAAGCGTGGACGCAGGCGACTGCGCAAAGCCTTATATCTCGTGGTTCGTCCGCTCGTTGTGCATAATGCGGCCTTTAAAGCCTTGCACGAATACTATACAACGCGGCAAGAACACCCGCTTAAGAAACAAGAATCGCTCATTGCCCTGAGTTGTAAACTCATCCGCGTGTTTTTTGCAATGGCCAAGAAACGATACCGGTTTGACGGCGAGAAAATGCTGCGAGACATGCCTCAGTTTTCCATACAGGAAGCAGCTTAAAAGAAAAAGTTAGGGAGTAGGCAACCTTTCGTTTGACACTCAAGGACGGTGGGAACACAATCGAAGCGCAGAGCCGAACCATATTTTCACCATCAGGGCCCAGACCCCGTAAAGGAGCAAAGTCGGCCTCCACCTCATGGATATGCCGGACGAAGGAATGTGAGGAGAAAATCCCGTGAGCCATGGGAGGGTAAGCGACCATGAGCTGAGTGGAGAAGAGATGCGCGATCATAAATAATTTTGAAAATTCCATTACAGGAGTTTTAGGGCATTACTCTTCACTCTATCGGAATATTCCGAAAAGAGGACTTTCTGGTAAAAGCCATGAAAAAGCTTCGAAATAAGTTCCTATGAAAATTTGAGAATGAACGAGCATGTTAAAGAAAATTATTTATTTCAAGAGGGAGGTGGTACTAAATTTATTTCAAGAGGGAGGTGGTACTAAAAGATAACGGCACTAAATCTTTACGCAGTTGAAAGGGGGCGGTTATGGTTCTAAATTGTCCGCAATATCGTCGTCATGAAAAAATAATATTCGAAAGGAGACGCTTGCATGTTGAGGCGATCTATGACATACCTACTGATGGTTTCAGTTGTTCTGTACACGGTGATGGTGCCGCTCACCATGATCGTAAATCCTCTAGCGGCATCAGCAGCCTCAGCGGATGATTTGCCTCAAGTGACGTCAGATGAGGACGAAAAAAGGGTCTTCATGTTCACACACACCGCCGGGTATCGCCATGAATCGATTGATGCCGCCAAGGAGGTCATGCCCCAATTAGCGGAAGAATACGGGTTTCACGTTGACATTTCAGAAGATGTAAGCGATTTAAATTCTGACAACTTGATGCAATACGACGTTTTAATGTTCGTCAATACGACAGGAAATTTCGGCAATGATGAACAGCGGCAGGCAGTGATCGACTTTGTCACATCTGGAAAAGGATTCGTGGGCGTTCACAGTGCGACGGATACCGGGTACGACTGGCCGGAGTACGGCGAAATGACAGGGGCGTACTTCAAGGAACACCCGTGGACCGAAGAGGTGACGTTCACGATAGAAGACGATGAATTTCCGGCGACCGCTCACCTGGCCCCCAGCTATACCCAATTGGAAGAGGTATACGTCTTTCAGGAAAATCCAAGGCATAAAGGCAAACATATTTTGATGAGTCTCGATATGGAGAGTGTCGACGGAAGTAGATTTGAAGATCATCCGACTGCGTGGTGTAGCCCGCATGGGGAGGGGAGAATGTTTTACACCGCCTTGGGTCATTATTCCGAAACGTGGTATTTGGAAGCGTTTCAACAGCACCTCTTAGGAGGATTGCAATACGCTTGGGGTGGCGTGCCCGACCATAAGTGTGGCGAGCCTTCCAAGAAACCGGGCTTGATTAAAGAGAAGATTACCGACTCCATTCCCCGCCCAATGGCTCTGGACATTGCTAACGATGGAACACTCTTCGTCATCAGTATCGAAGGCTATCTTTACGAGGTATCACAAGACGGCGACACCCAGCAGCTCCTGTCTCTCGAAACAACCACTGAAGGAGAACACGGCTTAATGGGTATCGCCTTAGACCCAGATTTTGAAGAAAATGGGCACATATATTTATATTACACCGAACCTGAGACTTTCGTCAACAAACTGTCGCGGTTTACGTATGAAGACGGCTCTGTCGACAGGTCGTCTGAAAAGGTCCTGTACACACTGCAGTCAGATGCGACTTGTTGTCACCAGGCAGGACACCTTTTGTTCGGACCGGATGGGAAACTGTATTTGACGTCAGGAGACAATCATCAGCCGACAAATGGACCGCAACCGTTGTCAATGGAAACGTCACAAAATCTGATGGATCCACGGGGCAGTATTCTTCGCTTCAATAAGGACGGAACCATCCCCGACGACAATCCGTTCGTGGGAAGGGACGACGCTCTGCCTGAAATTTACGCGTACGGTTTCCGCAACCCGTTCCGCATTTCTATCGACGAGAAGACTGGTGTCATTTACGAAGGTGACGTCGGTCCCGATCACCCGACAGACGATTACGACGAATTTAATGCGGTGACGGAACCGGGACAAAATTTTGGTTGGCCCCTCGGTATCGGGGATAAACCGTACAGCAATTATGCTGATCGGTTCCCGGATATGAGTGCTGAGGACATCGAAGAAGCGTTCGCTAAAACGAAAAAGCCGTCTGCTTTCTATCCTTACACACACAAAGAACCTTGGGGATCTGGCGGTCGATCTGCTTTTGCTGGTCCTGTCTACTATCATGAAGGGGAAGGTGGATTCCCAGATTTCATGGACGGCAAATTGTTGGCGTACGATTTTGTCCGCGGTTGGGTGAAGTTAGTCACAGTTGATGAAGAGGGCAACTTCCTGGAAGTGGAGGACTTTATCGAAGGTCTGGAACTGCCGATGGACATTAAAGTCGGTCCGGACGGTAATTTGTACGTGGCCCAGTTCGGGAACAGCTGGTGGGAAGAAAACGAGTACGCCGGAATTTTTAGATTCTCGTGGGACGTTTTGGAGCGAAGCCCGGTCATTCAAGCGAAAGCTAGTGTCACTTCCGGTTACGCCCCCTTGGAAGTATCATTCACGACTGAGGGAACGTACGATCCAGATGGCGACGACATCTCGTTCTCTTGGGATTTTGGTGACGGGAACACCAGTACAGAAGCCAATCCGACCCATACGTACACGGAAAACGGAGAATACAGAGTGACTCTCGTGGTCACGGACTCCACTGGCAGGAGTGCTACTTGGAACAGGACGATCGTCGTCGGAAACACGCCTCCTGAGGTCGAAATTACATCTCCGCCAGACGCCACATTCTTTGATATGGGCGATACGTTTACATTTACGGGATATGCCACTGATGCAGAAGACGGTGAAATCGCTTGTGAAGATTTGGAGTGGCAGCTCGACCTGTTGCACGACGACCACGGACACCCGCAAAATTACCAGCGGGGTTGTGAGGCCACTTTTACACTCTACGAGCCGGGACACGACCCTTACCGTGACAACATTTGGTGGCAAATGAAACTGGTGGTAAAAGACAGCGGGGGAGACGGAGCTCCGTCACTGACCGGGGAAGATGTCATTGTCTTCAATCAGAAACGGATGCAGGCTGAAAACTACGATGACATGTTCGGCATTCAGACAGAAGAGACTTCCGATTACGGCGGAGGCCAGAACGTCGGGTATGTGGAAGCAGGAGACTGGCTCAAGTATGAGCACATCCGTTTGGAAGATGTTGAACAGATGTACTTCCGGGTGGCGAGCGAGTCGGCAGGTGTTCATTTCGATGTGCGTTTAGATTCACCTGACGGTGAAACGATTGCCACAGTGACGCACCCTGCAACCGGCGGATGGCAGAATTGGACGACCGTCGGTACAGAACTAGAATATGTCCCGGAAGGGATACACGATCTTTACATTGTGTTTAACTCAGATGGGCAAAACATGAACTGGTTTCAGTTCCAACTCCCAGGAGACGATCCACCTCCAGAAGGAGACTACCCGGAAGTCCCGTCCCCTGAGCCGTCGCCTGTAAGTTTGATCGGGGCGTTGGACAGAAGCTCTTGGGATGTGTCTGCCAGCCACTCCGACTCATCGGACGTACCCGAGAACGCGGTTGACGGTAATCTCGACACGCGCTGGACGACAGGGACGCCGATGAAAGAGGGGATGTGGTATCAAATCGACTTTGGCAGTCCGCGTCTCATCAACCGGGTGCACATAGACTTTGGATCGAATCAAAACGCAGAAGACCATCAAGACTGGTTCCGCGGCTACGACATTCAAGTGTCGACAGACGGGGAGAACTGGACGACTGTCGTCGCTCAAGAGTCGAACGAGGATGTGGTCGTCGATGAGACGTTCGACCCGGTTAAAGCCCGTTACGTGAAGATTGTCAACACGAAAGACGACCCAGACAATCACTGGTGGGCTTCGATTCACGAAGCACACATCTTCACCCCACCGGTTAACGCGGAGAAGTGGACGTTTTCCTCAAACCGCGGCGATGAGAACGACGAGGACAATCCCTCCGATGAACAGCACGTTGTAGACCGTGACCCTAACACTCGTTGGGACTCCGGCGGGCATCAGACGCCCGGACAGTGGTTCATGGTCGACATGGGTGAGGAAAAAACGATTGACACAGTGACGTTTGATTCACTGGCACACAAAGATAACTACCCCCGCGGCTATGAGATCCAGATCTCGACGGACGGGGAAGCATGGATGACGGTAGCTGAAAAAGAACAAAACGAGGACGTCGTCATTGAGGAAACATTTGATGAAGTGGTCGCTCGTTACGTGAAAATTGTCCAAACAGGATCGTCCGATGAGCATTGGTGGGCCATCGACGAACTGGACATTCAAGATACGGCAGCGCCGGTGACGGTCGCTTCCCTCGACGGTGAAAAAGGGGAAGAAGGCTGGTATACGTCAGATGTGACGCTGACCCTTGACGCGGGGGACGAAGATTCAGACGTCGCAAGAACTGAGTTCAGCTTTGATGGAGAGACGTGGGAAACGTACAGTGAACCCCTGCTGATTAGCGACGAAGGCGAGACGGATATATGGTTCCGCTCTACTGATGCAGCAGGAAATGTCGAAGCAAGTGATTCCATCCGCGTTGTGATCTTCAAGTTGCCCCCGACTGCGGAAAATATGAAGAAGGTTGTGGAACAGTTTGAGGAAGACGGAGCCTTCACTGACGAAGGAGCGTCTCGCAAGCTGAACGTTCACTTGACGTTAGTGGCCCGCTATGAAGACAGAGGCGATGCCGAAAAAGTCGTCAAACACATGCAAAACTTTAAGCTTTTACTCGACTACCAACGAGAGAATGAGCTCATATCGGAAAAGGCGTCCCGCACATTAAACGCCTATGCCGATTACGTCGTCAATAAGTGGCTGTAGTCGCTTCAGGGCCCCTGTGGCCGGTGACAACTCGCCGCCACAGGGGGATTTTCACATCCAGGCGCCAGCCGTACTCGGTTTGGCTTTAATAAGAACGTCAAGACAAAATAAAAACAGCAAGAAGAAGTACAGAGTGGTATAAGAGCTGTAGACCCCGATATTTCATTTCAGAGAAGGGGGAGACAGATGAAACTCGCTTTTAGCACGAATGCATTTACGAACATGACATTGCCTGAAGCGGTAGCGGCAGTAGGCCGGCTCGGCTACGAAGGGGTTGAAATATTGGCCGATGTCCCACACGCGTTTCCACCGAGGGACGATGCGCCGTGGGTACTTGATGTGAAATGGCAGCTAGAGCGATACGACATAAAGGTGTCCAATATTAACGGCAACACGGCAGCCGGATTCTTTCGCGACCGGACAGGGGAACCGACATTTGAACCGTCCCTTTGCAATGCCGCGCAGGACGTGAGGCGTCAACGAATTAACTACACGAAAGGCTGTATCGATCTGGCCAACGTTCTAGGAGCGTCGAACATCAGCATTACGAGCGGAATGTGTCTTCCCGGGAACCCGCCGCGGCAAGCATTGAAGTTTTTGCGCGAATCATTAGAAGAACTGGTAGACTATGCAGAACAGCGCGAGGTGAATATCGGGATTGAGTATGAACCGGGGCTTTTGATCGAGAACGGCCAAGAACTGTTTGAATTGATGCAAGTCGTAGCGTCTCCAAGACTCGGAGTCAATTTAGATGTGGGACATGTCCAGGTCATCGGCGAAGATTTAGACATTCTATTGAAAAAATTGGGCCCCCGCATTTGGAATGTGCATTTGGAAGACATTGACAGACAGAAACACTATCACCTCATTCCGGGGGAAGGCACGATGGATTTTCACAGTATTATAGGGAAATTGAGACATATCGGCTACGATCGCTATATCACGGTCGAGTTGTACACCTATGTAAACGAACCTGTGAATGCTGCAGAAAGATCAATCAGTTTTTTACGACCGCTGGTTAAATCTACAGAAGGAGAGATTGTGAATGAAGTATTTTGACCCCCATATTCACGTCTATTCCAGGACAGTAGACGACTATGAAGCTATGAGCGCAGCAGGGCTGCGCGTCATAGTAGAGCCGGCATTTTGGCTAGGGAGCGAACGGCGTTATCCAGAAACCCATTTTGATTACTTTCACCACGTATTGACGTTTGAGCCAGAACGGGCCAAAAAGTACGGCATCGATCATTACTGTTGTCTGGCCATGAATCCGAAAGAAGCCAACAATTTGGAAATCGCCCACCAAGTGATCGACGGATTGCCCGAGTATTTGAAACACGACCACTGCGTCGCCATCGGAGAAGTCGGATTTGACAAGATTACGGATGCAGAAGAGGAAGTCATGCGAAGACAGCTTCAGCTGGCAAAAAACCTGAGCATGCCAGTGATGATACACACCCCTCACGTGAATAAACGGGAGGGCACCATCCGGACCATCGAAATTTTAAAGGAGATGGATTTAGATCCGCAACAAGTTTTGCTCGACCATAACAACGACGACACGATTGACGTAGCGGTAGAGTACGGTGGTTGGATCGGCATGACGCTGTACCCAGGCAAAATATCTGTCGGAGGAGCATTAGAAATTTTAGAGAGGTATGGCACTGACCGCATGTTAATCAATTCGGCGGCGGACTGGGGCCCGGCAGATCCCTTAAGTGTAGCGAAAGCGCGCCGTGACATGAGGTTAAGGGGTATTCCGATGAGGAGATTCAAAAATTGGTGTGGGACAACCCAATTCAATTTTACAAGCAGTCTGGCAAACTGAAGTTGGAAGACTTGGAGGCGGTTTCTTTATGAAACTCGCCTTCAGCAGCAACGGGTTTAAGAAGTACGACCTCTTGGAGGCGATTGACCGCTTGGCGGATATCGGGTATGAGGGTATAGAAATACTGGCTGACATCCCCCACGCTTTTCCTCCGGACGTAACAGAAGAGAGAATTAACGCTATACGCGAGCGGCTGAAAAAACACGGTATGTCGATTTCTAACTTAAACGCGTTCATGTTGTACGGCATAAGGGACAACTGGCGGCCGTCTTTTATCGAGGCGGACGAGAAGGAGCGACGCCTGCGCATCGACCACACCCATCAGTGCATTGATTTGGCCGTCCAACTGGGAATTCAGACTCTCTCGACAGAACCAGGCGGTCCGATCGACGGCGTGGATGTGGACTGGGCCAACCACCTGTTTATATCGGCGATGGAGGAATTGGCGGACCACGCTGAAAAAGTGGGTGTGACAATTCTAGTCGAACCGGAACCGCATTTGCTCATCGAAAATTCCGATCAATTTATTGCTTTTAAAAAAGCCGTTCCATCCGAGGCAGTTGCACTGAATTTTGACGTTGGCCATTTTTTCTGTGTAGGTGAAGACCCGGTCGAGCTAGTGGAGAAGCTGCTTCCTTACACGAAACACTACCATTTAGAGGATATTGCTGCTGACAGAGTGCATCAACATTTAATTCCAGGAACGGGAGCTATTAATATTCCGCGTGTTTTGCAAACGATTCAACGGACAGGGTACGATGGTTTCATTACTGTTGAGTTGTACCCTTACGAGAACCGGGCGATGAAGGCTGCCAGCGAAGCGTATCAGTACGTCAAGAAGATCATGGATGCGCTATGACCCGTATCCGTTCCTATCTGGAGTTGATCCGGTTTCCGAATCTGTTTTCGGCGATGGCAGATATTGTAGCCGGTGCGTGGGTGGCTGTGGGACTGTCGTCGAGTTCCCCATTTTCGTTAGAGCTTGCAGCCCTTCTTTTATCCAGTGCTGCTCTGTATGCGATGGGCATTGTGATGAACGATTATTTTGACTTTGAACTTGATTGTAAGGAGCGCCCAGAGCGACCTTTGCCTTCCGGAAGGATCAGCCGCTCCTCTGCCCTTTCGTTAGGAGCGGCACTCGGGCTAACGGGGGTGGGACTGGCTGCTTTAGTGAACGACGTCAGTCTGATCATTGCCGTGATGATTGTCGGGTGTGCGTTACTTTATGACCGTTATACGAAGCACTCGATCATAGCCGGTCCGCTCACAATGGGAATTTGCCGCGGTCTTAATCTGCTGTTAGGTGTCAGTCTAGTGGCGGAACAAGTCGCCCCATACTGGTGGTTGTCTGGCTTTGGCTTTTTGTACATTTTTTCAGTCACGGCCATGTCACAGGGAGAAACAGGAGCAGGGACTCACCTTAGCCGCGTGCGATTGATGGCATTTACGCTCTGTGTATGTGCTTTGGGAAGCGCCTCCTTGTTTCATCTTTCCTCACACGCGGTGTCCAGTCTGTTAGCGGTCGTTCTATTTTTAGCTTGGACCTTTTCGGCAGTCGGACCTGCACTGCGTATGCCAACTGCCGAATGGATTCGGAAAGCGGTCGAGCGGTGTGTTATCGGACTGCCTCTTTTGGATGCGGCGGTCGCCACGCCGTTTGGCGGGTGGGCTGCTTTCGGGTCGACTATGGTGTTGTTGTTGCTCGGCATTTTTTTCGCTCGCGTGTTTGCCGTGACATGAGATCTGTAAAGGAGTTGAGAGCATGAGTAAAAAACATGTTGTCGTATTGGACATCATCAGTTTAACTCCGGCAATGTTACACGATACTGAGCTCACCCCCAATATACAAAACATCTTGAAAGACGGAAGTCACGCAAAGGTAAAACCTGTGTTTCCTGCCGTCACCGGATCGATGCAGGCGACCTACATTACCGGAAAACCGCCGGGCGAGCACGGCATTGTGTGTAATGGGATACCGGATCAAGCGTACAAGGACATCACAATGTGGAACCAGACGATGGTCCCGATTCAAGGGGAGAAACTGTGGGAAAAACTGAAAAAAGAGGATCCCGAGGCGACAACGGCGATTTTGTTTTGGCAATTCAGCAAGCTGTCCACTGCTGATTACGTCGTGACCCCTGCCCCGATACATCTGGAAAATCACATGATTTTGTGGTGTGATTCCAAACCCCGTGATCTGTACGGACGATTGCGAGAAAAGTATGGCGAATTTGACCTTGGTGCGTTTTGGGGTCCCCTTGCTTCCCTTAAGTCGAGCGAGTGGATTGCTCAGGCGGCCCTGGATGTACTGGATGAATACCGGCCGCGCTTATCCCTCGTCTACTTGCCGAACATGGATTACGATGCACAGCGGTTCGGGCCGGACAGCACGAGGGCACGACAGTCCGTAAAAGACATTGACACGTTAATCGGACGATTCGTACAGGAATTGGAACGGCGCGGGCTCAAGGACGATACGAGACTTGTCCTTTTGTCGGAGTACGCATTTAAAAATGTCCAAAGGCCCGTGTACATTAACCGGTTGCTGAATGAGAAAGGTTATATAGCCGTTAAGAGAGTAAAAGGGATGGATTTCTTGGATTTGGAGATGTGCCGGGCCTTTGCCATGGCTGATCATCAACTGGCGCACATCTATGTGAACGACACCGCTGACGTCGCAGCTGTTCAACAGCTGCTAAGGGACACACCTGGTATAGCAGAAGTTTGGGGGGAAGCGGAAAAACGGGCACACCAGATTGACCATGAACGGGCAGGAGATTTAATTGCCATTGCTGAACCGGACAGCTGGTTTGTGTATTACTGGTGGTGGGATGACAAATATGCGCCGGAGTTTGCTTACACCGTGGATATTCACCGCAAACCGGGTTATGATCCCGTTGAACTTTTCGTTGATCCGAAAACGCGGAACATACCGCTCGAACCTGAGCGGATTGGGGGTTCCCACGGTCTACCGCCGCGCGGAGAAGAGGATATGGTGTCTCTAGTGGTATCGGGCAAAGATCTCGACCTTCCAGAAGAGCTCAAAGCCACGGAAGTCCACGATCTGTTGTTGGAACTGGCAAAACAACCGAAAGGAGCCTACAAGTGAGTGGAATATGCCTGTCATTGCCTTTCCATCCCTAGCGTGTCAGAAAAATAAACGCTCATGATTTCATTAAAAGGGCATAAAATAAACAAAAAGTATATCAATGCATCATTGTGAATGTAGAAATAGAGTCTTTGTTTAAATACCAAATTAACAGAAATAAATGTGGTAGCGGGAGGAAGGAATGTGCTTTTGGAGATGAAAGCGATCTCAAAGTCATTTCACGGGATCACGGTCTTACATAATGTCCATTTTCGTTTGCGCGAAGGGGAAGTACATGCGCTCGTTGGAGAGAACGGCGCGGGAAAGTCAACGTTGATGAAAATACTGGCAGGAATCTACGAGCCGGAAGAGGGAGAAGTGCTTCTTCGCGGTCAAAAAGTGTACATTGATTCACCGACTGTTTCACAACGGCTCGGTATTTCCGTCATTCACCAAGAGTTGAACTTAGTCCCCTATATGACTGTTGCAGAAAATATATTTTTAGGCAGAGAACCGAACAAAAAGGGGTGGCTGAGTTACGACCACATGGTCAAAGGGACAGTCCAATTACTAGGCCAACTTGGCTTAGATTTAAATCCTAAGGCTTATGTCCACAGCTTGAGCATCGGAGAACAGCAAATCGTTGAAATCGCCAAAGCGCTCTCAATTCACGCTGACATCCTTATTATGGACGAACCGACGGCCGTCCTGACGGAATACGAGGCGTCCAAGTTGTTTCAACTTATAGAAAAATTAAAAAAACAAGGCGTCGGGATCGTCTACATTTCGCACCGTTTGTCTGAAATCAAACGGGTTTGCGACCGCATGACCGTGTTGCGTGACGGTCAGCTTGTGACTACCTGTGACACTGATGAAGTAACGGAGCGTGACATCGCCAATCTAATGGTTGGACGGGAGCTTCAGAATCTGTACCCGGAAAAACCGGATCGTATTGGGAATGAAGTTCTCCGTGTCGAAAAATTAAGCAAAGCGCCCTATTTTCACAATGTGAGCTTTCGTTTAAGGAGAGGAGAAATTGTCGGCTTTGCCGGGCTGATCGGAGCAGGGAGGACAGAGTTAGTCCGGGCGATTTTCGGGGATATTCGTCCAGACGCAGGCAAGGTGTATGTGCAAGGAGAGGAGGTTCACATCCGCAGTCCCGCCAACGCCATCCAACACGGCATTGGCTTTTCGACCGAGGACCGGAAAAAAACGGGTTTGTTCATGGACTTGAGTGTCGGGCAAAATGTGATCCTTCCGAGTTTAAACAACGTCAGCCGGATGTCTTTCGTCAATCGGAGAAGAGAACGCGCACTTGTGAAAAAGAAAGTGGAAGAACTCAAGATCAAACTAAACCACCTGAATCAACCGGTCAAAAACTTGAGCGGTGGAAATCAGCAAAAAGTCGTATTAGCCAAGTGGCTGTTGGCGGAAACCGAACTGTTTTTTTTGGACGAACCGACCAGGGGGATTGATGTCGGGGCGAAAGGAGAGATCTACCAATTGATTGCCCGCCTTGCAGCGGATGGGAAGGGAGTCGTCATCATTTCTTCTGAATTGCCCGAATTGCTGGGGTTGTGCAACCGCATTGTCGTGATGCACAAAGGTCAGGTACAAGGAGAACTGGACGCTCGAGAAGCGACGGAGCAGGCGATTATGGCCATGGCTACCGGTCTTTAGAAAGGGGTGGAACCATGTCGAGCATACCAACAGAGACTGATACTCAAACAAAGGTACAGCCTGAGCCGTACAAGCCGCCGCGAAGTCGCGTTTGGTTTAAATATTTGTGGGATCAGTATAGCGTCGTGTTTGCCTTTATCGTTCTTGTCGTGTTTGCCTCGATTTTAAGTGACAGCTTTCTATCTATTGCAAACGTGACGAATGTTCTACGCCAAATATCGATTATCGGAGTGTTGGCCGTCGGCATGACGTTTGTCATTCTGCTCGGCGGAATTGATTTGTCTGTCGGCTCAGTATTGGCTTTGACAGGTACTGTCATCATGGCTTCGCAGGCGGATTACGGTATGCCCGTATTTACGGCGATCGGACTTGGTTTGTTAGCCGGCGCGCTCATCGGAATGGTCAACGGATTGATGATCACTTACGGCAAAATTGCAGCCTTTATTGTCACGCTGGCGATGATGACGATTTCACGCTCCTTGGCTCTATACTATGCCGATGCCGGGTCCATCTCTGGTACGAACATGCAGTACGCAGCAATCGGCAATGGGTATCTATGGCAAATTCCTGTTCCCGTTATTATTTTCGTGATCATTGTGCTCATTGCTTACATGCTTTTAGAGAGAACGACTTTCGGACGACACGTATACGCCGTTGGCGGGAATGTACAAGCCGCAAGATTGTCTGCCGTCCCGGTGTACCGGGTGACGATACTGGCGTACATGATTTGTGGTTTAACAGCTGCTGTTGGTGCCGTTATAGAGACATCGCGGCTCAATTCCGTTTCCACGTCCAGTTCTGGAATGATGTATGAGTTGGATGCCATTGCCGCAGTCATTATCGGGGGTGCCAGCTTAGCTGGTGGACGTGGGCGTGTGATCGGAACATTGTTCGGAGTTCTCATACTAGGTGTATTAAGCAATGTGATGAACTTGCTCAACATTTCACCTTACATACAGGGGGTGGTCAAGGGAGCGATCATTTTAGCTGCGGTGTTGCTGCAGAAGAGGGGTTAGACGACAAAACGGCAGAATGCAGGGGGAGAAAAAATGGTGAACCGGGGTTTTTGGGTAACGGTCGTCATGGCACTAGCACTAATTTTGGGGATGGCGGCTTGCAGTGTCGACGAGCCTCCAGGTGCGGAAAGCGGGGAGATGAACAGTGAAAACAGTGATGGAGAAAGTGAAGGGGATACAGACGGGTCATCCGCCGGTGACGGCCCCTTTACGATAGGGATTTCGCTACCTGCGGCTGATCACGGTTGGATGGGGGCGCTGATCGCGAACGCTGAAGAGGAAGCCAAAAAACATGACAACGTTGAATACATTTTGCATACGGCTAACGATCCGAACAAACAGACGTCTGATATCGAAGATTTAATGACAAAAGGTGTCGATGCTATTGTCATGCTCCCGATTGAAACGGCTGCACTGACACCTGTAGCCGACACTGTCGCTGAACAGGGCATCCCGTTGGTTGTCGTGGATCGTGAGGTGAATACGGAAAGCTACCGCACATACGTGGGAGGAGATAATTACGGGATCGGGTTTGGAAATGGGAAATACTTAGTCGAAGGGCTGACAGAGAAAAACGGAGAACCGAGGGGAAGAGTCGTCGAAATTACAGGAGTTCCTTCCAGTGTGACTGATTTGCGGAGTCAAGGATTCCGCGATTATCTAGAAAACTATCCAGATATCGAAATTGTAGCCAGCCAACCAGGAGACTTTACCCGGGAAGCGGCCCTCAAAGCGACGGAAAACATTTTGCAGGCCAATCCAGAAATTGACGCTATTTACTCACAGGACGATGACATGACCATCGGCATCGTGCAAGCGATTCGAGACGCGCAGAGGCAAGATGAGATGTTCATCGTCAGTTCAGGGGAATGAAGGAAATTTACCAGATGATGAAGGAGAACCAAAACCCTGAGATCGTCGTTTCGTTAAGATATCCACCAACGATGGGGGCTCTCGGTGTCAATCTAGCAGTTAAACTGCTTAACGGCGATAGCCTAGACGGTTTTTGGGGAGAGAGCATTCCCCATCGAGTGATGTTGGAGGCGACACCTGTGACGCCTGAAAATGTAGAAGACTATTACGATCCTGATGCAATTTACTAGGTGAGAGAGTTCAATTGCTATAGACAAATGAAAGGAGAGATTCAAGATGAAGCTCGGAGTATTTGCTGTTCTGTTTGGGGAACTTTCACTGGAAGGTGCGCTAGACAAGGTAAAGGAAGCCGGTCTCGAAGCCGTGGAGATCGGGGCTGGCGGATACCCTGGCAACGCTCACTGCAACCCCCGACAATTGTTAAGTGATGAAGCGTCTATTTCCCGTTTAAAATCGGCTGTAGAGGAACGCGGATTAGAAATTAGTGCGTTAAGTTGTCACGGAAACCCGTTACATCCTGATGAAGAGATTGCAACTCTGCATCACCGGCAGTTTGAAGAAACGGTCAAGTTAGCGAGTGCCCTAGGTGTTGATACCGTTGTGACCTTTTCCGGCTGTCCAGGAGAATCGGAACACTCGAAGTACCCCGCATGGGTCACGTGTCCGTGGCCTCCTGATTTTCTGAAGGTGTTGGAATGGCAGTGGTCGGAAAAGGTGATCCCCTATTGGCAAAAGCAATCTGAGTTTTTGCGGGAACACGGGGTTCGCGTCGCCATCGAAGCCCACCCGGGATTTGTCGTGTACAACACTGAAACAGCACTTCGTTTAAGGAGGGAAGCCGGGGACAACATCGGGGTGAACTTTGATCCGTCCCACTTGTTCTGGCAAAATATGGATCCCGAAGAGTGTATTAAGGCACTTGGAGATTCTATCTACCACGTCCACGCGAAAGATACGTCGATAGATAAAAGAAACACCGCGTTAAACGGTGTTCTTGATGTCAAGCCGTACGCGCAGGAGCTGGAGCGCTCGTGGATTTTCCGTACCATCGGGTATGGGCACGGCGTGGAAGTGTGGAAAAATATTGTAAGTGCACTGAAGAAGGTTGGATACGACGGTGTCATCAGTATCGAACATGAAGATAGCCTCATGTCGGTCAATGAAGGATTTACCAAGGCGGTGGAATTGTTAAAGGATGCCTTAATCTATGAGAAAGCAGGTGAGATGTGGTGGGCGTAACCCGGTCTGTCCGTGTCGGGATGGTCGGCTACAAGTTTATGGGAAAGGCACACAGCCACGCTTACAAGGATGTCGGCCTGTTCTTTGACTTGGGAGCACAGGTGCGCATGCAGGCCATCTGTGGACGGAATGAAGCGGCCGTCAGAGAGGCGGCCGAGCAGTACGGCTGGGCGAGCTATGAAACGGACTACCGGCGTTTGGTCGAACGCGACGACCTTGACTTGATTGACGTCAATGCTCCCAGCAATGTGCACAAAGATATCGTGATCGCCGCTGCGCGCGCTGGGAAGCATGTCCTGTGTGAAAAGCCGTTAGCCCTTTCGCTGGCGGACGCGAGGGAGATGTTGGCGACGGCTGAAGCAGCGGGTGTCAAACACGGAATATGCTTTAACTACCGTTTTCTACCGGCGGTACAGTTGGCAAAGCAACTGATTGACGAAGGGAAGATCGGGGAAATCTATCACTACCGCGCTCTCTACTTGCAGGATTGGCTCGTTGATCCTAAAGCGCCTTTGGCCTGGCGCCTGCAAAGAGAAATAGCGGGTTCAGGCGCACACGGTGATCTGAATGCGCACTGCATCGATCTAGCTCGCTTTCTTATCGGGGATTTTGACTGTGTCGTGGGACAGAGCAAGACGTTTGTCAAACAGCGACCGAAACCTGTAGAGATGAGTGGATTAACTGCGAAAGGTTCCGGTGAAATGGGGGATGTGACGGTAGACGATACGACCTCGTTCCTCGCCCAGTTTAAAAACGGGGCTCTGGGAACGTTCGAAGCCACCAGGTATGCGACGGGATGGAAGAACGGGAACTTGTTTGAAATTAACGGGAGTAAAGGTTCGATCCGCTTTAACTTGGAGCGTCTCAATGAGTTGCAAGTGTATTTCGCTGATGAAGAACCCCGTACGCAAGGATTCAAAACGATTATGGTGACAGAAGATGTTCATCCGTATGCAGGTCACTGGTGGCCGCCAGGACACATTATTGGCTACGAACACGGGTTTGTCCATGTGGTGTACGAGTTGATTCAAAGTATTGTGGAAGACAAACCGTTTGTTCCCGACTTTTCGGACGGGGTCGAGTGCCAGCGTGTTTTGGAAGCGGTGGACCAATCCATTGAAACCGGTTCATGGGTGGCGATTGAAGACCTATAACGTGACCATTCAAGGCAACGCCAGTTTTTCGTAATGTTTATACAGGGAGTGGAACCTCCCTGTATAATGTTTGTGCCACGGCTTTCGCTTGCCGCAAAAGTGGATGATGGACGTGTGGCGAATGACGTAGTCCATGTCAATGTTGCCGTTACTCATCATCTTGTAGTAGCGGTAAAATCTGGCGTCGTAGTTGAACCGAATTTCGTCTATTTCCTTGATCGATTTGGAGTAAAGGGCGTTAATGATGTCTTGATCGGGCAAAATCAGCCTTTTTTTGTTTTCTTCGACAAAGTTGTAGATGTCTTGTTCGTTTATTTTCTCTCGCTGCAGCGGAAGGTTCATGAGCAACACGCCCGAATTGTAGTAAGCCTCGATTTCGTAAGGCCGTAACCTCAGTTTGTTAATTTCCGTTATGGAGACTCGGTCGTGATAGGCAGCGGCGTAAAGAAAGCCGGAAAGGTCCGTATCGTACAGGGATTGAATTTCGTTGATGACGAGAATGTCAGGGTCTAGGTACAAGATCTTGTCCAGATTCTCAGGTAAAAATTTGAAGGCCAAGAGCCGGTAGTACATTTCCTTTGTGTAATGCTTTAAGACGGGAGCCCTGTCAAAGTAGTCATCCTGTACTTCGACTTCGATAAGCGTTTGGCCGTGTTCAGCGACAAAATGGTCAATGTCGGAGACGTCCTCCCCTTTTAAGCGAGAGTGCATGAGGTAGATGTGAAAGGGTACACCTGGGTTGTTGATAAACATGGACTTCAGCATCACTTTGAGGGCCTTGAGGTAGTTCGCATTGATTGTCACCAGAATATTCATACATCCTCAACTCTCCAGTACAGTACTCATGATAAGTTGTCGATGAATAAACGGACGACGTCCGCTCCGCCGACAAACGTCCCCAGTGAACTTCCCAAATTGGCCAGTACGACCACTAACAGAATACGCGTCACCTTATTGTGCCAAAAACCTTTCACACTAAACACATCTTCGGAAAGTTTCTCGAAGTCGGCTACACTCGGTCGCTGCACGAAAGCTTGCGCAATGCCGGCAAACCACCCCGCTGCCAACAGGGGGTTTAACGACGTGATGGGAGCAGCGACAAACGCCGTCAAAATGGCAAGGGGGTGTCCTAACGCCAGGGCCGATCCAATGGCCGAGAGAGATCCGTTCCACAACACCCAACTCACCGTTTGCTGATATCCCGCCTCCGGATTCGTGAAAAACGTGTAGGCGATTGCAGCAAGAATGAGAAGGGGAATGGACCAGGCGACGATTTTGGGCCATGTTGGTTTAGGCGGGATTTGGCTCAGGTGGGCTAAATCGTGTTCCTTGTGGATCTCCCGCTTAATGCCGGGAACGTGGGCGGCTCCCACGACCGCGACGACTTTTTCCCCAGGGGCCTCTTTTATTTTTTGAGCCAAGTACTGGTCTCTTTCATCAATGAGCGGCACTTTCAACTTGGGGAACGTGGCGGTGAATTCGTGGAGAATGGCGTTAATCGCATCTTGCGACTTCATCTTTTCTAGTTCTTCTTCCGAGATGCTCTCCGTATTAAAAATGCTGGCGATCATTTGCGAAAGAAGTTTTACCTTTCCCCAAAATCCGATGCTGTGCCAAATGCGGGCAAACGTAATTTGTATGTTTCGGTCCGCGAGGACGAGGTTGGCCCCGGTCGTTTTTGCCGATTCGATCCCCTGTACCATCTCCTGGCCGGCCTGAATGCCGAACTGCTTGGCGATTCGTTTTTGAAAAGAAGAAATGGCCAAATTGACGAGCATCAGCGATGCTTTCTTTTCCTTAATCACCTTGAAAATGTCCGTTTCTTTCCACTTATTCCCTTTCACTAACGACTCATACCGCTGTTTGTCCAATTCAATGCAGACCGAATCGGGCCTTTCGGCCTCAATGACGTCTTTCACTTGTTCGGCACTGTGTTTCGACACGTGGGCCGTTCCGATCAGGATGTATTCCTTGCCCTGTAACTGTATTCGCGTGATGGTTTCGTTTGTTTCAGCCATAGTGTCCTTCCTTTTTTCTCGTCAGTCTTCCTTCATTATACAACAATTCATAAGATTGACATCCTCAAGGAACGTGATATGATGAAATCGTCATACAACATTCATTTCCGCTAGGGGCGCCTTGTATGAGGCTGAGATTAAAGCACAAGCTTTAAGACCCTTGGAACCTGATCTGGCTCGTACCAGCGGAGGGAAGTGGAGACGTTGTTTCATTTGGGACAAACGTGCGTCTTTCAAAACTTTCCTCCTCACAAGCCGGACACGAGAGCGAGGAGGATTTTTTTATGCGGTTTTCTGAGACGCTGCGCGACGCAGCCAAGACAAGTTGGGAGAAAAGTTTGAACCACCCGTTTGTGTTAGGGATTGTGCGCGGAGACTTGCCGTTGGAGACGTTCAGGTTTTACGTTTTGCAGGATATTTACTACTTGAAACACTTCGGGAAAGTTCACGCGATGGGGGCTGCGCAAGCGGACGACTTCCGGGTGACGTCACTGTTGGCGGGAAAAGCGAAACTGACGGCAGAGGCGGAGTTGACCGTGCATCGGGAACACGCCGAAGTACTGAACATTACGGATGACGACCTCGCCCAGTTTCGGCCGGCACCGACGGCTTACGCTTACACATCCCATTTGTACCGGGCCGCACTGTCTGGCCGGCTGGGGGATACGGTTGCCGCTCTGCTGCCGTGTTATTGGTTGTACGGAGAGATTGGACGCAAGTACCGCGATGCAACACCGAAGGAGCCCGTCTATCAAAATTGGATCAAAACGTATGCCAGCGACTGGTTCCAAACGTCGGTCCAGGAACAAATCGACCTTTTGGACCGCATTGCCAAAGACGCGAGTGAGAAGGAACGGCGCAGTATGAAAGAGCAATTTGTCATGGCCAGCGAATACGAACTTGCATTCTGGGAGATGGCCTATACGCAGGAAGCGTGGCCGTCCAATGAAACCATTTCTCAATGAATTTGGCTACCAATGAGTAGAGCGTCCTCTGAGGAGGACGCTCTGATTCGTTCAGGGGAGATGTATAAGGTTAGAAAGGTCCCCTGAACGGTCCGCCAAAGGGTCCGCCGAACGGACCGAAAAAGGGTCCGACAAACGGTCCGAAGAACGGCGGGTACGGTGGAAACAGTGGAATCCCTAATCCAAATCCGAACGGGAACAGATTCGTTTCGGCATACGGCTGCTGCTGAGTGTTGTACCACGGTTGTTCATAGCCTTGAACAGCGCCATGACCTGGATACTGCTGAACGTGAATTCCTTCATCGCGGTACGGTTCACTGGAATATTCCGGCTGCTGGTTGTCGGATACCGATGAGCTCACGTGTCAACCCTCCCTCGGTGTTCTTTTGCCCATGATAGCCTATGCAAAAGAACAACAAGGGAAACTTGTCATAAACGAAAAGTCAAAACGTAAAGATGGAAGTGGGACGAATGATTTCGACGACATAGGACATTCGTCGCATTTTTTTTAGGAAAATTAGAGGATTATTGACAAAGGTGTAGAAGACATAACAGGTAAGGGAGAAAGAGGGGGGAGTTCGTGTTAAAAATTGCGTTGTTGTGCCTTTTGTTTTTATCTCTGTTATTCTTCTTAATCGACCAGAGAAAGGGGTATCCGTGCGTCGATCCGGAAGAGGAACGGCGTTTTGACACGTGCGATGACGAATGGGGACATTTCGCAGTCTCTGCCGTCGTTCCCGACGAGTAGAAGCGGCATGCCTTCGGGTATTCCTCTTTTTTTGCAGGATTTTGGCCGTGTAAGGCGAATAGTGACCGTACGCCTTCCTATTACCACCGCTGGAGGTGATCTTGATGGGAAAACCGAAGGTGTTTCTAACCCGGGAACTTCCGTCACCCGTGATGGCATTTTTAAAAGAGCATACAGAGCTCTCGTACAATGCAGAAGACCGGGTGTTAAAAAAACAGGAAATCATCGAAGGTGTGCAGGGAAAGGCAGGACTGATTTCACTCGTCACGGACACGATTGACAGGGAGGTCATCGAAGCGGCGCCGGACTTGAAGGTGATCAGCAACTACGCAGTCGGATTCAACAATATCGATGTGGAAGCGGCGACAGAACACAACATTGCCGTGACGAACACCCCGGGGGTGTTGACAGAGACGACGGCTGACCTGGCGTGGGCGCTCTTGATGACCGTTGCCCGCCGCGTTGTGGAAGGCGACGTGTACACGCGGTCCGGGCAATGGGAGAATTGGGCACCGCAGCTCTTTCTCGGCAGCGATGTACACGGGGCCACGTTGGGCATTGTCGGCATGGGACGCATCGGACAAGCGGTAGCGCGGCGGGCGAGGGGGTTTGAGATGGACGTCCTCTACTACAGCCGGACGCGGTTACCTCTGGAGCAAGAACGGAGCCTGAACGCCGAATACGTCACCAAAGAAGAGTTGTTACAGCGAGCCGATTACATCTCCATCCATGTGCCGTACACGGAAGGGACGCACCACTTCATCGGCGAAAGGGAGTTGAAGCTGATGAAGGAAACGGCCTACTTGATTAACACCGCCCGCGGACCGATCGTGGACGAAAAAGCCCTGGTCCACGCCTTGGAACACGGCGTCATTGCCGGTGCCGGGCTGGACGTGTACGAACGCGAACCCCAGCTGGAACCTGGGTTGAAAGATCTGTCCAACGTCGTTCTGTTGCCGCACATCGGAAGTGCTTCAGTGAAAACCCGGACGAACATGGGGATGATGGCGGCCCAAAATGTATTGGCTGTGTTAACGGGCAGACCGTGCGAGAACGTCGTCAATCAAGCGGGGCTGCACCAATAGCTGTTTTAAATAGGAGGTTGACAGACGATGAAACTATTTGTGTCGGTGGACATGGAAGGGATCACGGGCCTTGTCGATCAGACCTTTGTCGATTCAAGCCAACGCCACTACACCCGCGGCCAGCAGTTGATGACCGATGAGGCGAATCACATCGTCGAGGCGGCGTTCAACGTAGGGTGCGGCGAAGTGATCGTCAACGACAGCCATTCTAAAATGAACAACGTGTTGATTGAGAAACTTCATCCGGAAGCGAAACTCATTTCCGGCGATGTGAAGCCGTTTTCGATGATGCAGGGGCTTGACGACAGCTTTGACGCCGCCATATTCGCCGGTTACCACGCCAGGGCGGCGATGAGGGGCATCTTGAGCCACACGATGATTTTCGGCGTTCGCCACGTGTTCGTCGACGGTGTCGCCGTCGGAGAATTCGGCTTAAACGCTTATTTGGCAGGCTATTACGGCGTTCCAGTCATTATGGTGGCGGGTGACGACGAGATCGCCAAAGAAGCGGAAACGCTCATTCCCGGGATTACGACCGCTGTTGTGAAGGAGTGCATTTCCCGGACGGCGGCATGCTGCCTGACCCCGCAAAAAAGCGGAAAGCTGCTGCGGGAAAAAACGGCCCAGGCTTTGGCAAACAGGGATCGGGTCAAACCACTCGTACCGCCGGACAACCCGGTCCTCAAGATCGAGTTTGCCAATTACGGACAGGCGGAATGGGCCAATCTTCTGCCGGGAACGCACATCGAGGCAGGCAGCACCGTTACATACCAGGCGAACGACATGTTGGAAGCTTACCAGGCGATGATCGTGATGACGGAGTTAGCGATGAAAGCCGCGTTCAGTTAGTGGAACGAAAAGACCTCCAACGGCCTTTGGGGCGTCGTGGGAGGTGAAAAATTAGCCTTCGTGGTTATGCCGGGACGTCTAGGCCTTTGCTGTTGACTCCCCAAATTTTGCTGAAGGTGAAGACGAGAGCGAACATGGCGAGAATGCCGCTTGCGACAGACGCGAGGGCAGATCCCGTCAACCCGACGGTGAGAAACGCCACGATGCCGCTTAATCCGCCGGTGATGGCGTAGGGGAGCTGGGTATTTACGTGATCGATGTGGTCACAAGAAGAGCCGGCGGACGACAAGATCGTCGTGTCCGAAATCGGGGAGCAGTGGTCGCCGAAAATGCCTCCGCTGAGGACGGCGGCGATGGCCGGGAAGACGGAGACATCCATCGATACGGCCAACGGAATGGCGATAGGGATCATGATGGCAAACGTTCCGTAAGACGTCCCGGTTGTAAACGAAATCAACATGCCGACGGCGAACAGCAAGACGGGGATCAACTGCGGCGACGTCGTCTGCTCTGCGAGGCTGATGACGTATTCGGCTGTCCCCACTGCCTCCGTCACACTCCCGATGGACCACGCCAATGTCAAGATGATGTAGACGAGTGTCATGCCTTTAATGCCGCTGAAGTAGATGTCGATGGCTTTGCCGACGCTGAACATGTTTTGTCCAACCCCGAGGGCCAGCCCGACCATTCCCGCAACAAACGCTGCGAGCATGATCGAGACGGAGCCGTCCGCTTCACCGATGGCATTCACGAAGTCGTTCTCCGGAAAACCGCCTGTCCACAGGAACAGAGGGGGAATCAACCCTAGAAGCACGACAAGGGGGATCACCATGTTGCGCAACTTGGGCACAACGTTTTCCGGCGGCGTGGAATCGGTAATGTCTTGTGCCGACGGAAGTTTTGCCCCCTCGCGGAAAAGGGCGCCGGTCGTCCGCGCCCGTTTCTCGGCTGCGGCCATCGGGCCAAATTCTAGCTTCGTCAAGACCGTGAGGGCGACGAGCAGCAGAGCGAGGATCGCGTAAAAATTAAAAGGAATCGTTTTGAGATAGGCCAGGTACGCAGATTCGGAAATGCCGAGATCTGCAAACTGCGCTCCAATTAACCCCATCACGAAAACGACCCACGTAGACACAGGTGCCAGCAAACACATGGGGGCAGAAGTGGAATCGACGATGTACGCCAGTTTTTCCCGCGACACTTTCATTTTGTCCGTGACCGGGCGCATGACACTGCCGACGGTTAACGCGTTAAAGTAGTCCTCAAAGAAAATCGCGATCCCGAACAGCCAGGTCGATATCTGGGCGCCCCGGGGGGTTTTGACCCTTTTTGCAATCGCTTCGGCGATGGCGTGCGCTCCGCCCGTTTTTTGCAGCACGGCGATGAGGCCGCCGAAAAAAGCACCGTACAGAATGATCGTGGCACTCCACTCATCGCCAATACTCGGAATGATAAAATCTTTGAAACTGGCGAACACGCCCATGAGTGGGTTCCAATCGTTCACCATCGTCGCTCCGATCCACACGCCAACGAAGAGAGCCGGAATGACATTGCGCGTCATAAGAGCTAAAATAATAGCTAGAACCGGAGGCAGTAGGGAGAGAATGCCGAACTCCATAAAGCGCTTTCTCCTTTCTAGAAAAAATGAAAAAATTAAGCGATGATTCAAACTTTACTTCCTTTAAAGATATTATACATGAAGCGATATAATAAAACATTACGGAACCGTCATGCAGTGTTATGATAAAAGTGTGCCAGGAAAGGAGCGTTGGGACGTGAAAGATCGACTGTATGCCAGATTAGATGAACTCTACACGGAAATGGTGGACATCCGACGTTATTTGCATCAGTATCCCGAACTTTCATTCCAGGAAGTGAAGACGCCGGCATACGTTGCCGATTACCACCGCCGCCTCGGGCACGACGTGCGTACCGGAGTCGGCGAACGGGGTGTCGTCGCCGTTCTGCGCGGTGCCAAGCCGGGGAAGACTGTCGCGTTGCGCGCCGACTTTGACGCGCTGCCCATTCAAGAAGAAAACGACATCCCGTATCAATCGAAAGTAGACGGGGTGATGCACGCCTGCGGGCACGACGGACATACGGCGACGCTGCTCGTGTTGGCCAAAGTACTTAACTGCTTAAAAGAGGACCTTAAGGGCAATGTCGTCTTCATTCACCAGCATGCGGAGGAGCTTGCTCCTGGTGGCGCGATGGCGATGATCAAAGACGGCTGTCTCGAAGGTGTCGACGTCATCTTCGGCACTCACTTGTGGGCCACCACGCCTTACGGGACCATCCAGTACCGCATAGGTCCGTTTATGGCCGCTGCCGACCGATTTGAGATTGAGATTCGCGGACAGGGCGGGCACGGGGCCCAACCGCATCTGACGAAAGACGCTGTCGTCGTCGGATCGCAGCTCGTCATGAATCTGCAGCAACTCGTCAGCCGCCGCGTCGATCCGGTGGAGTCGGCTGTCGTGTCGGTCGGAAGTTTTGTCGCGGAGAACGCCTTTAACGTCATCTCCGGGTCGGCCCGGCTGGAAGGGACGGTTCGGACGTTTAACAGCGGCGTGCGGGACTTCATCGAACGCGAAATAGAGCGGATCGTCAACGGTACGTGCATGAGTGCGGACGCAGACTACCGCTACCAGTACGACAGGGGCTACCCCCCGGTCGTCAACCACCGGGAGGAGACCGAGCGGTTGGTCAAATCGGCATCTCGTGTCCCCGGAGTGGAAAACGTCGAAGAAGCGCCGCTGCAAATGGGGGCTGAAGATTTCGCCCACTACCTCCGTCACGTGAAAGGGACCTTTTTCTTTACGGGGGCGAGACATCCCGATTGGGAGGTTGCTTACCCGCATCACCATCCGAAGTTTAACATCGACGAGCGGGCGATGCTCGTGGCAGCGAAAACCCTCGGTGCCGTGACGCTCGACTACTTGCACAAGACGGCAGAAGGAGCCGAACTGACTGCCGAAACGTAACGGTTCAGTGGAATCTAGAGTGCGGCGTGAGCTGGCCTGTCATAACAGGTGCCGGTAACATGGGGATGGAAAAGCGCATCCCCGGGTCGTCCCGGTTCTGTCCAATTGCAGCCTCGGTGACAGACGAAGTCGGAGTGATTTTACAGAGGAGGTTGGTGAAGATGTACACGTTGCCGGATAAAGAGGTGCGGAAGCGGATATTGGAAGAGGCGAAGACGATTGCCGTCGTCGGGTTGTCGGCCAATCCGGAGCGTACGAGTCACATGATTGCCAAAGCTTTACAACAAAACGGGTACCGCATCATCCCGGTTAACCCGATGTTGACGGAACCGGTGTTGGGAGAACAACCGTACGCCAGTCTGGAGGACATTCCAGAAGCGGTGGACATCGTCGACGTGTTTCGCCGCAGTGAGTACACCCCGGAGATTGCAAAACAGGCGGTGAAGATCAAGGCAAAAGTTCTCTGGCTGCAAGAAGGCGTCTACAATGAAGAAGCGTACGAGTACGCCAGTAAACACGGGTTAACCGTCATCATGGACCACTGCATTAAAGTAGACCACGCGCTTCTCGTCAAAAAGGGCGCGCAATGAATCCCTGTTCCGTTATCACATTAGATCGGTGTCCAGGTTCCTTCTTCGTCTCTGTATGCTATAATGAAAGCACGAGGTGATGCAGGTGGAAACACTGAAGCTGTCGACTCTCGTCATGACGATCACCCCGGAATTATACAGTTTGTTGACGAAAGAAGAACTCGAAGCCGATGTGATGATTCAAGGTGACATTGACAAACTAAAACGAGAGGATGTCAACCGCATCATCGCCTCTGCCATTGAACAAAACGTATCCACTCCTTACCATTGACGGTGAGGAGTTTTGTATGTGCGGATTTCTCGAGGTGGGTGTGTTACAATAAACCGAGAAAGGGCGATGATGATGAAAAAGGATGAGGCAGACCTTCTAATGAAGGCCTTGCAGTCGGCTTTAGATCCCGAGGAGTGGGCGGTTCGACGTGACGGAAAACGGTGGTACATCGTATGTCAATCTGACAGCCGAAAGATGGAGCTGCCCGCACACGAGTTGAAAGACGAGTTGGACCGACTGGAAAAACAGGAAGAGAAAGACAAGGCCGTGCAGGCGTTCGTCTCCCGCGTCACCCGGGCTTTACCTGCCACAGAGCAATCGATCCGTTTGCGCGAACAACAACATATGATTTATCCGGTCATGCGCACTGCCGCTTTCCCGACAGGGGAGACGGCTGGAAAGCGTCTGTTAAAGCGGGAACATACAGCTGAATCGATCGTCCTGTACGCCCTGGATTTCGGAGAGAGTTATGTCCTCGTCAACGAAGAGATGGCCCGTGACGCCGAGGTGACAACAGACGAGGTTCACCACTGGGCCCTGCACAATGTGAAACAGCTGCCGAATGAACCGAAGTTGGATTTTGTCGCTGACAACCGGTTCTACTTTTTCAGTCACGATCACTATGCGGCCAGCCGCATTTTAAACGACAAGCTGCTCTACGACTTACAGAAAAAAATAACGGGCGAGATGATCGCCGCCATTCCGCATCAAGATGTGTTGATTGTCGCGGATGTACGCAATTCGGCCGGGTACGACGTGATCAGCCGACTGGCGATGAAGTTTTACGGCGAGGGGCACATTCCGATTACGCCGATGCCGTTGATGGTGGAAGAAAACCGGGAGCTGACCCCGATTTTTGTCATGCCGGAGACCATCAAGCAGAAAAAAACGTTTAAGTAAACGTAACGGTACCGCTAGATAGAGAGGAGCCTGATGTTTGAGTAGAAAAACGTGGATATGGTTGACAGTTGCCAGCGCTGTCGTGCTGGTGCTGTTAATCGGCGGCGCGATCGTCGCTGTCATGAATGTCAGCAGCACGTCAGGAGGCGGTGTTGCGACCCGTTGGGAAGAACACGTCGTGAAAGAAGGGGGACGGATCGCATACTGCTCCTGAACGTAGACGGGATGATCATGTCGAGCATAACCGGAACGACGCTGGGAGCCGCTGGCACCAGTTCTGACGAAATGCGCGCGAAACTGGATCAGGCGATGAAAGATAAGACGCTGAAGGGTATCGTCGTCCATGTCAATTCACCGGGCGGTGACGTCGTGGCCAGCGATGAAATTTACCGGAAACTGGTGCAAGTAAAGGAAGAAACGGGACTTCCCCTCGTGTTCTCCTTCGGGTCTACGGCTGCATCGGGCGGCTATTACATTGCCGCGGCAGCTGACCAGATCGTGAGCAACCCGATGACGATCACCGGCAGCATCGGCGTCATCATGTCCAGTTACAACTACAGCGAATTGGCGGACAAAGCCGGCGTCAGGGAAGTGATCATCAAAAGCGGCGAGATGAAAGACATGGGGTCCGGCATGCGCGACATGACAGACGAAGAGCGCGACGTCCTTCAAACGGTGGTCGACGAATCGTACGGCCGGTTTGTCGAAGTCGTCTCCACCGGCCGCGGCATGTCCGAAGACCGCGTGCGCGACTTGGCAGACGGCCGCATTTACACGGGACAGCAGGCGAAAGAGTTAGGGTTAGTCGACCAGTTGGGGACGCTGGAGGATGCGATTCAGACCGCGGAAGAATTGGCTGGCGTAACAGACGCGACAGTCGTCAGTTACAGCGAGCCGTTCAACTTGTCCTCCCTTTTCCGCATGACGGCTGAACAGCTAGCGGGAAGGAAACCGTTGTCTGTCGCCGAACTTTTGGAGGTCAATCCCCCGGGGCTCATGTATTTGTACACAACGGACTGAACGTCGTAGGCAAGAGCTCATCCCTGCTACCAGTTCCCTAGCTCTGGGCGATGAGGATCACGGTGAAGCGATAGTACGACTATCGCACCTGTCCGACTCCCCATTTTGTTCAAAAAGATGTCAAAAATAATGTCGACTATTGTCGACTGTTTGTGGTATAGTATAAGTGTAAACAAGATTGACCCTCTTGTTTACAAGGTAGATGCTACCACGCTTCTTAACTCCTTTAATCTTGACCCTCTTTACATGCTAATGGGCTGGACATGTCGTCCAGCCGCTTTTTTTTGCCATTGCAGTTCTAAATTAGTGTACACTGTGAGGGAGTCACTTCATCATGATCGGACGGAGGTTAGAGGATGATCTCGGTACTGTTTGTATGCTTAGGGAACATTTGCCGCTCTCCGATGGCGGAGGCTGTCTTTCGCCACAAAGTGAAGGAACAGGGCCTGGACCGGCATTTTACCATCGACTCAGCCGGGACGGGGAGCTGGCACATAGGTGAAAAGCCCCATCGGGGGACGCGTGAACTGCTCCGCCGCCATAAGATTGACTTCAGCGGCATCGTCGCCAGAAAGGTGAGTCAAGACGATCTCGCAACCTTTGACTACCTCATTGCGATGGACGACGACAACTTGGACGTTCTGAAAAAGATGGCGGGCAACCGGAAGACGGGAAAGGTCGCCAGGCTCCTCGACTTTGTTCCGGAGGTCAGCCGCTCGTCAGTCCCCGACCCGTACTACACCGGCAATTTCGACGAAGTGTACGATTTAATCGATAGAGGATGCGAACGGCTCCTCGCCTACATCAGGGAGAAGGAAGGAGTATGAAGCAAAAACTGGCCCGCATTTTGTGTGAGACGGGGGATTCGTCTCCGGTTACAGATGTGCGTCGAGTGTCGGGCGGGGACATCAGTGAGGCGTATCGCGTAGAGACGTTTGAAGGGACGTACTTCGTAAAGTACAACGAGAACGTGCCGGGCGATTTCTTCCAAAAAGAGGCAGAAGGGTTGCGTTTGTTAAAAGAGACCGGGGCGTTGCGCGTTCCTGACGTGTACGGTTACAGCCGCGGCCGTTCACCCGCACAAGGGTTCATCGTGTTGGAGTGGATCGAAGGACGGACAAGCCGTCACACAGAGGAACAATTGGGCAGGGGGTTGGCGTCGCTGCACAGCTCCCATCACGACTGTTACGGACTGGAGGCGGACAATTACATTGGCAGACTGCCCCAGCCGAACGGGTGGTTTAACGACTGGGTGGATTTTTTCAGGGAGAAGCGCCTCGGGGCGCAAGTGCAACTGGCGGAGGAGCGGGGCGCGCTCCCGCCGTCCAGGCGAGACAAACTGGACCGTTTGCTCGCTTCCTTGGAGCGGTGGCTGCCGCGGTACGGACAGCCATCGCTTCTCCACGGCGACTTGTGGAGCGGGAACTGGATCGCGGGCCCCGAAGGGGAACCGTACCTCATCGACCCCGCTGTCTTCTACGGGGAGCGGGAGTTTGAACTGGCCTTCACCGAGTTGTTCGGCGGCTTTTCACCGCGATTTTACGAAGCGTACAACGAGGTTTCCCCCCTTTCCGGCAGTTACGAAGAGCGAAAACCCTTGTATCAACTGTACTACTTGCTCGTGCACCTGACTTTGTTCGGTGAAACGTACGGCCCTTCCGTCGACCGGGTGTTGGCGTATTACGTCGGATAAAGTTCACTGTTTGAAGGTATGGTATAGACCACATCAGAATATTTGATACAATAGGCATGAGGCTTTCTATCACTGAATGCCAATGGAGGCCCTTTACCGCCAGCAGGCATTTATGCCCCACACCAATACTGTACCAGCAGGCCTTCAGACATCCCCCTTACCCAATACACTCTATATGTGCCGATGCCATCAGAGCGGCAGCACGTACTGAGGGTTAGGATTCTGGCGGAAGCTCGACGGAAGGAGAATCGAAGGAATGGTAGCGGACGCACAAACAGTTTTGCGAGGACGCATCGTATTGGAGGACGGAATTCTGGAAGACGGCATCGTCGCCTTTCGAGGGGAGACGATCCAATATGTCGGACCGCCTTTGACAGAGTACACCCAGTCGGATGATCTGGTTCAGACGGACGGATACATATGGCCCGGGCTGATCGACCTTCACGTTCACGGAGCGGGAGGCTGTGATGTGATGGACGCCACCCCGGACGCCATCGAGACGATTTCCCGCACCTTGGGGCGTTACGGAGTGACTGGATTTTTGGCCACGACGGTAACAGGTGAGAAGCGACAGTTGGAGCGGGCGATGGAGAATGTGGTCCAGCAGGCCCCGTATGTGCAAAACGGGGCAGAAGTGCTGGGCATTCACTTGGAAGGACCGTGGATTTGCCCGGAGCGGTGCGGCGCGCAAAACCCGGAGTTCATCGTCGATCCGGAGCCGGAAGATGCTGAATGGGCCATGCAGCACTCTGAAGGGACGTTGCGCATCGTGACCATTGCCCCTGAGCGGCCGGGAGCGATGGAGACGATACGGGCGCTGGTAGATAAAGGTGTTATCGTCTCCGTCGGTCATTCGGACGCCACATACGAAGAAACCGTCGCGGCTGCGGAGGCAGGGGCGACCCATTTGACTCACTGTTTCAACGGAATGCGCGGCCTGCACCACCGTGAACCAGGTGTCGTCGGCGCCGGGCTGGAGGACGACAGATTCTGCCTCGAACTGATTGCCGACGGCTACCACGTACATCCTGGCGCCATCCGATTGTTGCTGAAGGCGAAGGGGCCGGACGGCGTGATGCTCATCTCTGACGGCATGCGGGCCGTCGGCATGCCGGAAGGAGAGTACGAACTAGGTGGCCTGCCGGTCATCAGTGACGGTGAAACGGTTCGGCTGGAAAACGGGGCCCTCGCCGGCAGCTTGCTGACGTTAGACGCGGCAGTGCGGAACGTCGTGGAGTACGGCAAGGCGCCGTTGTACCAAGCGGTCAAAATGGCGTCGTTGACGCCGGCGAAACGCATCGGTGTCGACGGGGAGATGGGGAGCATCCGCGAAGGGAAGCTGGCCGACCTCGTCGTCGTCGACGAGCAGTGCCGCGTCCAGCGCGTCTGGAGCAAAGGAAAGGAAATTTATACAGGAAACGATCAGACAAAATAAGACCGGAGGAACTCCTGCCTCCTCCGGTCAAAAAGACGATACTGTATGTCAAGTTCGTCGTCCGCTACTCGTCTTAAAACCCTTCAATCGTACTCCAAACGTCCAGTTTCGTCTGCACTTTGGAAATGATCTCGTCGGTGAACTCGGTCGTCGTCGCACTGCCGCCCAAGTCTGCCGTGCGCGTCCCTTCCTTGACGGATTCAATCGTCGCTTCGTAAATGGCGCGGGATGCAGTAATAGCCTTTTTGTCGTTAAAGTAGGTCAACAGAGAAGCGGCGGCTAAAATCATCGCCATCGGGTTGGCGATGTTTTTGCCGAAGAGACTCGGGGCCGTCCCGTGGGGGCTTCAGCCATGACGACGTGGGGGTTCAGTTCGTCGTCGAAACTGATGAGCATCGATTCCGCTCCGGCTATGGAACCGAACAACTGCAGCACCATGTCACTGAGGCAGTCTCCGTCGCGGTTTAACGCCGGGATGACCAGCGGATCGCCGTGGTTGTTGAGGAGCAGGGCGTACGTGGCGTCGATGAGCTGGGGATCGTAAGGAACATCAGGGTAACGCTCGCTCGCCCGGTCCATCTCCTCTTTTAACATCCCCTCGTAAACGGGACTGACCGTGTACTTGGGACCGCCGAACACTTTGGCATTCATTTTTTTCGCGTGGCGAAACGCGTACTCCGCCACAGCGCGACACGTTTTGCGGTCGATCACTTCTGTTCGGCAGGCGATTTCGTCATCCCCTTCCCCGTCGCGCCACTCTTTTGCGCCGTAGGCATCGCCGACCGCCATGCGGATGACGGAGATGGGGGCGTACGTCCCGCCGACAGGGCGAATACCCGGAATGCGCCGTCCGGTGCGGACGATTACTTTTCCGTCGATTTCCCGGCGCAGTATGGCGTTGGGGCTGCCCACGTCATCGCCTGCTTCCGGTGTAATCGTCGCCGCCTTAATGCCGAAACCGTACGTTTTCATCGCCTGGGCTGCTTCGTGTACGACCTCGTTGTCAGTGCGCCGCCTGTTCTCGAGACTGAGGTCGTACTCTTCAAACGTTATGTCGAACCCGATCACGTCAGGCTGCAAGATGCGCATCGCTTCTTCCAAAAGTTCTTGTCCCGTTTGGTCACCCTTCATCACGACCACGGTTTTCGTATCTCTCATCTGATTCATCTCCTCGGGAAGTTCGTTCCGCCCCTTATTATAACGGGAAATGTTGGGTTTGAGTACAGTTTACCACGTTTCGTCCCCTTTCAGTTGTGTGAGGCGAAATTTCTGCCCGAAGCGCTCCTCATGACGATGATCAATTCCATCACGAACGCACATCGAATCGACACCCCCGTTCAGTCCCACCCTATGGGAGCAGCAGCTCGTAAATCACGCGGTCGTCAGCATCTTTTGCATAAATTTTACGGTTCATTTGCTGGTGGTCGATGCACCAGCCGTAGATGCGCAAAGCGGTACGGAGCACCTGAGCGTAAGACGTGGCGTCTGTCTGTTCCTTTAACCGCTCGAGCTCTTTCATCGCATTTGGCGAAAATTCGATTTGTATCTTTTTTCCCACGGGAAATCCTCCTTTACCAACTCAGTTTTGATATCATATTATGGAGGATAGGTGAAAGTGTGTGTCACTTGCGGAAGTGGATCGTAAGGCGAAGGAGGTGCTTGATTGGTCGTAGAGATCAGCGTGGCGGTGATCGCGGTCGCCTTTGTCGTACTCGTCGCATACATCGTAAGAGTCCTTAAAACATTCCAGGAAACACTGCAATCCGTCAACAAAACAGTAGAGCGCATCGACGGAGACTGGGAGATGATTCGCGAGCAGTCTGTCGATTTGCTGCAGGAGACGAAGGCGCTCGCAGCAGACTTGAATCAGAAGAGCCGACAGCTGGACAGTTTGTTCGTGTCCGTGAAAGATGTGGGGAACAGTGTCAACCAAGTGTCGTCGGCTGTGGCGAGACAGGCGGAACGCCATCGGGAACAGTTGGGAAATTTGTTGGCGATTACCAGTTTCGGGCTGGAGACGTGGCAGAAGTGGAAAGAAATGAAAAGACGCGAACCATCACCTCAAAAGGAGGATGCGTAATGGCGAACAACGGAAAAGATTTTTGGTGTGGGACGATCGTCGGCGGCCTGATTGGGGCGGCTGCCGCCTTGCTGCTGGCACCGAAGGCAGGGCGCGACGCCCGTTCCGACCTCAACCGCCAGTGGGTGACCGTGAAAGACAAGACCCAGGAAGTCGGACGCACTGTGAAGCACAAGGCAAAAGAAGTCGGGCAAACCGTGAGAGAACAGTCTGGTGACATCGTGGAAAAAATAGTGTACCCGAAGGGCGATTCTGGAGAAGAGATGCAAGAGGCCGTGTCCGACATGGCGGAAGTGGTGGAAGGGGCGGTCAAGGACACTGTGGCCCAAATCGAAAAAGAGAGCGAAGAAGAACGCGAACGCAAGTAGACGCTTCTTCAATCCCATGGAACGCCACGCTTTCGTCCATGGGACCTTTTATTCTCACACCATACGAAAGAGGAGGATCCTTTGTTGAGCAAAAGACAAGATACGATCAACGGGTTTCAGGCCCTTTTGGAAAAAATGTCGCACTACCAGGAGGCGCTGGCACTCATCGCCTGGGATCTGCGCACGGGCGCCCCGAAGAAAGGGGTAGAACGGCGGGCTAAAGTCATCGGGACGCTGTCTGGAGAGCTGTTTTCCATGCAGACGTCTGACGAGATGGCGGGGTATTTAGATGCCCTGCAAGAGGCTGACAGCCAAACGCCTTTGGATAAAGTGTTAAGGCGTTCCGTGGAAAAGGCGCGAAAAGAATTCGACAAATACCGCAAAATTCCGAAAGATATGTACCGGGAATACGTAGAGCTCCAATCCATCGCGGAGTCGGTGTGGGAAGAAGCGAAGCCGGCCGCCGACTTCAAAAAGTTCGAACCGTATTTGGAAAAAATCGTCCGCTTCAACATCGAATTCGCCGAGTTGTGGGGTTACGAGGAAAACCGTTACGACGCTTTGCTCGATCAGTACGAGCCTGGTGTTCCCGTTTCTAAGATCGACGGCGTCTTTGCCCAGTTGAGGGAAAACATCGTCCGTCTGTTAGAAGCCGTTCAAGCTTCTCCCCACCAACCGGACACCTCGTTTATTGGACAGACGTTTCCGGTCGAAGGGCAGCGCGCCATCGGCCGCTACATACTGGAAGAGATGGGGTACGACTTTGACGCCGGGCGCCTGGACGTGACGGTACACCCGTTTGCCATTTCTTTGAACCCGGGAGACGTGCGGGTGACGACGAAATACGAC
Source organism: Novibacillus thermophilus (assembly GCF_002005165.1). Lineage (NCBI taxonomy): Bacteria > Bacillati > Bacillota > Bacilli > Caryophanales > Thermoactinomycetaceae > Novibacillus > Novibacillus thermophilus. Next base: position 2,020,623 of record NZ_CP019699.1, read on the forward strand.
ACCCGCGACTTCCGCACGGCGCTGTTCGGCACGATCCACGAAGGAGGGCACGCCCTGTACGAGCAAAACATTTCCAAAGACCTCCTCGGCACGCCACTGTGTACTGGGACATCCATGGGCATTCACGAATCCCAGTCCCTATTCTGGGAGAACTTCATCGGCAGGAGTTACGCCTTTTGGTCCCACTATTACGACAAATTGGTGGAACAGTTTCCCGAGCAGCTGAAGTCGGTGGACTTGGACGCGTTTTACAGGGGGATCAACGTGGTGAAGCCGTCCCTCATCCGCATTGAGGCCGATGAACTGACGTATGCTCTGCACATCATGGTCCGCTACGAAATTGAGAAGGGCCTGATAAACGAGGAGATTCGCGTATCCGACTTGCCTGAGATATGGAACGACAAGATGCAGGAGTACTTAGGCGTCGTGCCGTCCCACGACGGGGAAGGGGTTTTACAGGACGTGCACTGGTCTGGCGGTTCGTTCGGCTATTTCCCGTCGTACGCCCTCGGCTACATTTACGCCGCCCAGTTTCTGCACAAACTGGGGAAGGACCTCCCCGATTACGAACGATCGGTGGCAGAAGGGGACTTGTCCCCCGTGAAGGCGTGGCTTGCAGAGCATATTCACCGTCACGGTGCGATGTACGACCCGCGGGACCTGCTGCGGCGTGTAACAGGAGAAGATCTGGACGCACGCCACCTGGTCGCTTATTTGGAACAGAAGTACCGGGACGTGTACCGCATTCCAAATGAAGATAGCGAAGGTTAAGGAATTGTCCCAATAGCCTCACGCCCCCACCCGGCCGGGTGGGGGTTTTAACATGTCGAAAAACGTCACTTGTCAAAGGAATGACAGTCTGTTAATAATGGAACTGAAACAACACGTCAATATTCAGCGTTAAGTAGGACGAGTGGGATTGATCATTCCGCAAGTTCATACATAATAGATTGTTTAGTTGATGGAATACGTTGGGTCATCATCTTTTTTCATTCATTTAGGAGGTTCTTATGAAATCCGAAAAGTCGGCACTTTTATATCCGAAAGCTGTGACGGATGAATTTATGGAGCGGATACAACAACACAGTCGCTATCTGTACAATATCGCTTACCGCTTGACAGGAAATACAGAGGACGCGAAAGATTTAACCCAGGAAACGATGTGGCAGGCACACTGCAAATCACACAAGTACGTGTATGAAAAGTCCTTGAAAGCCTGGTTGAGAACGATGATGACGAACCGCTTCCGCGATCAGAAGCGGAAGAAAAGTTTAAAACTGGTGGCACTGGAAGACGCGTTCATCGTCTCCAACCCGACGTCTTCTCACATGCAATCAGTGGAAGAACAAGTGGAACAACGCATCATGTTGGACAAAGTGAAGGAAGAGATCGCGAAACTCCCGGACATATACAAACGGGTCATCGTGCTGCGCCATTTTGAAGGATTGACGTACGCCGAAATTAGCGAGCAATTGGACATTCCCGAAGGGACGGTGAAAACACAGCTATTCCGCGCCCGCCGGATGTTGAGAGACCGTATGGCTGAATAACGTCGTGCTCCAGTAGAAAAGGATGAACCGCATGTCTTGCCGAGAATACGACCATTACATACAACTGTACGTCGATCAGGAAATTAGCGAAGCAGATCGGCGTAAGCTGTTGGAACACACAAGGACTTGCCCTGCGTGTCGACGTGAATTGAAAGAGATGGTCGCCCTCGTCTCGTCTATGGAAGACGTTCAGCAGGAAATTCGAAAAGAAGCGCCCTTCCAGTTTAACGGGCTATTTAAATGGGTGGCGGTCTGCACCGTGGCGGTCTCGTTCGCTTACCTGGTCATCCCCTTTACAAAGCAGTCCCTTTTTGTAAAGGACGATCCCATTCCAGTTCAGCCGATGCAACATTCTGTTTTAGTGCTGGCTGGTCAGGAAGAGACGCTGCACATTCCACAGGACGACTCTATCCGCATTGTGCACCCTGAACAGTGGAGTGAAGAACTGTACAAGTCCGAGGCGGCTCTCGTCTATCCCAGTGCGTACTCGTTCCTTTTGGAAAAGAGCCGGCCGTGGAGCGACTACACGAAGCGTTTCGTATTCGTTCGCGTCCCCGACGAACAAACGTTGGCATCACTGCTCACTTACATCGGGACGAAGGTGGAAAGTTTGAAAGGGTTAAGCGATATCCAGTACCCCACCTCGATCATGATTAACCTTGACGAAACAATCGAGTACGAGACATTCGCCTTTCCAGAGAAAGAACGGGACATCTCCAACCTGTTTGAGCGCATATCCAGCGAACCGTCTGTTTCCGAGCCGCGGTTGCACTAATTTTGTCTCATTTTGGGGTAGCCAACCAGGGGAAACGTAAGCTATAATGACAGAAAGCTTACGGGAGGGTTTGCACCATATGGCGCACGACAGGTTGGAAGAACTGAGGAAAGAATTAGATAAGCTCAACTTGGACATATTGGACGCGATCACGAAACGCGCCACCATCGTACAGGAAATCGGGAAGGTTAAGGCGAAGCAGGGGATAGACAAGTTCGACCCCATCCGCGAGAAAAAAATGCTGGACGAATTAGTGGCCAAAAACAACGGACCGTTTGACGACAACACGGTACGTTATTTATTTAAACAGATTTTTAAAGCGTCACTGGAGTTGCAGCAAAACGATCAGAAAAAAGTGTTGCTAGTGAGCCGCAAAGAGCATACTGAGGACACCGTGGTCAAGGTCGGAGGCGAAGAAGTCGGAAATGGCCACAACATGATGATTGCCGGTCCCTGTTCCGTCGAAAGTGAGGAGCAAGTGCGCGAAGTGGCGAAGTCGCTCAAGCGCATGGGGGTCCCGTTTTTGCGGGGCGGAGCATTTAAACCGCGTACGTCCCCGTACGATTTCCAGGGTCTCGGTGAGAAAGGCTTAAAGATATTGCGCAAAGTGGCGGACGAATTCGGATTGAAGATCGTCAGCGAGATCGTCTCCCCGGAACACGTCTCGTTTGCGACGGACTACGTGGACGTCATCCAGATCGGCGCCCGCAACATGCAAAACTTCGAACTGTTGAAACGGGTCGGAACAGTGTCGACACCCGTGCTGTTGAAGCGGGGGATGTCGGCGACGATTGAAGAGTTCATGTTCGCTGCCGAGTACATCGTGTCACAAGGCAACAGGCAAGTGATGCTGTGTGAGCGGGGCATTCGCACTTACGAAAAAGCGACGCGCAATACGCTGGACATCTCGGCCGTGCCAATCTTAAAACAGGAAACACACTTGCCGGTCATCGTGGACATCACCCACTCCACAGGGCGGCGGGACATCTTGCTCCCTATCGCCAAGTCAGCCCTCGCAGCAGGGGCGGACGGCATCATGGTGGAAGTGCACCCCGAGCCGGCTGTCGCCCTTTCCGATGCGAAGCAGCAAATCAACATTCCCCAGTTCGAACAGTTGACGCAGGCACTGTACGACTCCGGTCTCTTGCACATGCCGACGAAAGTGTCTTAAAATGGGAAAACTCCCCATGTCCTTTCAATGTTGCAGCAGAGAGGCGCGAAAGGGGATTGAATCGAACAGTCCCCTTTTCGCCGCCAGTAGATTTTCATATTTTTTTCACAAAGTATTGAAAGGAAATGAATAGGAAATGATAGAATTAAGTCAGTGTAACTGAAATAGCTTACAAACAACATGTGTTGTGTTGTATATGAATGAAAACGAATGAAAATGGAGAGAGCGCATTATGCCAGTCACCATTTACGATGTGGCCCGTGAAGCCGGCGTCTCCATGGCCACCGTCTCACGGGTTGTCAACCAAAATCCAAACGTCAAACCGACAACGCGAAAAAAAGTGCTGGACGCCATCGAACGGTTAGGGTACCGGCCGAACGCCGTGGCCCGCGGATTGGCCAGCAAAAAGACGACGACCGTCGGAGTCGTCATTCCCGACATATCCGGTTCGTTCTTTGCCGAAGTCGCTCGGGGGATTGAAGACATTGCCAACATGTACAATTACAACATCATCCTGTGCAATTCCGACGAACAAAAAGAGAAAGAGCTGCGCCTTATCAATACATTGCTCGAAAAGCAAGTGGACGGGCTGTTATTTATGGGAAACGAGGTGACCGAAGACCATAAAGAAGCGTTCGGTACCGCTTCGGTTCCAATCGTCCTGACGGCGACGTACGACGACGAGAACCGCTGGCCCTCCGTCAACATCGACAACAAACAGGCCGCAGTGGATGCGACGACATTGCTCCTCGACGAAGGACACCGACACGTCGCCCTCATTACCGGCCCGCTCACCCACCCGGTCAACGGCTTTCCCCGTTACCAAGGTTACCGGGAGGCCTTGGAAGCAAAAGGAGTACCTTTTGACGAGAAATACGTTCGTGTTGGGGATTACCGCTATCAGTCAGGGATGGAGGCGATGCGGGAGCTGTTGGCACTGGACGAGCCGCCCACTGCCGTATTTGCCGCCAGTGACGAGATGGCCGTCGGCGTCATCCACGCCGTACAAGATGCGGGAAAACGTGTACCTGAAGACATATCTGTCATCGGCTTCGACAACATTAACATTTCGTCGATGGTGCGTCCGCTGCTGAGCACGATTGCCCAACCGATGTACGACATTGGCGCCGTCTCGATGCGGTTGCTCACCAAACTGATGAATAAAGAAGAAGTGGAAGACCCCCACGTCATTTTGCAACACGAGCTCGTCTTGCGTCAGTCGACCAAAACCCAAGCGGGCGAGTAAACCGTTACGGGTGAAGGTGAGACGAGACGGAGTTTGGTGCGGGACTGATCGGAAGATCAAGGGGAAGAGTGGAGAGAGTGAAGAGGCAAAGGAGCCCCTGCTTAAGAGGAGGCTCCTTTTTGCGTGAGTTCCCGCTTAACCACCGGTGCCACTTCAGTACCTAACAGTTCGATGGCCCGCAACACCTTTTTGTGCGGCAGCGTCCCGACGGTCAGCTGTAAAAGAAAACGGTCGTGACCGAAAATCTCATGTTGGAAAAGGATTTTTTCAATCACGTCCTGGGGACTGCCGACGAAGTCAGCCCCCCGCAGCGAGCGGGAAAACTCGAACTGTTCACGCGTCATGGGGGCCCAGCCCCGCTCTCGCCCGATGCGGTCCATCATCATTTTAAACGCGGGAAACGCGGTGTCCGCTGCCTTTTGCGACGTCTCGGCAATAAAGCCGTGGGAGTTGATGCTGAGACGCGGCGTTTTATGTCCTGCTTCCCGGGCGGCCTCCCGATGAAACTGGACGAACGGGGCGAACCGTTCCGGCATCCCGCCGATAATCCCCAACGCCATCGGTAGGCCGAACTTGCCGGCGCGTATGGCGGACTCGGGTGTGCCGCCGACAGCGACCCAGACAGGCAGCGGGCGTTCAGGCCGGGGGTAAACGCCGCGGTCGTCCAGCGGCGGACGGTGTTTTCCTTTCCACGTGATACGCTCAGATTCGCGCAACTTTAGGAGCAGCTGAAGTTTCTCCTCGAACAGGTCGTTGTAGTCGTTCAGATCGTAGCCAAACAGGGGAAAAGACTCGATGAACGAGCCGCGCCCGACCATAATCTCGGCCCGCCCCTGGGAGATAAGGTCCAAAGTGGCAAACTGCTGAAAGACTCGGACCGGATCGTCAGAGCTGAGGACCGTCACCGCACTCGTCAACCGGATCTGCTTCGTCCGTTCGGCTGCAGCGGCCAACACAATGGCCGGAGCAGAAACGGTATAATCGGGCCGGTGATGCTCCCCGACGCCGAACACGTCCAGACCGACTTGGTCGGCGAGTTCGATTTCTTCCAGCAAGCGCCGCAGCCGCTCGCCTGGACTGATGAGTTGCCCCGTTTCCGGATCAGTGGTGCGCTCTCCAAAAGTGTAAATACCGATTTCCAACGGGTGATGCCTCCTTGTCTATCGCAACCGCTATACCTCGATAATGCGCGGATACCGCGAGTTACGCGTTGGCACTAAATGTATCCGTCTTGTCGCGGTTTGTCAAGGGCGGGGTGTGGGACAAATATGTCGTCGATCAGGAGTCGCGCCAAAACCCTGGGGGATCGACGACATCGTTTTCGGCATCAACAACCCGTACGATTACGCTTTGTACCAAGGCTTTACTAGTATTAAGTACAGAAAATACTTCCAATGATGCTTTAAAACCGCTACAATGAATATAGGGAATTAATGTTTTTTAAAGGGAAAAAATGGGTTTGTAGCTTACCTATAAGGAATGGAAACCTTTCCCAAGTCAATAGACGCCGGGTGGTTAGACGGCAGTTTGTAGCTTACCTATAAGGAATGGAAACATTCAATTCTGGAATGATACCCAAGTAAGTATTATACCAGTTTGTAGCTTACCTATAAGGAATGGAAACAGGCCACGGTTTTTTTTCCTTATGTGCTTTCCTTGCGTTTGTAGCTTACCTATAAGGAATGGAAACACGTGTAATTACATGTAATGTATAATAAAGATAACGTTTGTAGCTTACCTATAAGGAATGGAAACAAAACTGCGTCAAATTTCCTTGCGAATCAAAATCAACAGTTTGTAGCTTACCTATAAGGAATGGAAACAAATAAAATTCAAGTTTAAACATCTTCATCATCCTTTCGTTTGTAGCTTACCTATAAGGAATGGAAACACACAAAAAAAGGGAGGGGCGAACCCTCCCTACCTTTGTTTGTAGCTTACCTATAAGGAATGGAAACAGTTCTCCCGCATGATGTTTGAACGGCTCAAACATAGTTTGTAGCTTACCTATAAGGAATGGAAACTGGTATAGTCGAAATATGGATGGCCGGGGAACAATCGTTTGTAGCTTACCTATAAGGAATGGAAACTGCGAAAGTTGATGAGCGAACACAACATCCCGATCAGGTTTGTAGCTTACCTATAAGGAATGGAAACGGAACACCTGTAGATGGCGTGATCAGCCGTCCGTCGTTTGTAGCTTACCTATAAGGAATGGAAACCACCAAAAGCGCAAGAAGCATAATCGTTTCGGCCATGTTTGTAGCTTACCTATAAGGAATGGAAACTCCGTGGCCGGAAGCCGCAAGCCTTGCAGCCCCAGCGTTTGTAGCTTACCTATAAGGAATGGAAACAAGAAGTGGAGCGGGAAGCGACCCCGACGCTGACGGGAGGTTTGTAGCTTACCTATAAGGAATGGAAACATGATTGGCATAAAGCACAAAAAGATAAAGGCGTAACGTTTGTAGCTTACCTATAAGGAATGGAAACTGGTTTCTCCCCATATCCGCTTACGTTCGGCGTATGCTCGTTTGTAGCTTACCTATAAGGAATGGAAACCACAAAAAGAAAAAGAAGTCAGTTAGGAGGGGAGGACAGTTTGTAGCTTACCTATAAGGAATGGAAACACCCGTAAATCCCGTCATGAAAACATCCAACACAATGTGTTTGTAGCTTACCTATAAGGAATGGAAACGGCGTATATGGATAAAAATAAAGTGAATCACGAACGTTTGTAGCTTACCTATAAGGAATGGAAACCCTCATCGCGGCAACAGCGGTCATGGTTCCGATTGTCGTGTTTGTAGCTTACCTATAAGGAATGGAAACTCCGTCCCGTCCCGCTTGGATATGCAGGACAGCGGACGTTTGTAGCTTGCCTATAAGGAATGGAAACGGAACACCTGTAGATGGCGTGATCAGCCGTCCGTCGTTTGTAGCTTACCTATAAGGAATGGAAACACTCATTTGCTGGGTGATGGCCAACCGGGTAGGGCATGAGTTTGTAGCTTACCTATAAGGAATGGAAACCCGCCCCCGCCTCGACTACACGGTCGAAGCGGTTGCGGAGTTTGTAGCTTACCTATAAGGAATGGAAACTAACGGTATTCCCCTCGCATCACTGCGATAAAGGATGGTTTGTAGCTTACCTATAAGGAATGGAAACACTTCCAAAAACCCTACCCACGCTATTTCCTCGCGCGGGTTTGTAGCTTACCTATAAGGAATGGAAACTTTGGTCTCGCCATTTCCTCTCACCCCTCGTATTCGTTTGTAGCTTACCTATAAGGAATGGAAACCTAAATACCGAGAAAACACGTTATACGGAAGCTTGGGTTTGTAGCTTACCTATAAGGAATGGAAACCACCCTGCTTGACTTCAAATACCGTTGCGACAAACGTTTGTAGCTTACCTATAAGGAATGGAAACGTAACGTTTCTTCGCCGATAACGATAAGGTCGTCGAGTTTGTAGTTTACCTATAAGGAATGGAAACCGTGACGAGGACAATGTCCGTCTGCAAGGAACGTCCGTTTGTAGAATACCTATAAGGAATGGAAACGTCATAAAAGACATCTTTATATCCCATGCCGTTCAGATAGTTTGTAGCTTACCTATAAGGATTAAGCGCCCTCTTGACGCACTCGCGGCGTGAGGGTGTATTTTTTACAGAGCGGGTGCGTTCAATGTATTTCAAAAAATGCTCGCCGAACTGATGTTTGATGACCGAATTTGACAGGTTGTATCTAGTAAAATGAAAAAAGTATAAAAAAGGACTTTGGACCTAAGTGGCGAATAATAAATATATCTTCTAAGTTATTCCAATTGATAAAAGGAGTAGATTGTGTGCTTCTTAAAATGACGCTCCAATCTGAGAAACCTTCCTTCCGACTGCCGATTCATTACAATTATTTAATTCAGGCGGCACTGTATGATTTATTAGATCCGGATTTCGCCCAATTTTTGCATGACCGTGGATATAGACACGGCAAGCGCAGCTTTCGACTGTTTACGTTTTCCCAGTTACAGGGCAAGTACCGAATCCTGAAGGATACGAAACAGATCCGTTTTTTCGGACAGGTCTCGCTTTCCGTTCATTCCCCCCTTGCCCCGTTTTGTCAGTCGGTCATGAATGCCATTGTGCGAGAAGATGGTATCCGCATTGGACAAGCCCATTTGAACGTCGTTCACATCGAATGCGAAGAACCGCAGGTTACGGATAAGACCATTTATGTCAAAACCCTTTCACCTGTTACTGTTTACAGTACGATGTACCGTCCGGACGGGCGAAAGTTTACCCATTACTTTCAGCCGCGTGACCCGGATTTTGCCGAGCTGATCCAGAAAAATCTGCTGAAAAAGTTCGACCTGGTCTATCAAACGGTCCCGACATCGGTCCGTTTCGACATAGAACCTATCGGCAAAAGCAGGGAACGGGTGATGATGTATAAAGGCATTGTCATCAAGGGACATACCGGCACGTTCAAACTGTCGGCCGATGACAAAAGGCTTTTGTCCCTCGCCTTGGATGCGGGAATTGGGATTAAGGGAAGTCAAGGGTTTGGGTGTATAGAGTGCCTTCGACCTTTGAAAGGAGGTGAGATGAGTCATGCTCGTTGAAAGTTTGGTCCGCTTGGGAAAACCGTTTATAACAGGTGGTTTGGCGCCTGCCAAAATTCTCGAACTCGTATCGGATATTCGCGATCCGGCGGCCCGTAACTTTTTGTCAAAGGTCATTATGGTGGAGATCGACGGTGACACTGGGGAGATGGCTGTGAACTGGAGACGGTGCGGCATTTTCGTCCCCGACAGTAAAGGGAAAAACGACATCTTTCAGCCTGACGTACAACAAGCTGCCGCGACCCCGTTTGTTTTACCCAGTGGAGGAAACCCGCTGAAGCCGCAAGGAAAGTACGGGGTTCCGGTTTATCCCGTTTACGAAAAGCACGTCCTCCATTTTCAGGAAGACGCTGCCCACGTGTTTACCTTTTTGACGGCGAGAATGGAACGCACATTTTCCTTTGAGATGGAGGCAGAAGACGTAGAACGGATCGTGCCGAAGCTGCAGTCAGTCATCGGTACAATCGAAGTGGCACCTCGTGAGAAGTGGTACGGTCTTCTTGTCTTTCTGCCGGTGACGGAAGCGGGCATTTTCCGCTATGAACCGGAAACATACCGTCCAAAAGAAGGTTACGAAGTGGACGTAGGCGGAAGTCAACTGCGTCCGTCTCGGAAAATCGTTGCCGACTTGAGCCAGATTGTGGAGCGCTTCTGGGAGTCGAAAATCGCAGAGGGAGAGGAAAAGGGGCGTCTCCAGGGAGATGGAGCGGTGTGCTCCTGCTGTAGCGCCACGGGTGACGTACTGTCCGTCTATTCTAAAGCGTGGAGTTGGTATACGACGACGTGGCCGGGGCCTCTCTCCATTTTCCTGAAAGAGAATGAACTGGTCAACGGGGTCGCCCTCTGTCCCGACTGTTATAAGGCGCTCACGTTCGGCAGCAATTTATTCAACCGTTTGACGACGACGTTGCCGATGTGGCTGACGAAAGAAATGTTCGCACCCGTAGATAATGCCAGTTCACGGGAGCACCGCAGCGAAGCCGAAGACATTTTCGGCGGCGTTATGGCTCTACCTGTACTGGACCCGTCAGAACAGAGGGAGGAGGACCGGGCCGAGTATGTTGAGAGCCTCATGCACATGGCCGAAGGTGTTACGGAGAAAAAAGGGGCCGGGGCGTTGCATCTGGACACGATTACGGGGATTGAGCAGGAACTCCCGATGCACATTGCCGGAGAAGACATGTACCGATTGACGATGCTTTACTTTTCGGGTGATCCGAGCCGGGGAGATATCCACTTAAGGGCGTCCATCGAGGATGTTTTGCCGTCGGCGGCCCAGGAGCTGACCGACATGATTCACGATCTGTTCGACGATTCGTACGCTTTGCAAGGACAGTTATTCAAAGAGCCGTTACACGAGCGGGCGTCGCGCCCTTACCGTTCCCTGCCGGCGATGCTGTCAAAGGCGTACGGCATGACGCGGATGTGGAGCTCTCTCGCTCAAACGCTGCACCGGAAATCCCTTCCCCGTGACTTGTTCGTCAGACATGCCGCCCTTAGGATGCAAGATTTGTCACGGAAAGTGGAAGACAAGTATTATTTGTTACAACACGAAGTGTTCTTCTACCTGTACTATGACCAATTTTTACATCACTACCGCCAGTGGATTGGCGAGGAAGGAGGAGATTGCGTGACACCTTGGCAAGATCTGTTGCGTTTGCTCGATGCGCGAGCGTACCGGGATATTGACATCGACGGTGTAGCGGACCTCGGATTTGCTGCCGGGTATTTGGTGCGCCGATTTTCCCGCTTGTACTACCACCATACAGATCAGAAACAGTTCTTACGGGACCGCGTCATTACGTTCGGCAGCAAGCTCGGGCCTGACACCATCGTCGAATACGCATTAAAGCGGATGATTGAATACGCGTTCAAGCTGAAGTTTGACGGGGCTTTCGCGAAAGATGAAGAACTGCTGGGCTTGATCCTGGCCGAATACCAGAGGCAAACAGACGATGTCCGCCGGCAGAAGGACGAGTTTATGACGAGTTTTTGGGCTGGATACTGTTTAAACCGAGGAAAAGGAAAGTCAGAAGAAGACGACTCGTCAACTCGCGAAAATGAAGAAGCGCAACTGATGAGCGAATAGATAAGGAGGAGTCCGTATCATGTCGAACGGGGTGTACAGTGGCGAAATTTTGTTCGTGAAAAGTGTCAAAGACGGCATTCCGAACCGCGATCCTTTAAATGAAAGTGACGCACGACGCATCTTTGGTGAAGAGGACGGGAGAATTTCACTGTCCGATGTGAGTGTCAAACGGGATGTGCGGGACTACGTCCTCGCCCGTTACCCAGACGGTGGGGAGAACCGCGACCGGTTCATTTTCGTGCGGGAAGAAAAAAACGAAAAGGGCAAGTTACTGGGCCGGGGCAGTCTGGCGAAACAGATCGCTGAACAAGTGGGATACAAAGAGAAAAACATGGAGGCCCTTTTGAAACAGGCTGCCTTCGATGTCAGGGCGTTCGGAGCTGTGTACAGTGTCTCAAAGGAATCCTTCAAATTGACCGGTCCCGTCCAATTCGGCTGGGCCCATTCTCTCCATCCAGTTGAAACGAAGTACGTGCAGGGCACGGTTGTCATGCCGAGCAAAGATATTAAAGTAGAGGATGGGGTGGAGCAGGGGAAAGGGCAGGGGACGATTTGGACGACGTACACACTGCCCTTTGCGGTGTTCGCCATGCCAGGGGTCATCAATGCGTCCATTGCCGAAGAGAGCGGGATGACCGCAGAAGATGTCGACTTGCTGTTGGAGAGTTTGTGGCGGGGCACTCAGCACCGGCAGGCCCGAGGGCGGGGAACGCAACAACCGCTGTTCCTGTTGCACGTAGAGTATCGCGATCCGTTTTTCCGCATCGGGTATTTGGAAGACCGCATCACGCTTTATCCGGAACGCGAAGCATGGATCACCGGCGAGAAGCCGACTTCCCTCTCGGACGTCACGCTGGATGTGGCGGCCCTCGGAGAACTGATAGCAGAGTACAGCGACCGCATTCACCGGGCCCGGCTGTGGGTTCATCATTCGTTGAACGTGCAAGGTGACGTGAAGGCAGAGGTTCAACCGCTGTGGTAAACAGGACAAGCGGGGGTGATCGACGTGCAGGTACTCGTGTTTGACCTGAAGGCGCCTCTCGCCCATTTCCGCCGTCCCGACACGACGGCGACCCATGTGACGTACCCGTTCATTACAAGGACCGCGCTGCGTGGATTGATCGGCTCCATCCTCGGCATGGACGAATTCCACGGTGAGGCATGGACAGGGGTGCAGCTCTGTTCGCCGGTGAGGACTGTTTCACAGGAGCTGTCTCTGTTAGGAAAAAAGTTTCTCGGCGGGAGCGGAGATACATTCAACCGCCCGACTGCCATCGAGCTTGTCGTGAAACCGCATTATCGCATTTACTATGCGGGCGAACATATGAGTGCATTGTCGGAGCGGATCAAAAACAGGAGAAGCCACTACCACACGTACTTGGGCAGTGCGTTTGCGTTGACGGTTCCCGAATACGTCGGGTTGAAGAATGTGGAGCCGCTCCCACTCTCCGATGAGCTGGGGGAACTGCGTGCGATCACGGTTGTTCCGGCGCATATCATTGAACAGCTGGGAGTGGTAGCTGGTGTCCAATACGGCCGGGCCGGAGGGATTCATTACGAACATCTCGGAAACAGGCGTTTTCGCGGCGGAATGCACTTCATATACGAAGTGAGCGGTCAAGCCATTCATTTCACACCTAAGGCGTCCCCTGTTCAACCTCCTGTGCAATTGGCGCGTTTGGACAATGACGAGGTGGTCTGTTTATGGTAATAAGACTTGAGGATTGTATCGCCCGCCCCCCGGAAGGCGGCAGAACCTTCCCCCTGTCCGACCATTTGTTCACGGTCGGGCAGAGGATAGGGGCTCCAGAAGGCGAATGGGCGGAGCGCCTCGCTTTTCTCGCCGGATTGTTGCACGATGCTGGGAAAGCGCGTCTCTCATGGCAGCAGTACATTCGTTCCCGCGACCCTGACAAAGGGAGCGTTCCGCACGCAGTGTACGGCGCGGTGTTGTTCGCCTACTGTGCCGACTATCTGTCTCGTCGCCTGCCGTTATCGGCTGATGCCGCATCTCATTATCAGTGGAGTGTTATGCGATGGGTGCGGGACATTATGGACCATCACGGGCCGTTGAAAGATATCGACGAGACGTCCCTGCCGTGGGAAGGGCACTTTTTTGCAGAAGACTTGGGCGAGATGGATTTGGCCGGATTACAACGTTTTCTCCAAACACATTTTACAGAGTTGGACGATCTCGAATTTTCCGTTCAACACGTTAAAACGTGGCAAAAAGGGTTTAGACGCACGTGGCGGACGTGGTACCGGACCCACGTGCGCCGACATGCCAAAAGGGAGACAGCAGCCGATCGGTGCGTTCGCACATCCACTGCCCGACTGATTGAAGCCGACCGTTTTGATGCGGCACTGCTGGAAAAACGGGAAATGTCCCGGTCTGAAGCGCTCAAAGCCCTCGACCAATTGAACGAGTACGTCACACACAGGGCGGTCTCGGCATCTCCTGCGCAAACAGACGTGTCGACATTGCGGCAAACGTATCAAGATGTAGCTGTCAACCAGTTCAAAAAACACGCAAGCGAACGGTTTTTCACGCTGAGTCTCCCAACGGGCATGGGAAAAACGATGACCGCGTTAAAAGTGGCGCTGACCGCTTGTGTGGAGTTGGACAAACAGAGAATCGTGTACGTAGCGCCGTACCTTTCCATCTTGTCCCAAGCCACTGCAGAACTGCGCCGTGCGACAGGATTGGAAGTCCATCAACACCACTCGCTGACGTGGTCCGAACACCGCGAGTGGGATGAAAAGGACATTCTCCTGCTCGAATCGTGGCAAGCGCCCATCGTCACGACGACGTTCAATCAACTTTTTCGCGGCTTATTTCCCTCGCGCGCTCAGGAGACATTGCGTTTGGCAGGGTTGCGGCGGGCTGTTCTGCTATTGGACGAGCCGCAGATCATAAGGGAGGCGGCGTGGTTTCCCTTTCTCAAAATGCTGGAAGCCGCGGCTTGCCAACTTGACATGCAGGTCCTGTTTATATCTGCGACGATGCCGCCCCTCAACGCCATCTCTTGCCGACCGACACCGCTCGTGGAGGAACATGTGGTGTACGCGCCGCGTTACGACGTGCTCCATCACGGGACACCGTGTGCCGAGGCTGACGTGGCCGATAGGGTGGTCAACCGTGTAACGAAAGACCGACAAGTGGCGGTGGTCCTGAACACGGTAGAAGATTCCTCCCGCGTCTATCGTGAAGTGAAAAATCGGTTGGCACTAGATGAATGTGAGGCTGAAGTCATCCATCTCAATGGGGCGATGACCCCTTTGCACAAACACGTACAGATTCAAAGGGTGAAAAAACGTTTGGCAGATGACAGTGACAATCGTTTGTTGGTCGTATCTACACAAATGATAGAGGCCGGTGTCGACATCAGTTTTCGCGCCGTTTACCGCGCCCTTTCCATCTTTCCTTCCCTCGTTCAGGCCGCCGGGCGCATTAACCGGCACGGGCAAGGGGACAGAGGGGAACTCATCGTGTTTCCCTTTTTGCGAAACGGCGAGAAAGACACGCGAAGATCGGTTTACAGGGAACGGCTTTTTCGTGAAGAAACGGATAAGTCGCTGGACCTTCAAAAACGTTGGGCAGAGCACGAATTCATTCGGGAAGTGGACCGCTATTACGCGCGAGTTTTTCAACGTATGCAAGCAGAAGCCAGTCTCAAGAGAGTGTCGGACGCAGCGAGGGGAAACTGGACAGAATTGGCGCAGCTCACCCCGTTTGAAGAGGACGGGCAGCGCGTGTCTGTCTTTGTGCCGTGGGGCGAGTCGTTTCTGCACACAGATGAAGCCTTGCTATCTGAGGAAGAAAAGGCTGTTCAAAAAGGAATACAGCGTTTAATGGAGCAGTTTGCGATTCAATCAGTCGAGGCCATTTATGAGCGGTACCTCGACAGCGCGTGGATGACCCAACTGACATTTGTCGAGCGCAAACAGTTTATGGGTCTGATGCAACAGTTTATCGTGCCGATCCACTATAAGACGGCCGCGGGAGTCGTGGCCAACCTGCGGGACGATCCGACCATTAAGCGGATCACGTCGCTTGAGGAGTATTCCGATGAGAGTGGATTGGCTCACCATATTGGGAACGAGGAGGACGGTATCCTTTGGTGACAGGATGCCAAGCGACTGACGCGACGGGAGGCTGGGGAAATTGGAGCAACTCGAATCTGTCAGCGGAACGCTTATCTGGTACTACTACATTTGCCCACGAGAAGTGTGGCTGATGGCCCGCCAGGTGACACCGGATGAAGATGATCCGAATATCGAGATTGGACGTTTTATTCAAGAGCAGCGTTACCCTAGGGAGAAAAAGGAGATGGCCGTCGGCAACAGTAAAATAGACGTGGTCAAACGGAAAAACGGCACGGTGATCGTCAGCGAAGTGAAAAAAAGTTCACGTTATATGGAAAGCTCCCGGATGCAGCTGTTATTATACTTGAAACAGCTGCGCGAACACGGTATTGACGCCCGTGGCGAGCTTTTGTTTCCAGAAGAGCGGAAGAAGGTCGAGGTCAACTTAACAGATGATGCCTTGCAAGAAGTGCAGGAAGTCGAAACAACGATCCTCGCCTTGGCGAATGCCGCGACGCCTCCACCGCCGAAGAAAATTCCTTTTTGTCGTCAGTGTGGATACCGTGAATACTGCTGGTCGTGATGCGGGAACAGTCTGCTGGGAGGAAAACAGAGTGAAAAAGAGCCTATACGTTTTCAACAACGGCGAGTTCAGAAGAAAAGACAACACCCTTTACTTTGAAAGTGAAAAGGGGCGAAAGTACGTACCGGTCGAAGATACGAAGGAAATTTACATTTTCGGTGAAGTGGAGCTAAACAAAAAGTTTTTGGATTTCTGTTCCCAGAAGGAAATTTTGTTGCATTTTTTTAATTACCACGGTTACTACACCGGCTCGTTTTATCCGAGAGAGCATCTCAATGCGGGCTTTGTCACCGTGCAGCAGGTCAAATATTATATTGATGAACGAAAAAGACTGTCATTGGCAGGGCACTTCGTCACAGGAGCGGCGAAAAACATGCTGCAAGTCCTCCGCTATTACCTTAACCGGGGGAAAGATGTGGCGGCTATCAAAGAACGGGTGGCATCATTGTTAAACAAAGTCGGTTCTTTAGGCGACATCACCCAATTGATGGCGTTGGAAGGAAATATGCGGGAACAGTACTATCAAGCGTTCGATTCCATCCTGCAAAATGAGCAGTTCCGGTTTGAGTCCAGGACGAAGCGGCCGCCGAAAAATCACCTCAACACCCTCATCAGTTTCGGGAATTCAGTCTTGTATACGATGATATTAAGTGAGATTTATAAAACACACCTCGACCCCCGCATCGGGTACTTACATACGACGAACTTTCGCCGTTTTACGTTAAATCTCGATGTGGCCGAAATATTTAAACCGATCATCATGGACCGTCTCATTTTTACTCTCATCGGCAAAAAAATGATCACCCCCAAACACTTTGAGCGCGGTTTAAACGGCGTCATGTTAAAGGAGAACGGGAAGAAAGTATTTATCGCAGAACTGGACAAGCGCCTGCAAAACACGATCAAACACCGCAGCATCGGCCGCAGCGTGTCGTATCGGAGATTAATGCGCCTCGAACTGTACAAGCTGGAAAAGTTGTTCGTTGAAGGGATAGCCTATCAGCCGTTTGTCGCGCAATGGTAATAGCTACACCAGGTAGAATAGGATTCATGAACAGTGATGGAAGGTTTGGAGCGACATGTTTGTAATACTCGTATACGATGTCAATCAAAAGCGAGTTGCCAAAGTGTTGAAAAAGTGCCGCGCATATTTAACGTGGGTTCAAAATTCAGTTTTTGAAGGCGAAATTTCCAAAGCGAACTTTCATAAACTGAAGACGGAATTAAGTCGCTTGATCGACCCTGACGAAGATTCGGTCATTATTTATATTTTGAGGACGACCCGCTACTCCGAGCGCCAGATCATCGGTGTGGAAAAAGGCGGATTTGACAATTTTTTATAAAACAAAGCGCGAATGAGTGTCGTCGATCGGGAGTCGCGTCAAAAACCCCGGCGATCGACGACATACTTTTTGGAAATCAATCGCAATGCGATCATGCGTCATATCAAGGATCGAATTAATTTCTTTAAGGTCAGCACTTCCAATTACTATGCAGAAACGCTACAATAATAGCAAGGACAAAATGCTGATATTATCAGCGTTCAATGGGGTTTGTAGCTTACCTATGAGGAATGGAAACTGCCGAATAAAGGCGTAAGAAACGCGACGTTCATAGTTTGTAGCTTACCTATGAGGAATGGAAACGGGTTCTCAACTTCGCTCTGAAATTTTGACAAAGCTAAGGGTTTGTAGCTTACCTATGAGGAATGGAAACTGGACAGCACGGAAGTTTACAGCGGATGCTACGGAGTTTGTAGCTTACCTATGAGGAATGGAAACAGCTATGACAAGCTTGCGAGCGCTATGGGACTTGTCGTTTGTAGCTTACCTATGAGGAATGGAAACACGGCCGCTATAAAGCTGTCCCATCGATCAAGTAATTTCGTTTGTAGCTTACCTATGAGGAATGGAAACCTATATCTTCCCCGTCGGGACCCTCCCCGACTTTCGTTTGTAGCTTACCTATGAGGAATGGAAACTCGGCGGAATATGATATCGTGTTCCCGGTAACTGCCGGTTTGTAGCTTACCTATGAGGAATGGAAACGAGCTGTTATGTCAGACGTGTCACAATCAAGAACACGTTTGTAGCTTACCTATGAGGAATGGAAACGCCTACACTGGTATGCGAAAAGGCGAACTGTTGGCTCTGGTTTGTAGCTTACCTATGAGGAATGGAAACAACGAAAAGTGGTGATGCGAAATGACTAAACGCAAAGTTTGTAGCTTACCTATGAGGAATGGAAACATTCACCGCCTGCAGGTGCTTTTCTTACGGTTTCAGTTTGTAGCTTACCTATGAGGAATGGAAACTCATAAGCCGGGGTATCCACCCCGGAGACATCCCAGAGTTTGTAGCTTACCTATGAGGAATGGAAACATTCCGTTTCGGTGGTGAACATGCTCGCCTTTTTTAAGTTTGTAGCTTACCTATGAGGAATGGAAACTGATTTCAAGGGTGGCACATGCGATAGAGAATTGCCGGTTTGTAGCTTACCTATGAGGAATGGAAACATTGGTCAGCAACCATCGGATAAGGTGCGATTCACTTGTTTGTAGCTTACCTATGAGGAATGGAAACTCGCTATCCTCGACCCTGTTCAGTTTATCAGGGTCGGTTTGTAGCTTACCTATGAGGAATGGAAACACACCTTCCGCTGCGTGAATAGCGGAAGGCGGTAAGTTTGTAGTTTACCTATGAGGAATGGAAACACACCTTCCGCTGCGTGAATAGCGGAAGGCGGTAAGTTTGTAGCTTACCTATGAGGAATGGAAACTGAAGGATGACGACGTCGTCGTCTAGGACGACATGCGGGTTTGTAGCTTACCTATGAGGAATGGAAACCATCTTCTACTGAAACCCCGGCACTGTTCGCTATTGCGTTTGTAGCTTACCTATGAGGAATGGAAACGAAGTCATATAAGATTGATTTTTTCAAGATGTTGCTTGTTTGTAGCTTACCTATGAGGAATGGAAACCTCGATATGCGGCAGCCCTGAGTTCTAAAGAATCAGTTTGTAGCTTACCTATGAGGAATGGAAACTACGGTAAGACTCCGCTATAAAAAAGAAACCCCTCTGTTTGTAGCTTACCTATGAGGAATGGAAACCAGTTATCGCGGCGTTGTGGGCGTGGTGGAAAAACAAGTTTGTAGCTTACCTATGAGGAATGGAAACCGGATGTGACGGTTCGGCCTGCTTGACATCAGATTTGTTTGTAGCTTACCTATGAGGAATGGAAACCATTGTGACCTCGTTCCATCTTCGTTCCCCTCTTAAGTTTGTAGCTTACCTATGAGGAATGGAAACCAGCAATTCCTCACTAAACTACGGGTTAATTGCGACACGTTTGTAGCTTACCTATGAGGAATGGAAACGCGAATTTCATTTCAATTCCTCCTCCCTAGGTCTCCGTTTGTAGCTTACCTATGAGGAATGGAAACCTCGGGACAAAAGAATATTTGCTGCAGTGCAATACAGGAGTTTGTAGCTTACCTATGAGGAATGGAAACAGACGACGGGGGCCTTTCCAAAGCCAATACAAAGGTTTGTAGCTTACCTATGAGGAATGGAAACTAATGCCCATCTGTCATGTGCAGGTTCTGCAATTGCAGGTTTGTAGCTTACCTATGAGGAATGGAAACGGAGAAACAAAAGTTCAATCGTTAAATTATGTGTTGACGTTTGTAGCTTACCTATAAGGAATGGAAACTTCGGGACAAAAGAATATTTGCTGCAGTGCAATACAGGAGTTTGTAGCTTACCTATGAGGAATGGAAACCCTGCATACTTCTTTTGTAACTCTTTGCGATACTTAGTTTGTAGCTTACCTATGAGGAATGGAAACAAAGAAAAGAACACTAGAGATCATGAAACAAGCTGGAGTTTGTAGCTTACCTATGAGGAATGGAAACGGGCAACATCTAGGCATAGATTGGACTGTTTTTTTTAACGTTTGTAGCTTACCTATGAGGAATGGAAACGACGGCACAAGGCCTGTTTGCGTCGCCCAAGCCGGGTATAGTTTGTAGCTTACCTATGAGGAATGGAAACTCTGTGCCAGGCAGACGCAAGTCTTGTAGCCTTAACGCTTGTAGCCTACCAAGTGAAGGATGGAAAGTTCCTTGTGACGGAAAATACAAATAATTAACAAATTGTAGTTTTGGAAGGAAAATCATTCCTTTTTGGAGAACTTTCTTTATAAGTCTAATACCCTATAAAGGGACCTATTACCCATATTCAAAAACAATTTACACATGCTAGTTGTGAAAGGCGTGAATAAGAATGAGCGGAAATCTTTTGCTGCGGTTGTTGTAACAAAGACTATGTTTAGACAAATTAATTTGTCTACTACATGAACTTCAGGAATTAAAAATGTGCTTGAGACAAAACTGCCGCTTAATCGTAATGTAGGTTATTTGATTTGTGCCAGTAGTTAAATAGTAGATGATTTGCGGCGTCAATAAAGGATGGAGGTGTTGAGATGTATTCCCACATTGTCATGACGACTGGAGTGTCGTTGTTCGCATTTCAAAATGTGTTTGGAAAATGGACGCGGGAAAAGAATTATTTTCTGTTTAACAATGGACGCCCCAATCCACATCTGCACGAAGGGGAAACGGAAGAACAAGCAACGAGACGTTGGCTACATGACGCTCAGCTCTTACTTGCTGAAACGAGTTTAGATCCACAACGGGTAAGTGCAGAATATACGATGCTTCATGCTTTGCGTAGGCAAAATAAACTCGATAAGCAGCCGAGTGTCGACTTATTTCACAGTGCGACACTTGGGGGGAAGTTAGCAGCACAATTGCTTGCAAAGGTGTTAGAATACGAATTTCAAGCGAATGTTAAATTACACGAAATTGTGATCGATATCAATGTAGATCGCGTACAACTCAACCGACAGATTGGCGACTATATGAAGAAGCTTGGGGATGCGCTAATGTATGGCTATCCTCTCTCAACGTGTTTTGCACCAATTGGCGGGTACAAAGTGATGACCTCATTTGGATATATTGTCGGAGCATTCCACGGTTATCCGACGGCGTATGTGCATGAGGAATCTCAACAGCGGCTGCACATTATTCCTCCGATACCACTGGATATCCCCACTGCTTTTTTTGAGAAATATGCTGATTTTATCCGTCGTTTGCGTCAAGAAGACCTGATAGACTACGAAAGTTTAAACTATCATGAACGGGAAGTTGTCGATTCGTACCCTGCTTTATTCGATGTAGATGAAGGGTGTGTCTGTTTTAATCCGTTTGGAGAATTTCTGTTTAAGCGGGAGCAATACCGTGCGTCTTTAGAGACGAAGGTAATGGTATCGGACAGTGTACTCCGCTTCATGAAATCCCAACAAGCGAATAAAAAATTTATTCCCAAACAAATTGCTCTCCTAATGGAAAAGGCAAAAAAAGATTGCGACAGTGACCGGGGCGAGTTATACCACGAACGGTCTGTCGATAGTTTAAAAGGGAAAAAACTTCAGTACCATTTGTACAAAGGTGCAAGCAATGGACGTCATGGTGATGTGTTTCGAGCGGCGTGGGACTATGATAAATCCAAAGATGTATTACGTGTGAACTACGTTTGGACAGATCATGAACTTTACGAATATGAAGCATTTTCAAAAGGACGTGGTTTAATAAAGGATGAAGGGGAATTTACAGACATAACAAGTGACGTTTACAGAGAAATTTAGCTGGTCCATGTATGGAGGAGGTAAAATGGACATAAGTCAGTTAAAAAGTGCCTCAGCAGTTAAAATGGATGTGTTTTCCCTTTCCTTACTCACCCCACTCATGATGCACGGCTGGCAGAAAAAGGTTCAAGTACCCGGTAAAAGAGACCGCAGTGAAGCATTAGAAGCTGAAGTGCGCACAATGTCGGTTAAAGGGATTTTGCGTTATTGGTGGCGCACGTTGCAGAATGAAGCAGATCCTGAGCGGTTATTGTCTGACGAGATGAGGCTTTTTGGAGGCACGAGAGGAGAAGAGGCAAAACGATCTCCGCTGACGCTGCGACTGGAAAAGATGTTGACCAGTCAACATTGTGCGAGAGTACTACCGCATTCTTCGGGAAAGAAGTTCCGTTCTTTCTCGGTAAAAGAGGGGGAAACATTTAACTTAATCGTCTCAAATCTGAAAAAAGATGAAGCATATGAACAAAAACACCGTGGATATCTCACCTATATGCTCCATTTGGCCGGGTTCGGCCAACGTGCCCGACGTGGAGCGGGGGCCGTGCAATACGACGGATTTCGCTGGCAGTCCCCCGAAGATGTTCAGCAAAGTTTACGCAATGTGTTAACAGACTTAAACCATCAAGACGACTTTTCATTTCCCGACTTATCGTCTAACTGTTTGCTAAAACGGAACGGTCCGGTAAAGGCGAGACATCCCGTGCTCGTTACCGTATGGATTGGTCGGGCCCAATCGAATGCGAATGACGTGAGGACGAAAATTAGTGAAGCCGGACACAGGGCAAATGGCCAACGTGACGGCAGACAGTGGCTGGGATCGGCAAAAGCCGGACGTATGGCCTCGCCGCTGCATGCAACCGTGCGCAAAATTGGCCATCATTATGTTCCGATGATAAGCGAAGTGTCCTCTAGTCATATGGAAAAGCGCGGTTATCAAGAGGCACGGGATGCATTTTTGCGGCATTTGGGGGTGAACGTATGACGAAGAAGCAAAGTTTACTTGTCTTTAGTATCGGTCCGGTGCAGTCGTTCATTGCAGCCGCACGGAAACTGGAAGACTTGTGGAGTGGAAGTTATGTTTTGTCTTATTTGGCTGAATCAGGGATAAAACGGCTGTTTCATTTGGGGGACGAACAAGGTCTCAGTGTGGAAATGGTGTACCCGGCAGAAACGAGGGAAACGTTACAGGACAAGTGGCATGAGGATCATGTCGACATCGCCTCTATTCCGAACCGTTTTGTTGCCATTGTCGGAGGAAATCAGATAAAGACTGCGGAAATGGCACGAAACATCGCTGAAACAGTAAAGGGTGAAATGAAGAGGCTGTGTGTTGAAGCGATTGCACTCGTCTTTCCAGAGGGTGTAAACCGTGAACGAATGAATCAGGTGGCGGACGAGCAAGTAGAAAAGGCACTGGAACTGTTTTGGGCGACCGAAGAGCTTTCAGATTTGCAACAGTTTGAGAGCGCTAGAGCACAATTGGAGAAGCGACTGGCGGCCGCAAAAAATAATCGGCAGTATTCAGCCTTTTGCCAGACGGGTCTGATCTGTACGGTTTGCAGTCAGAGGGACGCACTTTGCGATGAGGAGTTTGCTGAAAATGAAACAATTGGACAAATGACGGCCAAATTGCGAACGACCTGGGAGAAACGAAATAAATCATTAAAGCAGTATACACGGGGAGAACCGGGAGAAGGACGGATTAAGGCTGGAGAATATTTATGTGCAATATGTTTAGGAAAAAGAGTTTCCCGCGAGTTTTTCCGAAAAGAAAAGAACGTGGATGGTAACACTTTCAATCGTTTTGAGTCGACGATAGACCTTGCCGGCAAGAAGTCCTATTATGCCGTGATGGCTATGGACGGAGATAACATGGGCGCTTGGTTCTCAGGAGAAAAGAAATTTCCAGGGGTGGAACAAAGCGACAGTCAGCTGGATAGCTATCGGGAAGTGAGTCGGCGGCTGGGCTTTTTCGCCAAGCGAGTTGTCCCGTCTGCAGTAAAAAAATACGACGGCCAACTTATTTATGCGGGTGGTGACGACATTCTCGCGATGGTGCCTTTATCGGGTGTGTTTGCACTCGCTCAAGAATTGCGACAGGCGTTTAGTGATCCAGAAAAGGGGCTTGGGGAGCAGGCGACGGCTTCTATGGGGATCGTCATAGCCCATCAAAAATCCCCTTTGTATAACACTTTGGACTGGGCACGGGCGATGGAAGGTGTCGCGAAACAGTACGTCCATACAGAAAGCAAAAAAGAGAAAGATGCCTTCTCCCTGGCGTACCTGGCACGCAGTGGGGAAATACGATACGTTACCCTACCATGGGTATTTGTAACCGAAGGTGGGAAGCGTTCAATGGTGTCATGCGTCCAAGAACTGGTGCAAGAGTTGGGTAGAAACATGTCGTCAACTTTTATATACAGTTTTGGACGAGCCTTTATGCCTTTGCTGGGAACAAATGATTACAGTCGAAAATTAAATATTTTTGAAAAGGACCAGGAGAAAAATGAAGGCCTCCTTCGTATGGAGTTAGAACGTCTTCTCGCCCGTGCCGAAAAGCAATCGGATCAAAAAATTGACGTTTCAAGGATGGCGGATTGTCTTACGAGTATTCATCGGGCTGTTGCGTCGACGTTACAGTTCATCCATTTTATGGAAATTACGCGCAATGTGGGAGGGATTCTGTATGGCAGCCGTGTTAATGCGGCCGGTTGACACATTTTTCTTTCGTGATAATCGTCCGTTCTCTATAGGTGAAGACAATGTCACGACAGGTCTCTTCCCACCTCGTCCGGGGACTGTCTACGGTGCATTGCGCAGTGCTTACATACACCGCTATAGTGACTTTGACACGTTTAAATCCGGTACGAATGAGATGATAAAACGTTGGATGGGGACTCCGTCCGAATACGGAGATTTTGCTTTGCGCGGTATTTTTCTGCATGATGAGGACGGAGCGGTTTTTCCCCTTCCCCTCGATTATCAGGTCGTCAAAGAAGGGGGGAGGGAAGTTGCTGTCCCCCTCGTATTAGAAAGGGAGGATGATCACTTTGCCTCAGATGCTTCTGCGTATCGCTTGTACGGCCCGAGAGACGGAAAATCAGCTTCCAGTGAAGGTGCATACGTTGATGAGCATACTTGGAAAGAAGAGTTATTCCACCGAAGTGGCATGGTAGTTCGACGAAAAGATTATTGGGTGACGGAAGAAACAAAAGTTGGTCTTGCACGCAGTGAAAGAACAAAGCAAGCGATAAACGGGATGTTCTACCAAATGTCAATGTTACGATTTAAACGTGAGAATCTGAAAAACCAAGGCCCCGGATTTCTCGTCGTATGCGAACGAGCGCCGGACTTTTCTGGTGTACCGTATGCCCTGCTAGGTGGAGAAGGACGACCTTGGGTCATTTCGAGCATCGATCGCGCTCCTTTGTTCACGGCTGAAGAAGAACGCCAGATCGCTGAACAAATTCGCGAAACGAAGGTTGCCCGTATTATTTTATTGACACCGGCATTTTGGCAATACGGTATGCGCCCAAGTGGATTTGATCCGTCATCAGGACATTTGTACATAGGGGAAGGAATTCGGGTCAGGTTGTTAACGGCAGCGATCGGCAGACCGTTGCTTGTCGGCGGGTGGGATATCGTGGCGAACCGTCCGAAACCGCGGCGTCCCGCCGTACCAGCAGGGTCAGTGCTGTATGTAGAGGTAAAACCGGAAGAGGCCCACGCATTCGTCAAGGCCGTGCATGGACGGAAGTGGAGTGACGAATCGGCACATGAAGGATACGGTTACGCTGTTTGCGGTGCATACCACCATTCCGCATCGTGAAATTGTTAACGAAGAAAGGAGCTACTCGGATGATAAATCAAGCGAAACCATTTTTCTTACATGCTATTTCTTCTATTCACCCCGGAAGTGGGAGTGAGGTCGGTGTTGTCGATTTACCTGTTCAGAGGGAACAACATACGAATTATCCTAAAATTGAGAGTTCGTCGTTGAAAGGAGCTATCCGTGCGACAGTGTCGAATGTGACCGGGGCTCTAAATGGTGACAACGAGATGAAGCGGCGAATATCTTATATATTTGGCATTGACCCCGAGGAGGTCCATCAAGAAAAAGGAAAAACGCAAGCGGGAGCTATTACGTTTGCAGATGCACGAATATTGCTCTTCCCGGTCAAGTCTTTGCGCGGTGTATTTGCATGGGTGACGTGTCCGTTCGTGTTGCAGCGTCTGAACCGTGAGATGGGCCTCTACAGTGAAAAAGATTTCCAGCTTCCAGTTCCGGAGACACCGTCAGCGGCGTCGCGTGAATTGTTCGTGATGGAAAATCGCGTGGTCCTGGAAGAATATACATTTGATGTAACGCAAAGTGAAGAAACTGCCGAAATTGCTGAAAAGTTACAAGAGATCTTGTTCCCGGGTGAAGAGTTTAAGTTAAGTGAACACCTCCTCGTACTGGATGATGATGCGTTTCGGGATTTCGTAACGTTGTCTACTGAAGTGAACGCCCGCGTCAGAATTGATAGTAAGACGGGGACCGTTTCTGGGAACGCCTTGTGGTACGAAGAAAACATCCCTCCGGAGACCGTTTTTTACAGCTTTATGTTTGCTGGCAATGTACGCGGCGAAGGGATGGATGGATTAAAGACACATGAAGATGTCATGTCCTTTATGTCGAAAGAACAAAACTTTCCGGCGGTATTTCAGCTTGGAGGGAATGCGACAATCGGCCGTGGTATGTTGCAAAGAATATGGTTATAAGGAGGGGAATAAAAGTTGACGGCTAAAGTGAATGAAAAAGGACGAATGACACGCATAGAAAATGGACGTGCAGCTTTCGCATTTGAGAAGGTCGCCCGTTTCGTAAAACATAACAGGGAAAAAAGTAAAGAATACAAGGCCTACGTGAAAAGACTCCCGTCAATCATTCAAGTAAACGGATTAGGACAAGCGTTAGCGTTTTACTATTCCAAAGATTCAACACATAGACAAATTTATCAAGATATAGCTGAGTGGATAGAGGAAGATATGAGCACACTCCTTCAGAAGTACAAAAAAGATAACGAGACAGACGAATTTATTGAAGTTCTAGTGAAAATGTCGAGTGCAGAATATCGTTTCGTGACGATGGAAGTTCTGGCGCTGCTCAACTGGATGCGCCGATTTGTAGATGGCATGGTAAAAGAAGAACTAAGGGAGGTGTAAATAGCAGATGGAATTTCATCCACGGGACACTGTGGACATCTATGAGCGCGCCAAAAATCAACCTTTTGACCACTTGTGGTATAAAGTACACTACTTCCAACAGAAAAGTTATCGTGAAAGTGAAGCTAATAAACGGTTAAAAGACTTACAAGAATCCATAACTCCGTCCAAGCGGCAAGGGGATGTTTTCGACAAAATACGGCGTCGACGTTACGAAGCACTTGCGCTCATGGGAGACACCTCTCGCGTTATGATTTTACACGGGACACCGTCCGGGAGGATGGTACACGGTCTTGGAGCGGGTCACGTCCGGGAAACGTCGATCACGCTACATGCTGTTTACGGTGTACCGTACATCCCCGGGTCCAGCATTAAAGGCATTGTGCAGCATTGGGCACTGCAAGCTTTTTTTAACGGAAAAGAGGACCGATTTAAGAAAGCTTTGGACGAGAGACAACAGGCGGCACTCGTCATGAACGACTTGTTCGGAACACAAACATCGCAAGGTATTATACAGTTCCACGATGCGTTTGTAAGAGGGAATTTTTTTCTTAAACCAGACGTTATCACCGTCCATTACGGAGATTACTATCAAGGCAATAAACCGGCGACAGACAATATGCACACTGTTCCGAATGGTTTTTATACCGTGACCGATGGTATTTTCGAGTTTATACTGACCCAATTGTATGACATTAGGGGATGCGCCTCCGGACTTGCGGCAGAGCAGTTACTGGATATCGCGGCAACGTGGCTCAGGCTGGCGTTGACTGAATTTGGAATTGGGGCAAAGACATCGTCAGGATACGGCTTTTTCCGCGAGTTGACAGACGTTACCAATGCTGTACTTAATCCTGTAAAGGAAAATTTAAAGCGGAAGGAGGCAAAAAAACAAGAAGCTTTAGCAAAAAAAAGGGAAGAAGAGGAAGAAAAACGCCGTCAGGCTTTGCTCGAGGAACGATTGAACAACATGTCAGAAGCCGAGCGTCTCGCTTATGAAATTGAACAGCTATCCGACAGTCAAGAAGATCAAGACAAAAGTAAATCGGTTCTCTATGAACAAGTGATCGCTCATGCGGAACAAGGCGAATTGACGCCTGCAAAGGCATTAAAAACATATTGGGAGCGCATCGGCTCCTGGAAAGTCAAAAAGAAGGCGCGGAGACAGTACGGCAAAGTCCAAACGATTAAAACCTATTTAGATGATGAGTCATAGACGTTATTGCTCATCGTCACTAAGGGCGTCTCATTTTAACCTGTCCTTCTATGGAATTTAGATCTACGCTTTGTAATTAGCGATAATTCCCGACACGATGGATGTCGTGGGAGACGAATCTAGATCCACACGAACTAGCGACTACCTTCATGAGAGAGAATGTGAAACTTCCTCGATTTCCCCCAAACATATATTTGCTGACCGATTCTGACAGGTTGTGTCGTGTATCATCCAGTCAGAATCTATTTTAAGGGGAGTTCATCTTGACGAAACGTATGATGATATGGTTGCAGGTGGTCGTGTTAGGCGTGTGGCTTTCGGCGTGTGGGGAATCGAGTATCGAGAAAGTGGAAGGGGACGACGCGTCATCTGGTGACACGCAGGCTGAAGCCGAGGAGACGGAAAACAGTGCCGGCGAGGAAGGGGCAGAAGACGCTGAGACGGAAGAACCGAAGACAGAAGAATACAAAGTCGGGGACACAGTCAACTTTGACGGTTTGCACATTACGCTGACGAATGTCCGCGTGTCGGAAGGCGGGGAGTTTGACGAACCCCAGAATGACAAGTTTCTGTTGGTGGAACTCGATATTGAAAACACGACGGATGAATCGGCTGCGATCTCGACGATCATGAATATGAAGTTAATGGATGCCGACAGTTATGAACAAGATCAAACGATTTTGATCGACGATGTGAAAGGCAACCTGGATGCCGAGATCAGTCCGGGGAAAAAGTTGAAAGGCGAGATTCCGTTTGACGTCGTCGATTCCGACTACTATGAGTTCATTTTTGAAGACCCGTTTGCTTCGGGACAGGCCATCTGGAAGATTGAACAAAGTGATATTCAGCAATAAACAGCATGAAGCTGATTTGCCGTTGGGCACACACCACCGCACCGCCGGGCTGTCGCTGACAGTTGGCGGTATTCATTTGTCGTCGGGTTTAGTCAAAATGAGGTGTTCGGGTTGCCATGTTTGAATTTAACGATTAAACTATTACTTATATTAATTGAAGAGTTTTGATTTTTTAGGGAGAGATCCGATGACAGAAAGAAAGTTTCACAAAGTGATGGTCGCGAATCGCGGCGAGATCGCGATCCGGGTGTTTCGCGCGTGTACGGAATTAGGCATCCGCACGATAGCCATTTATTCGGAACAGGACAATACCGCTCTACACCGCTTTAAAGCCGATGAGGCCTACTTAATTGGGAAAGGGAAGGGTCCCATTGAGGCGTACCTCGACATCGAGGGGATTATTGAGCTCGCTAAGCGGCACGACGTAGATGCGATCCATCCCGGCTACGGGTTTTTGGCCGAAAACGCGGAGTTCGCCAAACGCTGTGCCGACGAAGGGATCGTGTTTATCGGTCCGTCGGCCGAACACATTCAAATGTTCGGAGACAAAGTGGATGCCCGGGCGATGGCGATCAAGGCGGGGATTCCGGTCATTCCCGGAACGGAAGACCCGGTTGCCAGTCTGGAAGAAGCGGTTCAATTTGGCCAAGAACACGGCTATCCGATTATCATTAAAGCAGCGGCCGGAGGCGGCGGACGGGGGATGCGCATCGTCCACAGTGAATCCGAGCTTCCGGAGGCGTTGGAGCGGGCGCGGTCTGAAGCGAAGTCGGCCTTCGGTGACGACACGGTATACCTGGAAAAGTTCCTGGACCGCCCGAAACATATCGAAGTACAGATTTTGGCCGATCGACAAGGAAATATCGTGCACTTGTTTGAGCGGGATTGTTCTATCCAGCGGCGTCACCAAAAGGTCGTGGAAGTGGCGCCGAGTGTCTCCCTCCCAGACGCAGTGCGGGAGAAAATTAACGAGGCAGCATTGCAGCTGATGCGGACTGCCGGCTATACGAATGCCGGGACGGTGGAATTTTTGGTCACGTCCGATCATCAGTTCTACTTCATAGAAGTCAACCCGCGCATTCAAGTGGAGCACACGATTACAGAGATGATTACGGGCATTGACATCGTGCAATCCCAGATCCGCATAGCGGAGGGATATGCACTCACGGACCCGGAAATCGGCATTCCGCCGCAGGAGGAGTTGTCGACCAACGGGTACGCCATCCAGTGCCGGGTGACGTCGGAGGACCCGTCCCAGGACTTTATGCCGGATACGGGCAGATTGTTGCATTACCGTTCCGGCGGGGGATTCGGCATTCGCCTCGACGTGGGGAATGCTTTCACTGGAGCGAACATTACGACGCACTACGACTCACTGCTCGTAAAGGTGTCTGCGTCGGCACTCACGTATGAGCAGGCAGCGCGGAAGATGCTCAGGACGCTGCGGGAATTCCGCATCCGCGGGGTCAAGACGAACATCCCGTTTTTGGAAAACGTCGTGCAACATCCAGAGTTCTTATCCGGCGAGTACGATACGTCCTTTATCGACAGCCGTCCGGAACTGTTCGAGTTTCCGGAGCGCAAAGACCGGGGCACGAAGTTGCTCAAGTACATCGCCCAGACAGTGGTGAACGGACACCCCGGTTTGCCCAAGGGGAAAAAACCGGACTTTCCTATGCCAACTGTTCCGGCCACGTCGGTAAAGCAGCCCTATCCCGACGGGACGAAGCAAATATTGGACCGGGAAGGACCGGAAGGGCTCGTGTCTTGGATCAAGTCGCAACAGAAGCTGTTGCTGACGGATACGACGTTCCGCGACGCCCACCAGTCGCTGTTTGCCACCCGAGTGCGGACGTACGACATGTTGCGCATATCGGAAGCGACAGGGAAACTGGCCCCCCAGTTGTTTTCGCTGGAAATGTGGGGGGGTGCCACCTTTGACACGAGTATGCGTTTCTTGAACGAAGATCCTTGGGAGAGGTTGCGCCTGCTCCGCGAGCGCATTCCCAACGTGCTGTTCCAGATGTTGCTGCGGGGGGCGAACGCCGTCGGTTACACGAATTATCCGGACAACGTGATCCGCCGCTTTGTTCGCCTCGCGGCCGAGCAAGGAATAGACGTGTTCCGCATTTTCGACAGTTTAAACTGGACGGAAGGCATGCACGTCGCCATCGACGCCGTCCGGGAGAGTGGCAAAGTGGCGGAGGCGGCCATCTGTTACACCGGGGACATCCTAGACCCGGAGAGAGACAAGTACTCCCTCCAGTATTACGTCGACATGGCGAAACAGCTGGAACGCATGGGAGCCCACATTTTGGCCATTAAGGACATGGCCGGGCTGTTGAAGCCGTACGCGGCGTACACGCTAATCAAAGCGTTGAAAGAAGAAGTCGGTCTCCCAATTCACCTTCATACCCACGACACGAGCGGCAACCAGCTGGCGACGCTGCTAAAAGCGAGTGAGGCGGGAGCGGATATTGTCGACGGTGCTTTGAGTGCCATGTCCGGTCTGACGTCGCAGCCGAGCCTGGACGGGTTGGTCGCCACATTGCAGCGAACGGAACGGGATACGGGGCTCAATTTGCGCAACTTGCAACAGCTTTCCAATTACTGGGAGGGTGTGCGCACGTTTTATGCCGGCTTCGAAAGCGGGATGAAGGCGCCGACGTCGGAGATTTACATTCACGAGATGCCGGGAGGACAGTACACGAACTTGCACCAGCAGGCGAAAGCGGTCGGCCTGGGCCACAGATGGGATGAGGTCAAACACGCGTACCATGTGGTGAACCGCTTGTTCGGCGATATTGTGAAAGTGACCCCGTCGTCGAAAGTAGTCGGCGACATGGCCCTGTTTATGGTGCAAAACGATTTGAGCGAAGACGACGTGTATGAAAAAGGAGAGCGGCTCGACTTCCCCGAGTCTGTCGTTCAATTTTTCCAGGGGTACATCGGTCAGCCGCCGGGTGGCTTTCCGGAGCGGTTGCAACAGATCGTGTTGAAGGGGCGGAAGCCGCTCGAGGACCGTCCCGGGAAGCTGCTGCCTGAAGTGGATTTTGCGGAGACGGCGCGGGAATTGGAAGAAAAGGTCGGCCGCCCGGTAGACGACTGCGACGTCATGTCTTACATTATGTATCCGAAGGTGTTCCTCGATAAGGAGAAGATGAGGCGTGAATACGGTGACCTCGGGGTATTGGATACACCGACCTTTTTCTACGGCCTGAAGGTCGGGGAAGAAGTGGCCGTCGACATCGAACAGGGGAAAACGTTAATCGTCAAACTGATGTCCGTCGGCCCGATCAGTCCAGACGGGAAGCGGACGGTCTACTTCGAGTTGAACGGACAGCCGCGCGAAGTGGCCGTGCCCGACTTGTCAGCAGATGTGTCCGTCGAGTCGCGACCGAAGGCGGACCCGGACGATGCGGGCCAAATCGGGGCCTCCATGCCGGGGAAAGTGCTGAATGTGATGGTGAAAGCGGGCGATGAGGTGCCAAAAGGCGAACACCTCCTCGTCACGGAAGCAATGAAGATGGAAACGACGATCCAGGCGCCGTTCGCGG
Source organism: Novibacillus thermophilus (assembly GCF_002005165.1). NCBI lineage: Bacteria > Bacillati > Bacillota > Bacilli > Caryophanales > Thermoactinomycetaceae > Novibacillus > Novibacillus thermophilus. The sequence continues at coordinate 2,053,286 of NZ_CP019699.1, forward strand.
CCAGGGTGAAAGCCGTGCACGTCTCCATCGGCGATGCCATTGAGACAGGAGACTTGCTCCTCGAACTGGAGAAACTGAAGTAGCCGAGGAGATGGTCGAAAAGGCCATCTCCTTTTTTCATGGCCCTCGATCCACCTACATCCGGCTGGTTTTAGGAAAAAATTTCACCTATTCCAAACCTCAGACTACGTTTCCAACACCCCCAACTGGCACGGGAGATGAGTTCACCACTTGAAAATCCCCCAGTCTGCCAGCCAATCCTCGTGTTTTATCTTTAGGAGCTCTTTGTTTGCTTGCCCGCTGACTACATCCGGTTTTGGTTCCCTTATTTTTTACTTCACATTACTAAATACTTCTAAATATCAACACATTAAAAGCGTTGACTATGTACTACTAAACGTCTATATTTATATATATACGTATATATACGTTTACAAAAGTTGAAACGGAGGAAATAATGATGGCCGAATTTACCGTTGAGGAAGTAGCAGCTAAAATTCAACACACGAATGTAAACCCCGATGTGACGCGTGACGAGATAAAAAAGTTATGTGAAGACTGCATGGAGTATGGCTTTGACGGCGTTATGCTTCAACCGTGCTGGATAAAAGACGCAAAGAAGTACTTAGCAGGATCTAAGGTTAAAGTTTGCACAGCTCTCGGCTACCCGATGGGTGGTTCTACGGCTAGGAGCAAAGCAAGCGAAATGGCGGAAGTCATTGAATTAGGGGCAGACGAAGTGGATTTTATGCCAAATATCGGATTCCTAAAGAGCGGTATGTACGACGAATTTGAAAAAGAAGTAGCACAGATTGTCAAAGCTGCTAAAGGGAAGATCACCAAAGTGATGCTCGAATTCGGCATGTTGACTCAAGAAGAAAAAGTAAAAGCGGCTGAGTTGTCCATTCGCGCAGGTGTAACGTATCTCAAAAATTCAAGTGGATGGGGCAAAGGAGGTAAAGCGACAGTCGAAGATGTCCAACTCCTTAAAGAGGTGGCAAACAATGAAGCCTTAGTGAAAGCCTCAGGTGGAATTCGCGATTTTGATAGTGCAGTGGCGATTTTAAATGCTGGTGCAAGTTTATTGGGGACAAGTGCGGGAGTAAAAATTGTAAGCGGATCTGGAGAGGTGTTAAGTGACTATTAAATCAAATCGATCGTTCCATTCCCCGCCATTCACTAGCTCCTTTAACCGTGAGGAACGGTTATAATGGGAAAAGTGAATAATTAGAAAGGGGATACACAATGGAACATAAAGTTGTTGATGTGAACAGTCCTTACCCTCTATACAGACAGGTAGCCGATTGGATGCGGGAAAATATCAACGCCCAACAGTGGAAGAAAAATCAGCAGCTGCCTGCGGAAGAAGATCTGGCAAAACAATTAGAAGTTAGTCGCGGCACTGTGCGGAAAGCGATTTCGCTGTTGATAAAAGAAGGTCTTCTGATCCAAATTCAGGGGAAGGGGACGTTTGTTGCCGCACCGAAAGTAGCACACCCCTTTGGACAGGAACTCATTTCATTTGCTGAGTCGATGGAAAGAGAGGGGATAGATTATGAAACAAAGGTCATCAAACAGGAGGTGACAGTCCCCCTTTTGTCGATTAGGCAAAAGCTCGAAATTGCACCCAACGAGAATGTCCTCTATTTAAAAAGAATCCGTTACATCAAGGATGAACCAGTCATTTTACTCGAAAATTTCATTAACTTAACGCTGTGTAAAGGGATTGAACATTCGGACTTTGAGAAAAACACTCTATTTAGCCAGATAGAAAAATTTAGCAACTCTAAAATAAGGCACGGCATCCGGCGCTTTGAGGCCAGGGCGCTTACGGAAGAGCAGGCCAATTTATTAAATCTCGATGTAGACATGCCAGTTCTGTATTTGGAACAAATTACATTTGACCAAGAAAAACGTCCGCTTGAAACGTCGCGGGTCTGGCTGCGGTCAGATAAATATGTGATTACATCCGTTTTAACGAGATGATGATGCAGAGGAGGGCGAGAAATGACAGCAACGGCGAAACAAATACTTGTCGTCGGCAGTTACAATGTAGGTCTCACCTGTCAGACGGATCGTGTCCCGGTGTGGGGAGAAACTTTGATCGGGAGCGGTTTCTCGGAAAGCAACGGTGGAAAAGGTGCTAATCAGGCAGTGGCAGCGGCTAGATTAGGCGCCAGTGTTTCCTTTGTAGGTTGTCTAGGGGAAGATCGTTACGGTGATGACGGACTAGAAATGCTGAATCGGGAAGGTATTGATACGTCGGATGTGAGGAGAACGAACCAGAAAAATACGGGTGTCGGCATCATTTTGCTCAACAGTAAAGGGGACAACTGTATTGTTGTGGATCCTGGAGCTAACAGCGAGTTAGACGCGAAAGACATGGAGAGCTTAACATCCGTGAATTCAGCCGATGTGGTAGTGTTTCAACTGGAGACACCTTTAGAGACGGTAAAACGCGGGATGGAAATCGCCAAAAGTCTAGGTAAACAGGTGATTCTCAATCCAGCTCCGGCAAATAAAAAAGCAGTGGATCTGTTGCCTCTGGCGACCGTCGTAAACCCAAATGAATCGGAACTTTTAATTCTAAACGGTAAAGATCCGGATACGGAGTTGACGGACGATAGGTGTGAACAATTGGCACAAGCTCTGTTGCAACGAGGTCCGACTGCCATCGTTGTTACAAGGGGAGAAAATGGAGCCATGATCGTGACACAGGACGGAACGGAAGTGATCCCGGCTGTATCCGTGGACGCCGTTGACACTACTGGCGCTGGCGACGCCTTCACAGGAGCCTTGGCAGTCGCATTGGCTGAACAAAAAGGGTTAAAAAAAGCTGTTCAATTTGCCGCTATCGCCGGTTCGTATAGCGTGACTAAACGGGATGTTATTCCCGGTCTTGCGACAAGGAAAGAATTAAAGCGTTTTGCTATTGAAAACGGAATCAACGGTATTGATTGATATTGGAAGGGAGGGGATGACATATGGGGAAGAAAGTTTATTTAAATCATGATGGTGGTGTTGATGATCTCGTATCGTTATTTTTACTGCTTCAAATGGACGAAGTGGAATTAACGGGGGTAGGGGTTATTCCAGCAGATTGTTATTTGGAGCCTGCTGTTCACGCCAGCCAAAAAATCGTGGATCGATTCGGACATGGACAAGACCTTGATGTAGCCACTTCCAATTCTCGTGGGAAAAATCCATTTCCAAAGGAGTGGCGTTTGCATGCATTCTTTGTGGATGCATTGCCCATTTTGAATGAATACCGACCGATTAAGACGGTTGTCTCCAAACTTCCGGCACATCGACATCTCATTCAAAAAATTAGGGAATCAAAGGAACAGATGACACTGTTATTTACTGGTCCGCTGACAGACTTGGCAAGGGCACTGGATGAAGCTCCTGACATAGAGGACAAGATTGAACAATTAGTTTGGATGGGCGGTACCTTTCTCGAACAAGGGAACGTGCAGGAACCGGAACACGATGGCACTGCGGAATGGAATGCGTTTTGGGATCCAGAGGCCGTTGCATGTGTGTGGCGAAGTAAGATTGCGATCAACCTTGTCGCACTGGAAAGTACGAATAAAGTGCCCTTGACTCACGAGGTGAGGGATCGTTGGGCTTCTCTCAGGACGCACACAGGAGTTGATTTTATAGGACAATGTTATGCTATATGTCCACCGCTCGTCCATTTTCAAACCAATTCCACTTATTTTCTGTGGGATGTGTTAGCAACCGCGACCATTGGAAACAGCAAGCTTGTGAAAAAACGGACTGTCTACAGTGTAGTCCATACTTCTGGACCGAGCCAAGGAAGGATAGAAGCTGCAAAAGAAGGTAGACCCATTCAGCTCGTGTACGATGTAGACCGCGAGGCGTTTTTCGACTACATTACAGGCTTAGCGCAAAAAGCAGAACATTAACTGAGATTGGATGGAGGGTGACAATATGACGAAACGCATTATTATTGATACGGACACAGCGGGTGACGACACGATCGCTCTATTGACAGCCCTACACAACTTTAAAGTGGAAGGGGTTACGATCACCGGCGGGAACGTACAATTTGATCAACAAGTTGAGAATGCACTTTACACTATTCAAGTAGCTGGAAAAGGTGGACAAGTTCCTGTTTACAAAGGGTATGAACGACCCATTTTCGCCATTGGAGAAGAACAACACGTGACGGTCGAAGATGTTCACGGAAAAGACGGAATGGGCGATTCTTTCTTTGAGAAAGCTATACAACGCCCGGAATCTGGACATGCCGTCGATTTTATCATTGAGAAAGTAAAAGAATTTCCCGGTGAAATATCGTTGTGTGCGATTGCTCCCTTGACCAATATCGCCATGGCGATTAAAAAAGAGCCGTTTATCGTACAGGACATTGCCCACCTATACATTATGGGCGGCACGAACAATGCGTTGGGCAATATTACACCTGCGGCGGAATACAACTTTTGGGTTGACCCAGAGGCAGCTAAAATTGTGCTTCATTCTGGAATTCCGATTACTATGGTCGGTTGGGAAATGTGCACTCGATATTCTGTTATGGATGACGACGATCACGAAGAGATTGCAGCATTAGGTACAAAAGGAAGCGAGTTTTTTATCAATGTAAACCGAGTGGTCAAAAAGTTTAATAAAGAAGTGCACCGTCTCAACGGGACAACACATCCCGATACACTACTTGTTGCCATTGCAGCGGATCCAAGCATCATGACTCAGTCTTCCCATTATTACGTTGACGTTGAGACCGTGGGTAACCTGACACGGGGATACAGTCTCGTGGATATCAACCATCGCCTGGGAAAGAAACCGAATGTCCGCGTTTGTGAGGCAGTTGACCGAACGGCTTTTAAAGACATGTTGCTTACCGTTTTGCGTGAGATTGATTAATACCAATTAACTTACTGGAGGATTGCTATGCAAATTTTATGGGGTCTTTTTGGCATATTTGTCATATTGGGAATCGCTGTTCTTGCGTCGCGCAACCGAAAAGCGATCAATATCCGTACTGTACTGGGTGCTTTAATTATTCAGATTGGATTCGCCTTTGCTGTTTTAAAATGGGAAACTGGACGACTTGTCTTTCAAAAAATTACCGCCTTTGTCCAGACGATCATTGATTCATCAAATGAGGGAATTCAGTTTCTTTTCGGTGGTGTTTTAAGTGAAGATGCCGTTATCTTTGCTTTTCAGGTACTGACAGTTGTTATATTCTTTTCCTCTCTGATTTCGGTTTTGTATTACCTTGGAGTGATGCAATTTTTAATCAAGATCATAGGAGGTTTTCTGTCCAGGATTTTAAAAACGACTCGCCCGGAGTCGATGTCAGCGGCCGCTAACATTTTTGTCGGTTTGACAGAAGCGCCCCTTGTCATCAAACCTTATTTAGAAAAATTGTCAAAGTCTGAACTTTTTGCAGTCATGACAGGTGGTACAGCCTCCGTGTCCGGGTCCGTACTGGTTGGTTACTCCCTAATGGGTATTCCTTTAGAATATCTCTTGGCTGCGTGTTTTATGGCCGCACCAGCGGGTCTGTTAATTGCTAAAATTTTGGTGCCCGAAACAGAAGTCAAGAGGGTAGAACAAGACATTCAAATTGAAAAGGACACCGATACGATTAACGTGATTGACGCCGCTGCGAAAGGGGCCTCGGTTGGATTGAACATAGCGCTCCAAATCGGGGCCATGTTGTTGGCTTTTATCTCCCTCATTGCTCTTATTAATTTAGGATTAAGTTGGATCGGTGGGTGGTTCGGGGTCGAATCCCTAACATTGGAAACCATTCTCGGTTATCTTTTTGCTCCGTTAGCTTTTGTTATCGGTGTACCGTGGGAGGAAGCCGTTCTTGCTGGATCATTTATCGGGCAGAAATTTGTCATTAACGAATTTGTCGCTTATAGTTCATTTGCACCGGAAATAAGTTCTCTTTCTGACAAAACGGTCGCTGTTGTCAGCTTTGCTTTATGTGGTTTTGCCAATCTGGCGGCTGTAGCTATCCTCCTTGGAGGTTTGGGCGGGTTGGCTCCTAAACGCCGTCCAGATATTGCGCAATTCGGACTGTTGGCCGTTATAGGCGGAACGCTCGCGAACTTGTTGAGTGCTGCCATTGCAGGCATGCTTTTATAAGCATAATTAAAACCGGGGCATGTGTTTTAACCTTTGCCCCGGTTTTTTTGTGCTACTTTCGGTACGCCGATGAGCGCCCGTTCCACCGTTCGCCGGTTCTTCTCTGTGATCTCGGCCCGCCTTGGAATCGGTTTCCACTGGTCAACTGGATCGTACAGGGTGGGCGGTAACGGGACGGGACTTTCTTTTTGCCACTTTTCCCGCCACGCCGCGGGGACAGGCGAGCAGCTCAAGTCGTGATCGTTCATTTCTGCCCAGAGGAGTGTCCACGCTCGGGGGACGACGCGCCAAATGTCGTAGCCTCCGCCGCCCAGGGCGACCCACCGTCCGTCGCAGTACGTGTGGGCAAGGCGATGGATCAGCCGAGGGATGTGGCGGTAGATGCGCATGCTGGTTGCGAGGTGGGTGAGGGGGTCGAAGCGGTGGGCGTCGCAGCCGTGCTGGGAGATGACGAAGTCCGGCTGAACTTTGTCGACGACCTCGGGCAGGACCGCCTCCAGCGTTTCGATGTACGAATCGTCTTCCGTGAAGGCGTCCAGGGGGACGTTGATGGTGAAACCGTACCCCTGGCCGTCGCCCCGCTCACTGTAGTCCCCCGTCCCCGGGAACAAATAGCGACCAGTTTCGTGGATGGACACAGTGCACACGGCGGGATCGTCGTAAAAGGCCCACTGTACCCCGTCCCCGTGGTGGGCGTCAGTGTCGATGTACAAGATGCGCATGTCGGGGAAATGTTTTCTTAGCCAAGCAATTCCGACGGATGCGTCGTTGTACACGCAAAATCCGGAAGCCTTCCCGGTTAAGGCGTGGTGCAACCCGCCTGCCAAATTAGCGGCATGCTCGCAGTCCCTGTTTGCGACGTGTTGGACAGCCTGAACGGTTCCTCCTGCGATAAGGGCGGCGGCGTCGTGCATATGGGGAAAGGGGGGAGTATCTTCGGTGTCCAAGCCGCACGCTGCCAGATCGTCGGGGGTGTAGTCGTTTCCCGAGCACTTTTTGATCAAGTCGATGTAGGAACGGTTGTGTACAAGGGCCAACTCGTCGTCAGACGCCGGTTGCGGCGGAAGCAGCTGTTCTTCTGTCAACAGGTGGAAGGCCTGCATGAGATCGACAGTTAGCAGTAAGCGTTTTGGGTTAAAAGGGTGCTGTTCGTGGAAGAAGTAGCGGGTCACGTGTTCACTGAATACGAAGCGTACGGACATGATGATCAATCCCAGTCTTTCGGGTCTTTCGTCGGCCACACGACACGGAATCCTTTGGCGTCCAGTTCGTTGACGACGTCCCGCGCGTCCATCGTCTCCAAGCGGAAGACGAGGTGCAGCGAATCCGGTTCCTCTCCAGTGTAGGTGAACACACTGGCGACGTTCATGTTGTGGGAGCGGAAAACTTCCGTCACTTCTGCGAGGACGCCGGCTTGGTCGGGAACGGTCATCTCCACCCGTTGACTGGGTTTGGTTACGCCCATCAGTTCCACTAACGTGTGCAATATGTCTTTCCGGGTTAAGATGCCGACGATCCTGTTTTGCCTCACGACTGGTAGACAGCCGACGTTGTACTCATAAAGGGTCAAAGCGGCTTCCTCCACGAAGTCGCGGGGGTGGGCGGTCAGGACTTCCTTGGTCATGATGGAAGAGACCGGTTGTGCCATGATGCGTTCATCCCGCACCCGCTCCAGCGTTGACGGAGACGCGTCGCGCAAATCGCGATCGGTTACAATTCCGACGAGCCCGCCTTGGTCGACGACGGGCAAGTGTCGAATGCGGTGTTCCTGGACTGTCAAGAGCGCCAAGCGGATCGTTTCCGACGGGTGGATCGTGATGACATCGGTTTTCATGATATCCTGTACCAACATGGTCATCCCCTCTTCATCAAGCTCCTTTGCACAGGCTCTGCAACGGGCTGCCCCTTTTGTCAGCACACTGCCCCGTTAGTACATGTCGCGATGTTGGAAGCGCAGGCGGTTAAACTGTTCCACCGACTCCGGCGGGACACGGCTGCCGATGCGCGCCATCAGGCAGTTGGCGGGGTGCGCGGTGATTTCGGAATCGTCGGTGGCAAATACGGTCATGCCGACACAGCCCATCACTTTTTCCATCACTTTGCGGTATTCCCACACGGAAAGGCCTGTCCCTTTTAAATCCCAGTGCCAGTAGTACTCAGTGGAGATCACAATGTAGTGTTCCATGTATTCGTCGGCAAAGGCAGTTTTCAACAGCGCTTTGCTGACACCGTGGGAGCGGTAAGGCGGGGCCACTTCGATGGCCCCTAATTCCAGTAAGTCCTCCATGTTTCCTTCCGACCAACGCTCCAGCGGATCGGGGTACAGGAAGGTCACGTAAGCAACAACCTGTTTTTCGTTCGTCGCCTGGATGATACGTCCTTCGGGCAAATCGGCAATCTCGGCAATCGCTCGCTGCTGCTCCTCAGGTGGACGGAACGCGTGAAGACCGTCGTGAAAGGAGTACTTCCGTACTTCTTCACTTGTTACCGGACCTTTGACGCATAAGGACACTGTGGGAGAAATGTTCACAGTTTGTTGGTGAACCGTTTTCAAGTGCTCCATGATACGACTCCAAATGTCAAAACGTTACCATTATTATACACAACTCCGTCTGCATATTGTGGAAAATGTTATGAATTGAATGATTTAAATTTCGGTTAGATTTTAAAGAAAAATAGGACATTTTTGCATTCAATAATGGGAAATAAAATTAAAAGTTTAGATTTCTTACCCAAAAAGACGATGATAAGTGGCACAAAAAATGCTAGACTAGTTTTACAAAAATAAATTTTCGGAAGGATGGGCATAATGATCAACGTGATTTGGTTTTTGTTACTCGCCATTGGAATTGTTGTCGGGGTTGCCAACGGACGGACACAAGAAGTGACAGAAGCAGCCATCGATTCAGCAGAGACGGCCGTTGAATTGGCTATCGGGTTAATCGGTATCATGGCGCTGTGGTTAGGAATCATGAAAATCGCGGAAGAAGGTGGGCTGGTCCGTTTACTTGCCAAAGCGGTCAAGCCCGTCATGGTGCGCCTGTTTCCTGACGTGCCAGCGGAACATCCGGCTATGGGGAGCATGCTCATGAATATCGCGGCGAATATTCTCGGGCTGGGGAATGCCGCAACACCGTTAGGCCTCAAGGCGATGATTGAACTGCAAAAGATTAATCCCCATAAAGAGACGGCTTCTAATGCCATGTGCACCTTTTTAGCTTTGAATACGTCTTCTTTGACTTTAATTCCAGCGACGATTATCGGTCTCAGAGCTGCTGCAGACTCCCAAAATCCGACAGAAGTCATAGGCCCGATCATTGTCGCCACCACGGTATCCACGATCGCCGCGATCATTGCCGTTAAGTTGTTGGAAAAACTGCCAGTGTTCTCGTATACAAAAGCGATGCGTCAACCGAAGCAGGACGACGCGGACCAATCTTTATAGCTGTTTCCTGAAACTATGTAAAAGTAAGGGGTGTATAAAATGTTTGTCAAATTTATGGAAGCTCTCTCGTTGTATGCGATTCCTTTTGTGTTACTCGCCATACCGTTATACGGATACATCAAGAAAGTGAAAGTGTACGAAGCTTTTACCGACGGGGCGAAGGAAGGCTTTACGACAGCTGTTCGCATCATTCCCTTTCTGGTTGCGATGCTGGTTGCCATCGGGGTCTTCCGGGAGTCTGGCGCCATGGAGTTGCTGACAAATGTTTTAGCGCCTGTCACCCAACTCATCGGAATGCCAGCGGATGTATTCCCGATGGCCATTATGAGGCCCTTGTCCGGAGGCGGTGCACAAGGGGTAATGACAGAACTGTTCAACAGTTTTGGTCCCGATTCATTGGTTGGGCGAATGGCCTCTGTCATGATGGGGTCAACGGAAACGACATTTTACGTACTCGCCGTGTACTTTGGGGCTGTATCTGTGAAAAAGACGCGCCACGCCTTGCCAGCCGGACTCATTGCCGATGTCGTCGGATTGCTGACAGCCGTTTTTGTGGTTAATTTAATGTTCGGGTAATTATATGAAGGAGTGTGCTCGCGAATGGTCAAAGGGAAGGCCTTAACGTTCGGGGATACGATCGGCATCATTGCGCCGGCTAGCCCGCTGGCAGAGCCCGAAATGGTCTCGAAAGCGAAAGCCGCTCTCGAAATGCTCGGATTTCGTGTCAAATTGGGGCAAACGTGCTTCGAGCGTTGTGGTGGTTACCTAGCAGGCACGGCAAAGAGACGAGCAGAAGACGTTCATCACATGTTTAAAGACCCCGAGGTCGACGCGGTTATGTGTTTACGGGGCGGGTACGGGTCGATGCACGTGCTTCCGCTTTTGGACTACGAGTTAATTGCCGAACATCCTAAGTTGTTTATCGGTTATAGCGATATTACGGCCTTGCATACGGCATTCTGGCAAAAAGCGGGTCTGGTGACACTGCACGGCCCGATGGCCAGCCCTGAAATCGTCGGGGATTTGGATGATTATTCTAAAGAGAGTTTGTTACGGGCGTTGACACAAAACGGCCGTCTCGGCAAAGTGGCAAATCCACCAGGCACCCGTATCGAATGCTTGGTTCCAGGACGGACAACTGGCAGGCTCGTCGGCGGAAATTTGTCTTTGCTCGCAGCGACGATTGGAACGCCTTTTGAGATTGAAACGAAGGATCGCATTCTCTTTTTGGAGGATGTTGGCGAGGAACCTTACAAAATCGACCGCATGTTGACACAACTGGATATGGCGAACAAGTTAGCTGAGGCGGCAGGCTTTGTGATCGGGGACTGGACTGGCTGCGAAGCCAAAAGTCTTCCCGACAGCTTCACTGTCAAGGACCTTCTGGAGCAAATCGTGGCTCCATACGGTAAACCGACGATATACAACGTCATGGCAGGTCATACTAAACCGTTAATGACCTTACCCCTCGGGGTAACGGTCAGTCTTCATGCTACAGAAAGAGCGTTGATCATTGAGGAGAGTGTCACGAGATAAAGGTGGACATAAAGTGGGTAGATGGTTGCAGTCGAGTTTGAACCAGTGAGGAGATGAAGGGGAATGAAGCGCGCAACATTGATCGGTACAAAGGTGGCGTCGTGTTTCATCGTACTGCTGCTCTTTATCAGTTGGACTTTGCCCGTGGTGGCCCAGGAGCAGGCTCCTGCGGATAAACGGTTAGCCGACACATTGCGCCAATATGTGGAAGAACTGAAGGACGAGCCAGATGCGGCCGGGATGGTGGTCGGGTACGAAGTGTACTCGCTGGACCGCCAGCAGACACTGGCGGCGATGTATGAGAAAAAAACATTCGTTCCCGCTTCGACAATGAAAACACTCGTCACGGCCACAGCGCTGGACCGTTGGCCTTCCGATCAGCGATTTCCAACGAAACTGTACATAGACGGTCAGGTGACGAAAGGTGGAGTGTTACGAGGGGACATTGTGCTTAAAGGTTACGGAGATCCCGTCTTGACACCGGAACAGCTGCGCAAGCTGGCACGGTCCTTGGCAGAGAGAGGGGTACGCCGGATCAACGGCAATATCGTCGTCGACGACAGTTATTTTGACGCACAGCGTTTGGGGCCGCACTGGATGTGGGACGACGAACCGTATGCGTATAGTGCCCAGATTAGCGCTTTAACTGTGAACAAAAACACGGTAGATGTGTTAGTAGAGCCGACGAAACCGGGGAAGAAACCGAAGGTCTCCATTACCCCAGCTCCCGATTACGTGAAGGTGATTAACCGCGCTACAACGGTCGAAGGGAGCGAAGACGACCTGACGGTCGAGCGGCCGCGGTTAAAAAACGAGATCGTCGTGTCCGGAACGATCGGCGTTCAATACGATGGCAGGCTGACAAAGGCGCACGGTAGCGGCATGGAGAATACAGACCAGATCACAGAGTATCGTAGTTCCCGTAAGGCCCATCAAGGTGTCCAAGTAACGCGTACGGTTGAAAACCCTGCCCTGTTTGCCGGTCACGTGTTGCGAGAGAACCTGAAGGAGGTGGGCATCGCCCTTCATCCCCGTTCAAAAGTGGCGGTCGGGAAGGTGAATGGTTCTCAAAAACTCGTGGCAGAGACGGCGTCTCCGACGTTGGACGCGATTTTGCGGGAGCTGATGAAAGACAGCGATAACCTCATTGCGGAGACGCTCGTCAAACAATTGGGCGCCCGTGAACAGGAAGAGGGGAGTACAGAGGCTGGACTTACTGAGATCGCCGCATTTGCCAAGGACGTCGCTGGGTTGGACTCAGGATATGTGCAAAAGGATGGATCCGGTCTGTCGCGGCTGAATGTCATTTCTCCCCATCATTTGGTCCAGCTGTTGGTGGCGATGGACGCGCATCCGGCAGGAGAACGATTCCGTTCGTTTTTACCTGTGGCGGGCGTGGACGGCACGTTACAATACCGCATGGTCGGTACAGCGGCGGAAGGAAACGTTCAGGCGAAGACAGGAAGCATGAGCGGTGTCAATGCGTTGGCCGGTTACGTGAAAACGGGTGATGGGGAACGGCTGGCTTTTTCCATCATGTTGAATGGGGTGTACAAGAGTGAGCATGCACTGGACATGCAGGATCGGATTGCGGTCGCCTTGGCTTCGTATCCCGATTTGCCAGACCCCGATCTCCCCTCGGAAGAGCCGACGACGTACCCGTTATCTGCTGTGTTCGATCCCATCCTGGACGATGAACGGTATGCAGGGGTGATCCAGGGGGTGGCCGTGCGGTCCCTGGAGAGTGGAAAGACGCTGTATGAGCGCAATGCCCACACCTTGATGACACCCGCTTCCAATACGCAGTTGTTCACCTCTGCGACCGCCTTGGCCCAACTCGGCCCCGATTATCGATTTCGGACGGAAGTGTATCGGACGGGACGCATGCGCGGTCACGTGTTGCACGGGGACCTCATAATAAAGGGGTACGGCGATCCGACGCTGACTACAGAAGGGATGTCACGCGGGCTAGACGGACCGACGGTGGAGGAGATGGTCGAAGAAATACGGGATTTGGGCATTCGGCAAATCAAAGGCGACATCGTTGTCGACGAATCGGCATTCGCGGATCACGTGTACGGACCGGGCTGGGTCTGGGATAAAGAAAGTGACGACGATCAACCGCAAATAACCGCTCTGTCCGCGAATCAGGGAACTGTTCGCCTCGAGTATGAACCGGGCGACAAGCCGGGTGACGGTATCGACTTGAAGTTAACGCCAGACACCACTTATGTGCAGGTCATCGATGAGGCGGTGACCGGGGTGGCGAGTTCGAAACCGACGTTGCAAGTAAAACGAGAGCGCGGGTTCAATGTCATCCGTCTCACCGGCAGCTTGCCGTGCGACTTTGACGGAGCCAGTCTTCAGATTCCAGTGGAAAATCCAGCGCTGTATACTGGACAAATCTTACGGGAACGGCTGCAGGACAGGGGCGTTCGCTTCCACCCGAATAGCGAAGTGCGGGCAGGGGAGCTGCCGGACGGAGCGGAGCTCGTACAGACATACTGGTCGCCCCCGCTGTCAGAAATCGTCCGCTTTCTCAACCACTACAACGACAATTACGTTGCGGAAATGATTTTGAAGACGATCGGGTTCGAGACGGGTGGAGAAGGAACGTTTGCTGGAGGAGTTAAGGCTGTGGACGTATACAGGGAAACCCTCGGAATCGCTTCCAGATGGGACATGTTGGATGGCTCTGGCCTGACGCGGTACAATTTGTTTTCAGCGGACCAGATCGTATCCTTGTTGCAGGCTGTACGCGAGGAGCCGTCATTCAGGCACTTTTTCGATTCGCTCCCGGTGGCTGGGGAAGAAGGAGCACTCCGCCGTCGGATGCAGGGACGGAGGCAGAGCACAACGTGAAAGGCAAGGTCGGTGCCTTCACCCATGTCCGCGCCTTGTCGGGTTACGTAAAGACTCGAGACGGGGAATGGCTCGCTTATGCGATACTGACCAACGGGTTTACGGAGGCGTCCCTGATCGAGATGGAAGATCGCCTCGCCGTCGCGATGGCTGAATTTACGACAAACAAGCTTCGTTAGTGATGGCTTCAGACTTAATAATTGCAACTGATGGCTGTCATCAATGCAGCAGGTATGATAATCTTTTGACAGAACCTTAAGCACACAACGAGGGAGAGAGGCGCGTGCGGATTCCGTTTCGACTCGTGAAAAATGCTGACCGCGTCATTCGAGGAGACGTGTTTCCTGCGCGATCAGCATCACAGGGAACGTTAATCATTTGCCATGGGTTCAAAGGATTTAAAGACTGGGGCATGTTTCCGTATGTCGGGGAAGCGCTGTCTGAATGGTTAGATGTGATCACATTTAACTTTTCGCACAACGGAGTAGGAGATCGTTTGACGTCGTATGATGAACTGGAGAAATTTGCTAAAAATACGTACTCCCGGGAGCTGGAAGATTTGCATGCCGTTGTTGACCACGTCCGAAAGGGGGAGTTACCCGTCGAACGCCGTATTCCGGCAGCTCCCCTTTTTTTACTCGGACATAGTCGGGGAGGTGCCATTTGTCAAATTTACGCCATGGATTACCCCGAGCACGTGTCGGCGGTCCTGACGTGGAACGGGTTGGTGGAGGTTGACGGGATTTTGTCAGAAGAGATGAAGCGAGAGATGCGGGAAAAAGGGAGGACGTTTGTGCAAAATGCCCGTACCAAGCAAAATATGCCGTTAGACTTGGAAATCTTAGAAGATATTGAGCAAAACAGAGAGCGGTTTAATATTTTAGAACGAGTTAAAACGTCGCGCATGCCGATGGCATTGATTCAAGGGACCGAAGATTCCGAACGACTCGTTGAGGGATCGGCGAAGTTGACTGAGAACAATAAACGGATCAAGTGGATTCGCATTGAGGGCGGCAATCACACGTTTGGGACAGTTCATCCTTTTCAAGGAGAAACTGAGCCACTAAAGGCAGCGATCCGGGAAACACTGTCCTTTATTTCGGAACAACTAAAGGAGTAGGTTTCATTCTACCTGTTTTTGTCGAACGCCCCTCATTTGGCGGCCATTGGCTTCGCCGCCGACTGCCGTTCGGGCTTGGTCCGATCAACCAAGTCCTATACGCCTTCCTATCTGGCACATCAGCGCTTTTGTAAGTTCAAACAAAGCCTTTGTCGCTCAGGCAAACTTCTCGCCGTTAGGTCTCCGGAGCTACTTGTCATCAAAAAACGGCATTTTGGGCCCGTGTGCGATTTTGGGTATCGTTTTCGGCAAATAAGACATTTTCACTGGCGAACAACATGGAATATGCTAAACTTTGCCAATCTTGCTTACTATGTTATAATAAAAAAAGCTTGATTACGCTTTCACTAATTTTTCCCAGAGGAGGTCGTTTGATGAGTGCAGAAGTTCTCGCGCCTGATACGACGAGAAAACATCACTTACAAAATTACGAAGAAACCTACCGACATTTTGATTGGAAAGAAGTTGAGAAAAATTTCTCCTGGTACGAAACGGGAAAAGTGAATGCGGCGTACGAAGCGATTGACCGGCATGCCGAGGGGAATCGTCGTGATAAGGTGGCGCTTTTCTACAGTGACGCCAACCGCGAAGAACAACTGACATTTGGAGAGTTGAAAGACCTCTCGAACCAATTCGGCAACGTGTTGCGCAAAATCGGCGTTGAAAAAGGAGACCGCGTCTTTATTTTCATGCCCCGCTCACCTGAGTTGTACGTCAGTTTGCTTGGCACGGTCAAGATCGGCGCCATCGTCGGACCGTTGTTTGAAGCGTTCATGGAAGGGGCGGTGCGCGACCGTCTGGAAGACAGCGGTGCTTCTACCATCGTGACCACACCCGAGCTGCTGGATCGGGTTCCGGTGGACGATTTGCCTTTGCTGGAGCACGTCATTCTCGTTGGCGGCGAAGGGGAGCTGCCGGACGGCTATTACCGCTATGAAGACGAAATGAAAAGGGCCTCAACAGAGTTGGAGATCGAATGGGTCGACCGGGAAGACGGGTTGATCCTCCACTACACGTCTGGATCGACCGGTAAGCCGAAAGGGGTTCTGCACGTCCACAATGCCATGATACAGCATTTACAGACGGGGAAATGGGTGCTGGATCTGCAGGAGGACGACATATACTGGTGCACGGCAGATCCTGGCTGGGTCACGGGAACGTCTTACGGTGTATGGGCACCGTGGTTGAACGGGGTGACGAATGTCATCCGCGGCGGCCGGTTCGATCCGGACGACTGGTATGCGACACTTGAGAAATACAAGGTGACGGTCTGGTACAGTGCTCCGACGGCGTTCCGAATGCTGATGGGAGCCGGTGAAGCTGTCGCGAAGAAGTACGACCTGTCTTCCGTCCGTCACATTCTCAGTGTGGGGGAACCGCTCAACCCCGAAGTGGTACGCTGGGGAATGAAGGCGTACAACCGGCGTATTCACGACAACTGGTGGATGACGGAAACAGGAGGAATTCTCATCTCAAACTATCCAAGCATGCCGTTAAAGCCGGGTTCGATGGGGCGTCCGATTCCAGGTGTTGTCGCGTCGATCGTGGACGACGAGGGGAACGAACTGCCCCCTAACGAAATGGGCAACCTGGCGATCAGGAAAGGCTGGCCGTCCATGATGCGGGCGATATGGAATCGCGAGGAGAAGTACAAATCTTATTTCACGGATAACGGGTGGTACATTTCCGGTGATTCTGCTTACCGAGACGAAGAAGGTTACTTCTGGTTCCAAGGGCGAGTGGACGACGTGATCATGACGTCGGGCGAACGGGTCGGGCCGTTTGAAGTAGAGAGCAAGCTGGTGGAACACCCGGCAGTGGCTGAAGCGGGTGTCATCGGAAAGCCAGACCCCGTGCGCGGTGAGATCATCAAGGCGTTCGTCTCCTTGAGAGAGGGATATGAGCCGAGCGATGAATTGAAAGGAGAGATTCGCCAATTCGTTAAAACCAAGCTCGCCGCCCACGCTGCACCGCGTGAAATTGAATTTAAAGACAAGCTACCGAAAACCCGAAGCGGCAAAATCATGCGCCGGGTACTGAAAGCGTGGGAGCTGGACCTCCCGACCGGTGACCTGTCGACGATGGAAGACTGATAGATCGACCTTTTAAAAATACAGGCTGTCCATTAGACGCCTTTCGTCATGGACAGCCTTTGTTTAATTAGCTTTGAACCTTTCAATATGAGTCATTTAACTAAACTCTCATTTCTATGATTGCAAAACTCTATCTGTCAAGCGTCAGTGAAAATGTCCTATTAACTCGTCAGTGATTCTGTCCTATTTTAGTTATTCCCCCATCCCGTTCAGGAGCGTAGCTTGTAGTGGGCATTTTATCAAGGGTAAAGGCGTATGCCCGAGTTTCACTCGCCCTTGATAAAATGCCCACTACAAGCTCCCTGGCTAAAAGGGATGAAGGGATCATTGTCCGTATTCTAACGGCACAGTCTAGATTTTTTAAGCCCGTTGTCGTATCCTAGATTTAGATTGGGTGCGCCCATATTGGCGCCAAGGATGATTGAGTGCGGGCTTGTGAGGTTGTTTCTCCGAGCTCGCCTTTTGTTTTTGCAGCGACTGGCGTTTTGGTTTTACTGTTTCCTTTAGGGGGTAATCCACCCCTTTGTGCCGGACAAATAGTCTTCCGTCTAATGTTTCTCGCACTTCGACACGGGTTTTGCGCGGGATGGTTTGTTGGTGATCCGAGCGATCTATTGTGTAGGTTTTTCCTTTGTAAGCAATTGTTTCTCCGGTTCCCAGAGTACGCTTTTCACGGTAGCAAAGAATTAGATCCAACGCTTGTCCTTGTTCCAAAGGGACAAACGCACTTTCTGGGTCACGCGGTTCAACCGCAAACTGTTCGTTATGCGCTTTGATCAACTCCGGCAGCACCGTGTTGGCCTCCTCAATGGTGTCGATGCCCCGGAGGCGCAACTCGACAATCCAACGGTCTTGTAGCGTTTGGAACAGCCGTTCAATCCGTCCCTTGGCTTGTGGTGTTAAGGCTTTGATATGAGTCACACCTAACTCTTCAAGGGCTTGTCCGAATTGCGACAAAGGAACGGGTTCTCCCGCCAATTCCTGCTCGATCGTTTGCTTCTCGTTAGGGGAACGGAAAATCATATGGCGATCCGAATACACACTCATCGGAATGCCAGTTTGCTCAATCATCTGTCGTGTCAGCCTAAAATAGCCCTCGGTGTCCTCCTGTGGCCGGAAAAGAGCAGCCACGACTTTTCCAGTGGCATCATCAATGGCGGCAAGAAGGGACATCGGTTCCGCTCGATCTTCCAACCAAGGGTGAGGGCTCCCGTCCATTTGGACTAACATGCCGGCTTGTGGCTTTCGCTCACGTGGCCGGTGCACGTTAGCCGGACGCCGTTTGCGTTTCGGTTTGATGCCGGCCTCAGAGCGAATGCGACGCACGGTTGACGGACTGACGTGAATTCCTTCGTACTTGGCCAACAATTCGGCAAAATGCACATCATTACACCCTTGATACGCATCGCTTTGGTGGAGCTCCAGAATTCTTTGACGTGTATTGTCAGACAGTGCGTGTGCCGGTTTGCGTCCTTTGTTTTTGTGGATAATCCCCGTTTCCCCCTCCTCAAGCACCCGTTTTTTGAGACGACAAACCTGGCGGTAACTTAACCCAAGGAGTTCAGCGGCTTCACCTCCTGTGATCAAACCTTGAATCCAGCGATCAATGACGGTGTAACGCTTCAGCTCTTGTCTGCTCATGAATATGTTCTCTCCCATATGTGACATTTTCACTGACGCGTTACAATATGACAATATCACTGACGAACAACATTGCAAAACTCTATCTTGTGGAAGGCGTCGAACTCGTTTATGATCAGTAGAATCACAAACCTACAAGTTGCAATCCTTTTACTTGTTCAAAGTATGGTAAAGGTAGCGATTTACGTCCCTTCTGAACACATTCCCTGTGAAAGTCATGTTGTGAAAAGAAGTATGCCTAGTCGGCGAAACCAAACGTTCGTTCCGACGTTTTCACCATGACTGCTTTTATCGCCTTCATTTCCGTTCGTGGGAGAATCGGCAGGTTCCGGCTGATGGCCTTGTACGTTCACAGTGTCGGAAGCTTCGGATGGTCCACTGGCGTTGACAGCCGTCACGTGGTAGGTGCGCGTCCCTTCAAAGCGGCCGTCGTGAGTGTAATGCGTTCCCTTGACTTCGGCAATTTGTCTCCCGTCTTGATATACCCGGTAATGTGTGACGTGTTCGTCTGCCGGATTGGCTTGCCAGGCGAGGTTGACGCCGTTACCGCTGTAGGAAGCTTCTAGCCCTTGTGGCGGTGATGGGACACCAAGGGGATCGGCTGCCTCCGCTTCACCTGCTGTCTGTTCCTTGGACAAGTTGGCCACGTTGGATTTCCCGGACTCTAATCCGACGACGTCGACGGCTTTCACGATGTACTGGGCGCCAGCTTCTCCCGTGTAGCGGTACGGTTCGCCCAGGCGGATGCTGGCGACTCGGGAGAAGGTGTTGCCGTCAGTGGAACGGTACACCCGGTAACCGACGACACTCTTTTGCCCCGTGTGCTGCCATGTGACATTTTTGCCGTTGACTGTCACCTCGGGTGCCCGGGGCGTTCCCTCGCTTTGGCGCGGGTCTTTTTCCCAGGGGATGTTGTGATCGCCCGACGTGTAGTCCAAATTCAGGCCTTTGTGGTGGTCGGGAATGCGGATGCCGACCCCTTGGTTGATGACCATGTCGTCAGGCGTTTTGTCGTTGGCAATGTAACGTACCCCGTCGTAATCGACGACGCGGGCTTCGATGTGCACGTCACAGGCCTCTTTTGGCGCGTGACCCGACTGGAACAACTCCGTGTATACAGAGCCTGCGTGCTGGCAATGTTCTGTCGCCCGTTTGCCGGAGATGGAGCAGATTTCAGCGCTGACGATTCCACCAGGACGTTTGAACTGTGTGCCGGCCGGGGAGAGCTTTGGCTTCGTCTGCTGAATCGTGTTGAAAAAGTTTGCCCACATGATGCGTGCCAGCCGATCGTTCGGCCTGACCGTCGGCGTCGATTTTTCGTAGTCGTACCCGACCCAGACGCTCAGCGATATTTTCGGCGTGTAGCCGACAAACCAGACGTCTTTGCTCTCTTGGGCGGTCCCCGTTTTGCCGGCCACGTCGTAGTTGCCGATCCTCGCACCGACGAGAGTGCCGGTTCCGTACCGCAGCACATCGCGCAGGACGTCGGTTAACAAGTAAGCCGACTGCGGCGACATGACGGCCTTTGGTTTGTGTTCATGTTCGTATACGACGTTCCCGTCCGCATCTTCAATGCGGGATATCAGGTACGATTCGTTAAATTTTCCTTCGTTGCCGAAGGTGGCGTACGCCGCTGCGATCTGTTCCGGCGTGAATTCAATGGCGCCGAGCACCCCTGCTTCCACATGGCGGTCCTCAGGGACGGACATGTTCAGCTGTTCAATGAACTGGTACCCGTTTTTCACCCCCACTTTGCGGAAGGCGTCAATGGTGGCCACGTTGTGCGACTTGGCCAAAGCCTCGCGGGCGGTGACGTATCCGTAAAACCGCCTCGAGTAGTTGTTGTACGTGTGGCCACCTGGGCCTTTGGCCGTCTTCGGAGAATCGTCCAGTACCGTGCCCGGCTGCAAGACGCCGTTTGCCATCCCGGGACCGTAGGCAAGAAGCGGCTTGGCGGAAGATCCGGGTTGTTTGATGGCGTCGAGGGCCCGGTTTTTGATGCTCTCTTTGTCGCGCCCCCGACGAAGGCGAGGAGTTCACCCGTTTCAGTGTGGACGAGGGCAGCACCGATCTGTTCTTTTGCCGTGATCTCACCGTCGATGCCTTCCACTTTCACTTTGACGTCGGGCTTGTACCCTTTGTAATCCCGGACGACTTTGTTTAGCGCCTCGTACAACTCCATGTCGATGGTGGTGTAGATGCGGTAGCCGCCTTCTGCCGCTTTTTGTTTGTACTCGGTCAACATGTCGTCGTACTGGGCGACGTCTAACGCGTCGGCGTCGACACCGTCGGCTTTCATCAGGGCGATGGCCGTCCGCTCCTGGATGGCCTCAAACAGGTACGGGTACTCTTCGTACACGTGTTTTTTCCCTTTGGCGAGTGAGTTGGCAATGTCGAACTGCTTTGCTTCTTCGTATTCTGTTTCACTGATCTTGCCGTTGTCCAACATCCGCTTTAACACGGTATGCTGGCGCTCGATTCCCGCCCGTAACGTGTCTTCGTCAAACGGGGAGTAAGCGTTCGGACGCTGGGGGATCCCGGCTAAATAAGCGGCCTGTGCAATGTTGACATCTTTCGCGCTGACGCCGAATATGCCTTCGGCCGCTGCTTCAATCCCGTACAGATGTTCGTGGCTCGCTCCCTGCCCGAAGTAAATGCGGTTCAAATACGAGGTCAAGATCTCGTCTTTGTCAAACAGGCGTTCCAATCGAAGGGCGAGGAAAATTTCTTTCGCCTTGCGGGAGTAAGTCTGTTCCGGGTTTTGCAGGACGGACAGTTTAACGAGCTGCTGGGTGATCGTGCTGCCGCCGGTCGTCGTCGGACTGCCGGTCAGGTCCTGGATCGCCGCCCGCAGGAGTGAGCGCGGCACGATGCCTTTGTGATCGTAAAATTCCCTGTCTTCAGTGGAGATGAAGGCGTCGATAATGTGAGGGGACACTTCATCCAGGGTGACGAGTTCGCGGTCATCAGCGGTGCGCAGTTCCCCGGTCCCGATCCGTTTTTCATGGCGGTCAAATATGTAGCTTGTTTGTGAGAATTGCTGTATGTCTTCGGTCAGTTCTTCTTTGCTCGGCACGTCTTGTTCTTTGACTAGAGATGCAACGAAACCGGCCACTGCTCCGGCGCCGACAAAACTGAGGCACAACGCGGTAATGACGACGGTAAGGATAAAGACCATACTGTAACGGGCTGCGCGGAACCACTGCGGTTTCTGTTTTCTCACATGCAACCCTCCTTCTGGGGTGGCGTATCCTGTCGGGACATGTCGGACAAGTTTGTTCGGGTTCCATTATACCATAGCCTGCGTCATCATTTGACACGCTGCAGTCGGTGTGGTAAACATATGGAGAACGTATACGATAGGAAAGGCGATGAGCGAGTTCCAGTAGTCTGCACATCCCTTCACCTATGACGATGTCACGAAAGGGCAGCTTGTCGCGTTCAGAGAGTCGGTGGACGGTGCGAACCGATGAAGGCGTGCAGGTGAATTACAGCTCGTGAGCCGTGTCTGGCACCGGGTGGCGTCGTTATCCGCAGTCGAGCGAAGAAACAGCCGTTCTTCACAAGGGTGGTACCGTGGGATGGTCAATCTTGCCCCTTGAGTTGAACGGCTTTTTGCGTCAACTGCAGGGTCGCAGCACGACTTTTTCCAGTCGAGATAACTCGGCGCACCGACTGGAGGATGTGTGCGCCATCTTTTCTAGGGACTGATCAACTTAAAATCGTGAAAGGGGACGGATCATGTCTGATCGACAGATTGCGCAAGAAGTGGAACGCCAGTGGAATATTTTGCGCCGCGGGGTGGTGGAGATTATTCCCGAGGCGGAGCTGAAGGAGCGGCTTACCCGCTCTTTGAGAGAAGATCGACCGTTGAAAGTGAAGCTGGGTCTCGACCCGTCAGCGCCGGACATCCACATCGGTCACACGGTCGTCCTGCACAAGCTGCGCCAGTTCCAGGAGCTGGGGCACGTCGTGCAGCTCATCATCGGAGATTTTACGGGGAGGATCGGGGACCCGACCGGAAAATCGGAAACGCGGAAGCAGTTGACAGAAGCGGAGATCGAGGAGAATGCTCGAACGTATAAGGAACAGTTGTTTAAAATTTTAGATCCTGAACAGACGGAAGTGCACTTTAACAGCAAATGGCTCGCACCCCTCACGTTTTCCGATGTGTTGGAGCTGGCGGCCAAAACGACCGTGGCAAGGATGCTGGAGCGGGACGATTTTGAGAGGCGCTACCGCGCCAATCAGGCGATCAGCGTACACGAATTTTTCTACCCCCTCATGCAAGGGTATGACTCGGTCGCACTCGGGTGCGACGTGGAACTGGGGGGGACGGACCAAAAGTTCAACCTGCTCATGGGACGCCAGTTGCAGCAGGAATACGGCCAAGAGCCGCAAATTGTGATGATGTTGCCGCTCCTAGAAGGGTTGGACGGCGAAAAGAAGATGAGTAAAAGTCTCGGCAATTACATCGGTATTGACGATGAACCGAACGACATGTACGGAAAGGCCATGTCTGTGCCAGACGAGTTGATGTTGAAGTACTTCGAGCTGGCCACCGACCTCCCCATGGAAGAGTTGGAATTGCTGGAGCAACAGTTGACGACGGGGACCTTGCATCCTCGTGATGCCAAAATGCAACTGGCGAAGACGTTCGTCCGCATGTACCACGGAGAAGAAGCAGCGGAAGGAGCAGAGCAGCATTTTAAAACGGTGTTCCAGCAGAACGCCTTGCCGGAGGACATACCGGAAGTGGTCCTGGGCAAAGGAGAACTGGAAAACGGCAAGCTGTGGATCGTGAAATTGCTCACCCGACTGGATCTCGTGCCGTCCAACGGCGAGGCGCGGCGCATGGTCGGGCAAGGTGCCGTCAAAATCGACGGGCAAAAAGTCGAGGGAGCGGGTGTGGACGTCGATGTCACAGACGGCATGATCGTACAAGTGGGAAAACGCAAATTTGCCCGGGTGAGAGTGGAGGCATAAATTTGACGGAGTGTTGTCCACTGTCCGTCGGACTGTCCTCGCCCGGACGATTCCCCCCGGAGCTCCCTTCATCACCTTCTCCGTCGCTGTCGTCTCCGTTTCCGTCGCCGGGAGGTTCGTCAGGATCGTTTCCGGTTTCTCCGCCGTCAGACGGTTCGCCACCGTCTTTTCCGTCTTCTGGCGGCGGTTCGTCGCCGTTTGGGTCGTCGTCGTTCCCTGGAACCTCATCACCTTCTTGCCCTTTTACGGGATGGCGACCGTCGTTCGGCTTTCTAGTGTCTGTGGCCTCCTCGTCGGACGTGGTGTTCTGATCGGCCGGTTTTTCCCTTTTAGGGGTGGGCTCGTCTCTGTCGCCCGCTTGGTGTTTCTGTTTCTCTTCTTTCGGTTCGCAGAGCTCGTCCGGCACCTGATCTGCCGAAAACAGTTCGGAATAGACCGTGCCGGGAGCGTGCTTGCCATTGGCAGCACGCTTTCCGGAGTCTTTACATATAGACACGCTGACGAGGCCGTCGGGCCGTTCGAATTGACTTCCCGCTGGGGACAGGTCCGGGACCGTCTCCTGTATGGTGTGAAACAGCTTTGTCCACATGATTTTAGCCAAGTTTTCATTGGGACGGACGACAGGAGACGTTTGTTCATAGTCGTATCCGACCCAAACGCTCATGGCGATCTCGGGGGTGTAGCCGACGAACCACACGTCCTTCGCGTGTTGTGTCGTTCCCGTTTTGCCGGCGACGTCGTAAGCGCCGCTAATCCGACTCCCGATCCATGTGCCCGTGCCACTCTTCAACACATCGCGCAACACGTCGGTCAACAGATAGGCGGATTTTTCCGACATCATGCGTTTCGGTTTTACTTTGTGTTCGTAAACGGTGCTTCCTTCAGCGTCCTCAATGCGTTGGATGAGATACGGCTCGTTGAACGCTCCCTTGTTGGCAAACATGGCGTACGCGCTGGCCATCTGCTCCGGGGAGAAGCCGTTCACTCCCAAGACGCCCACAGGGACGCGCTGCTCGGGAGGGACGTCCATGCCCATGTCGGCGATGAATTCGTAGCCTTTTTCAATCCCGACTTTGCGAAAAGCGTCGATGGCTGCGACGTTGTATGAGTGTTTCAGCGCTTCGCGCACAGTGACGTTGCCGTGGAAGTTGTGGGCGTAGTTGCTGACGGTGTGTCCGCCGACTTTAGCCACTTCAGGGGTATCTTTCAAAACCGTTCCCGGCTGAAGGACGCCGCTCGCCATTCCCGGGCCGTAAGCTAAAAGGGGTTTGGCCGAGGAGCCGGGCTGTTTATACGCGTCGAGGGCGCGGTTCTTAATGTGTTCCTTGTCTCTGCCGCCGACGAACGCCAGCAGAGCCCCGGTTTTTACGTCGATGACGACCGATCCGACTTGCTCTTTGGCGATGATCTCGCCGTTGATTCCTTCAACTTTTACTTCGACATCCGGCTTGTAGCCGTCGTATTCCCGAACGGCTTCGTTTAAAGCGTCGTACAGTTTCAGGTCTATCGTCGTGTGTATGCGGTAACCGCCTTCTGCAAGGCGTGATTTGTATTCGGCGAGCAGGCGGTCGTACTGCTTCGGCTGTAGTTTCTCCAGTTGGATGTCGTCCAGCTCCATCAGTTTTTCTGCCGCCCGCTTGTGAACTGCTTCGAACAAGTAAGGGTACTGTTCATACGTGTAAGGCGCCGGTTCGGCGAGGGACGCTTTCAAGTCAAACGATGTTGCCTTTTGGAATTGGGCATCGGTGATTTTACCGTTTTCCAGCATGCGGCTCAATACCGTATGCTGGCGCTGAAGCCCGGCTTTCAGCGTGTCCTCTTCCAGTGGAGAGTAAGCGTTCGGTCGCTGCGGCATGCCCGCTAAGTACGCGGCCTGGGCAAGGTTTAAGTCCTTGGCGCTGACGCCAAAGAGGCTTTCCGCTGCGGCTTCAATGCCGTATAAATGTTCACCGCCCGGTCCTCGCCCAAAGTAAATGCGGTTGATGTACGAGGTCAAAATATCTTCTTTGTCAAATAGGCGTTCAAGGCGCAGGGCGAGGAATATTTCCCGCGCTTTGCGGCTGTACGTCTTTTCCGGGTCTTTGAGCACAGACAGTTTGACGAGTTGTTGGGTAATGGTGCTGCCGCCGGTCGTGGTAGAACTGCCGATGAGGTCTTGGACTGCCGCCCGCAGGAGCGAACGGGGAACGATGCCGGCGTGTTCGAAAAATTCTTTGTCCTCTGTCGCGACGATGGCGTCGACAAAGTAAGGGGAGACGTCTTTCAGTTTCACGAGCACGCGATCGTTCGCTGTGCGCAGTTCACCGCTGCCGATCGGTTTGCCGTTCTTGTCGAACAGGAAACTCGTCAGTGTGAACTGTTCGATGTCTTGTTTTAGCTCTTCTTTGCTCGGTATCGGTTGTTCTTTGACATGGGAAGCGACAAATCCCGCTGCAGTTCCCACCGCGATGAAGCCGGCTGCGAGTCCGAGGACGATCACTGCGAGGATAGACGTGATGATGTATTGACAAACACGGAACCAGCGCGGCTTTTTTCTCTCCGGCAAATTGGCCATGGAACCCACCCCGTAGGCGACGAACTGAACATCTAACTACAAGATATGGGGAAGGCATGGCCGACATGCCACAATAAAAAACACCCCGCTCGGGGTGTTTGGGTGTCTTAACGGGAATAGAATTCGACGATGAGTGTTTCGTTGATCTCAGAAGGAAGTTCTGCGCGTTCCGGCAAACGTGTCAACGTGCCTTCTTTTTTCTCTTCGTCAAACGACAAGTAGTCCGGCAAGAAGTTCCGATTTTCCAACGCCTCTTTCACGATGTCGAGGTTGCGGCTCTTCTCCCGAAGCCCGATGACGTCGTTCGGCTTGACCTGGTAGGACGGGCGGTCCACTTTTTTGCCGTTGACGGTGACGTGGCCGTGAACGACCAGTTGGCGTGCCTGTGCACGAGTGCGGGCCAGACCTAAACGGTAGACGAGGTTGTCCAGACGGCACTCGAGCAAGATCATGAAGTTCTCGCCGTGAACTCCTGTCATTTTTCCGGCCTTCTCGAACGTACGACGGAATTGTTTTTCCGACAAACCGTACATGTGACGCAGTTTTTGCTTTTCTTGAAGCTGCAGCCCGTACTCACTCAACTTACGCCGCTGCGTAGCGCCGTGCTCGCCCGGCGGGTACGGACGTTTTAGTTCTTTACCGGTTCCGCTCAAAGAAATGCCCAAGCGGCGGCTTAATTTCCAGCGAGGTCCTGTGTAACGTGCCATAATCTTTCAATCTCCTTTGCATCATTTGTGTGAGGAACAAATGATGGGATGTGCCTGATTTTTCCACGCAGCCCGGATAGCACGGAGACTGCGTGCGGCTGGCCTGTTGCCGCGGTAGGCAGCCGAATCAGGGAGGGTGATCACATCACCATGCGTTTGCTATCCTCCATCCAAATACACAAGTCGCATTATAGCGAAACAGGCAAATGAAGTCAATGGACTGAAGCGATTTTGTTAAACGTCCGTGATATTGTCATATTGTAACGCGTCAGTGAAAATGTCACATATGGGAGAGAACATATTCATGAGCAGACAAGAGCTGAAGCGTTACACCGTCATTGATCGCTGGATTCAAGGTTTGATCACAGGAGGTGAAGCCGCTGAACTCCTTGGGTTAAGTTACCGCCAGGTTTGTCGTCTCAAAAAACGGGTGCTTGAGGAGGGGGAAACGGGGATTATCCACAAAAACAAAGGACGCAAACCGGCACACGCACTGTCTGACAATACACGTCAAAGAATTCTGGAGCTCCACCAAAGCGATGCGTATCAAGGGTGTAATGATGTGCATTTTGCCGAATTGTTGGCCAAGTACGAAGGAATTCACGTCAGTCCGTCAACCGTGCGTCGCATTCGCTCTGAGGCCGGCATCAAACCGAAACGCAAACGGCGCCCGCCGAAAGTGCATCGCCCGCGACAGCGCAAACCGCAGCCAGGCATGTTGGTCCAAATGGACGGCAGTCCTCACCCTTGGCTGGAAGATCGGGCAGAACCGATGTCCCTTCTTGCCGCCATTGATGATGCCACCGGTCACATTGTGGCTGCGCTTTTCCGGCCACAAGAAGACACGGAAGGTTATTTCAGGCTCACACAACAGATGATCGAGCAGAAAGGTATTCCGATGAGTGTGTATTCGGATCAACACATGATTTTCCGTTCCCCTAACGAGAAGCAAACGATCGAGCAGGAATTGGCGGGAGAACCCGTTCCGTTGTCGCAATTCGGACAAGCCCTGGAGGAGTTAGGCATAACTCACATCAAGGCCTTAACCCCCCAAGCCAAGGGACGGATTGAACGGCTGTTCCAAACACTACAAGACCGTTGGATTGTCGAGTTGCGCCTCCGGGGCATCGACACCATTGAGGAGGCCAACACGGTGCTGCCGGAGTTGATCAAAGCGCATAACGAACAGTTTGCGGTTGAACCGCGTGACCCAGAAAGTGCGTTTGTCCCTTTGGAACAAGGACAAGCGTTGGATCTAATTCTTTGCTACCGTGAAAAGCGTACTCTGGGAACCGGAGAAACAATTGCTTACAAAGGAAAAACCTACACAATAGATCGCTCGGATCACCAACAAACCATCCCGCGCAAAACCCGTGTCGAAGTGCGAGAAACATTAGACGGAAGACTATTTGTCCGGCACAAAGGGGTGGATTACCCCCTAAAGGAAACCGTACCACCAAAACGCCAGTCGCTGCCAAAACAAAAGGCGAGCTCGGAGAAACAACCTCACAAGCCCGCACCCCATCATCCTTGGCGCCAATATCGGCGCACCCAATCTAAATCCAGGATACGACAACGGGCTTAAAAAATCTAGTCTGTGCCGTTAGAAGACGGACCGTGATCCCTTCATCCCTTTTAGCCAGGGAGCTTGTAGTGGGCATTTTTATCAAGGGCGAGTGAAACTCGGGTATAAGCCTTTACCCTTGATGAAAGGGCCACTACAAGCTACGCTCCTGAACGGATGGAGGGAACAACTAAAATAGGACAGAATCACTGACGAGTTAATAGGACATTTTCACTGACGCTTGACAGAGGCTGTTATACCCACTGTCATGGTGTTGTCATATTCACCCCGGTAACAGTACTGTGAACATGCCAACATGGGCCGGGAGGCTATTGCATTGACCGGGCTGAAACGAAGCAAATAGTTGTACCGCCAACTTGCTGCTGTTCGGAAAGGGGTGGCTAACCGTACGGATTTGTATTAAAATGATGGAAGTTGGACGAAACACTATGCTGAGAGGAGAACAGGTGAGATGAGTTTAGCGCAAGTCGACACTGGTTTTTTTGGAGAATTCGGAGGAAGTTACGTTCCAGAACCGTTGCAGCCCGTTCTGAAACGGTTGGACGAGGCATTTCAAGCGTACAAGGACGATCCGGAGTTCAAACGAGAGCTAGAGGCGTATGTGAAGGATTTCGTCGGCCGGCCGAGTCCCCTCTACTTTGCGGAACGCTTGACACAAAAGCTCGGCGGGGCGAAGATCTACTTGAAACGGGAAGAGTTGAACCATACCGGTTCACATAAAATCAACAATGTGCTGGGCCAGATCTTATTGGCGAAGCGCATGGGGGCGAAACGCATCATCGCCGAGACGGGTGCCGGTCAGCACGGTGTGGCCACGGCGACCGGATGTGCCATGTTCGGGATGGAGTGCGTCATCTACATGGGTGAAGAAGACACGAAGCGCCAGGCGCTGAACGTGTTTCGGATGGAGTTGCTCGGAGCGAAAGTAGTGCCTGTCACCCGCGGCACCCGCACGTTGAAAGACGCTGTGGACGCGGCATTGGAAGACCTGGTGGAAAACTACGAGAACACGTTTTACTTGCTGGGTTCAGCGGTCGGGCCCCACCCTTTCCCGACGATTGTGCGCCACTTCCAGTCGATTATCGGGCGTGAAGCGCGGGAGCAGATTTTGGAGCAAGAAGGGCGCCTGCCCGATCTGGTGACGGCGTGTGTCGGGGGCGGCAGCAATGCCATCGGTCTGTTTTATCCTTTTGTTTCCGATGAAACAGTGAAGATGGTCGGGGTTGAGCCGGGAGGGCGGGGAAGTGGTCTGGGCGAACACGCGGCCCCGATCAACTACGGCACACCCGGCGTGATTCACGGTTTTAAATGTTACGTCATGCAGGACGACGACGGGAACATTCAGCCGACCCACTCCGTTGCCGCCGGTCTCGACTACCCCGGGGTGGGACCGGAACACAGTTACTACCATTCGATCGGCCGCGCCGAATACACGACCGTTACCGATGAAGAGGCGCTGGAAGCTTTTCAAGTACTGTCCAAAGCGGAAGGGATCATTCCCGCCCTGGAAAGCGCCCACGCCGTGGCGTACGCGATGAAGGTGGCGCCGGAGATGGAGCGAGATCAGATTATCGTCGTGAACCTCTCCGGCCGCGGGGACAAAGATGTAGAGCAAGTGTTTCGTTTGTTGAATACGTAATGGGCGACAAGCGGATTCCAGACAGGACGGGCATTGAACGCGCCGAAGACGACACTGAACGGTTAAGCCCTTGTCTTTTCGTAAGTGCGGTGTTATACTGAACACAGCTGAATCACGATCACATGTGACTGACACGATCAGGCATGGTGGTACTTAAGGGTTGATCGTCCCTTTTTGTGTACCGCCATGCCTTTTTTCGTCAATGAAAAGGTGGGGATTCAAAATTTTTAGGAAATTTAAACGACAAAATGTTTACGCACCTATGGACGGAGAGATTGTGTTACTGTCAGAGGTTCCGGACCCCGTTTTTAGCCAAAAAATGATGGGTGAAGGGATTGCGATGATCCCAACAGACGGAAGAGTTCACGCCCCTGTAAACGGGAAAGTGATTCAGATCGCGCCTACGAAACATGCGGTCGGGATGCGCGCTGATGACGGCACAGAAATTCTCATTCACGTTGGCTTAGAAACCGTTTCTTTACAGGGTAAGGGTTTTAAGGTAAAGGTCAGTGTCGGAGAAACCGTTTCGGTCGGAGACCTTCTCATGGAATTTGATTTGGCCTATATACGCACACATGCCAAAAGCCTTGTATCACCGATTGTCATTACAAACAGTCGTAACCGTGACCAAAAGTATACGTTGACAAAGGAAAAAGAAGGCAAAATGGGGGAAACTGTCATTATGACCATTAAGTGAAGCGTTGTGCAATAAAGAACTCATAAGGGTGATCTTTCGGTGAAAATCGCCAAGGTATTGAACAACAACGCGGTCGTAATAAAGGATAAGGGTCAGGAGAAAATTGCCATTGGATCTGGGATCGGTTTTCGGAAGGGGAAAAACGATCTTGTAAATCCCCGTAAAATTGAAAAGCTGTTTGTCTTAAAAGAAAACGAAAAACTGCAGCATTTGTTGTTGCGAATTCCTGAAGATCACTTCGTTCTTTCCGAAGAAATCATTGCTTATGCAGAAGAGCAGCTGAATACAAAGCTCAACGACCACATTCATATCGCGCTCACGGATCACCTCACCTTTGCCATTGAACGAGAAAAGAAAGGCATTCAATTAAAGAACAAATTGTTGTATGAAATCAAAACCTTGTACAAGAAAGAATTTGACATTGGCCTCTGGGCGATACAGCACATTAAAGAAAAACTGAACGTGAACATGCCTGTGGATGAAGCAGCTTTTATTGCCCTTCACATCCATACCATGAAATTGCACGGAGGTGATTGGCAGGAAACAGTCAGGCAAACGACGCTTGTGAGGGATATGGTGCACACGATCAAAGACTTTTTAAACATTGCGGTTGAGGAGGATGATATATCCTATGAAAGGTTGATCACCCATCTTCGTTTTTCCTTAACGAGAACGAAACAATCTAAGTTGCACACCATGGACAAGGAAATGCTGAAAATGATCAGGAGGAAGTATCCACTTTCATACCGTTGTGCCGCGAAGGTAGCCAAAGATTTGTCGTCCTTACACGGCATAAATCTGCCAGAAAGTGAGCTAGGCTACATTGCGCTTCACATCGAGAGACTGAGAAAGATGAGGGACACAGAGGAGGAATCACCAAAATGATGACATATTTACAGAGACTCGGCAGGTCCTTGATGTTACCGGTAGCAGTATTGCCTGCCGCCGCTATTTTGATGGGGATAGGTTATTGGCTCGACCCGTCGGGATGGGGAGAAGGAAACGCTGCTGCCGCTTTCCTGATCAAATCCGGTTCTTCGATCATCGACAACATTCCCATCCTGTTTGCGGTGGGGGTAGCCCTGGGGTTGGCGAAGGAGAGAGACGGATCAGCGGCGTTGAGCGGATTGGTTGCCTATTTAGTCGTGACAACGCTCCTCTCCACTGAATCCGTTGCGATGCTGCAAGGGGTGGAGGGTGACAACGTTAACGCTGCCTTCGGAAATATCGGCAATGCCTTCGTCGGAATCCTCTCGGGTATTATCGCTTCCCTCATGTATAACCGCTTTAGTCACGTACAATTACCGGATGCGCTGGCTTTCTTTAGCGGAAAGCGGCTTGTTCCCATCATGACGTCGGTTTCTATGTTAGTCATGTCTGTCATCCTGTTCTTTATATGGCCGGTTATTTATTCCGGGCTCGTCTCGTTTGGAACGGCGATCAGCAATTTAGGCTACATCGGTGCCGGGTTATATGGATTTTTCAACAGACTTTTAATTCCGACAGGCTTGCACCACGCGTTGAACTCAGTGTTCTGGTTTGATGTAGCGGGAATTAACGACATCGGCAACTTCTGGTCGGGGGAGGGGACGAAAGGCGTGACTGGCATGTATCAAGCCGGTTTCTTCCCCATTATGATGTTCGGCTTACCTGCTGCAGGTCTTGCCATGTATCACACAGCTAAAACAAAACGAAAAAAACAAGTGGCTTCCTTAATGTTAGCTGCAGGCTTCGCCGCTTTCTTTACAGGCGTGACAGAACCGCTGGAATTTTCATTCATGTTTTTGGCACCGGCGCTGTATGTCGTTCACGCCGTCTTAACCGGTCTTTCTCTCGCCATCGCCTCGTTTTTCCAATGGACAGCAGGCTTTGGATTTAGTGCTGGATTTATAGACTTTTTCTTAAGCTCCAAACTGCCATTGGCCAATCAACCGTATATGTTAATCCTGCAAGGTTTCGTTTTTGCCGTCATTTACTACGCCGTGTTCCGCTTTTTGATCGTTAAGTTCAACATAAAAACGCCGGGCAGGGAAGACGATGCGAAGGAGTCCACATTGCAACAAACCGTGGAGGATGAGAAAGAGCCCACCGCTGCAATCGCCGCCCAGATCTACGAAGCGTTAGGCGGGGATGCGAATGTGACGTCCGTTGACAATTGTATTACACGGTTAAGGGTTGAAGTAAAAGACATGGATGCTGTAGACAAAGACAAGATCGAAGCGACAGGGGTGCCGGGGGTTCATGTGGTCGGCAAACACAGTATTCAGGTCATCGTCGGCACTTCCGTACAGTTCGTCGCTGATGAGATTAAAAAAATGCGTCAATGACAAGCAAAAGCCATTCCACGCCTGCAGGAGTGGACGGGAGGAACTGCCAGTGAATGAGGCATCTGCAACGGCACATTCACTGGCTGTATGTTTATAAGAGGTCATCTCACTGCTGAGGTTTGTTACGAAACGCGGGGTCCCTCCTGGAAGGTTTTAAACAGTTGCCTGATCTTCGGAGGGAATGTGTCGACGAGAGGGCGCATGGCGTTCAAAGAAAGTGCTGATCTGATTCAGAAGTGGCAACAGGTTCATATCGGTCCCCCTGTGGCAGGGGGATTTAGACACACGGCCTTTTGACAGTCAGTGAAGTAGAAGTATGTTTCAAGTATCGAAGCGAGTGTTCAGGTTATCGAATACGTTGAAGTCATATTATCTCTCCCTATCAGCATGCCATTGTTTGATTGCCAATTCCCAGAATCCGCACGTTTTTTTGAAATCAAATTGAAGGATTACCTCAATCGCTTTCATTTTGAGTTCCTGGTACAAGTCTTCCTGCTCCTTTGACGATGTTTGTTTCAGGGATGCTTTGATTTTTGGCTCAAACCGTTTGAGAA
This sequence comes from Novibacillus thermophilus, assembly GCF_002005165.1. Classification (NCBI taxonomy): domain Bacteria; kingdom Bacillati; phylum Bacillota; class Bacilli; order Caryophanales; family Thermoactinomycetaceae; genus Novibacillus; species Novibacillus thermophilus. The sequence continues at coordinate 2,087,173 of NZ_CP019699.1, forward strand.
TCGTGTGAATCGCCTCCGTATCTGACTGCTGTGCCTGTTCTACTAGATCAATCAGTCTACTCACGATAATCCCTCCTTAACTCCTTGATGACTTCAGACAACTCCTGGATTCTTTTCTCCATGTGCTCGATTCTGACCTCAAAACGGAATAAAAGGAAAAGGGCAATCAAAATGGGAAACCCAACATTCCCCAGTGTTTGCATAATGTTAAGGAAGTCAGGGACATCTCTCATGTTTATCCCACTCGAGCAGATATGTTTTTAACTTCGATAGAGTGATGTTTCTCACTTTCGAAATAGATTGCTGAGAAACCCCTTCCTTGGTTGCGATTTCTGTATCCGTCATGCCTTTCAGATAGTAGGATTCTAAAACGTGCCTTTGCCGTGGAGTAAGGGAACGAATCGCATGGTAGAGTGCCGGGTTCTCAATTTTATCCTCTAAACGGTCCTCCTTTTCAATGACGGCTTGTTCGACAGGAATTGCTTCAGAATCTTTGATAAGGTCCAGGTTAGTCGTCGTGGTATCCGCTTCGCAACTGGCGGGCTGGTCCAATATTAAGAGTAGGCGCTGGTTTTGCTGCTTTCTTTTTTGGTCGTAACGAATAGCGTGCCGCTTTAAAGTGTTTGAAAGGATACGGATTAGTCTGATTTCCACATAATATTTCTGAAAAGCGCGATCCAGTGCTTCTTCAGCTTCTTTCGTTTTCTCGTCCACGTATGTTTGGTATAGACGTTGGTGTTCGGGAATTTTTAGAAATGATTGTATCAGCGCATTGTCGGCGTATTGATCTATCCGCTTTTTCCCTTTGCCGGTACCTTGATGGCCGCGTGCCGTTTTACATGTCATTTCTATCACCCTCCTCTCTAGTATAAAGGCAGATAAAACCGCAGATTTACAACCGAATGAGAACATTTGTTCCCATATATTATAATAAATTTTTTTGAAATTTTCATTAAAAAATATAAATAATTGATTAATATGTGTAAATTTTATATCCGTTGGAAAACAAGCCAAGTCTAGTTTTTTGCAGAACGGAGTGTGGCAGGACATTTTTCACGAAAAAAACGAAGAGTGGTTGTGATTTTGTTTTCCGACAGGCCCTTATGTAAAGTGAAGGGATCACAAGATCAAGGAAGGGGGTGGTGACCGTTGAAGGATGTCAATTGCCAAACTAGCAGTTGTCGTTTGTGTAGACATTCCGGAAGACGGTTGTGTTCTAGATCGCTTGGTTGTTTCAGTCAATCAAAAGGACAAAACGGAAAGTAACTGAAGGTAGGTCTCAAAACATCAAAGCAGGAAAGGAGACATTCTTCACATGGACAGCCAATCTTTTAAAAAGGAAGTGGAAAAACTTAAGTCTTTCATTAGACAAGGGTTAGAGCCCGCTCATCAGGGCTTAATCGATGCTGCAGTGCCTAGGTTTGAAAAGAATCCATTCCAATTAGGTGTCGCTTCAGGTGATCCTTATCCCGACGGTGTGGTGCTGTGGACGCGCTTGGCGCCTGAACCGCTTGCCGCAGATGGCCGGGGAGGAATGCCTGAGGTCAAAATACCCGTGGAATGGGAGCTTGCTGAGGATCAGAACTTTCAGTATGTTGTGAAGCAGGGGGTTGCTGTGGCTTTACCGGAATTGGCCCACTCAGTCCATGTGGAACTGGAAGGGCTAGAGCCTTGGCGGTACTATTATTACCGATTTAAAGCAGGTGGACATGTCAGTCCTGTCGGCAGAACGAAAACAGCCCCTGCCCGGGATGCTGACGTTCCATTTCTGTCCTTTGCGGTGGCGTCCTGTCAAGCGTGGTATCACGGCTATTATACAGCTTATAAACATATGGCGGAAGAAGATTTGGACTTCGTATTATTTCTCGGTGACTACATTTATGAATATGCCATCAACTCTTCCAACCTATTCCGCCCGGTGAAGCTGTCAAATGTGCACAATACCAAAGTAGTCACACTCGACCAGTACCGTCTCAGGTATTCGCTTTTTAAGTCAGACCCTGATTTACAGGCTGCCCACGCTGCTTTTCCATGGATTATAACGTGGGATGATCACGAAGTGGAAAACAACTATGCCGGCGAGGTATCTCAGTACGATGCTTATCCGTATCAATTCTTAATGCAACGCGCGGATGCTTATCAGGCGTTTTACGAAAATCTTCCGCTAAGACACATTTCGACCCCGGAGGGGCCCGATATGCGGCTGTACCGTAAATTGACATATGGAAAGCTCGCAGAATTTAATGTGTTGGATACACGCCAATACCGGGATGACTATACGTCTGTCACAGTAAGCGGACCGGATGCTGCGGAGCGTTTAGATCCAGAACGGACAATCTTGGGAGAAGAACAGGAACAGTGGCTCATGAACAATCTAAAGCAGTCGCATGCAACATGGAACGTGCTGGCCCAGCAGGTTTTCATGGCCCAGGTTGATCGTGATCCAGGACCTGGAGAAGAATACAGTATGGATGGCTGGGATGGCTTTGTCGCGAATAGACAGCGCATTTTAAATGCTTTCAAGGAATATGAGGTCAATAATCCAGTCGTTCTGACGGGGATATTCACCGCCATGCGGCCGCTGATCTGAAAATGGATTTTAATGACCCCAGTTCAGAAATTGTCGGCTCTGAATTTGCAACAACGTCAATTTCTTCCGACGGGGATGGGTCGGAATTGGATGATCTCGCTGGCCTTTGGCTTTCAAACGATCATGTGAAACTTTACAATGCACAACGCGGTTATGTACGCTGCCGTGTTACGCCGGAACGGTGGAAAACCGATCATCTTGTGCTACCGTATATTACCCGTAAGGGTGCGCCGATCCAGACGTATGCCAGTTTTATTTTGGAAAATGGAAAGCCGGGCTTACAGAAAGTTGAAGTGGAATCCCGCAGGGAAACGACAAACGTATAAAGAGAAGACAAAAAAAGGTAATGTATACCCACATGTTTGTGTGGGTTTTTGTTTTTTTTAAAAAAACGGGATGTTTTGAAAGCGTGAAATGGTCAGAACTAGTGTGAACACGGAACCGGCAGACATTAAAGTGATTGTTTTTCGCCAGTTTACCTCCTTTGAAGGTTTTATAGCCTCTCGGGATACCGCAATCCATATTAACATGGTCGCGATGGAAATCGCCATTTCAGACATATTTCATGTTCCTTTCATTGAAAAAAGTCTCGAATCTGCCATATTTTTCATGTGCACTGTCCGACGACTTTACGAAATCATGTTTGCCAATATTTCAAAAGCGGTCTGTTCAACACCATTGTAAACAGTTGTCGCTCTACTGGGCAACACACAATATTTTTATCAATGGCGAGCCCCAGTCTGGTACCGCCTGTTGGTTCTGCCCAGGATTTTTTCACCCAGTAAAACCGTCTGAAATATAGGGTCAGTCGATTTTCAGATGGTGACATTGGCTTTCGGAAGTGTTATGATCGCGACCACAATGCCGACGGGTTGACTTCCTTGATGAAACCTTTTGTTTTTGTCCCCCAGGAGCGGGTGTCATCCCGGTTGAAGGAGCAAATCGTATGGCTGCTTGCGACGACCGATCTTACCACCGAGACCCCGTCTTTTCCAGACATGGGTACGTGAGCGTTTGGTAAGCAGTTTCGATTAGATCAAAGGCTAGTTAAGTCAAGGTGTGAGTGAGGTCTCTGCCTACCAAGTCTTGAAAGACTTATATTGTCTATTGTTGAAAAATACAACTTTATGGTACAGTTACGATGAAAAATATAATGTTGAGGACATGCTGTTCACAAAAAAAGCTCTCACCTACTTGGCGAGGAGATTACCCGGCAAGAAGGTTGAACCCATTAATATAAGGAGTAGAAGAGGCTTTTTATTTTTTTATCTATTAATGACTGAATATAGCTAAATGACGTCAAGAACCCTGCACTTGAGAGTCGGGGCTTGAAGGACAGAAATTTCAAGTTTAGTGTTAAGTCAGCTTTAGCGCTTGTATCAGGGAAGGGGGACGGGGATGTGACGCATTTTCGTTTTATCCATGCGGCGGATCTCCACTTAGACAGTCCGTTCAGAGGAATCGGTTCGCGGGCTCCGGAGTCCGTGTTTCGCCGCTTGCGGGACTCGACATTTGCCGCGTTTGACCGTCTCATTCGTTTGTGCATTGATGAAAAGGTCGACTTTTTGTGCATCGCGGGAGACGTCTTTGACCTGGCGGATCGGAGTTTGCGCGCGCAAACCCACTTTCAAAAGGGGATGCGGGAGTTGGCCGAGCACGGTATTCGGGCGTACGTCATTCACGGCAACCACGACCCCGCCGACGGAGGGAAAGCTCCCCTCAAGTGGCCGGACAATGTCCACTTTTTTTCTGAGCGGGAAGTGGAAGCCGTTCCTTTTGTCAAACACGGGAAAGAAGTGGCCCGCCTTTACGGACGCAGTTACCCGACGGCGAAATTTACGAAACGGATCGTGGACGACTATCGACGGGATCCGGACGCTCCGTTTGCCATCGGGCTGTTACATACAAACATAGACGGTGATCCGGCGCACGACAACTACGCACCGTGTTCAAAGGTGGACTTGCTGGAGAAAGGGTTTGACTACTGGGCCCTCGGGCACATTCACCAGTCGGCAATTGTGCACGAGCGGGAACCGGTGATCGTGTACGCCGGGAATACGCAAGGACGCAGTGTGAAGGAGACCGGTCCGAAAGGGTGTTACGTTGTCGACGTGCGGGATAGCCGGGTGGACAAGCTGACCTTCCGGGAAACGGACGACGTGCGTTGGCATGTCGTCGAGGTGGATGTAACGGGGGTAGAAGAAATGCAACACGTCCTGGACCGCCTGCTCCTGTCGCTGGAACGGGTTGCAGAGGAGTCCCGCGATCGGTGTGCAGTCGTCCGCTTTCATTTAACCGGATTGACCAAAGTGCATCGGCAACTGAAACCGGCTGAACAGGTGTTGGACATGTTGGAACCTTACATAGAGGAATTTCTGCAAGCGGAACGCTGGCTGTTTGTCGAGTCTGTCCGGGTGATGACGAAACCTTTCATTTCCCGGGAAACGCTGTTGATGGAGCGCAGTTTTTTAAGCGACTACTTACAGATAGCGGAAGACATGAAAAACAGTCGTGAACAGTTAACCGCGGTGCGGGATCACGTCCTAAATGCCGTCTACGGGCACAGGGAAGGGCGCAAACATCTCGGACAGCTGACAGAGGATGAGGTGCGGGATTTACTGGATGAGGCAGAAGACTTGGCGATCCGTTTATTTTCGCGGTAAAAGCCACAAACGCCAGCTCGCCTGCAAAGTCCTGGCAGTCATTCCTTCATGTGACTCAAAAATTAGCAACTACGATGGGGCAGTGCAAGGTGGGGGGTGTTACATTAATATAATTCTGAAAAGCGGGATTCATGTGATATCGTGCTTCGAGAATCCAACCTCTCCTCTACAGCTTCGATGGGAGTGATGGGGATAGCGTCAATTGGAGGAAAACCGATTTTCATTGGCGCAGGGCAACCCTTATCCTCCGCTGTCGGATAACGTTGTTTTCGGTTGTCACGAGTACAGGCAGTCGCACAGCTTGAACAGGGGGTGTATGGCGTGCGTATTGAGGAAATACACGTGTACGGGTTCGGCCAGCTGCAAGATGTATCTTACCGTTTCCGAGACGGTATTAACGTGATAGAAGGTTTGAACGAAGCGGGAAAAACGACGCTGATGGCTTTCATCCGCGGCGTGTTGTTCGGCTTTGAAAGCCGGCGCAATCCCGAGCTGCGGTATGAACCGGAAGGCGGCACGTTCGGCGGCGCTGTTGTCCTCACGGATTCGCAAGGGAGAACGTATCGCGTGGAACGCATTTTCCGCAGAAAAATTGCCGGCGATGTGACGGTGCAGCTTCCCGACGGAGGGGAAGAAGGCGAAGCGTTTTTACACCGCTTACTGGGCAACATGAATGAAAAAGTGTTCAAAAACATTTTCGCCTTCGGTTTGAGTGAATTGCAGCGCATTGACACTCTGCAAGAGGACGAGATTAATCAGTTCATTTACACCGCGGGAACCGGTGACGGAAATACGATCCGCGATGCGCAAAAAGAATTGTCCGCCATGGAACAAGAACTGTTCCGCCCAGGCGGAAGCAAGGCGAGAATCAACCGCAAACTGCAGCAGATTCGCGAAAGCACGCAGGAACTGAACCGGCTCAAGCAGGAGAACGAACAGTACGAACAGCTCGTCCAGCAATTGGAGGAACTGGACCGCTCCATCGAGCAGGAGGAAGCGCGCATCGAATCTTGGCGGCAGGACATCGCCGTACTGGAAAAAATGCTGAGTCACTACGACGATTACACACAATACATCGCGGTGCAAGATCGCTTGAAGACCCTTCCGGACATTGAGAATTTCCCTGAAGACGGCGTACACCGTCTGGAAACGTTCGTCCGCAACATTCGCGAGTGGAAAGCCCAGATCCACGATCTAGAGGAACAACGGGACCGGGTGCGGGAACAGCTGGACTCTGCGGACGACGTGACGCCGCTTCTTGACAACCGTGTGGAGATTGAAGACCTGCGGGACAGATTCAACAGCTTTCGCGAACATCAAGAGCAAGCGGAACAGTGTTTGCAGAACGCCCGCCGGGAACAGGAGCGGGTAAAAGAGCTTTGTGAGAAACTGGGGCCTGGCTGGACGGAAGAAAAACTTACGTCTTTCGATACATCCGTCGTAGCCAAACAGGCTGTCCGCACGTTTGCTTCAGAATTGGGTGAACTCGAATCGGCTCGGTCTCTGGCCCAACATGAACGGGAGGTCGCCCAGCGAAACGTGGAACGGCAGGCGGAACAGCTTGAAGCGTGGCTGAACCGCGAAGCGCCTCGCCCGGTGAAAAACAAAGAGGAGCTGGATGAAGAACACAGGCACTGGGAACAGGCGAACGACTTGACACAGCAACTCGCCTCCCTGGATCACCGCATCGCTGGATTGAAGGAGAAAGTAAAGGAGTATGAAGAGACTGAAGCGGCTTTGTCACGAGCCAACCGTCACGCCCATTCGTCAGTCTGGAAGTGGGTGTCCCTTGGCCTCACCTTGTTGATCCCCGTTTTTGTGTGGATGTGGGGTCAGCCGGTTGCGGCAATGGTGGCCTTCGGCGTGCTGGCTCTGTTGACGGTCAGGGAGTTTGTGCAGAAAGGGGAAAATGGGTCTCCCGTACACGATCTGAGGCAAAAAAGGGAAGCGGCACAAGGGGAGCTACACCGTTTACAAGCTGACGCAGATCACAAAAGGGAAACGTTACACGAGCTGTGTCGTAAACACGGACAGGTAGACGGTGATCTACGGACGTGGGAAAACGAGTTGGAAGAGGCGAAGGAAACGCTGCGTCAATGGGAGCGGTGGAAAGAACAGCGCGATGAGAAAGAGCGGGAACGTGCTCAAGCCCAGACACGGTTAGCGGAGGCGGAGTACAAGCTGGAACAGGTGGAGGCTGTGTACCGGGAGAAGTGTGAGCAGTGGGAAAGCTGGCTCAAAACCCGCGGTTTGCCTTCTACTCATGTACCGCCGGAAGGCGACCGACCGTTATCCCCGGAACTCGTGTTGGACGTAATGCGGGAGATTGAAGCGGCCAAAGACGCATTGCGCCGCACATCCGATTACCGATCGGAGCGCGCCAGACACGAACAGTTTGTGAAGGAGTACATCCGCAAACTGCAATCCGTGCTCGCACAAACAAACGTCGAGGTCACCGTGACCGATTCGGAATATCAAGTGCGTGAGTTAAGCCGCCTGTTAGAAGAGGCGAAAGAGGAGGCGAACCGTCACCGGCAACTGCGCCAGAAGTTGGAAGAACTTGAGGATGACGTGCGCAAAGTAGCACACCGTTTGCACGTTGAGGAAGAAGAACTGTCTCGCTTACTACAGCAAGGCGGGGCGGAGAACGAAGAGATGTTCCGCTTGAGAGCGGAGCAATACGGTGAGCGCAAACGGCTGGAACAAGAACAGAAGCTCATCACTCAGGCTCTCAGCCGCTTGGGGAAGGAGCTGCGCCATCTCGAACATGCCCAAGGTCGTGGAACGGATCGTTCCTTCTCAGGGCAACCACGACATGAGCTGGACGATATCCAATACGTACAAAAGGTGATGTCGCAGACGAGTAAGGGAGAAATGGAAGATGAGCTTCTTTCCTTACAAGAGAAGCTGCGTGAAGGACGTGAACGCGAGAAAGCGTTGCGTCACGAACGAGCGGCCCTCAGTGTGAAAATTGAACAGCTGGCGTCAGGCACCGATCTGTCAGAGCAAAATCAATGGTGCCAGCAACTCGTCACCGATTTGCAAGAGGACGCGCGGGAGTGGGCGGTCGTCGCTTTAACCCGGCACATCTTACAGCGTGCGATGGAGGTGTACGAGAAGGAAAAACAGCCTGGCGTGTTAAAGAAAGCTTCCCGCTATTTACAGGAGATGACAGAGGGACGCTATCATCGCGTGCTGGCGCCCATCGGGGAACAAACCCTTAAAGTGGAGCGGCAGGACGGCCGCCGGTTTGAACCCGCCTTTTTAAGCCGCGGCACGGTAGAGCAGCTTTATTTGGCCATGCGTTTCGCCCTGGTGGAGGAATATGCCTCCCAGGTCGTCCTCCCCCTCATATTGGACGACATTTTCGTCAACTTTGACCCTTACCGGACGCGTGCCGCCATCCGAACTTTGGAGGCGATTGGAGAAATGCGGCAAGTTTTGTTCTTTACGTGTCACGCCCATCTCTCGACGCTGTTCGAGGAGGAACGCGTCCCTTACGAGCGGATTGCGTTGACGACGCACGTGCCGCAATGGCAGTAACCGTCACCCGTTGTGCGACGTGAGGACATCGCCACAGCATCGTGAAAGGCATATGTTACTTTCGTAACGTATGCCTTTTTGTATTTTTTAAGAAGTAAAGTACACAATCTAGGAGGTTGAAAGTATATAGGTTCATAATTGTAACAAAAGTCATATTGACGGACTTATATGAAAACAATATTATCAAAATATAATAAAAGAAAAGGGAAAAACACAAATGTAAACAAAAATAACAGGAGGTGGTCTCATTCTCTTTTTCAATGGGCGGTCTGAAAGCACTTTCATATAGAAACACGAAGAGGGTTTGGTATGCCTTCAAGGCCGCGGCAAATGTGTGATGAGAGGAATAAAGGAGGAAAAGAAGCGTGAGGAAGTCTATCAATCTGTTACTGTCTGTTGTTCTTGTTGTCACCCTGTGGGTTCCCGTGACGGATATTGCCTTTGGGGCAACGGATGAAAAGATTGAAGTAATTGACTTAAGGGCTGAGTATACTGATAATCCCCTCGGGATTGACGTGACCAAACCGCGACTCAGTTGGAAGCTCCAGGCTGATGAACGGGGGCAGACCCAGACTGCTTACCAGATTCAGGTGGCAAGCAGTGAAAGCGAGCTGCTGAATGACAACCCCGACATGTGGGACACGGGGAAGGTGGAGTCCGATCAGTCGGTGAACGTCGCGTACGAGGGAGAGCCGCTGGAATCCGGCAAGCGCTACTATTGGCGTGTCAAAGTGTGGGACAAGCACGGGAGTTCTTCGGAGTGGAGCGACCCCGCCTGGTGGGAAATGGGATTGCTCGAGGAATCCGACTGGCAGGCGGAGTGGATTGGGAAAGGTGAAGCGCCTGATGAATCGGAAGACAATGCCTCCTCTTCATCTTCGGAACCTCTATTTCGCAAGGACTTTACAATTGACAAACCGATCAAACGGGCACGTCTGTACTCCACAGCCTTAGGCGTGTATGAACCATACATCAACGGGGAGCGTGTGGGCGAAGATATTTTCGCACCGGGGTGGACGGACTATCATCAGCGAATTCAGTACCAGACTTACGATGTAACGGAGTTACTGCAAACCGGTGAGAACGCCATCGGCGCGATGCTGGGAGACGGGTGGTATGCCGGGCATGTCGGGCTAGCAGGCCGGCATGTATACGGCGAGAAACCGCACCTTCTCATGCAACTAGAAATTGACTATGAGGACGGAACGTCCGAGACAGTCGCGACGGATGGCTCTTGGAAGTGGGCCACGGGGCCGATCGTGTCTTCCGACATGCTCATGGGCGAGACCTACGATGCACGCAAAGAGATACCTGGCTGGAACGCGCCGGACTTTGACGATGCAGACTGGAGCGAAGTTGACGTCTTGGAGGAAGGCGTGAGTGGAGAACTCGTAGCACAAGCGGGTCCCACCGTTCAAGTGACCGAAGAAATCGAGCCCGTCGAGATCACAGAGCCGGAACCGGGGACGTACGTCTTTGACCTGGGGCAAAACATGGTCGGCAATGTCCGGCTGAAAGTGAGCGGAGAAGCGGGCGAGACCATCACCTTGCGCCACGCCGAAGTCTTGAACCCGGACGGGACCATCTACACCGCTAACTTGCGCAGTGCGAAAGCGACCGACCACTACACGTTGAAAGGTGAAGGCGAAGAAATTTACGAACCGCACTTCACGTTCCACGGTTTTCGCTACGTCGAAGTGACGGGCTATTCAGGAGAGCCGACAAAGGACATGATCACCGGTCGGGTGATGCATACCGCAGCGCCGTTTTCCGGTCACTTCGAGACGTCGAATGACATGCTGAACCAGTTGCAAAGCAACATCAGGTGGGGTCAGCGCGGGAACTTCTTAAGCATACCCACCGACACCCCGGCCCGTGACGAAAGGTTAGGGTGGACCGGTGACATTAACGTGTTCGTCGGGGCCGCGACGTTCAACATGGACGTCACGCGGTTTCTCGGCAGTAAATGGCTGCAAGATTTACGCGACGCCCAGTCGGAGAACGGGGCTTACCCAGACGTCGCCCCGGACGTGTGCTGTGGGGAAGGGAATGCCGGTTGGGGGATGCTGGTGTCACGGTTCCGTACGCGATATGGCAACGGTACGGCGACACCCGAGTGATTGAAGAGAACTATGAGGCGATGGTTCGCTGGATTGAGTACATGAAGGAGAACAGCACCGATTACATTCGCCCGGCCCCGGCGTACGGCGATTGGCTGAACGTGAACGACCCGACACCTGGGGAGCTCATATCGACCGCTTACTTTGCGTACAGCACGAAACTGCTCTCCGACATGGCGCGCGCCATCGGACGCACGGATGACGCCGAGGCGTTTAAGCAGCTCTTCGAAGACATTAAAGCCGCATTTAACGAGGCATTTGTGAAAGAGGACGGCCAGATAGCCGGGGACAGCCAAACCGCTTACGTCCTGGCCCTTTATATGGACCTGCTCCCTGAGGACAAGAGACAAAAGGCAGCGGATCACTTAGTAGAGCGGATCAAAGAGCGTGACTGGCATTTGTCCACCGGATTTCTCGGCACCCGGGATTTGCTGCCGGTCTTGAGTGACACCGGGCACCTAGATGTGGCCTACCGGTTGCTCCTGAACGACACCTTCCCGTCATGGGGTTACCAGATCAAGAACGGGGCGACGACGATGTGGGAGCGCTGGGATTCGATCAGGCCCGATGGCAGCTTTCAAGACGCGGGCATGAATTCGTTCAACCACTACGCGTACGGTGCCGTCGGGGATTGGATGTACCGGAACATCGCAGGGATTCAGCACGATCCGGACCGTCCCGGGTACAAGCATGTGATCATTCACCCGCGTCCGGGTGGAGACCTGACCCATGCGAAGGGAGTATACGAATCGGTCTACGGCACGATTGTGAGTGACTGGGAACAGAGAGACGGCGATTTTAGGCTGAATGTCACCGTTCCGGTCAACACGACGGCAACCGTGTATGTACCGGCTGACAACGAGTGGTCCGTCACCGAAAGTGGGCAGCTCGCGCACGAAGCAGAAGGTGTCACTTTTGTGAAAATGGAAGAAGGTTATGCTGTCTATGAGATCGGTTCCGGAGAGTACCGTTTTACAGTACATCCTGTCAGTGCAGTCTATATGAGCACCTTAGTAGCGTTCTTCAAAGAAGCAGGTGAATTAGCCAACCATGGAGCTGCGCGTGCTTTGGATGTCCATTTAGCGGCAGTCGACCGCTTCGAGAAAAAGGGAGCAGCGGATAAAGTCGTCAAGCATCTCAATGGTTTCAAACAGTTGCTGAACCATCAGCGGGAAAATGAGTTAATCTCGGAAAATGCCTCTAACGTCCTTCAAATGTTTGCCGATCGGTTGATTGAGCAGTTGATAAAAAAGGGTGTCAGTGCTGAATTAAGAGCCGAAGAGACAGAATTTCACCCTGGTGACCAGGTTCACTTTGAAACTGTGTTTGAAAACAACAGTGATGACAATATTCACGATCTGGACATGTCGCTCACCGTGCCCGAAGGCTGGGAGATTACAGCGGTAACCTCGCCCTCCGCCAAAGTTGTAAAGCCTGGCGAGACGTTCACGGCACAATTTAACGCCATTGTGCCCAAACATCAAGAATTGACAGACTCATTGACCATCGAGGGAGAGGCGGTCTATCGGAAATTCGGAGAAGAAGCCACCATTCCCTTAAACATAAGGGCTAAGGTGACATCTCCCGTTCGCATTCAGGAAATTCAGTCCGATCCGGTGGAGCCGGGAGAAGAAACGACGCTTCATGTCACAATGCAGAACGTTGCACAACAGTCGTTTACAGGAAACGTAACGGTCGAAGCGCCATCGGATTGGACGGTAGTGCCGACAACGCAAAGCTACGAACTTGATGCAGGAACAGAAGGAACGTTCGGGTTCACGGTTGTCGCTCCAGAAGACGCCGTGCGCGGTGCTGAGATGCACGTGTCGGCAACGTATGATAACTATAAGGCCGATGAAACGACAACGACGGTACATTTGCCCGGTGTGTCCTGGGAATTTGATACTGACGGAGACGCACAAGGCTGGCAACCGACGAATCACTTAACGGAATTTACGGTTTCTGACGGTGTGTTGACGACCCAGTCAACCGGCGGTGATCCATACATGGTTCAGCGGGAGCCGTTGTCAATGGATGCCAGTCACGGGGCGGTTGTCCAGTTGACGATGAAGACGTCAGTCTCCTCCGGCGGACAGATTTTTTGGGGAACGGAAGCATCACCGCACTTTTCCGAGGACAAAAGCACGCGCTTCAATGTGAAGGGTGGGGAATTTCACGTCTATCATGTCCCCATTCCACCGCAGGATAGTCCGATCACCAATCTCCGGATTGATCCGCTGACACAGGAAGGGGACATCACCATCGAGTCGATTCGCCTTTTACGCTAATAAACAGGTAGGAAATGAGGCCGGGATGTGCGGTCTCCGGCCTCTGCCCAGCACGACAAAATACAGTCAAAAGCGAGGAGAAGGAGAAGGAAGCGTGAACCAAAATGTTAGTCTGTTGTTGTCTGTCGCCCTTGTCGTCACGATGTGGTCACCTATGACTGGCACAGTGTTCGGTCAATCGGGCGGCGATGTGGAAGTCAACGACTTAAGAACAGAGTACGCAAACAACCCCTCGGCATTGACGTGACCAAGCCGCGGCTCAGTTGGAAACTAGTGTCAAGTGAACGGGGGCAGTCCCAGACTGCTTACCAGATTCAGGTGGCCAGCAGTGAAAGCGAGCTGCTGAATGACAACCCCGACATGTGGGACACGGGCAAGGTGGAGTCCAATCAGTCGGTGAACGTCGAGTACGAAGGAGAGCCACTGGAATCCGGCAAGCGCTACTATTGGCGCGTGAAAGTGTGGGACAAGCACGGGAGTTCTTCGGAGTGGAGCGAACCTGCCTGGTGGGAAATGGGGTTGCTCGAGGAATCCGATTGGAAAGGTGACTGGATTGGTTTAGATGCGGGAGAAGGGGAGGAAGACCTAAACCTGGAAGGAGCCCATTGGATTTGGTATCCCGAAGGAAATCCCGCCGAAAATGCGCCAGCTGGACAACGTTATTTCCGCTATTCGTTCCAATTGCCGCCAGATAAGGAAATATCGAGAGCCGAAATGGTGCTGACCGCCGATGACAGCTATGTGCTCTATGTCAACGGCGAGCACGCCGACAGCTCTCCCCAGGTGACAGATGCGTGGAAACAAGCGAGATTAGTAGACGTCACGCACATGCTTAGTGCGGGACATAACGTCATTGCAATCGTTGCGACGAACAGTGAAGGGCCGGATATTAACCCGGCAGGCCTGATTGGTAGAATGCGGATCGAGTACGATTCGGGAGAGGCGCTCGTTTTTGAGACAAGTCGCGATTGGAAGACACGTAAGACGGAGCAGGAAGGCTGGCATGAGCCCGATTTCGACGATACCGACTGGGACAGTGCCGTGGAAGTCGCGCCTTACGGCGACGCATTGTGGGGCGATCAAGTAGTGCTGCCGGGTGACTCTGACAAACCGGCACCGCTGATCCGGAATGAATTCACCTTAGACAAACCAGTTGCAGAAGCGCGTGTGTACGTGAGTGGGTTAGGGTATTACGAGTTGTGCCTCAACGGGCAAAAAGTCGGGGACCATGTGCTGGATCCGAATTCGACGAATTACGAAGCGCGCGTGTTGTACACGACGTATGACGTCACAAAACAGCTGAACCAAGGTGACAACGCCATCGGAGTCGAGCTCGGTCGCGGACGGTACGGCATGACGACGCCGAATACGTGGATCTGGCATGAAGCTCCTTGGCACGACGATCCAAAAGTATTGTTACAGCTGGAAATAAAATATGAGGACGGCAGCACGGAAACGATTGTCAGCGACGAGTCCTGGCGGGCGACAGAAGGTCCGACGCGCTTCGATTCCCTTTACGAAGGGGAGCGATACGACGCCCGTCTCGTTCAAGACGGCTGGACGTCGGCTGGATTCGATGACACGGGGTGGGATCACGCCGTTAAAGTGGAACCCCCTGCCGGTGAAATGCGCGCCCAGCAGCATGAACCGATTAAAGTGATGGACACGATCCGGCCGAAGTCGGTGAAAGAGGTCAAGCCGGGTGTTTACGTCTTCGATTTTGGAGTGAACGTCGCCGGGTGGGCTAAACTTCAGGTCGAAGGTCCTCGCGGGACAGAGGTGACACTTGTCTATGGTGAAAAACTTCACGATGACGGCACGGTCGACATTGATCAAGGTCACATTTACGCACAAATCCAGACCGATCGCTACATTTTGAGCGGTGATGGAGTCGAAACGTGGGAACCCAAATTCAGCTACAAGGGTTATCAGTACGTTCAAGTTTCAGGCTACCCAGGCGAGCCGACACTGGACAGTCTGGAAGGGCGTGTCATTCACACATCCGTCGCTTCGACAGGCGAATTTTCGACTTCCAATCCGCTCCTTAATCAAATGAACGAGAATGTGCGACGTGCTTATTTGAACAACTTGTACGACGTTCCGACGGACACCCCTGTGTGGGAGAAGAACGGCTGGACCGGTGACGCTCAAGTCATGGCCGCCACTTCTATATACAACTTCCATATGCCGCGTTTCTACACGAAATGGGTCCATGACATACGCGATGCACAAAAACCGAGTGGGGAACTGCCGGATATTGTCCCGACGAGCGGGTGGAGTTATGACGGATCTCCCGGCTGGACAGCTGTGCACGGGCCGACGCCTGCTTGGGATGCGGCACTGTTTGAGATTCCGTGGGAGATGTACCGACAGTACGGAGACGAGCGGATCTTGAAAAACGTTTACGAAGAAATGAAACGTTATTTTGACTATCTCGCGTCACACGCAGACGGACACATTGTACGGCTTGGGCTCGGTGACTGGATTCCGCCTGGATACGGGGGGTCACCGCCAGAAGGCCCAGATCTGACCTCGACGGCGTACTACTATCGGTTCGCCGAAACGATTTCCAACATTGCCGACATCCTCGGTAAGGAGGCGGAAGCACGTCTCTACGAAGAGAAGGCTCTAGACATCAAAGCAGCGTTCAATGAAGAATTCTTCGATGAGCAGACGAATGTATACAGGACAAACCGGGACGTCGGATACCGGCAGACATCGAACGCCGTGCCCATTGCATTCGGCCTCGCACCTGAGGATCGCGAAGAAGCGATTATCGCCAATCTTGCAGAAGACGTAGCAGAGCGCGGCAACCACCTGAACACCGGCATTATCGGGACGAAAGTTCTGCTCCCCGTGTTGACAGAGTACGGCTATGAAGACCTGGCTTACGCCATTGCCGCGCAGCGCACGTATCCGAGTTGGGGATACTGGATCGAAAACGGTGCAACAGCCTTGTACGAGAGCTGGGAGTTAAGCTCCCGTTCCCGGAACCATCACATGTTCGGTTCGGTCGGTGAGTGGTTTTACGCGTACCTTGCCGGCATTCAACCGGGTTCTCCTGGGTACGAGACCATCGTGATCAAGCCTGCCATGCCGGAAGACCTAAAACAGGCAACAGGTCGCGTGGAAACGGTCAAAGGTGACGTTGCGTCCGGCTGGGAGCAGCACCCGGACGGCACGATCACACTCGAAGTGGAAATTCCCGCGAATACGACAGCGACTGTGTACGTTCCAGCTGACAGAAAATGGGGTGTCATGGAAGGAGGACGACCTGCCCACACAGCAGAAGGTGTCACCTTTCTCAAAATGGAGGATGGATATGCCGTCTTCGAGATCGGTTCCGGAAGCTATCAGTTTACCTTCCATCCTGTCAGTGCAGCCTATATGAACACACTCGTGAAACATTTTAAAGAGGCAGGGGAATTTGCCAACCACGGGGCTGCTCGAGCCTTGGACATCCATTTAATGGCTGTGAACCGTTTTGAAGAAAAGGGAGCGGCTGAAAAAGTCGTGAAACACTTGAAAGGGTTTCAACAACTACTGAACAACCAGCGAGAAAACGACTTGATTTCGGAAGAAGCTTACGATGTGCTCGAGTCAGAAACGTTGTCCCTAGTTGATACCTACTTTGCAGCCAATCCGGACACTTAGCCCCCTAAAGGGGACGTAGATCTATAAAAGTCAGGGGGAAAGCGACGGAAAAAGTTCTCAAACATATGAAGAGCTTTAACCTGCTGCTTGATCGTCAGAAAGAGAAAGCTTTAATTTCCGAGAAGGCGTATCACACGCTGAAGGATTATAGTGATATGTTGATTAAGCGACTGCAGTAGGTTTGCGAATCAATCCCCGGTGGCAGGGCTTTTCCCTGCCCAGGGAACAGGGAACTTTACCGCCACTTCATTTCACCGTAGACACCGTCGGCGACTTTCATTTTTAACTTCATGCAGCAACGTAAAACGCCGGGGATAGGGGGATTGCCCCTATACCCGGTTTTTTTGGAATGTACAAATGACGGATGGAGATCTCCTCGTAATTCACATGAGGAGCAGCAACGGTGCTCCGGTCGAGGCACAGATGGATTATGGCCACTTTTGGATCAAACTGTCCGCACACGCTTGAAGGGTGTCATGCGCCCTCTCAGACATCAACTCATGATCTCGTTGATAATCGAGCAGTCGTTTAAAGCTTTTCATATGTTTTTTGGCCTTTTCCGTCATTCGGTTTTTTTCGTAGTGCCCCACAGCGGTCAAATGAATCGTTAAGGTCCGAGCCACGTCGTCATTTACGATGTCTCCTTCTTCCGTGAATCTTTCAATTAGTGCCAACATGTGGGCGATATCTTCCGCGCCGTCTTCAGTCGTGCCTGTTATGACGTCAAGCCCGTCGAATACGAATGTGCCTCCCTTTATATCGATTTTTGCGATGTGCTTCGTATGTTCTAATCCTCTTATGTGGTAAGTGGTTTGCCGGTCACCTTTGGAATAAATTCTGTAGTTCTCATCTACTAACTGATCATCGATGTAGACGTCTATGAGCGCATCTCGTGTTGCACCGAATAAATTAAAACCCGATCCTTCAAATTGGAAGATCATCGCACTCGTTGAATGGTTCCCCACGTCCCTCTCATCAAGCGCGAAGTTGGTCCCCTCATTTGTGTTGTTTGCGGAGTCTGTTGTCGTAATTTCAGCTCGGTTAAAGCTCGTATATTTGTCTTTTGCTACGACTTGGAGGGTGTGCTCTTCGTCTTCAAGGTTTTCGGCGGACCAGACCATTTGGATCATTTCACTGTTGTTGAAGTAATTCGCTTCACCGACGAGTTCTCCATCCAAATAGACATCGGCCTTTCCGTTTGCCGGATTGGTCACACCATACAGCCTGATTTCTGTACCTTTAAAAGTAATCTCAAAAGAGGCGCCGTTCGATCCCCATGCATTCACATCGTTTGAAGACCAATTCCCCGAATAAAATACTTTGTGTAACGTTCCTCGTTTCGTCGTTGAATCGCTATGGCGCACCGTTACCCCGTTCCACACAGGTAAATCGGTCTCTGCCGTCATGAGGGTACGATTAAAATGGGCGTATCCAGTTTGAGAGTAGTCCCATTTTCCAACGTATCCGATGGGATGATTGGCATCGAGGTCGGTGAACGCTTCTTCTTCCGAATCGTATATCTTCCCTTGGGCATTGTCGTATTTGTGAGAGGCGTAGGCATACCCTTCGATCGGCTCCACTTTTAAATTGTCAAACAGGGTTTCATAGTAACCTGACCCTAGCACAGCCCGCCCGGCCATGACAGTGGCGTCTTTGTCCGTATAAGAAGCAATTGCTTCTCCGTCAAGGTAAAGCGTGAAGACATTTTCCTTTGCTTCCAACGCTAAGTTGTGCCAAACCTCTTGGTCGAACCCCTCGATCGTTCCTTTTTTGACGACGTTTCCTAATTTAAGCATTTCGTACTTTCCGTCTGAATAGATTCGGGCATTGTATGTGGCACTGGAATCTTGGCTGCCGGTTTTCACTTGGCGAACGCCAATGAGGGCGTAATTCGGCCGGTCCCTTTCTTCTGGTGTATAAGTGTCCAGTAAAAAGTCGTAGGACACTTTATAGTTAACCCAGCGAAAATCACCGAAGATCGTGTGAGGGTTACTGTTTGATTTTTCGCCGTCTTCTCCTCCCCAGACGGCCCACTCTGCACCAATAATGTCCGGGGTGATTTTTTGTTGCAACATGTTTCCGTGGGCGTCAGCGTCCGGTATTTCTCGTTTTGTGCGTTTTGCGCTCCCTTTGGAAACAGGTTTTGTGGCCTCCTTCACGACCTCAAATGCACCGCGTTGATCCGTCGTATAACGCGGAGTGCCCCCGCGCCGATCCACGTAATCTCTACCTTGCTCATCGACAGGATAGTGATCGTATTCAAAATCATCGGTATACGGCAACGGCATGATCGTATCGTCTGAAAGATCGACTGGTTGTGAATCGTATTCAAAGCCTTCTATTTCAGATTTTTTATCTAGCGTAGATATCGTGACGATGGAATAAGGTTTGACTTCAATTGCGTATTCACCGTCGTTCGGCGTGACGACATCAATATTTTTAAACCAGTTGGCATCATAAGCCTGTCCTTCATCCGGACCGCGCGTTTCCCAAACGTACACAGGCGCATTTTCTTTTCCGCTCAAGTTTTTAGCCTGAATTTTGTATTGACGTGTCTGCTTTGTATTGTTGGCAAAGACGGTCGTGTAATCATCCGTTTCAGGGTCTTTTAATGTCATGTAATGGTGTGTACTCGTGTCGACATCGACACCACCGTCAAAGAACTCCCCGTCACTGTAAGTGGCACCTTCCACGTACATCCACCGCTCGTTTTCAGGTGTCGTAGGGTCATCGTATCCGACAAAGTTCATCACGTGGCGTACCCCTAAGATGCCGCCGTCGATTTCGTAGAAACCGGACCACGGATCAGAGGCGTTGATGAGGTGTTTTGGATGATAGGAAGAACCTTCGTAAAAGGCAGATACCGATGGTTGAAAATCGAATGAAACTGCTCGCAACGGACGGTTGCCGGCTCCTGTCCAGGAATACACTGAAATAATGCGTGACGTCACATCAACGATTCCAGCACGGCCCCTAGCCCGCCGTAATGGGGCTCCATATTAAGGCGGTAGCGGGCGTTGATCATCGGGGCAATCCCCTCGGATACCCAAACTTCTTTCGGCTCTTTGCCTTCCGAGATCAATTTGTGTTGCAATTGATTCAGCTCATCGGAACCCGTCAACCCATAGTGGGAGCTAATGACATCGATTTCATCGATTAAATCTGGGTGATTGAGCAAGGTGCGGCTGATCGTTTCCGTATCGCGATAACCGTCTGCGGCGACGAGTTTAATGTCTTTGTAGTCTGCTTCGTAGTTCGGCTCTTCTTTTATTCTCTTCGTAAAGTATTTCAGCCATTCAACTTCGTTTCGTCCATTATTGTGTATAGCTCTTTCATTTTGCGAGATGCCGATGTAATCTAACTTAAATCCGTACTCTTCGTAAACGGCATCGATCGTCTGTTTGTACCATTGATAGCGGTTTTCATAATCTTTGTTCGCCGCACCATTCCATGTCCAGCGCGGTTCACCCCAACGTAAAATTTCTGTCGTGATCTGCGGGTTAATCGACTTGGCATCTGCGGCAAATTGGAACCCAGCCCCTCTCAACACATTTGCGGGCTCATCGGCGTAACGCATCGTCGCCGGTTCTGTTCCCGAAGATGAGTCAACGTCGGCTCCCAGCTCTACCTTAACATGTGTGAGGCCAGCACCTGTATCTTTATTGAACAGCTGATTCATTATGTCCCAATATTTTTCTGGATGTTCTTCTTTGTAATCCAACAATAAGCGCGTCGTATTATTAGCTGTGACGGTGCCGAAACCTTTAAATCGGTGATAAGGGTTGACATTACGGCCATCAATGGTAATCGTTTTTGTCACGACTTCCGCTTTAGCTTCGTTCGAAGGGACAAAGGGAACTGAACTGAAAAGCAAACTAATGATGCACACCCACCCCATGGCTGTTCGCTTATTCACCATCGACTTGTCCTTCCTTTCTTCTCAATCTCTTAACGTCAAAGGCCCTAGTTGTTATCGCTTTCATTTTTTCATATTGTCTTCTGTTTTTCATGCGACGATTTTGACTTTTTTTACGAATTTTTTACCTCTTTTATTTAGACAAGACAAAGGCAAAAAATTATAGAAATAAATCAAAATAGTGTTATAGATGAAAAAGAGTGTTTGTTTACAATGAACATGAACATTCGGTGATCGATTGGTGAGGGAAAAATGTTAAAAACAGGATTGTGTTCGGTGACATTCAGAAAATTTAGCGCGGAGAAAATCGTCGAATTGGCTGCAAAAGCGGGCTTGGAAGGAATTGAATGGGGCGGGGACGTCCACGTTCCTCCCGGAAACTTTATTCGTGCCGCTGAAGTGGGCAAAATGACGAGAGAGGCCGGTTTAGAAGTGGTTTCATACGGTTCGTATTACCGAGTAGGGTGCGGGGATGAGAATGAAGCTGCTTTTGAGACCGTGCTGGAAACCGCTGTTCAGATGAAAGCGCCCGCGATTCGCGTTTGGGCGGGCAACCGCGGGTCGGATGAGGCGGATGAGGAGGACTGGGAAAGAGTCGTAATCGATTCCAAACGAATGGCCTCTTTGGCGGAAATGAAAGGGCTCTCTGTCAATTATGAATATCACGGTGGAACGCTAACGGATACGAAAGAAAGTGCGTTGCGCCTCATGAAGGAGGTGAATCACCATCGTTTAGGCATTTACTGGCAACCTGCGGTCGGACAGGATATACGATCGCGCCTTGCAAGTATTCAAGACATCCGACGTTGGCTTGCGCATGTGCACGTTTTTCATTGGGACCAAAAACAGAACCGACTTCCGCTCGTAGAAGGAGTAGCAGAATGGGAGCACTATCTGTCGTTACTGATGGATACAAAATTCGACCGTTACGTAATGTTAGAGTTCGTAAAGGAAGACAATCCCGAACAGTTTTTGCAAGATGCTAAAGTTTTAAAAGAACTCGTTCAAGAGCAAACCCGATGAACGACAGAAGGTCGAGTACGAAAAAGCTGACAATAGTAAAGTCAACGTCGTGTTAGATACCGCTATATAACACCGTGGAAAAAAGAGGTGAATTCTCATTGAGGCCTAAAGCAGAGGGACCGGTACTGCCACAAATGTTGTCATTAAAAAAGAAAAAGTCACCGTTGGATCGGAAGGAGGCCTTCACAGGGTTTCTTTTCGTGGCTCCGTTACTCCTGGGGATTTGCGTACTAACCTTAATCCCTGTAATCGCTACGTTTGCACTCAGTTTCACCGAGTGGAATTTTATTGCGGGTATCGAGCAATTACAGTGGGTAGGGTTGGAAAATTTTCAACAGTTGGCACAAGATACGGTGTTCTTAAAATCTTTGGCCAACAATGCCATTTTTATGTTGACGACACCGATCTGCATGATAATATCTCTGTTGCTCGCGATTATCATTAACAAATACGTTTACATGAAAGATTACTTTAAAGTGGTGTATTTTTTGCCCTATGTCTCAAGTGTCGTGGCTGTTGCCGTTGTGTGGCAGGTCTTATTTCACCCATCTGCTGGTCCGATTAACCAGTTCCTGATGGCTTTAGGGATTGACAATCCGCCCAAATGGATTGCCGATCCACAGTTTGCGCTTGTATCTGTCATGTCCATACACGTGTGGATTTCAATAGGATTTAACATGATTGTTTACATAGCCGGGTTGCAAACGCTTCCTAAAGAGTTGTACGAAGCAGCTGACATGGACGGTGCCAACGTCTGGGTCAAATTGAGGTACATTACATTTCCGCTACTGTCTCCGACGTCATTTTTTTTACTGGTTACAGGCATTATCTCGACTTTTAAAGTGTTCGATTTGATTGCCGTTTTAACCCAAGGAGGCCCGATGCACGCCACAAGCGTCATTGTTTGGGACTTGTACGAAACGGCCTTTATCCATTTGGATATCGGTTACGCCTCGTCCATGGCTTTCGTGTTGTTCTTGTTCGTCATCTTGATCACACTCATTCAGTGGATAGGTCAAAAAAAATGGGTGAATTATTAGGGAGGAGAGGCTGTATGGCCGACGCCATTAACGTAAAAAAGATGGTCGTCACCATCATCATGTTTCTGGGCAGTATTCTATTTTTATTGCCGTTTATTTGGATGTTATCCACTTCCTTTAAAATTGAAGCGGACGTCTTCAAATTCCCGATCGAATGGATTCCTAAACGCTGGAACGGCCTGAACAACTATCGAGAAGTGTGGTTTGGGGACTATCCCTTTTATATCTACTATTGGAATTCGATTAAAGTGAGTGTGCTCACAACCGCGTTGTCGGCAACAGTGACATGTTTAGCCGCTTACGGCTTTTCCAAAGTCAAATTTCCGGCTGGAAAATGGCTGTTTTTCGTCGTTTTAGCCACTTACATGATCCCGCCACAAGCGATGTTAGTGCCGCAGTTTATTTTGTACCGGAGTATCGGGTTGTTTGACAGCCACTTGGGGTTAATCTTGTTGGGAAGCTTTAGTGCATTAGGTACGTTTATGCTGCGGCAGTTTTTTATGGGTGTCCACGACGACTACATTGATGCCGCCAAAATCGACGGTGCCGGGCATTGGCGAATTTTTCGTTCGGTGGCTTTTCCGATGGTCCGTCCGGCTGTTTCGACCTATGTCATCTTAAGATTTATCTGGACGTGGAACGACTATCAGAACCCATTGATTTTCCTGAGAACTGACCGCTTATACACGATCCAATTAGCCATGCAGAAATTCACCACGATTAACGGTGAATTTTATTCACTCATTATGGCCGCTGCCGTTTCGGCGATTGTTCCGTTAATCATCGTTTTTATCATTGGTCAAAAACAGGTGATCGAAGGAATTTCTCTCGGGGGAGTGAAAGGTTAATGTCAATATATTGGTAATCTAGGTAAAATTACTTTCGTGATGTAGCATCACATATTTGTTAAATTGGCAATGAAAGGGCTTTCTATCAAATGAAAAATGGAAAGGCGGGGGGAGTTGAGATGAAGGCGAAGGCCAAGATTTTCGTGATTTGTATGTTGTTGACCGGTGTTTTAGCGGCATGTGGAGGCGGAGGAGAAGAGACGGCCGCAACCGAGGAAGGGGGAGCGAATGCTGAAGGATCACGTGACAACGTAACAATTAAACTTCATACTCACGGTAACGAAGCGAACTATAACTGGAAGGAGACGCTGGCCGCTTTTGAAGAAGAATATCCTAACATTGACGTTGACTTAATCATCCTGAGTGAAAAAGGGGATACGCAAGAGGCGATGAAGAAGTTGGATTTGGCAGCGGCATCCGGAGAAGCGATGGATGTCCTGATGTTCAGCGATCCGGCGTCTTATGCCCAACGAGTAGGCGCTGGGATGGTGGCGCCCATTGACGAGTTCATTGTGGAGGAAGGGTACGACGTTCATGAGGAGTATAAGGTCGATACGAGCTTAGGCGGCAAATATTACGCTCTTCCGGGTAAATTCAACCCGTGGTATGTACTCTTGAACAAAGATCATTTAGAGGAAGCTGGGTTGGAAGTTCCTGAAGACTGGACTTGGGATGAATTTATGGAATACGCCAAAAAACTGACAGTGGGCGAGGGAAGTGAGAAGCGTTACGGGACGTTCTTCTTTGGTCCGCAAGACGGTTCGTGGATGGAGTACTTGAAACTCGCAATGGCGAGTGAGCCGGAAAACACTGAATTTCTTAAAGACGACGGCACGTCGAATCTCGACAGTCCATTTTTTCGCAAGACGTTGGAAATACGCCTAAAAATGGAGCAGGAAGACCAGTCCGTCACGCCTTATACAGATTTGATTTCCCAGAAGCTGCACTACCGGAATCAGTTTTTTAATCAAGATGCGAGCATGATTTTAATCGGGAGTTGGATGAATACAGAGTTAGGGGGCACAGATCAGTTCCCGTTGGACTTTAATGTCGCGGTCGCACCGTACCCGAAAAATGACCCGAATGATGAGGGAGGATTTACTCCGGTCACGACAGACTTTATGTCCGTCGCTTCAAATTCGGAGCACACGCAAGAGGCCTATACGTTTATTCGTTGGTACACGACTGAAGGCCAATTAATACAAGGGAAGAACATTCCGTCGTGGAATAAAGTGAGTGAAGACGATTTGGACCGCATTGTCGATACAATACTGTCGGGAACGAATAACCCAGAGAAAGTGGATAAAGCGTCGCTCCTCAAGGTGTTGTCGGAAGCGAAATCTTCTAAAATGACTTCGCCGGCTTCCTATCAGGCCGAAGTTTACAAAGTCATCAGTGAAGAATATGAGAAATTGATCTTTGGTGAGCAAGACATTGATACGATGATCAAAGTCTCACAAGAGAGGGTGCAGGACGTTATCGAAAACAACGGGTAACGGTTTGATAAGATAAATGATACAGGGGGTGGTCCCCATCTTTTCTCTAAGAAGGGGTTCGCTATGTGGAGTTGGATCCATCAACTGGTGGCGGATCAATCACTGCGTTCAAAAATGATGCTAGCGACTGTGGTATGTATTGTTGTGCCAGTATGTACGACCCTGATCATTTATACTTTTCAAACGAGAGAAGCCGTAAAAGAGCAAGCGGTTGCAAATGCAGAGCGGGAGCTTCAGCTGACGGAAGCCTACGTATCGAAGTTGTTGGAAGACATGCTCTACATCGCGAATTTCGTGCAGATGGACTCTGAGATCAATACGATATTAAAGGGAAAAGAAAACACCAGGAACAGCCCACAACAAACTGAAGACACATATGAGGCGTTTATCGATGACAGCAAGGTTAGGAAAACGATGGATAACATCACGTTAGTTGGCGAGAAATCTTACGTAACCATCCTGCTAACAAGTGGTCAAGCATATGCCAATTATTCGACGAGTGAGTACGATCCAGTCACGATGTTTCAAGAGCGATGGTTTCATCAGCTGAGAGACGTATACGGGTTTGAGTCATACTGGATTGGCAGTCACCCGACAGTTTTTAAATCGGAAAAGAAGGGCAACCCTTATCAAATTTCAGTTGCAAGAACACTTCGTGACGGAAGTTCCAACATATACGGGTATGTTGTCGTTTCATTGGATGAGAATCAGTTCAGCAAAATATTCGAGAATGTGGCGGCCAATGAGGAGATGATGTTGGTCGATGCGTCACACCAAATTATATCGCATAAAGATGACGACAGAATTGGTGAGACACTTTCATATTTGAAGGGAAGGCCTAGAAACGAAGCTTCAACGATTGTCCGAATATCCGACGAAGATTATCTCGTTTCTAGGCGTTCCATTCCGTTCGTCGATTGGCAGCTCGTTTCGCTGACCCCGTATAAACAAGCCGTATCCGACATTCATTCAATCTTCCATAAGGTGTTTATGGCGGAACTCGTATTGTTTGTCGCCTTCCTGTTTATTTTGGCTTATTTTTTACGGGTGATTGTACAGCCGATCGTTCATTTAGGAAGCGTGGCGGACGCTGTACAGCAAGGGGATTTAACGGTACGTTCACGGATTAAGGGCAAGGACGAAATTGGGCGTCTGGCCGAATCGTTTGACCTCATGCTTGATCGTATAAATGCGATGATCCGAGACATTACCGAAACACAGGAGAGAAAGAGAAAAGCTGAACTGGCGATGTTACAGGCTCAAATTAACCCACACTTTCTGTTTAATGCACTCAATTCCATTCGGATGAAAGTAATGCGAAAAGGGGACATAGAGAGCTCAGAGATGATCAGCTCTTTATCTAAATTGTTGAGAATGACGATCGACCAAGGCAGAGAAACAATTCCCTTCCGGAAAGAAATCGATATTGCCAAAGACTACATTCACCTGATGAACATGAGGCGATCGACAGAGGTCCAATTGGATATTCATGTGTCCACAGATGCGTATTTAGAAGAAATACCGCGCTTCATCTTACAACCGATTATTGAGAATTCAATTATTCACGGCTTTAGCCAAGACGGCGGCACGATTTCATTAGACGCATATGTCGAGGAAGATGTTTTTGTCATCCAAATTGAAGATAACGGGCGAGGGATGTCCAGAAAAAAGCTGGAGCACGTACAGGAGTCACTGATAGCGGACACCGCCACAGCTGAGGGTGACGGAGAGAGAAAAGGCTTCTCCAATATAGGGTTATCCAATGTTTTTGAACGCATGCGGATGACGTTTGGGACAGCATTCCGCATGCGTTTGGAAAGTAAAGAGGGTCAAGGTACCAAAGTAATCATGTTTATACCGAGGAGGTAAGAGGATTCCATGTATAACGTGATGCTGGTAGACGACGATTACCCGGTATTAGAACTGTTGTCGGAAACGGTAGAGTGGGAGAAGTTAGGCCTTCGGCTTCAAAGTGTTCACGAAAATGGCGCCAGTGCACTCAGTCATGCGTTAAAGGAAATGCCTGACATTTTGATTACAGATATCGGAATGCCGGAGATGAACGGCATTGAGTTAACGAAAAAGCTTAAACAGAGAAAACCTAATTTACAGGTGGCGATCCTTTCCTGCCACAGTGAATTTACATTTGCACAACAAGCATTGCGGTTAAACGTTCAAGAGTATATTTTGAAGGACACACTCGATCTGGATGACTTGAGGGACGTTTTACTGAGCATCAGAGAAAGTCTGGAAAAAGAAAGAGAGGCCGATGCCGTTAAGTTGAATTTACAGCGCATAGTCGAACGGAACAAGGAGTTAAGCAGAGAAGAATTTGTGCGCAAAACCGTTCATCAGCCGATTTACGACGAAACAAAGTGGTATGCGGAAGCGAGAACGTTTGGGCTGCAACTGGAAAGCACGGCTTACTTTCCAGTACTGTGCTTCATCCATCATTACCGGTCCGAAAAACAGCGCTTCTCCTCGGAGGATACACTTCAATTTGCAGTCGCTAACGTCATTCGGGAAATGCTCCACAAACACTTTCCCCAGGCTGTCTACTTTTATTACGGCATCAACGAATCATTTATTCTTTTCCCCTATCACTTTGACTTAAAGACGAGCGACTACGATAAAGCCGCCGACAGTATGAAACACATTCAAAGCGCGCTGCGACGGTCATTGGGTGTGTCGATGTCATTTATAGTGGGAGAGGTTTGTTGCGATCCAAACAGTTTCAAGCAAGAACTGGCTGATTTACTGTTCAACACTCAGCAGCGATTTTACGTGCAACCTGACGCGATTGAACAGAAGAGAAACCGGGAACAAGGAAAAGACGGGTTGTTTTATTGGTACGATCAGGCGGTCATGGAACTGAGGGAATTGTTTGTGAAAAAGGATAAGCGTCAAGTGGCTAAAACCGTGACAGGGTGGATCAAGTTTATGGGCGAGGAATGTTTTCCTCCCGAAGCAGTGAAAGGATGGGTGTTAAAACTGTTGTTGGACATTAAGGTGGAATTGAAGGACTTACACCTGTTTCATTCGTCCTACACGACAGATACCTTGCACAGAGAAATTTTTGAAATCGGTTCCTTAAGTGAATTGAAAGATTGGTTAATCAGTTATCTCGAATCGTCACTAACCCATACAGGAGAGCATTTCGGGAAGATCCGGAGACGTGAAATTTTAGATGCGTGCCATTATGTCGTGATGAATTTAGATAAGAAAATCAGCCTGGAAGAAATCGCCGGTCATCTTTACTTAAACCCGAGTTACTTTAGCCGGTTATTCAAAAAAGAAGTCGGCGAAACATTTGTCGAATACGTGACAAAGACCAAAATGAAGCGGGCAAAGGAGCTTCTCGACGTGACAAGCGACTCAGTGGGAGAAGTTGCACAAAGACTCGGCTACGATAATCAAAGTTACTTTATTAAATTGTTTAAGGATCATGTTGGAGTGACACCGATGGAGTACAGAATCCGCCATAAAAACGTTTAGAGGGTTGTGTTATGAAGCGAGATCAAATTCAAAAGTGTTTGCACGACTATAGAGTTAAAGGGCCTTCCCTCCTGCTTCCCGAAGTGGAAGACCTTGACAATTGGTGGAGCACTTTTCATCAGGATAAGGCCTATAAATTTCTTTTGGACGAAATACGAGAGGAGGCCGGAAAACTCATTCACGGCCAAGACCCGGAGCTGACATATTCCTTATTTCAGGCCTTCTGGGACAACGGGTCGAGGGTCGAATACGAAGAAGTTTATTTTCGGAAAAGAAGGCGACTGAATACGTTTGCCATGATGTCGTTACTTGATCCTGATCAACAAGTGTTTCGTGAAGCCCTGCAGAATACCTTGTGGTCCATTTGCAATGAGTATACGTGGTGTCTGCCCGCCCATTTAAGTCACGGCCGAACGAACATCCACTTTTCTCTTGAGGGCCACGCTGACGATCCGCACAGTGACGCTCTAGAGATCGATTTGTTTGCTGCGGAGACCGCCTTTTCCTTAAGTGAAATCTTAAGTTTAACAGACCGGTTCTTACATCCGTTGATAAAAGGGAGAATACATGAAGAAGTTTACCGAAGAATTTTTCGACCTTACGTTCAGAATGTTTACCATTGGGAAACGGCAACGCACAATTGGTCGGCAGTTTGTGCCGGTTCGATTGGCGCGGCTGCGCTGCACTTAATCGATGATGTGGATGACCTATCTCTCATTCTAGAGAAGGTCCTACATTCTTTGGAATTTTATTTAGCTGGTTTCAATGAAGACGGCGTTTGTAGAGAGGGTTACATGTATTGGCAATACGGATTTGGGTACTACGTTTACTTCGCTGACTTATTGAAAAAGAGAACAGGGGGGAAGATTGATTTATTTCAGTCTGAAAAAGTACATCAAATAGCTCGTTTTCAGCAAAAAGTCTTTATGGAAGGAAATGCGGTGATTAATTTTTCCGACTGTCCTTCCCATGTCCGTGTGTTTCTCGGCATGACTCACTATTTAAAACAGCGCTATCCGGATCTTGACGTCCCCGTCACACGTCTTCGCGCAAAATACACGGACGATCATTGTAGTCGGTGGGCGCCGGCGATCAGAAATTTAGTGTGGTTTTGTCCCGAAGAGAAAGGCGAACCTTGGCGGGCGGCAACCTACTACTTAGATGCTTCCCAATGGTATATGTCAAGGCACGTATCCCGTTCGGGTGTCTACGTATTCGCCGCAAAAGGAGGTCACAATGCAGAGCCCCACAATCATAACGACCTCGGGCATTTTATCTTTCACGCGAGGGGAGAAACCTTTTTGAATGACTTGGGGTGTGGCTTGTACAACAAAGCCTACTTCAGCCCGGAAAGGTATTCGATCAACTGCAATGGATCACAAGGTCATTCCGTACCTGTGATCAATCATCAATTCCAGTGTGAAGGGATTTCACAGCGTGCGTTTGTCGAAGAAGCCGCGTACGGGAATCAGGTCGACTCGTTTACGTTCAACTTGACGAAGGCTTACCGCATCCCCCATTTACAGCGATTGACCAGGCGGTTCACTTGGCACAAAACGCATCGTCCGACGTTGATTCTGGAAGACAGCTATGTTTTCACTGAAGAACCGGAATCGATCGTTGAAAGATTTGTGACACCAATTGCTTCGATCGATGAGTACGCTGACGAGCTTAAGCTTGTGGGCAAGCACTGTTTGCACATTACATTTGATCGCAAAGTGCTTGAGCCGAAAATTCAAACGTTAGATTTTATCGATCACGATCATCGTAAAGTTGAGCAATTTGCGATAGATTTTACTCTTGTAAAACCCCGAAAGGAAAGCAAAGCGCGGTTTGTGTTTCATTTTGAATGAGTATAGATGCGCCTAGGTTGAAGGCGAGGAGGAGAGGAACAAATGGAACAAACGTTGACGGACAGAGCGTATTGGATCGAGGCGATGTGTAAAATTGCAGATCCGGTATTGCGGGCCTTGAGTGAAAGGCGTTTGAAACGATCAATGCCTGTTGAATGCAGGGAAGGGACACATCGCGAGAGATTCTCCCATCTTGAGGCTATGGGGAGATTGCTGGCAGGAATGGCACCGTGGTTGGAAGGCGGTGCGACCGAAGGAGACGAAAATCGCTTACGTGAACACTACTGCACTCTGGCAAGGATGGCCGTCGATGCCGGCACTGATCCGGAATCACCCGATTATATGAACTTCTCTGAAGACTTTCAGCCGATAGTCGATAGCGCCTATTTGTCCCAGGCCATATTGCGTGCCCCCACAGAACTGTGGGAAAAACTCGACGACCGAGTGAAGCAACATGTCATTAACGCTTTGAAGAAAACGAGGTCGAGGAAACCGTTCTTTATGAACTGGCTCCTGTTTTCTGCCATGACGGAAACGACTTTGTACAAAGTAGGGGTAAGTGACTGGGATCCGATGCGAATTGATTATGCAATTAAACAGCACGACCAATGGTATGTAGGAGATGGTCTGTACAGCGATGGCCCAGACTATCACTGGGATTATTACAACAGCTACGTCATTCATCCCATGTTAGTCGACATTCTCGAACATGTAGGGGATGAATACGATGAATGGCAGGCACGGCGGGAGCCGATTTTAGAAAGGGCCCAAAGGTATGCAGCCATCCAGGAACGGTTAATATCGCCGGAAGGAACGTTTCCTCCGATCGGGCGCTCTCTGGCCTACCGTTTTGGTGCCCTGCAAAGCCTTGCTCAGAGCGCTTTACGCGACGAACTCCCGCACACAGTATCTCCCGCTCAAGTCAGAAGCGCCTTAACTGCTGTTATTCGCCGGTCGTTGGAACAACCGGGGACCTTTACGGAAGAGGGCTGGTTAACGATCGGGCATTGTGGCCAACAACCGGAAATCGGTGAGATTTATATTTCAACAGGAAGCTTGTACATGTGTGCGGCTGTCTTTTTGCCGTTGGGACTCCCGGAGGCACACCCTTTTTGGAGTGATCCGCCTGAAGACTGGACAGCAAAAAAAGCTTGGTCAGGTCGCCCTTTTCCAATCGACCGCGCTTTAGAAGATGCATAGCTAGTTCCCAAATGGATGGATGGCTGAACAAGCATGTGTCGCGCTTCAGTTAGATGTCAATGCGCTGATCAGGAAGTAGCGACAGATGCCCTCCTGTGACGGGAAAACCCATTACAGGGGGGTTAATTTTTTCGCATTAAAGAGAAAGAAGTCGATACATTTTATTTTTTTAAAAACCCCTTCCCAAATTCAAAGAAAACAGATATAATCAAAAACAAATAAACACTCTTCAATAAATGTGAGGGAGAAACATGCCTGCTAATCTTTGGGATCATCAAAAAGCAAGCCGTTTACAAAAAGGGTTGGATGAGCTCGTTTACCGGTCGAACTTGCTGGGTCAAGATCGGTCTGTCGCAAACTGGGGCGGCGGTAACACTTCGATGAAAACGGTGGAACGAGACTTTCGCGGACGCGAGACGTCGGTCATGTGGGTAAAAGGAAGCGGTTCCGACCTCGCCACGATGAAAGCGGATAACTTTACGGCGTTGCGACTCGACGATGTGCTGCCCCTGATGGACCGCGATGAGATGTCAGACGAAGAAATGGTGTCGTATTTGACACACTGCATGATGGACAGCAAGCATCCGCGCATGTCCATCGAAACGCTGTTGCACGCCTTTTTGCCTTTTCAGCATGTGGACCACACCCACCCTGATGCGATTATCAGCATTTGCTGTGCAGATAACGGAAAAGAGATTGCCCAAGAGATTTACGGTGATCGTTTCGTCTGGGTGCCGTACATACGACCGGGGTTCCAATTGTCGAAAATGATTGCCGAGCGCGTGCGAGAAAACCCCCGAGCCGAATTGGTGCTCATGGAAAAGCACGGTCTCGTGACGTGGGGAGAAACGTCGGAAGCGTGTTACCACAACACGGTCAACATCATTCAAGAGGCGGAAGCATACATCGCCCGACGGACTGAAAAGGTGAAGGACAGCCTGTTCGGCGGACAAAAAGTGAACTCGCTGGACGAAGAAAAGCGGCGTGAGACCGTTTGTGCCATCATGCCTGTCATCCGCGGCTTAGTGAGTCGAGAAAACAAAATGATTTTGCACTACGACGACTCCGACGACGTCCTCGAGTTTGTCAACAGTGCCGACGCTTCCCGTCTGTCGCAGATAGGGGCCGCGTGTCCGGATCACCTCGTTCACACAAAACGTGTCCCGCTGTTTGTCGACTGGGACCCGTCATCCCAGCATGTGAACGATTTAGTTGACCGGATTAAAGACGGCATCGAAAGGTATGCCGAAACGTACACCGCTTACTTCAACCGGAACAAACAGGACGGAGACACGATGTTTGAGCCGTACCCGCGCGTCATCCTCATACCCGGCATCGGGATGGTGACCACGGGTAAGAGCAAGGCGATGGCAGAAGTGAGTGCGGCGCTGTACCACCGTGCCATTGCCGTCATGGCCGGAGCGACAGTGCTGGGTCAATTCGTCTCCCTCAATGAGGAAGAATCGTTTGCGGTCGAGTACTGGCCTTTGGAACTGTACAAACTGACACTCGCTCCCCCGGAAAAAGAGTTTTCCCGACACGTCGCCCTCATTACAGGAGGAGCAGGCGGGATCGGCAGCAAGGTAGCCCGGCGACTGGTAGAAGACGGGGCGCACGTCGTCCTGGCCGACTTAAACGTTGAAGGGGCGACAAAAGTAGCCCGGGAGCTAAACGAAGCGGCGGGGCGGAGAGGGCACTGGCCGTTCAAGCTGACGTGTCGGACGAAAAGATGGTGGAAGCGGCATTTCGTGAAGCGGTCCTCCGCTACGGCGGGGTCGATATTCTCGTGAACAACGCAGGTCTCGCCACATCGAGTCCTCTGGAAGAAACGTCTGTCGAAGAGTGGAATTTGAACATGAACGTCCTCGCTACAGGATACTTCCTGGTGGCGAAAGAAGCCTACCGTCTGATGAAACTGCAAAACATCGGCGGATCCATGGTGTTCGTCGGCTCGAAAAACTCCATTTACGCCGGCAAAAATGCTTCAGCTTACAGCTCGGCGAAAGCAGCGGAAGTTCACCTCGCCCGCTGTATTGCGGCAGAAGGCGGACCGTACGGCATCCGCGTCAATTCGGTGCTGCCCGACGCCGTGTTGGAAGGGTCCGCCATCTGGAATTCTCAGTGGCGGGAAGAACGGGCGGCCGCCTACGGTATCGAGCCGGATGAACTTGAAGAACACTATCGTCATCGAACTGTGCTGAACGTGAACGTGTACCCTGGCGATGTCGCGGAAGCCGTCGCATTTCTCGCCTCCTCCCGCGCAGCCAAAACGACTGGCTGCATGATCACCGTGGACGGCGGTGTGCCGGCGGCGTTTACGCGGTAGTCAATCCTGTGTCGTGGAAAGATTCAATCTGGAGGGATTTCAAGTGAGTGACATTCAGTACCAGGCGTTTGAAACCCGTCAAAAGGAGCGGGGGATCGACATCGAAGCTGTGAAGCGCGAACTGAAGGCACTGAAAGTCGAGACCCCTTCCTGGGGGTACGGCGACTCGGGAACGCGGTTCAAAGTGTTTAAAAAAGTCGGCGTCCCCCGCGATCCGTTTGAAAAATTGGACGACGCGGCCGTCGTTCACAAACTGACCGGCCTTACACCTTCCGTCGCCATCCACATTCCGTGGGACAAGGTGGACGATTACACGCAACTGTCGGAGTACGCGGCATCCCTCGGGCTTCGCATCGGGGCGGTGAATCCCAATTTGTTTCAGGAAGACGACTACATGCTGGGCAGCATTACGAATGCCGATGAAAACGTTCGGAAAAAAGCGGTCGACCACTTGCTGGAATGCGTCGAGATTGCGAAAGAAGTCGGATCAGACATTGTCAGTCTCTGGCTGGCCGACGGGACGAACTATCCCGGACAGGCGGACATCCGAAAACGCAAGCACTGGATGGAGGAAGCGTTGGCCCAAACGTATCAAGCGCTGGAGTCCGGCATGCGGTTGCTGATCGAATACAAATTTTTCGAGCCTGCTTTTTACCATACGGATCTGGCTGACTGGGGGATGGCGTACAACACAGCTGTAAAATTGGGGCCTCAAGCTGAAGTGCTGGTGGACACCGGCCATCACGCCCAGGGGACAAACGTGGAACACATCGTCGCCTATTTGCTGGACGAGGAGCGGCTCGGCGGATTTCATTTCAACTCGCGCAAGTATGCCGACGATGACCTGATCGTCGGAGCCATCAACCCGTACGAACTGTTTCTCATTTTCTATCAAATACTAGCGGCGTTGCGTGACGACGAACATCCCGGAACGCAACAGACTGCGAGACGGATTGCGTACATGATCGACCAAAGCCACAACATTGAGCCGAAAATTCCTGCCATGATCCGGTCGCTCCTCAATGTGCAGACGTACTACGCCAAAGCGCTGTTGATCCAATGGGACGAACTTGAGGACGCCCAGGCCAAACAAGATGTGTTGCGAGCAGAGGCTTGTGTGCGTGAAGCGTTTGAACAAGATGTCACGCCTCTCCTGCATGCCGTGCGGGAGGAGATGAACGTGCCGCGGGACCCGATGAAAGCTTTCTATGAAAGCGGCTACCTGGACAAGATTCAAGAACGCGGTGTAGGCGGAGCCAGTTGGTGACGTGTCGTCGGTTCTCATGATTTCAGCATTTGGGGGAACTCGTCATGGGTAAGCGGAATGGACAGGTGTGGAATGGATTAGCCGTCGATCTCGGGGCATCCAGTGGTTTGGTGCTCTTAGCTCAGTATGACGGTGAACGCCTGCAGTTTGAAGAAATTCACTCGTTTAAAAACGAGCCGGTGAGACTTCACTCCACCCTTCATTGGGATATATTGCGACTGTTCCACGAAATAAAAGGTGGTTTGCGGAGAGCGGAGAAGCGAGTGAAAAAGGACGGGGGAAGTGTGGCGTCGCTGGGGATTGACTCTTGGGCGGTGGATTACGGCCTTCTCGACCGCTCCGGCCGCCTCCTCGGCAATCCCGTCCACTACCGAAACGAGGCACACGCCGGCGCGATGGAAAAGTTGCTGAAACGCATCCCGCGGGACACTATTTTTCGGGAGACCGGGATACAGTTCATGCCGATCAACACGATTTACCAGCTCAGTGCCATGAAGGATGAAGACCACCCCCATCTGGAACAAGCGGAGACGTTTCTCATGATTCCCGATCTCATTCACTATTTCCTAACCGGTGAGAAAGCGGCCGAACTGACAAACGCCACGACGACCCAACTGTTTGATCCGACGCGGCGAACGTGGTCTGAGCCGTTGATCGGACAGCTGGGACTGCCGCGCCCCATCTTTCCCCCATCGTGGAGCCAGGGACAGAGATCGGAAAAGTGTTACCGTCCGTGTCGGAAGAAATTGGGGATATAAAGGCTAACGTCATCGCGGTGGCGACCCACGATACAGGATCTGCTGTCGCTGCGGTACCGGCACAGACAGAACGTTTTGCGTACTTGTCGTCTGGAACGTGGTCCCTCTTGGGGACAGAAGTAAAGGAGCCGGTGTTGTCTGATCGGGCGTTGGCGCTAAACTTCACCAATGAAGGCGGGGTCAACGGAACGTATCGGCTGCTCAAAAACATCATGGGGCTGTGGCTGTTACAAGAAGTGAAGCGGGTGTGGGAAGCGGAGGGGGATGCGTACACTTGGGACGAATTGACACACTTAACGTCTTCCGCCCCCCGTTTGTGTCCCTCGTCGATCCCGATGCTCCCGAGTTTTTGACACCCGGAGACATGCCGGAGCGCATCCGGGCGTACTGTCGCAAAACCGGGCAGCCTGTCCCCGAAACCCGGGGGGCGGTACTGCGGTGTATTACAGAGAGTCTCGCCCTTAAGCACCGTTTCGTCCTCGACCTGCTGGAAGAACTGACGGGACAACCGTTAGATGTGCTGCACATGGTGGGAGGCGGGACGCGGAACGAGCTCTTGTGTCAGTGGACGGCTAACGCCTGCGGCCGGCCGGTCGTCACCGGTCCAGTGGAAGCGAGCAGCTTAGGGAACATTTTAGTCCAGCTGATGGCAGCCGGAGAAGTCAATTCCCTGTCGGAAGGCCGACAGCTCATCTCCCAGTCCGTCCCGTTGAAAACGTATGAGCCAAAGGACAGGGACTTGTGGAGTGAAGCGTATGAGAGATTTAACAGATTGTGCCGCCTTCCCCAGCAGCAGTCCTGAACAAGGCAGTCTGTCACGCTATCAGCAACTATTTCCGCTCTTTTTGGTGCAGAAAAAGTCTACGTTATGCAGTGGAATTGGCAAAGTAGGAGGAATGAGATGTTAGTTGCAGAGAGGCACCGTGAAATTGTGGCGGTCGTCAACAAAAGAGGCAGTATACGGGTCACGGAATTGGCACAGTTATTCCATGTAACAGAAGAGACGATTCGCCGGGATTTGGAAAAGTTAGAATCGCAAGGAAAGCTCCAACGGAGTCACGGTGGAGCGGTTCGTACGGAGAGCACAGAGAGGGAGACACCTTTTTCGGAGCGGGAAATTGCCCACGTTAAAGAGAAGTCTGCCATCGCCCGGGAAGCCGTGAAACGGGTGGAAGAGTACGACTCCATTATACTGGACGCCAGTACGACTGCTTGGCAAATGGCGCGATTACTCCCGAACATTCGCCTTACAGTCGTCACAAACGCGATTAAAGTGGCGATGGAATTGGCGAACCGGTCACGGATTACCGTGATTTCAACCGGCGGGACACTGTCCCCGGAGTCGCTGTCGTACGTCGGTCCGTTAGCCGAGCGGTCGTTGGAAACGTATCACGTGAACAAACTGTTTTTCTCTTGCAGCGGATTACACACCGAACACGGATTGAGTGATCCGACAGAATGGCAAGCGGTACTCAAAAGGCGCATGATGTCCATCGCCGGACAGTGTTACTTGCTGGTGGACCACAGTAAATTCGGGGTTCAGGCGTTTTCGACCATTGCCGATGTCGCAGGTGTTCACGAAGTGATCACAGACGACAAAGTTGATTCGGACAGTGTAAAACAGCTGGAACAAGTCGGGGTTTCTGTCACATTGGCGACATAGACATCATGGACTCCGCTGTTTTGAAAGGAGGTAAAAGGGTGGAATCTAAGACACCGTTTCTAAAATTGACGGGGATCAGTAAAACATTTCCAGGGGTCAAGGCGCTGGACAACGTACAGCTGGAACTTTTGGAAGGGGAAGTCCACGCGTTAATGGGAGAAAACGGGGCCGGCAAATCGACGTTGATCAAAATATTGGCCGGTGTATTGGATCCCGATGAAGGGGGGCAAATCGTACTGGACGGCGAGCCTGTCCGCTTCCGCGATCCCCTCGACGCGTTACAGCGCGGCATTTCCGTCATCTACCAAGATTTGAGCCTGTTTACGAACTTGACTGTGGCCGAAAACATTACGTTTGGAACACAGATGGAACTCGGTGCCTTCCGCCGCGTGCACTGGAAAAAGATAAGGGAACAGGCGCAAGAAGCGCTGGATCAACTGGGGATGGAGCTAGATTTGAGACAGCGGCTAAGCGAGCTGAGTATCGCCAAACAGCAGATGGTGGCCCTCGCCCGGGCACTGCAGTCTGAAGCCCGGCTGATCATTATGGACGAGCCGACATCTTCCCTTTCTTCCAGTGAGATCGAACTGCTGTATCAGATTATCGAAACGTTAAAAGAAAAGAACATCGCTGTGCTGTTTATCAGTCACAAATTTCAAGAAGTGTTCAAAGTGGCGGATCGAATTACCGTGTTGCGCGACGGGCAGTACATCTCGACGGATCCGATAGAAAAAGTCACCGAGGATTCTCTCGTACAAAAAATGGTCGGGCGGTCCATTTTGTTCGAGCCCCTTAACGAGAAGAGTGCGGCGCGGGAAGACACCGTACTGGAAGTGAGGAACCTCAGCCGCCAAGGCCAGTTCCACAACATTTCACTCGAGTTGAAAAAGGGAGAAATACTGGGCATAACCGGTTTGGTCGGAGCAGGGAGAAGCGAGCTCGCCCAGGCCGTGTTCGGATTGAATGCTGCCGATTCCGGCGAGATTTTGATTGAAGGGGAAAAGGTTGCCTTTCGGCATCCGTCTGACGCCATTGAAAAAGGGATTGCTTACGTGCCTGAAAACCGAAAGTTGGAAGGTCTCGTGTTGTCCCAATCCATTTCTCGCAATATCACGATACCGATCCTGAAACGGATCAAAACGAACAAACTGCTCGATCTGAAGCGGGAGCAGCAGCTAGGTGAGAAGTACATCGCCGACCTAGATATTCGGCCGGCTGACCCTAATCGGTTGACCGGCGAACTGAGCGGCGGGAACCAGCAAAAAGTGGTCATCGGCAAGTGGCTGGCTGCTGAGCCGAAAGTGCTCATTGTCGATGAACCGACGAACGGCGTCGACATCGGGGCAAAAGTGGCGATTCACAAATTGTTGCGGCAGTTAGCGGCAGACGGGTTGGGAATTATCCTGATTTCTTCTGAGTTGCCAGAAGTGCTGACTGTCAGTGACCGCATTCTCGTAATGCGGCTGGGTCGGCTAGTCGCCGAGTTGGACGTTCAAGGAACGACGCAAGAAACCATTTTAGAGTACGCACTAGGGGAACGACAGCCAGAAGAAGGGAGGAAAGCCCTTTGAAGAGCTTGATGAAAAAGAGAGAGACAGGAATCGCCGCTATTTTGCTGATCCTCTTTATTTTCGTGTCGGCGCAGTCCCCCCAGTTTTTAACCGCAAGTAACCTGATAAATGTTTTGAACAACAATGTCGTGTTAGGAATTATGGCCTTGGGTATGACTGTCGTCATTATTACAGGGGCATCGACGTGTCGGTGGGATCTATGTTAGCCGCCATCGCGGTTATCATCGGCAACTTTCTGTTCACACCGTTTGCCAATGCCTTGACCGTTGTCGTCGTTGCCCTTGCGTCCGGACTGTTACTCGGTTTCATCAACGGGTTTTTTGTCGCCAAATTTCGTATTCCGGCCATCATAGTGACACTCGGGACGCTGAGTATTTATCGCGGCGTCAACCTAGAGGTGACGAGGGGAACGTGGATTTCCGGCCTGCCCGACTGGTTTTTGCAGTTCAACCGCACCAGTTTGCTCGGCATTCCCATTCCGATTTACGTCTTCGTTTTCGCCATTCTCGTCACTTACGGCTTGCTGAACTACACGCGCATCGGCCGCTGGATTTACGCCTACGGCGGCGACGCTGAATCGGCACAGCGCATCGGCATTAAACCGGAAAAAGTCCATCTGTTTGTATACAGTTACATGGGACTGATGACAGGGTTGGCGGCGTTGATGCACTCTGCTCAATTGGGAAACATTCAGCCTACCGCTGCCGTCGGGTTTGAACTGTTGGTCATTGCCGCCGTCGTGATCGGAGGGACGAACATTCTCGGCGGGATCGGTTCTGTCGTCGGAACGGTCCTCGGCGTGCTATTGCTCGCCTTTTTGCAAAACGGGCTCGTGCTGGCCCACATCAGTTCTTTCTGGCAAGACGTCATCATTGGCGCAATTATCGTCGCTGCCGTTACGTTTGATGTTGTACGGGAAAAGAGGAGGCAGCGGGAGAGGGTCGCCCTCCAAGTGTAGAGCAAAGACAGAGGTGGTAAAGGTTGTGCAACATTGAGCAGGGAGGGAAAAGGTCGTGACCGCATGGTTCCGTTCATTTGAGTTTTTACTGTTCGTGATACTCATCGCGTTAATGGCCATTATGGCCGTCACGTCACCCGCATTTCTTAGGTGGGACAATCTGTTTTTGATCACGCAACAAATGTCTGAACTCGGCATTATCGCCTTGGGGATGACCCTCGTCATTTTAACGGCGGGCATCGATTTGTCTGTCAGCTCGATCGTCGGTTTGAGTGCTACCACCATCGGATATTTGAGTTTCCACGGGGTGAATATTTGGGTCGCAGTGTTGGCGGGTTTAACGGTTGCCGTCCTCTGTGGAATGTTTAACGCTCTATTTATCGCCCGGATCGAGGTATCCCCTATACTCGTCACGCTGGGAACGATGTCGCTCTTTCAGGGGATCGCCCTGTACGTGACGAAAGGGAATGCGTTTTCTAATTTCCCCGAGTCTTACAACGTCATCGGCCTGGGCTATGTGGGTCCATTTCCGGTCCAGTTTCTCATCTTTGCATGTCTTGCAGTCGTGATCGCCCTTGTGCTGAAACGCACTCCGTGGGGGAGGAGCATTTATTTAATCGGCGGGAATACAGTGGCCTCCCGCTTCTCCGGTGTCAACCACCGCAAAGTGCTGTTTTACGTTTACGTGCTCGTCGGTTTGCTGTGCGGTATTGCCGCTGTCATCATTTCGTCACGGGTGAATACGGCCAGGCCGGACTGGGGGAGTTCTTACTTGTTGCAGTCCATTGCGGCCGTCGTGCTTGGAGGAACGATGTTGACGGGCGGGAAAGGAAGTATTTTAGGGACGGTCATGGGGGTGAGCATTTTTGCCGTCTTGTCGAACGGACTGAATCTAAACGGCGTATCGCCTTTCATGCAGAATGTCTTCATGGGGGCCATCTTGATCGTCGTGTTAGTCATCCGTTATTACACCCACACCCACTCACGCAAAAAACAAAAACAACGTGAGCCGTCGAAACAGCTGTCGGCGTAGTTCACTTTATAAAGGGGGGATGTCTATGTGAAGTAACCGTCACTTTCGCGTAAAGGGGTTATCGTTTCAGTTGCGAACAAAGAAATTCTGGGAGGGTTTCCATTGCGTTTAAAGAGACATTTATTTTTACTGTTTGTGTTGTTGGTGTCAACAGCGGTCATCTTTGCGGGATGTGGCGTCAAGGATACTTCTTCAGACGGGGCAGCCGAATCTGATACACCTGAAGAAGAGACGACATCTGATGCCCAGCAAGGGGAAGGGGGATCAGACGGCAGTTATAAGATTGCGTTAGTCCCAAAACTGGTGGGGATTCCGTACTTTGAAGTCGCAGCAGAGGGAGCGGAAAAAGCAGGAGAAGAACTCGGAGTAGAAGTCATTTACACGGGTCCGACGGAAGCTGACGCAGCCCAACAGGTGAATACGATTCAAGATTTAATCAGTCAAGGCGTGGATGCCATTGCCGTAGCGCCGAACGACGCCCAAGCTCTCACTCCGATTTTGAAAGAAGCTCAGGAAAGTGGTATCCTCGTCCTCAGCTGGGACACGGCGGCTGAAGAAGGGGCGACCGAATACTTTGTGAATCAACTGGATGGAGACACGTACGGCCGTCACCTC
This sequence comes from Novibacillus thermophilus, assembly GCF_002005165.1. NCBI lineage: Bacteria > Bacillati > Bacillota > Bacilli > Caryophanales > Thermoactinomycetaceae > Novibacillus > Novibacillus thermophilus. The sequence continues at coordinate 2,129,093 of NZ_CP019699.1, forward strand.
ATGGATTTGCTCGTGGAAAGCATGGGGAAAGAGGAAGGGAAGTACGCTATTGTCACCGGGGCTTTAACCGCTGCCAACTTGAACGCCTGGATTGAAGCGGCGCAAAAACAAGCGGAGGAACACTACCCCGGGTTAGAGCTCGTCACAGATGTGGTCCCTTCAGATGAGGACCAACAGATGGCGTTTCAACAAGCACAAAATTTACTCAGTGCCTATCCGGACCTCGACGGGTTTATCGGGGTCAGCACACCGGCGCCGATTGGAATCGCTCAAGCTGTACAGCAAGCAGGGAAACAAGATGAAGTCGCCGTTGTCGGAACGACGTCTCCGAATATGGCCAACGAGTACTTGAAAGACGGGTCCCTTGACGTCGCGTCCCTGTGGAACCCTGCCGATTTGGGTTACTTGGCCATTGCCGTTGCCAAAAAGGCGTTAGACGGAGAGGAGATCGGCGAAGGGTTACAGATTGAAGGGTACGATCAGTTAGAAGTCCGGGGGAGCGAGATTATCATGGGTCCGCCGCTAGACTTCACAGCTGACAACGTCGACGACTACGACTTTTAAACTGTGAACCGGGCACGGTATGAAAATTCCGTGTCCGGTTTTTTGTTAGCGGCTTGAAGCCGGTTCAAAAGGGTTTTCCCTCAATCTTTTAGAGGTTCGGTAAGTGAGTTTTTCCAGACGGTTGGAACGGAAGCGTGTTAAAGAACTTTACTCACTGGGAACGATCACGTTTATACCTTTATCGCGAAACTTTCGGATAACACTTTCCGGTGTTTTACGGTCAGTGATGAGCGTTGTGACTTGTTCTGTTTTGGCAAAAGAGGCGATCGAACTCTTCTCCATTTTACTGTGATCCAAAAGAGCCACGACATGTGGCGAAGAGTCAACCATCAGTTTTTTCAGTTCGACCTCGTACATGTTAAAATCCGTTAACCCGTCTTCAAAGGTAAAGCCCCTCGCTGATAAAAAAGCCGTATCTACATTGATTTCGTTAAAAATGTGCCGGCTTAACGTCCCTTCCAGTGAAATAGAGCCAATTCTCAAGATGCCGCCCGTGACGATGACGGTAATTTCCGGGTTCTCTCTCAATTCCATCGCGGCCATCAAGCCGTTCGTAATAACCGTCAAGCGAATTTTCCTTTTCCTGAGACTGCGCGCCATTTCCAGACAGGTCGTACTGCCATCAAGTAAAATACACTGCCCAGTTTCCACCATGTCTGCTGCTGTTTTGCCAATTGCGATTTTTTCTTGCCTGTTTTTCTTTTCACGCACTAAAAAACTGTATTCAGACGAGACGTTGTCCGCCAGAACGGCACCGCCGTGTATGCGTTTAATGTGCCCTTCTTTTTCTAATGCAGTCAAGTCTGAACGAAGCGTTGCTTCTGTTACGTTAAATAGTTGGGACAACTCTTTCACGGTAGCCCGTTGATGCTGGTTTAAATACTCTAAAACCCTTTGTTTTCGTTCGAGAGAAAACACTTTAGACAATGGGTCACCTCCTTAAAACCGAAATATGCATAAAATAATGTTAACAAAGCGAATATAAAATAACAATAAAAAGTCAAAAAAAGAAAATAAATATAGAGTATTTACCGTATTTGAACTCATTCGACAGCCTGGTTAACTCCGTTTGACAAAAAATATATCTTAAACGAATATAATCAAACAATTAAAAGCTCCTTATGACTTTTTATTGCTCGTTTTTGTTGACATAAAGAGCGTATTCCGGTATATAATAATCATAAATAAACAAAATTAAACGTCTAGTCAGGAGTGAATGGATGAATAAGCATGAGGTTGTGACATCGAAAGCGTACCGATTAATCGCGCCTGGGAAATTTGTAGAAACCACGCTCCAACATGAAGTAAAACAAGAACAAGTGGTTGTTAAGCCGACATTAGCCAGCATTTGCCATGCAGACCTTCGGTACTACACCGGCAAGCGGAAGCGAAACGTTCTGAAAGAAAAGCTGCCAATGGCTTTATTTCATGAGGGGATCGGTCACGTGGTGATCTCAAATGCCGACTCTGTCCCACCAGGGCAACGCGTGGTCATTGTTCCCAATATACCCGGCAGGTTGTTAAATAACAACAGCGGCAAAAGCAGACTTCCCCAATCTACTTTAAGAAATAACGTTGCGGATAACTATGCCGCTGACAGTGTTTTTCTGGGAAGCGGGTATGACGGCATCGGGCAGAGTCACCTCGTGTTGCCGGCTGAGAACGCGGTTCCGGTTCCCGACAGTATTCCGGACGGGATTGCTGTACTGACTGAACTGAGCTCAGTTTCGTTACATGCGATACATCACGTATCAGCATTTCTTAAAGAGGGGAAAGTGGCCGTTTTCGGCGACGGTCCGGTGGGGTTTTTGACCGCGGCCATGCTTTACCACGTTTTCCGCATTCCGAAATCTCAGCTCCTCGTATTTGGCGCGGTACGCGAGAAATTGGCACAGTTTGATTTTGCGACGACCCATCTCGTACAAGACTACCATTTTCACAGACAGCAAAATGTGGCAACTGTTATCGAATGCACGGGAGGCGTGTTCAGTGAAAGTGCGATAAATCAAGCGATCGATTTAATAGCGCCGCAAGGCAAGATCGTATTGTTGGGCGTTTCAGAAGAAAGGGTGCCGATCAATACGAGGGATGTCCTCGCCAAGGGGTTAACGCTGATCGGGAGCTCCCGAAGCACTGTCAGCGACTTCAAAGCACTGATGCAAGACTTTCAAAATCAAGCCTATCAGCAAACAATAGAGAAACTTTTGCCGGATCAATATGATTACATTCGAAACGTAAATGACTTACATAACACAATGGATAGGGCATCTAAAAATAAAGGATGGAAAAAAATAATAATGAATTTTGATTGGTAAAAGCAAAAAATAAAAAGTATTATGAAATGCAAATTGTATATAAATACATTATAAAAACAAAAAAGTAATTGACAAACGAAAATTGAGAAATTAAAATAACATCAAATAATATTTTGAAGCTGTCGTATTTTTTCGCACAAGAAAGGAGGTGTCATGATTGCGGTAGATTTTTGTCGCAGCGCTCACAGTGGGAGCCAACAGTTAAACGGGAAATGGATGGAGGGAATTCGACAATGTCGAAAAAAAGTTGGCTGATATCACTCATACTTGTTACCGCTTTCACCGTAGCGGCTTGTGCTTCAAACGAATCGGCATCTGATTCTGGGGCAGAATCAGACGAAGCTGAAACCGGATCGGCTGAGGCGTTTGATTGGAAAATGGCAGACGGAACGACGATTGAGGTCGCGTTCAACCAACATCCGTATGCCGATGCGATTATCGAGAAGCTAGATGCGTTTAAGGATTTGACGGGAATAACGGTCGATTACTCCGTTACGCCTGAGGAAAACTACTTCGACGTTGTGACGACAGCACTGAATGCGAAAAACGGGAAACCGGATGTTTTTATGACCGGATCGTATCAACTGTGGGAGTACGCCCCGGCCGGTTACATTCAAGGGTTGGATGAGTTTTTGAATGACCCGTCCAAAACAAGTCCTGATTACGATGCAAGCGATTTCTTAGAAGGAGTCATTCAAAGTAACCGCTGGGACCTTACGCCGGGAAATCCGGCAGGTGAAGGGGAACTGTGGGCGATTCCCATCGGGTTTGAGACGAACGTCCTCGCGTACAACAAACGAGCTTTTGAGGAAAACGACCTTGAAGTTCCGACGACGTTCGAAGAGTTAATTGAAACAGCCGAAAAACTGCAAGGGTGGAACGGGCCGGGTTCCTACGGAATTGCCACGAGGGGGACGCGTTCGTGGGCCACGATTCACCCAGGCTACATGACCGCCTACTCCATGCACGGCGCCAAAGACTTTGACGTTGAAGACGGCAAACTCGTCGCACAGGTAAACAGTCCTGAGGCAATTGAAGTGACCGACATGTTTGCTGAATTAGTGAAAAGAGGCGGACCGCAAGACTGGGCAAGCTACACGTGGTATGAAGTGTCGTCTGATTTAGGGGCAGGAAAGGCCGCCATGGCGTTTGATGCCAGCAGCGCTTCTTATTTCCAGAGCGTTGAAGGCGCTTCACAAGAGGGTGAAAATCTGGCTTGGGCACCGCCGCCGCTGACGAAGGACGGAGCTGAACTCGGCGCCAACTTGTGGATCTGGTCATTGGCTATGAATGAAACGTCTGAGAAAAAAGACGCAGCCTGGCTGTTTATGCAGTACTTCTCAGGTAAGGAACACACACTTTGGGGCGCTACAGAAGCGAGCGTTTTCGATCCAGTTCGTTCCTCCGTCTGGGAAGACCCTGCATTCAAAGAAAAGATTGCCCAAAAAGACGGTTATAAAGAGACGTTCGATGCCATTATCGATAACACGTCCATCAAGTTTACGCCGCAACCGGAATTTTTCAATACGACGACTGAATGGGCCGGGGCCCTCCAGGATATCATTACGTCCGGTGCCGATACTGAGGAGAGGATGAATCAACTGGCCGAAGACTTAAACGAGCGTGTATCGAGAATCAGAAGATAAAGGCCATGAAAAACGGGAAGGGGCAGAGGGGAACACCACTTCTCTGTCCCTCGCTCAACACGCATTCTCAACCAGAAGGAGGGCTTTACGTGAGAGAGAGTGGAATCCAGCCTTCCACCGTGTCAAACGACGTGACCGTTCAATCGCCTAAACGTCAACCACCTTTTATGCGGAGGGCTAGACCTTATCTCATCCTTGCACCTGCGCTGTTACTGACGGCAGGAATTTTATATCCGTTCGTTATCTCTATTTATTATTCGCTGACGAACTATTCGTTTAAGTATGCTGATTATTCCTTTGTCGGGTTGGAAAACTGGGTGTACATGTTTAAAAATCCGGACTTTTACCACAGCGTGGTGGTTACGCTGAAGTACGCCCTGTTTTCCACCGGGATCCAGACAGTGTTAGGTGTCATTGTGGCATTGTTGCTGAACCAGGAAACGCGGCTCGCCAAATCACTCAGAATCGTGTTAATCTTTCCGCTGATGGTGGCGCCGGTCATCGCCACGCTGATCTGGCAGCTTATGACTAATCAGTCTGTGGGCATTCTCAATCAGTGGCTTCGATTCTTCGGAGTAGAAAATTTTATGTGGGGGGCTGATCCCAAAACGGCACTGTTCACGGTTGTTCTAATCGATGTGTGGGTTTACACGGCGTTCGTCATCGTGCTCGTATTGGCAGGATTGCGGTCATTGCCCCAGGCTCCCTTTGAATCGGCGAAAATAGACGGGGGGTCTGCCTGGTTTACGTTTAAAACGTTAACCTTGCCGATGATCATGCCGTACATCCTCATTGCTGTCGTGTTTCGATTAATGATTTCATTACAAGAGTTTTCTATCATTTTCGCCCTAACGCGTGGAGGACCCGGAGATACTTTGATGACTCTTTCGCTCCGAGCGTACGTGGAGGCCTTTACATATAAGGAGTTAGGTTTTGCCATTCCGTACATGCTCGTTTTGTGGGTCATTGTGTTTATTGCCAGTAATTTTCTGATCAAATACTGGAGCTACTCTCAGCGCAAGGCTTCAGGCAATTGAGGAGTGGTCAAATTGTCTCGAAGGTTTTTGGCCATTTTACGCAACGCTTTTTTAATCTTGTATGCGTTATTTGCATTGTTCCCCCTTTTCTGGATGTTGCTCATATCGTTTAAGCACGATCGCGACGTGTACACGACGACATTTGTTTTCAGTCCGACAGTTGAGAATTACACAACCTTGATCACAGACGGTGTGTACGTGCACTTTTTCCTGAACAACTTGATCGTCAGTGGCGGGGCGGTCCTCTTGTCCGTTGTCGTCGGTGTCCCTGCGGCGTACGCATTTGCCAGGTTTAAGTTTAAAGGCCAAGAATCGCTGGCTTTCACGCTGCTGTCTTTCCGCTTTGCTCCTGAGATCCTGGTTATTCTGCCGCTGTATTTAATTTACCAGCAGTTAGGGCTGTACAATACGCACTTTGGTTTGATCTGGGTACTGCAACTCATTACGTTACCTTTAATCGTGTGGGTGTTAAGGGGGTACTTTGAAGAGATATCGCCGGAAATTGAACATGCGGCACGGATGGACGGTTACCCTTGGTGGCACGTGTTTTTGAAGATTTTAATGCCGCTGATCAAACCGGGATTAGTCGCATCAGCGCTGTTGTCCTTTATCTTTGCCTGGAATAACTTTACGTTTCCGCTGTTGTTGGGAAGTCAAGATGTCATGACGACCACGGTCGGAACTCTCCGTTACATCTCGTCAGAAACAGTGCAGTACGGGCAGATGGCTGCCGCAGCGACAGTCGCCACGATTCCCCAGATCGTGCTGGCGATGCTCATTCAAAAACATTTGGTCCGCGGATTAAGCATGGGAGCGGTGAAGGGTTAACGTTGTCAACTCACGATGATAGGGGTGACGGATTTGGCTGATGTCAAGCTGCAAAACATAACAAAACAATTTCATCATCAAACAGTGTTGGACAACATCAGTTTTGACGTCAAAGATAAAGAGTTTTTCGTAATATTCGGCCATGCCGGCGCGGGGAAGACGACTATTCTGAACACGATTGCCGGCCTCTATGCGCCTGATTCTGGACAGGTCCTAATTGATAACCGAGAAGTGACTGGTGTCGAACCGGAAGACCGGAATATTGCCATGGTTTTTGAAAACTACGCCTTGTACCCCCACTACACTGTTTTTGAGAACATCGCGTCACCGCTTAAAAGTCCGAAACACAGACAGCCGCAGCGTGTGATTGAAGAAAAAGTCATCCGTACGGCCAAAAAGTTAAACATCGATCACCTCCTCGACCGCAAACCGTCAGAACTGTCCAACGGCCAAAGGCAAAGGGTGGGGCTGGGGCGGGCATTAGTTCGAGAACCGGAAGCTTTCCTGATGGATGAACCGCTCACCCACTTGGATGCCAAGTTACGGCATCAAATGAGAGCAGAACTCAAGGAAATGCAGTACCACCTTGATACGACGACGGTATACGTCACCCACGACTATTTGGAAGCGATGAGTCTCGGCGATCGGATTGCCATCCTGAACGAAGGAAAAATTGAACAGATCGGGACTCCCCACGACATTTACTACTTCCCCGCATCTGAATACGTCGCCCAGGCATTCGGGGAGCCGGAGATCAATTTACTGGAAGGGCACGTACAAACTGAACACGGAAAACACTGGCTCGCGATTCACGAGATAGGCGAAGACTTTCTCCTCCCTGAAGACGTTAGCCGCACACTGCTGGAGCGAGGGGCGCGGGTGTTGAGTGTGGGACTGAGGCCGACAGACATCGATTTTAGCCGGACAGACGAAAATGGCGGGTTACCCGGAACCGTGTACAGCTTTGAGCCGTTGGGGGCTAAGGCGATTCTGTCCGTTAAAGTAAAAGAGCGGATCATCAACACGGTCACTTCCGCAGACGAGGAGCTCAATCTGGATGAACGCGTCTTTTTGAAGATACATTTGGATAGAGCGGTCTTTTTTGACCGTGATGACGGCAAATTTCTTGCGCGGAGCAAGAGGAAAGGAGGGATAGAGCGTGGCCGAATTGCAGTTGATTGACTTATGCAAAACCTATTACAAAAACAGACAACCGATCAACGCAGTAAAGTCTTTTAGTTTGCAGGCTCATGACGGAGAGTTCATCGCCCTGTTGGGGCCTTCTGGCTGCGGCAAATCGACCACATTGAGAATGATCGCTGGGCTGGAGGAGATTACGTCTGGCGAGATCAAAATTGGGGATCAAGTCATAAACGACGTCCCCCGAAGGACAGAGGCGTGGGTCTGGCCTTTGAAAATTATGCCCTGTACCCTCCGTTAAACGTTTTCGACAACATTTCGTTCAACTTAAAAGCGAAAGGGATAAAGGCGGACAAAATAAAGGCCGAAGTGTTGCGCATCGCTGAAATGCTGCAGATTGAAGATCTGTTACACGTGAAGCCTGCCAAACTCTCGGGCGGGCAGAAACAGCGGGTCAACATTGCCCGGGCAATCATACGCCGTCCGAAAGTGTTGCTGCTCGATGAGCCGCTGTCCCACTTGGACGGGAAAATGAGGCAAAAAATGAGAACAGAGATCAAACGGTTACAAAGCGACATTCGAGCCACGACGATTATCGTCACCCACGATCAGTCGGAAGCGTTGGCGCTGGCAGACCGGATTGCTGTTCTCCACGAAGGCGAATTACAGCAGTACGGGACTCCTGTCGAGATATTCAACTCTCCTAAAAACGAGTTTGTGGCGAGCTTTATAGGGGAACCGGCGATGAACATCTTTACTGTAGAAACTGTCTTCTCAGAAGATCAACTGCAGTTCAAAATCGAGGGGGCTGACATTACATTTAACGTACCTGAACAACTGAGAGAGAAAGTAAAAACAGGAGGGAAATACCGTTTCGGTATTCGACCGACAGACGTGGAAGTCGTCTCAGCCTCCCAAGACTATACGTTCTCTCACGAGGTGGCGGCCTTTGAAAATCTCGGTGAAGAGTTTCGCGTCATGCTCAGATTGAACGGAACCGTATTTAATGTGGTGACGAACGAAGAAATAGATTTTAAACGGGGAGAAACCATTTATTTAAAAATAAAAGCACATAAGATTAACCTCTTTGATTTTAAGTCCAGGAAACGCCTGAACTAAATAACTGAATGGAGGGATTGACATGGGCGTCAAAACGGAACTTCCACGCGAACTTCCCAAAAAGATGAAAGCAGTGGTCGCATACGCGCCAGGTGACTATCGGCTGGAAGAGGTGGACACGCCGAAAGCGGGGCCGGGGGAGATTGTCATCAAAGTGGAAGCGTGCGGCATTTGTGCCGGTGATTTGAAAGCGTACGATGGGGCTCCAAGTTTTTGGGGAGATGAGACTCAGCCCGCCTACATAAAGGCTCCCGTCATCCCCGGGCATGAGTTTGTCGGGCATGTCGTACAGACGGGAGAGGGGGTTGAAGGTTTTTCCTTTGGAGACCGCGTCATTTCAGAGCAAATTGTGCCGTGTTGGAAATGCCGCTTTTGTCAGCGCGGGCAGTACTGGATGTGCGAGAAGCACGACTTATACGGCTTTCAGTACAACGTCAACGGCGGAATGGCTGAGTATATGAAATTTACGAAAGAGGCGATTAATTATCGAGTTCCTGACCACTTAACGCTGGAACAGGCGGTACTGATTGAACCGTATGCCTGTTCATTGCACGCCATACAACGTGCCCAGATACAATTAGGGGATTTTGTCGTCTTGTCAGGTGCCGGAACGTTGGGATTGGGCATGGTCGGAGCGGCCAGAAGGTCTGGTCCCGGAAAGTTAGTTGTACTTGACCTCATCGACGAGCGGCTGAAACTGGCCCAAAAATTCGGAGCGGACGTCGTCATGAACCCGCTCAAAGTGGATGTCGTTTCAGAGATCAAAAACATGACAGACGGCTACGGGTGTGACATTTACATTGAAGCTACCGGACATCCGAAGTCAGTCGAACAAGGGCTTTCGATGATTCGCAAATTGGGGAGGTTCGTCGAGTTCAGTGTGTTTAAAGATCCGGTGACGGTTGACTGGAGCATTATAAGTGACCGGAAAGAACTGGATCTTTTAGGTTCTCACTTGGGACCGTACTGTTATCCGATCGTCATCGACGGCATCGAAAGGGGCTATTTGCCGACAGAAGGCGTCGTGACGCATCAACTGCCGTTAGATCAATTCGAACGAGGTTTCGAGTTGGTCAAGAGCGGTAAGCACTCCATTAAAGTCGTATTAATTCCGTAACATCACATGATGGCTGGTGATTTCTGTGGACATCGCAATCGGTTCAGACCACTTCGGCTACACGCTGAAAGAGGCAGTGAAACAGTTTCTCCTCGAACTCGGTCATAACGTTGTCGATTACGGATGCAAAGATTGTGAAGAAGTGGATTATCCAGATGTCGCGTTTCGAGTGGCGACAGATATACGGGATCAAAAGTATTCGAGAGGGATACTCATCTGTGGAACTGGCATCGGGGTGTGCATCGCGGCCAATAAAGTTCCTGGGGTGCGCGCCGCTGTTTGCCACGACACTTATTCTGCAGAACGGGCACGCAAGAGCAACAACGCCCAAATTTTGGCGATGGGGGCGAAAATTATCGGCGAAGAAGTGGCCAAAAAAGTTGTTAAAGAGTGGCTTGAGTCTGAGTTTTCGGGCGGTCGTTCCCTGCGTAAGGTTAAAAAAATAGACGCGCACGAGAAGGCGTTGAACAGCACCAATCATTCAACAAATGGAGGAGTGTAAGGGCTGTATGAAGAAACTCATAAACAACCCCGATCATGTCGTAGATGAGATGATTGAAGGGTTTGTCGCGGCGCATCCGCAGTACGTCCGAAAGTTGGAAAGCAACAAGCGTTCCGTCGTGAGTGTGAATTCTGGACGAAAAGGGAAAGTCGGCGTGGTGATTGGAGGGGGGTCGGGTCACAAACCGGCCTTTATCGGGTATGTCGGAAAAGGGATGGCTGACGGAGTCGCGGTCGGCAACATATTTGCCTCTCCGCCCCCAGATCCAATATTAGAAGTTACCAAAGCGGTGGACGGAGGGAAAGGTGTCATTTATCTGTACGGCAATTATGCCGGAGATTGCATGAACTTCGACATGGCGCAGGAACTGGCATCCCTGGAAGGAATCCGCGTCGAGACCGTGCTAGTGACAGACGATGTCGCTTCTGCCCCGAAGGGTGAGATGGAAAAGCGCCGGGGCATTGCCGGAGACTTTTTGGTCTTCAAAGCAGCAGGGGCAGCCGCAGATATGGGCCATGATCTGGATGAAGTGGTGCGTTTGGCCAAAAAGGCGAATGATCAGACGCGAACGATGGGGGTAGGGTTAACGCCGTGTTACATTCCGCAAACTGGAGAGCCGAGCTTTGAACTTGACGACAGTGAAATGGAAATCGGACTCGGAATCCACGGCGAACCTGGCGTCAAACGCGGTGAACTTCAGACGGCGGACAAAGTGGCAGACTTTCTTTTAGAGCAGATAACAGGAGATCTGAGCCTGGTCAAAGGGGATACCGTCACGGTACTCGTCAACGGTTTAGGGTCTACTCCGTATTTAGACTTGTACATCGTGTTCAGAAGAGTTGCACACGTTTTAGCTGAAAAAGGCATATCCATTTACCGTTCCTACGTGGGAGAGTACGTCACTTCCTTGGAAATGGGCGGTTGTTCCATTACGTTGATGAAAATGGATGATGAAATGATAGAGTTGGTCGATTATCCTGCTGACTGTCCGATGTTTGTTCAAACATGAAGGGTGGTGGTTCGTGTGAATGCGGAACAGTTTAAACAACTGTTGTCGGACATCGCAGCAAACGTAGAAAAAGAAAAGGACTACTTATCCCAGTTAGACAGGGCCGTAGGCGATGGAGACCACGGTGTGACTATGTCCATTGGGTGGCAAGCGATAAAAAAGAGATTGGCGCACGAATTGAAAGATGAGCAGGATTGCGGCAAAATATGTCAGGATACGGCCATGACGTTTCTCAATGCGGTCGGTTCCTCAGTCGGCCCCCTTTACGCTACGGCGTTGCTGAAAGGGGCCAGTCTTTTCAGCGGGAAGACATCGTTGACGAAAGAGGACATCATTCAATTTCTCATTGCCGCAGGCAAAGGAATTCAAGAGAGGGGGAAGGCACAAGTCGGAGATAAAACGATGGTCGACACTTGGATCCCAGCCATCGAAGCTCTAGAAGAGGAAAGTCGAAGGGGAAAAACGCTGGTGGAGTGTTTGGAAGCGGCTGTTCGCAGTGGCGAGGAGGGGATGAAGTCTACCGTGGAGATGGTCTCTAAAAAGGGGCGCTCTAGTCGCCTAGGAGAACGGTCTAAGGGACATCAGGACCCAGGTGCTACGTCGAGTTACATTATACTTAAGACGTTCTTGACATGTGTGAAAAACTTTGAGGCGACAAAGTCTTAAAAGCGGGGGATGACAGTGCATCAAAAAATGAAGGCGGCCGTCTTGTACGCACGAGGAGATGTGAGGCCCGACGTCGTGGATATCCCGCAAATCAGCGAGGACGAAGTCTTAATTAAAGTGAAGTACTGCGGCATTTGCGGGTCCGATGTGCCCCGCGCGATGATAACTGGCGCAAGGACGTACCCTCTCATATTGGGGCATGAATTTTGCGGTGAAGCCGTGAAAGTCGGTGATTCTGTCCGCACGGTTCAGCCGGGAGATCGCGTCGTGGTAGCGCCCCTCATCCCATGTGGCAAGTGTCCGTACTGTATGGCAAGTGATTACGGGTTGTGCGAACATTACAACATTATTGGAACAGGGAGTCACGGCGCTTTCGCTGAGTATGTGAAAGCCCCGGGTCATCACGTCCTTCCCATCGATGACGAACTCGATTTTGAAACGGCAGCCGGGGTTGAGCCCGCGACGATCGGTTACCACGGGTTAAAAAAGGCAGGGATTCTGCCGGGAGAGACGGTTGTGATTATGGGGTGCGGGCCGATCGGCCAGTTAACGCTTCAATGGGCCAAAATTTTTGGGGCGGCCACTGTCATCGCCGTCGACATATTCGAGGAAAAGCTAGAATTGGCAAAAGCGTTGGGGGCCGACCGAACGATCAACGCAACGGAGGGCGACGTCGCAACCCGCATCCGTGAACTCACGGGTGGCGGTGCCGACGTCGTCGTAGAGACAGCCGGAAGCTCCACGACCCAGGAGCAGTCTATTCTATCTGCCCGAAAAAAAGGGCGCGTCATCTTGGTCGGGATCTCCCATTCGAATCTTCCATTAAAGGAAGAAGCGGTCGAGCACCTTTTGCGCGGTGAAATCCACATTCAAGGAACGTGGAACTCGTATACGGCACCTTTTCCGGGTGCGGCCTGGAAAGCGGCGTTACATTTTATGACGAAGGGAGCCCTTCAGTTTAAGCCGATCATTTCCCACAAAATTTCCGTTGAAGAAGTCGGAACGTATCTGAAGGGAATGGCGGATCGGACGCTTTATTACAATAAGGTGCTCGTTGCCTTTGGTTGAGCCCCACCCTTTCGCTGCGGCAAACTCGATGAAGGCATGCGCACAACGCTTGCGTATGCCTTTTTGTTATAAACTGGTTGAGAAAACGCTTTACATATTTTACAATAGTAATACTCTATTACAAATGAAAAGAGAGAGGAGGGGGCGGGCTGTCCGACTACGGTTTATTCAGGCCAGAAAACGTAAAACTAAACGTTAAATGCTGTGCGGCAGAGGATGTCATTCGGCAGCTGGGATGGGCGTTGACAGAGAACGGCGACGTTGTTGACGGTTATGCCGCCGCGTGCGAGGAGCGGGAGCAGCTCTATCCGACGGGCTTACAACTTGAGACGACGGGTGTTGCGTTGCCGCACGCCGACTCTCACTACGTCAAGCGTTCCGCCATAGCAGTCGCCACTTTGTTAGAGCCGGTCACATTTCGCAAGATGGGCGATCCGGCGCAAGACGTATCGGTACGAGCCGTATTTATGTTGGCTCCGCAAAAAGGAGAAGAGCAGCTTTTGTTTCTGGAAGGGTTAGTCGCTTTTTTCCAACAGGGCGATCTGTTGCAAAAACTGTTCTCCCGTTCATCCGCTCACCAGGCTGCCCAATTTTTGCAGAAATACGTTTTTGGAAGGAGATCGACACAGTGAAAAAGAAAATTTTGGTAGTGTGTGGGACAGGTATCGCCACATCGACCGTGGCGACACAAAAGTTAAAGCAGTTTTTGGAAAACAAAGGTATTGAAGCCCAGGTTGAGCAAGCAAAAGTGATGGAAATCGGGTCCAAGGCTGAGCAATTCGACCTCATCGTTGCCACGACACAAGTTTCCTCAGACGTCAAGACACCGGTTGTGAATGCAGTTCCGCTTCTCACCGGCGTCGGATTGGACGAGTTTTACGAAAAGGTCGAAAAGGCGTTAACTGAAAAATAAACGGGAGGGATCGTGATGGGAGTCGTCCAGTATGTCGTCGATTTAGGCCCAACGGTGGTGTTGCCTATCCTCATTTGTCTGTTCGGCCTTTTACTGCGTCAAAAGTTGGGTTCGGCGATCCGCTCGGGCATAACGGTCGGGATTGGTTTTATCGGCATTAATTTGGTCATCGATTTACTCGTCGGCAATTTAGGCCCTGCAGCACAAGCGATGGTGAACAATTTAGGTGTTAATTTAAGCGTCATCGATGTCGGTTGGCCGGCCACTTCTGCGATCGCTTTCGGGTCGACGGTCGGCGCACTGGCGATTCCGATCGGTTTGGCTGTCAACGTTGGCATGTTGGTATTGGGATTGACAAAAACGTTGGACATCGATTTGTGGAATTTTTGGCACATTGCCTTTACGGGGGCATTAGTGGCGATATTGACGGACAGCTTCTGGATGGGGATACTCACTGCCGTCGTCCACATGATGATTCTACTCATTCTCGCTGATTTAACGGCAAAGCACGTGCAAGATTTTTACGGTTATCCGAACATTTCGTTTCCGCACGGGACGTCGGCACCATACTATCTTATCGCCTTGCCGATGAACAAACTGTTTGATGCGATTCCTGTCGTCAGGGATTGGAAAGCGAACCCCGAATCGATTCAAAAGCGGTTTGGTGTTTTGGGAGAATCGACAATTATCGGCTTGGCACTCGGACTCGTCATCGGGGTGTTGGCCGGCTACGACGTGCAGCAAATTTTGCAGTTGGGCATCAGCACTGCTGCTGTGATGTTGCTGTTGCCGCGCATGGTTTCCGTTTTGATGGAAGGGTTGATGCCAGTGTCTGAAGCGGCAGGAGAATTCATTAAAAAGCGGTTTCCCGGCCGGGAATTTTATATCGGGTTGGATTCAGCCATCGCAGTCGGGCATCCGTCTACGATTGCCAGTTCTCTTTTACTCGTCCCCATCGTACTCGCGTTGGCCGTCATGTTGCCCGGCAACCGGGTCCTGCCTTTTGGTGACTTGGCGACCATTCCGTTTATCGTCTGTCTCATGGTGCCCATCTTTCGCGGCAACGTTTTCCGGACCGTTGTCACCGGTGCTGTGGCCATCGGAATCGGCTTGTACATTGCCACGTGGATTTCGCCCATGTTTACGACGGCGGCAGCCAACGCCAAGTTTGAGTTTCCAGAGAATGCGACGACCATTTCTTCCCTCGTCGACGGTGCGAATCCAATGACTTGGATATTGTTGATGGTGTCCAAACTCGGCGCACTGGGCATGATCGTTTTTGGTATACTGATTATAGCGTGGGCGTACTATATGAAAGTGCGGCGTGCGCAACCAGTGAAGTGATTTCACGCGATAAGGGAGTGACACAAGTGGAAATTCAAGAGATGGAAGCAGAGTTGTACTGCATCCACTGTCAGCAGGACACGATTTTCAACTTGACTTATTTTGACAACACGCTGTGGCGAGTAGAATGTGAAACTTGTGGTCACCATATGGAAATACAGGAAGACATTGTAAAAAAGTATTTCAGTCACTGGGTCGAGCGCATCCTGACAAAACCGAAGCGAATGACGAAAGAAATCGAAGCAGATTTGGCTAAATTTTTTTACACGATGCCTGTCCGCATCATGAGTAAGCCTATTCGCGTCAGAAGAGAGTGGAAATCGGTTAAACGGTACAAAAAGCACAAACAGCATGCAAATGCAAATGACGACGTACAATGAACCTTCATCGGACCGGTCCTCTGGGCCGGTTTTTAATTTGTTGTTGACACGAAAACGGTTACGCCCTATAATTGTTTTACAAATGTAATTAATAATAACATATGTAAAGGTCGCGATGGCATGATCAAGTGGCAAGATCCGCGTCTGCTCTTCAAAGTGGCAAAACTGTATTACGAAGAAGAGAAAACGCAGTCAGAAATCGCTGACATCATGCGCGTCTCCCGCCCGATTATTTCCAAAATGCTGCAAAGGGCGAAAGCAGAAGGGATTGTGGACATTAAGATTCACGCGCCAGATGAAACCCTCTTTCAGTTGGAGGATGAGCTCAGTCGGAGGTTCGGACTGGAAGAAGTGGTTCTGGCAGAAGGTGAAGAACACGATACAGATGAAGTGGTGAAGGTCAGAGTCGCAAAGTGCGCCGCTGATTACGTCCTGCAGAAGTTACAGCGGGGAGAAAAAATAAGTGTGTCGTGGGGAACGACACTGTATCAATGGGTCGAGGAGATGTCCCCAACGAAGCTGGAAGGTGTGGAAGTGATCCCGATCGTCGGAGGGATCGGTCAGTTCCGCTTCGAAGTACACGCCAACTTTATTGCACAGCGGTTAGCGGCTAAACTGGGGGCGTCGAGTTATCAGCTGTACGCTCCTGCCATTGTTGAACGGCCTGAAATTCGCGGGACGCTGCTGAGCGACAAAAGTATTGCCGGCGTCCTCGACCTCGGAGAACACGCCGACTGGGCTGTTGTGGGAGTTGGCGACCCGTACAAGTCCACGATGCAACGTGCCGGTTATTTGGGAGAAAAGGAATTGGAGGAATTGCGGAATGCGGGAGCGGTCGGGGACTGTTGTTCACAGTTTGTCACCCGAGACGGAGAGCTGTGTGACACTGAACTCAATCGCAGGGTAATGGCCGTCCCCTTGACGAAACTCAAAAAGGGGCCGCGCGTGATTGGCATTTGCGGTGGACAGAGTAAAGCGCCTTCCTTGCGCGCCGTATTAAACGGCGGGTACTTGGATATTCTCATTTCGGATCGCATGACAGCAGAACAATTGCTGGAAGGAGAGACGTAAGCTGTGTGGACGGTCTTTATTTTGGCATTTGCTGGAGTGTGGACCCTTCAGATTGTGATGGCTCACGTGCAAGCGCGGCACTACCGTGCGACGTTACACGAGATGCGGAACACGACACATGCAGGCTACTTAGGGGTCGGCGTCCACAAACCGCGTTGGGGGGTCGGGTCCGTTGTCATCCTGGTGACGAATCAGGAGCGGGTGGTATTAAAGGCAGCCCACATGACGGGGGTGACGGTCTTTGCGAGGTTTAAACCGATGACTGCACTCGTCGGAAAGCCGCTGGAAACGCTCCAGAAAAAAGGCGATAAACCGTTAGACAAGGCGACGATCATGGCGGTTGAACGCATCGAAGAACAGGTGAATCGAAAGGAGGGGGATGAAGATGGTACCGAAGGGCGTGCCACGCTTAACGCCGGGGAGCAAGCTGTATAAGTGTTTGGAATATGACAGAGTCATTTGTGAAGGAAAAGACGAGACGTTTCTCATCGAAATTAAACGCCTGACAGATGAGCACGATCGGCACAGAACGGATGAGGACCGTTCCATTTCACTGGGGCCGCGGGCCGGGTGAAGAATTCAAAGGATGAATTCTCGCCCGGCTTTTTTCTGACTTCCCGCTCACACACACATTTTAACGAGGGAGGAACGACACATGGATTTCTTTGTCCAGTTAGCCGAAGGGTTTATCGGCATGTTTCAAGCAGGAGGAGAGCAGTTTGTCGGGTTGTTCACGGGTATTTTACCGACTTTAATCTGTTTGATTACTGCAGTGAATGCTTTCGTCAAGTTTGTAGGGGAGGAGCGGGTCTACAGAGTTGCGCGCTTTTGTACGAAGAACATCATTCTCCGTTATACGGTTTTTCCCATTTTGGCTGTGTTTTTCTTGACCAATCCGATGGCTTACACGTTCGGAAAGTTTTTGCCCGAAAGACAAAAGCCGGCATTTTACGACTCGGCCGTCTCTTTCGTTCATCCGATAACAGGGCTGTTCCCCCACGCCAATGCAGCCGAACTGTTCGTCTACTTGGGGATTGCAGAAGGAATTCAACAGCTGGGACTGTCCCTCGGCCCATTGGCGCTCCGTTACTTCTTAGTCGGCATTTTGATCATCCTGTTGCGCGGCATTGTGACGGAATGGATTACAGCTTACATGATTAGACGGGAAAAGTTAAAAAAGGCGAATGCCAGCCAAGCCGAGTCACAGGCTTCGGTTTAAGGGAGGTTTGAGCACATGTACCGTAAAGTGAAGGTTGAAAAAGGGGCTAGCGGTTGGGGCAAACATTTGATCGTAGAACCAAACGAGCAGAAGAAATACATTGTCTCTGTGACCGGAGGGGGCATTCATCCAGTTGCTGAGCGCATTGCAGAACTGACGGGCGCTGAGGCACGGGACGGGTTTAAACAGTCTGTCCCGTCGCACGAAATGGCGTGCGTCGTCATCGACTGCGGCGGCACCGCCCGTTGCGGGGTGTATCCGAAAATGGGCGTGTTGACAGTGGATGTTACACCAGCTTCGCCTTCTGGACCGCTGATGAAATACATCAACGAGGACAATTTCGTATCCGGGGTCAAGGTGGAAAACATTTCAGTAGTGGAAGGCGAGAGAGAAGGAGCGGATGTTAGCGAGGAGCCGATGAACATCCCGCCTTTGGAGAGCCGGTCGGCGCAAGCGTTAAAAGAAGAGGCAAAACAAAAAGCGGCCGCATTGACTGGGAAGACCTCGAAAGGAAATATCGTCGAACGAATCGGGCGGGCGATGGGTTCAGTCGTCGGAGTATTTTATCAAGCCGGACGGGAAACGGTTGAGCAAGTGATCAAAAATATTATTCCCTTTATGGCTTTTGTCAGTATGCTTATCGGGATCATTACATTTACAGGGATTGGGGACTGGATTGCCCACGTCATTCAACCGTTGGCCGGCAATTTAATTGGGATGCTCATCATCTCTGTCATTGCCTCGTTGCCGCTCTTGTCACCCTTGCTCGGACCTGGAGCGGTCATTGCCCAGGTGGTGGGGGTCCTCGTCGGGGTGGAAATCGGCCGCGGCAACATTCCGCCCCACCTGGCGTTGCCGGCGCTGTTCGCCATCAACCCGCAAGTTGGATGTGACTTTGTCCCCGTCGGGTTGACCCTCGGGGAAGCGAAGCCAGAGACGATCGAAATCGGTGTGCCGGCAGTTCTCATTTCCCGGCAAATCACCGGTCCTCTCGCTGTCGTCATTGCGTACTTCTTAAGTTTTGGGCTGTACTAAATTTCGTAGGGAAGGAGCCATAGCGTGATCGATCAAGTAGTCCAACCGCTGTACACGGTAAAAGTGACTGAAGTGGGAAAAGAAGTGCCTCTCTTTGCCGAAGAGGAGATGATGGTCTTGTTCAACGAAGACGCTCCGCCTGAACTGCGCGACATATGTGTCCTGCATTCTTCCGGCGAGTTGTCAGTCCCCTTGCAATTGGGAGATGTTGTCCTTTTTGACCAAGAACAATACCGGATTACGGCCATCGGCGACGAAGCCAACCGGACGTTGGCGGAGCTCGGGCACGTTACGTTTAAATTCGATGGATGTGACCGTCCGTCGCTTCCAGGGACGATTCATCTGGAGCGAAAAGCGGTGCCGAATGTGGCCGTCGGGACGGTCGTGCAAATAAAAAGATACCTTTAATTGCGAGAGGAGAGATACCGTGCTGGGAATGAACAAATGGTTGGCTAAGCGGGAGAAGGACGGGAAACCGGTCCAGGTGGGCCTCGTCGGTGCGGGACAGATGGGGCGCGGCATGGTGGCGCAGATTCAACAGATGAAGGGGATGGAAGTCGTCGCGGTGTGTGACATTGTGCCGGAAAACGCTGCAGCC
The DNA here is from genome assembly GCF_002005165.1 of Novibacillus thermophilus. NCBI lineage: Bacteria > Bacillati > Bacillota > Bacilli > Caryophanales > Thermoactinomycetaceae > Novibacillus > Novibacillus thermophilus. The sequence goes on from NZ_CP019699.1 coordinate 2,148,664, forward strand.
GCGTACTTGAATGCCGGCATTCCCGCTGACCGAATTGAACGGTGCAACCGGCTGAGCCAAGCGACAACGGCAGTAGAAAAAGGACGCTGGGTCGCAACCGAGTACGCAGACATCGTGTTCAATCTTCCAATGGTCGACGTGGTGATCGATGCGACGGGCGTGCCGGAAATCGGGGCGAAGGTCGCTTACCACGCCATTCTAAACGGCAAGCACATCGTCATGTTGAATGTGGAGGCGGACGTCACTGTCGGGCCCATTTTGAATAAGTTGGCGCAAAGTTCCGGAGTTGTGTACTCCGGTGCCGCTGGGGACGAGCCGGCCGCGATCATGGAACTGCACGATTTTGCAGCCGCCATCGGCTTTGAGATCATAGCCCTCGGAAAAGGCAAAAACAACCCGATGCGCCTTGACGCCAACCCTGACACAGTGAAGGAAGAGGCGAAAGCGAAAGGCGCGAACCCGAAAATGTTAGCGTCCTTTCAGGACGGAACGAAGACAATGGTGGAAATGAACTGTGTCGCCAATGCAACGGGATTCGTACCGGATCGGGCCGGGATGCACGGCCCGTCCGCCACACTGGAAGAATTGAGCCGGGTGTTTACCTTAAAGGAAGACGGCGGCATTTTGTCCCGAAGAGGGGTCGTCGATTATGTAAAGGGCGTGGCGCCAGGTGTTTTTGCCGTCGTCACATCGGAGCAGGAAGAAGTGCGGCGGGAAATGCAGTACTTAAAGATGGGGGACGGTCCCCACTTCACCTTGTACCGCCCGTTCCATTTGACTAGTCTGGAAACGCCCCTTTCCGCCGCCCGGGCCGTCATGCTCGGTGAGCCGACTATTGCTCCGCTCGGTGCGCCCGTAGCCGAAACTGTTGCGGTCGCCAAGAGAGATTTGGCGTCAGGGCAGTATTTAGACGGGATTGGCGGGTACACGTTTTACGGGCAACTGCAAACTTTAGAGGACGCCAAAAAGGCCAACGCCCTCCCCGTCGGACTCATCGACAGCCGCACAAAGCTGAAACGGGATGTCCGCCAAGGTGACGTGTTGACTTACGACGATGTGCTGTTAAATGACGGCTCGTTCATTGTGCACTTGCGCCGCTTGCAGGATCAAGTATTCGACGTTAAAGGAGATGATGTGTTGTGAAGGCACAATCGGCACTGCCTGACGAACGTCTGCCGGAACTGTTAGAACAGATGTGGCTCATCCGCTATTTTGACGAAAAAATTGACGAAATGTTTGCGAAAGGACTCATCCACGGGACGACCCACTTGTATGTCGGACAGGAGGCAGTGGCGGTGGGAGCCTGTGCGGACTTGACCGACGACGATTACATTACGAGTACCCACCGGGGCCACGGCCACTGCATCGCCAAAGGAGCCGACGTGAACAAAATGATGGCGGAAATTCTCGGCAAGGAGACGGGCTACTGCAAAGGGAAGGGAGGCTCGATGCACATTGCCGACGTCTCGACTGGAAACCTCGGGGCGAACGGGATTGTCGGCGGGGGCATTCCGATTGCGACAGGGGCGGCGTTAACCCTTCACATGCAGAAGCGGGACAATGTCGTCCTCTGCTTTTTCGGTGACGGTGCTGCAAACGAGGGCAGTTTTCACGAATCGCTCAATTTGGCTGCCATTTGGAAGTTGCCGGTCGTCTTCATCTGTGAGAACAACCAGTACGGCATGTCAGGCTCTGTGAAAGACATGTTTGCCATCGCAGACATTGCAGAGCGGGGGGCCGCGTACGGCATTCCCGGGACAGTGGTAGACGGCAACGACTTGTTCGACGTGTACGCCAGTGTGAAAGAAGCCATCGCGCGCGCCAAGGCGGGGGAGGGGCCGACGTTGATCGAGTGCAAGACGTACCGCTGGAAAGGCCACTCGAAAAGCGATGCGAAAAAATATCGGACCCGGGAAGAAGAAAAAGAGTGGCGGGCGAAAGACCCGATCCGCCGCTTAGAAACGCATTTAAAAGAGTCTGGTCAGATGGAAGAAGGGGATCTCAGGCGCATTGAAAGTGCGGCGCAGCAAAAAATTGAGGACGCCGTAAAGTTTGCCGAGGAAAGTGAACGGCCGAATCCGGAAGAAATCGAGCAAGATGTTTACGCGTAAAGGAGAGAAAAAAACGATGCGAACCATCACTTATCGCGAAGCAGTGCGCGAAGCGATCCGAGAGGAAATGAACCGGGACCCGAACGTCTACATGATGGGTGAAGACATCGGGGTATACGGCGGAGCTTTCGGGGTCTCCCGCGGCTTGTTGGAGGAGTTCGGCCCGGAACGCATTCGCGACACCCCGATTTCGGAAGCGGCAATCGTAGGGGCTGCTGCTGGATCGGCTGTCACCGGGATGCGCCCGATAGCCGAACTGCAGTTTTCCGACTTTATCACCATCGGCATGGACCAGCTCGTCAACCAAGCGGCAAAAATGCGCTACATGTTTGGCGGAAAAGCAAAAGTTCCGATGGTGGTCCGTACACCGTCCGGCGGCGGGACCGGTGCCGCTGCACAACACTCCCAAAGCTTGGAGGCCTGGGTGGCACACGTTCCCGGACTGAAGGTGGTGCAACCGTCCACCGCTTACGATGTCAAAGGTCTGCTTAAAGCGGCGGTTCGCGATGACAACCCCGTCGTCTTTTATGAACACAAACTGCTGTACAATACGAAAGGCCGCGTGCCGGAAGAAGATTACGTCATCCCGCTGGGCAAGGCAGACGTCAAGCGCGAAGGACGCGATGTGACCGTTGTCGCGACAGCGATGATGGTGCACAAAGCGTTAAAAGCAGCTGAAACTTTGGAAAAAGAAGGGATTTCAGTGGAAGTTGTCGACCCGCGCACCCTCGTTCCGCTGGACAAGGAGACGATCGTGCAATCGGTGATCAAAACCGGCCGGTGCGTCGTCGTCCACGAAGCGGTAAAACGCGGGGGGTACGGCGGAGAAATTGTCAGCACCATCGTCGAGAGCGAAGCGTTCGACTATTTGGATGCGCCGATTCAACGCGTGGCCGGCCGGGAAGTCCCGATGCCTTTCAGCACGCACTTAGAGCAGTACGTGATCCCCAGTGAAGATAACATCGTAGCCGCGATACGAGACGTGATGGTGTGAGGGGGCTAAAGAAATGGCAGAAGAGCTGTTAATGCCGAAACTCGGTATGACGATGGAAGAAGGCATTTTGACGGAGTGGTTCAAGCAGGAAGGTGACGAAGTCGAGCAAGGAGATCCGATATTTGAGGTCATGACCGATAAAATTAACATTGAGGTGGAAGCGCCAAAGGCCGGGGTGCTGTTAAAAAAGCTGGCCGACGAAGGAGAGACGGTGCCGGTGAACCAGGTTGTCGGTTACATCGGCAAAGCGGGAGAAAACGTTCCCGATTCGGTACCGTCCCCGCCTTCAGCTCATAGCAGACCGCGTGCAACGGAAGAACATGAGGCCGTTGAGCCGCAAACGACGGCACCTGACCAAACGGGGCAAACGGAGGGGGACGGAAAAGAACTAACCAAAAAGAACGGCCTTGTCCGGGCGACGCCGTCGGCGAGGCGGCTGGCGCGTATCCACCACATCGACTTGCAGACCATCCTCGGAACGGGACCGCGCGGCCGTATTCAAGCCCGCGACGTCGAGGAAGCGGCACAGCGAAAACGACAAGGGATCGTAGGGGACACGGCTCCCGGGGATTCCGAAACGCCTGTCGTCCGCGGCGACAAAGTGCCGTTGCCGGAAACCTCTGACGACCGGGGGGGTTCCGCGCATTACGAAGAAGTGCCGTTAAAAGGGGTTCGCAAAGTGATCGCGGACCGGATGGTACAGAGCGTTCGTCAAGCCCCGCACGTGACGTTGCACCGTTGGGTGGCGATGGACGCAGCCCTTCAATTCAAACAGGAGTGGGAGGAGGCGGTTCGGGATGAGTCGGGATACAAATGGTCGGTCAACGACCTCCTCGTCCTGGCCGCTGCCCGGGCGTTAAGGCGTCACCCGGAGATGAACGCTTGCGTAGAAGACGACGCGGTCCGCCGGTACCGCGATGTGAACATCGGCGTTGCGGTCCAGACCGACGACGGTCTGATGGTCCCCGTACTGCGCCGTGCGGACCAGTTGAGGATCGGCGAACTCGTCAGACAGTTCCGGGAAATAGTGACAAAAGCCCGCCGCCGATCGTTGACGGGGGAAGAGATGTCAGGGGGGACGTTTACAATTAGCAACCTCGGCGGCTACGGCATCGAGATGTTTACCCCGATTATTAACCAGCCGCAGGTTGCCATTCTCGGTGTGGGGAAAATCGTGACGCAGCCGGAATGGAAGGATCGTCAATGGGTGCCGGTGCAACAAATGCCCCTTAGCCTTTCGTTCGACCACCGCGTCGTGGACGGGGCTCCTGCGGCCCAGTTTTTGCAGACTGTGGCCCACTATTTAGAAGAACCGGGCAAACTGTTCATCTGACAGGGACGCTTTTAACAAGGCGCTGGTCATCAGCGAGTGGCGCTTTTCCGTGGCACTCGCTGATGCAGCGCCTCGTTCTTTTAATTGAAATGAATTTTAAGTTCTGGTACGGAGCAGAAGGTTGTTTTGAAGCGAATCCCCTTCTCACACCTACCCTCCGATGTAGGACATCTCGATCTTTTTCTTGTGCTGGTGAGGTTGCGGTGCGGCTGACCGCTCCGCCGAATAGCGGTCGGTGCGGGTTTGCCAGGTGCGGCGGATAATGGCCAACAGTTCTTCATCCGTTGCCCCGCTGCGGAGGGGGTCGCGCAAATTCGTGCCTTCTGAGGCGAACAGGCACGTGTAGAGGTGCCCGTCGGCCGACAGTCTCGCCCGCGTACACGAGGAGCAAAACGTGTCGGATATGGACGAAATGATGCCAATTTCATCCCCCGTCTCCTTGTTGCGGTAGCGGGAAGCGACCTCTCCGTAGTAATTCGCTTCTACGGGTTCTAGAGGGAATGCTGCTTGCAAGCGCGCCAGTATTTCTTTTTTTGTCACGACGTCGTCCCACCTCCAACCGTTGGTGTTGCCGACGTCCATGTATTCAATAAAGCGGACAATGTGACCCGTTCCCTGGAAGAACCTGGCCATGCTGACGATTTCGCCGTCATTCGTCCCCCGTTTGACGAGCATGTTGATTTTGACTGTTAAACCGGCTGCTCGGGCGGCCTCGATGCCGTTCAGAACCGTCTCCACTTTCACTCCTCTTCCGTTCATCCGTCCGAACGTTTCGTCGTCGAGGGAGTCCAGGCTGACGGTTACCCGCTGTAGACCGGCCGCTTTCAGGCGTTGGGCTTCCCGCGGCAGCAGACTGCCGTTCGTCGTCATCGCGATGTCCTCTATCCCGTCGATCGTCTTCAGTTGAGCAATGAGGCGGTACAGTTCTCGCCGCATGAGGGGCTCGCCGCCCGTGATGCGCAGTTTCCGCACGCCGAGAGAGGCAAACAGTCGGGCGATCCGTGTAATTTCTTCATAGCGGAGCAGTTCGTCCCGGGCTAAAAACGGGTAATCGGGCCCGAATATTTCCTGTGGCATGCAGTAGGTACAGCGGAAATTGCAGCGGTCGGTGACGGAGATGCGCAGATCTTGGAGCGGGCGGTTGAATGTGTCCGTTACGGTCGCACGGCTCATGGACTTGCCCTCCTTTACCTTTATAAACCAACTGTATCACGTGTGGGAAGTGGATGCACGCCTTCCTTTCACATGGTCCAGAACTTCTTTCAGCCGGGGGTAACGGTTGAGTTTGCGGTACAGCGTCGTTCTTCCGATACCGGCGTTTTTCGCCGTTTGGGACAAGTTTCCGCCGGTTTTGACAATTTGCCGTTCGAGAAAGGATTCCTCGTCGTAAGACAGCGTCGGTTGTTTCGTGTGTTGTGCTGAGAAGCGAAGGTCTTGGGTGCGGATTGTTGTCGATTGGCGCCCGAAGAGGGCCTGGTAAGCCGCTTGACGCAGCGTGTGACGGAGTTCACGGATGTTGCCCGGCCATTCGTACTCTTTCATGCGGGCTTTCGCTTTTTCTTCCAGTGTCAGCGATTCGACGCCCAGTTCGTGGGCGATCGTCTGCAAAAAGTGTGCAGACAGGGGGAACAGGTCTTCCCGTTCCCGGAGGGGCGGGAGGGTTAGTTCGATCTCGCACAGGCGGTAGTACAGGTCCGCACGGAAGCGGCGCTCGTTCACGTCGCGGACGAGATTGCGGTTGGTGGCGGCAATGATGCGCACGTCGACGGATGTCGGCCTGTTGGAGCCGACGGGCGTGATCCGTTTGTCTTCCAGCGCGCGCAAAAGGGCGACTTGTGAGGCGTAGGGCATTTCGCCGATTTCGTCCAGGAAGAGCGTTCCTCTGTCAGCCACGATGAATTTGCCGCGGTGCCCCCTCGGGCTGGCTCCAGTGAACGCGCCTTTTTCGTAACCGAACAGTTCAGCGGCGACCAACGATTCGGGAATCGCCCCGCAGTTGACTGGAACGAATGGTCCGTTCCGGCCGCTTGCCCGGTGAATGGCCCGGGCGACAACTTCCTTGCCGGTTCCGGTCTCTCCCTGAATGAGGACGGATGCGTCCGTCCGGGCGATACGGCGGGAGAGGCGCAAGACGTTTTGCGCTTTCGGGCATTCCCAGACGGTTTGCTCGTGCTGCTCCAAAGAGCGCAGCGTTCTTGTTGAATTCGTTTTCATAAAGGGTGAAAGCTTGTCTCCTCGACGTGAAAGGGATGTATCGTCGGCGAACTGTTCATTCTTTTCCATACTGTCAATCCCTTCGCAATCGTGAATCTTATAAATCTATTCTATGTTCCATTCTTGTTCCGGTCAAGTGTTCCAGTGGAACACCAAATTGGAACAGATAACAGGTTGAGGGAGCGCCCAATACCGTAAGAGGTGCTATCAGACAAGGGGAAAAATCGGCATAGTTTTTGCATAGATATGTTTGGAAGATGGACATTGACATACAGCGGGAGGTGGTGAAGACATTGCACATTCATTACCAACACGAATTTCCACTGCAGAGAGAACAGGTGTGGGACCATTTGCAGAATGAGGACGTGCTCAGGAAATCGCTGCCTGGGTGCCGCAAATTTGAACGGGTCAGTGAAGATACGTACGATGCTGAACTCGGGCTCAACATCGGTCCCGTGAAGGGGACGTTTACCGGCCAGGTCCGCCTGTCCGACCAAACCCGCCCCGAATCTTATCGTCTCGTACTCAAAGGAAAGGGAAAACCGGGGGAATTGAACGCTGACGCTCGCATCACGTTAGAAGAGAACAGTGGAGAAACGGTGGTGTCGTGTGCGGCTGACGTCCAAGTGACAGGCGTGTTGGCGTCAGTCGGTCAGCGCGTGATGGGAAGTGTGGCCAAGCTCATCTTGGGACAATTTTTCAAGGCAGTGGCGTCTCAAATACGACAGTCTGCTTAAATGATCGGGAGGTGTCGAGATTGGAAAAACCGACGGTTCAGATCAGTGTGACGGTGAACGGAGTGAGGATGCAAGCACAGGTCGAGCCGCGTACACTGCTCGTACACGCGTTGCGGGATCACTTTGATCTCACGGGCACTCACATCGGCTGTGACACGAGTCAGTGCGGGGCGTGCACAGTTTTGTTGAACGGAGAGGCCGTCAAGTCGTGTACTGTCCTGGCCGTACAGGCAGACGGCTGTGAGGTGACGACCGTTGAAGGGCTCGGAGACGTGGACGACTTGCATCCGGTACAAGAGGGATTTTGGGAAAAACACGGGCTGCAGTGCGGCTTTTGTACACCCGGCGTCATGATGACCGCCGTCGATTTGCTGAAACACAATCCTCGTCCCAGTGAAGCAGAGATTCGCCAAGGGCTGGAAGGGGTCATTTGCCGCTGCACCGGGTACGAAAACATTGTACGGGCGATTCAGTATGCTGCGGACAAGATGGCCGATGGCGAAAGGGAGAAACAACCCGTTACCGCTGGTGATGTAAAGGAGGGAGACTGAAAATGGCGAACATCTTCGGCACTCCGTTGAAACGGAGGGAGGACCCCCGTCTCGTTACAGGAAACGGCAGCTTCACTGACGACATTCGGTTCAGCAACGCGTTGTACGCTGTGATGCTTCGCAGTCCCCACGCCCACGCGCACATTAAATCCATTGACGCGTCCAAAGCGAAACAAGCCGACGGCGTTGTCGCCGTCTACACGGGACGAGATGTGCAAGGGAAAATGGAACCGATCCCGACGGCGTGGCTCCCGCCGGACTCGAACATACAGACACCGGCCCACCCTGCCCTCGCAGTGGACAAAGTGCGCTATGTCGGGGATGCCGTGGCGATGGTGATCGCGGAAGACCGCTATGCGGCGAGAGACGCACTCGATCTGATCGAAGTGGAGTACGAACCGCTGCCGGTCGTCGTCGATCAGGAGAAGGCGATGGCCGACACAGCTCCCCTATTGCACGAGGACGTGCCGAACAACCTGGCGTACCACTGGCGTGCGGGCGAAGTGGCAGATGACGTGTTCGAGAAGGCGGAAGTCGTCGTGCGACAACGTTTCCGCCAGCAGCGGCTCATTCCGAATCCGATGGAAATGCGTGCCGCCGCTGCGCGTTACAATCCGGCGAGCGGCGAGATGACGATCTGGTGCACCTCGCAAAACCCGCACATCCACCGCTTTATTTTGTCCGGGGTGCTCGGGATACCGGAATCGAAGCTGCAGATTGTCGCCACGGACGTCGGGGGCGGATTTGGCAGTAAGATCGCCGTCTATCCGGACGAAGCGCTCGTCGGCTTTGCTGCACGCGAACTGCGCCGTCCCGTGAAGTGGACGGAAGATCGCAGTGAACACTTCACTGTCACGTCCCACGGCAGAGATGTCATTTTAGACGTGGAACTGGCCGGGAAGCGCGACGGCACGTTGGAAGCGCTCAAAATAAAGAACATCGCCAACATGGGCGCGTACTTGTCCACGGCGGCACCCGGCGTGGAGACCATTTTGTTCGGGTTGATCACTCCGGGACCGTACAAAATCCGGCAGGCACAGGTCGACACGTACGGTGTGTTTACGAACACGACGCCGACGGACGCTTACCGCGGGGCGGGGCGCCCGGAAGCGACGTATCTCATTGAGCGCATGGTGGACCTTTTTGCCGAGGAGATCGGGATGGACCCGGTGGAGATCAGGCGCCGCAATTTAATCGAAAAAGACGAATTCCCGTATGACAACGCCCTCGGGTTACAGTACGACAGCGGGGATTACAAAGGCGCATTGGACAAAGTGCTCAACATGCTCGATTACGACAAGTTCCGGGAAGAACAAGAGCGGGCACGGCAGCAGGGCAAGTACCTCGGCGTCGGCTTTTCCACGTACGTCGAAATTTGCGGCCTTGGACCGTCAAAGGTGGCAGGGGCCGTCGGGTTCCAGGGGGGACTGTGGGAAAGTGCGACCGTCCGCGTCCACCCGACAGGGAAAGTGTCCGTCTTCACGGGGACTTCTCCCCACGGCCAGGGCGAGGAAACGACGTTTGCCCAAATCGTGGCTGACAAGTTCGGCATCCAGGCGGAAGATATCGAGGTGATTCACGGGGACACGAACCGCATCTCCATGGGCTGGGGGACGTACGGCTCCAGGACGACGCCCGTCGGGGGGACCGCCATTGCCATCGCCGCAGACCGGGTGCTGGAAAAGGCGAAAAAGATTGCCGCCCACGCCTTGGAAGTGGCGGAAGAGGATCTCGACTTTCGCGATGGGGCCTTCCAGGTAAAAGGCGTACCGGACAAAGCGATGTCGTTTGCCGATGTCTCGTTGCAGGCGTCTGTGGCGTGGAACTTGCCGGAGGGCATGGAGCCGTCGCTGGAAGCCCAGGCGTTTTACGACCCTGACAACTTCGTGTACCCTTTCGGCGCCCACGCGTGCGTCGTGGAGATTGACAGTGAGACGGGCGAAATCGAGATCAAGCGCTATTTGGCTGTGGACGACCCCGGGCCGGTCATCAACCCGATGGTCGCCGAAGGGCAAGTGCACGGGGGCATTGTCCAGGGAATCGGACAGGCTCTGTGGGAAGGAGCCGTATACGATGGGCAAGGTCAGCTCTTGTCCGGGACGTTCATGGACTATGCGATGCCGAAAGCGCGCTTTTTCCCGAAATTTGAAACGGCCTTCACCGAAACGCCTTCTCCCGTCAATCCCCTTGGTGTCAAAGGAATCGGTGAGACCGGCACGATCGCGGCGACACCGGCGGTCGTCAACGCTGTCATCGACGCGCTGAAGCCGTTCGGCGTCAAAGAGCTGGAGATGCCCCTCACACCGGAGAAAATATGGAACGTCCTCAAAAGAGGGAGGGTTGCACAGTGATTGCCAGCGCTTTTGAGTACACGCGGGCCCGTTCGGTAGACGAGGCGATACGACTGCTTGCCGAAAGCGGCGGAGAAGCCAAAGTGCTCGCCGGAGGGCACAGTTTGTTGCCTTTGATGAAAATGCGCCTGACGACAGTCGACAAGTTGATTGATATCGGCCGTATCCCGGAATTGAAAGGGATGCGGCAGAAGGGAGATCGCCTTGAAATCGGCGCCTTGACGACCCACGCTGAAGTGGCCAAAGATCCACTCGTACAGCGGACTTTGCCCGCGCTAGCTGAAGCGGCGGCACAGATCGGCGACATCCAAGTCCGCAACCGCGGCACCGTCGGCGGCAACATTGCCCACGCCGATCCGGCTTCCGACCTCCCTGCCCTCGCCGTCGCCTTTGACGCAAAGATCAACGCGAGAGGAGAGGACGGAGACGAACGTTTCTCAGCAGACGAGTTTTTCATCGGCCCGTTAATAACGGCCATTCCTGAAAACAGCATTTTAACGTCTGTCTCGTTCGCCATCCCTCCGACAGGTGCTAAAAGCACGTACTTAAAATATCCGCACCCGGCGACGGGATATGCTGTTGTCGGCGTTGCCGCCGCCGTCAGCCAGTCAGACGACGGAACCGTCGACTATGCCAGAATCGGGGTAGCCGGTGTCGGTGACGTCGCCTTTCGTGCCGAACAGGTGGAGCAGGCACTCATCGGAAACGTGCCGACGGAAGCGCTCATTCAAACGGCCGCCGCAAAAGCGGCGGAAGGCGTGGAACTGGGCAGTGACTTGTTCGCCTCGGAAGAGTACCGCCGCCACCTGTGTGTTGTCTATACAGAGCGGGCGCTTAAAAAGCTTTTGTTGTGAGCGTTAGGAAATAGCTGGCCCCGTCTGATTCGGGGCACATCTGAGGCAACCTGCATGCAGGACTTTCTTTGTAGAGCGGCTGCCTTGTGAGATTTGCCTCGCCCCGTGTCATATCGTGTTCTGGTGCCGGAGCGCTTAGATCCCATGCCGTCAGCGGCACCAGCAACTCTATCAACGAACAGGATAACTGGTCTTTTGGACAGCTTCTCCGTACCGCTTAGTACCAGCGATGAAACGCTTTTTCCCACTATGAATCACGACATGTGCCGGCGTCAGACGCTTGGCACATGTACTTTCAAGACAGGATCTGAACAATGTGACACGGGACGGTCGCGGAAAGAGGTTGTCCAAAAAAATCACAACTGTTGGGATGTGGACATAGCGGTGACTGAGTGGACATGAGCGTCCATGCCGTAAGGAGCTGAGCGATGCAATCCATACAAGAAGCTTTTCGGAAACAAGGGTATATTGCGGATCGTGCGACAGCCATCACCTTGCATCTCGTCATGGAACTGGAAAAGCCGCTCCTCGTCGAAGGACCGGCCGGGGTCGGAAAAACCGAACTGGCGAAAGTGCTCGCAACCGTATTGCGCACCAAGCTGATTCGCCTGCAGTGTTACGAAGGGTTGGACGCTAACACGGCGCTGTACGAATGGAACTACGCGAAACAAATGCTGCACATACGTTTGAGCGAACAGTCGGCTATACAGGCGCCAGACATTTTCAGTGAGGCGTTTTTATTGCGGCGTCCCCTCCTCGACGCCCTGCTGGAAGATGAACGGCCGCCCGTCTTACTCATTGATGAGATCGACCGGGCCGACGAGGCCTTTGAGGCGTTTTTGCTGGAAATACTGGGTGAGTTCCAAGTGACGATTCCTGAATTTGGCACCGTTCGGGCAAAACATAAACCTTACGTCATCTTGACGTCCAACCGCACCCGTGATTTGAGCGACGCGTTGCGCCGCCGCTGTCTGTATGAGTGGATCGACTATCCCGATGTACAAAAAGAGAAAGACATCCTCAGCGCGAAAGTGCCGGGGATCGACGAACGTTTGGCGGAGCGCGTCGTCCGCGCCGTGAACAAGCTGCGCAAGTTGCCGCTAAACAAACCGCCGGGGGTCGCGGAAAGCCTCGACTGGGCACGGGCGCTCATGGCCCTTGATCCGGGCGAAGAGAGGGAGGACGGCATTGTAAGGACGCTCGGCTGTGTCGCCAAAGATCGCGACGACTGGAAACTGATCGAAGAAAAACGGGACATTTTGCAGGAGATCACGTGATGCAGAGAGAGGAAACCGCCTGCAAGGTGTCAGAATGTCTCATCCGTTTTGTTCACGACTTGCGGCGAAAAGGTTTTTCCGTCACTCCGGCGGAAACTGCGGAAGTCTTCCGCGCCCTGGATGTCCTCGATTTGTCCGACGAAACGGAAGTGCGTGTCGGTTTGCGGGCGGTGCTCTGTTCGACGCGGGAAGAGTACGATGCCTTCGATGCGCTGTTTGCCGCGTTCTTCCGGGAAGGGAGAGGGAGGCCGAATGGCGGTCAATCGCGTGCCCGTCGGCAAGGGAAAGACCGGGAAGAGAATCTCCTTGATCGGGAAGGGGAAAATGGATCAACGAAAGACGGGGCAAAAGTGGAAGGAAGCGAAAGACACGCTGCTGCTTCGATACGTCCGCAAAACTCGACCGGGTCGGAAAAACGCTCCTTTTTACAGGCGTTGCGACAGAGTCAAGCCGAGGGAGCCGAAAGGACGACGGTCCGCGTTCCGGATGAACAGTTCACGCATGTGTGGCAAGCCGCCCGTCACGTCGTCAAACAGATGCGTCTCATGACCGGAAGGCGCCTCACCCCGAGGCCGAAGGGACACCGGATTGACTTGCGCAGAACGATGCGGCGCAGTCTCAGTACCGGAGGGCTCCCCGTCGATCCTGCCAGGTCCGGTTACAAGAAGCAAACGGTGCGCTTCGTGCTCGTGTGTGACGGCAGCCGATCGATGGCGCCGTACGCGGGAGTGTTTCTGCAGTTTTCGTTTGCTTTGTCCCGCTTGATCCCGCATACGGAACTGTACGTCTTCTCGACAGAGGTGCGACGGGTCACACCGGCACTGAAGGCCGTCCGCCTGCCGCAAATGCCGTCCCTCGCGGAACTCGGCGCAGAATGGGGCGGCGGGACGCGAATCGGCGACGCCCTTGCCCGGGTGATGCGCGATGTCGGTTTCCGGCTCTCGCCAGTGGACACAGTCGCTGTCGTATTCAGTGACGGTCTGGACAGCGGAGACCCGGACAGGCTCAGGCGGGCGATGCGTGCCCTTAAACGGCGGGTCCATTGTGTCGTTTGGCTGAATCCGCTGGCGGCTGTCCCCGGATACGAGCCGAAAGCGCGGGGGATGCAAGCGGCGCTACCTTATATTGATGTCTTTGCTGCGGCAGACGATGCGACGTCTTTCAATCAACTTGCTCAACGTTTGAGGAAGGGGGATTCCGGTTGAAGGAAAACAGGGAGATCGTTGAAGCGTTGGAACGAGCGCGACAAAACGGAAAGCGGACAGCCCTTGCCACTGTCGTATCTGTCACGGGGTCAGCGTACCGCAGAGAAGGGGCCAAAATGCTCATCGACGAGGACGGTCGGACGACGGGAGTCATTTCCGGCGGTTGTCTGGAACCGGATGTGGCGGAAACGGCCGTACAGGTCATAAAGGAACAAGTGCCACAGTTCAAACAGTACGACATGGACGAAGAAACGGTGTGGGGGTTAGGGTTAGGGTGCCCCGGCACAGTGCACTTGTACATCGAACCTCTTCCAGAGGGGGATGAAGTGTGAGTCGAGCGGCGCTTAACGCTTGGATCGACTGTGTGAAGCTCGACCGCCCGGGGTTGTTGGCGACAGTGTTGCAAGCAGAGGACAAGGACGTGGAGGCGGGAAGCCGGCTATTTGTCTCTGAAGGCGGGGACAGGTGCGGGAGCCTCGGGAGCCGGGAGCTAGACGACGCAGTTGTGGAAAAAGCCAGAGAGAAGTGGTTGCAGATTGACCCGAAATCGGAGGCGCATCCGTTTGCCTTGCACGGGAAAAACGTCACCGTCTTCCTCGATGTGCACGTCCCCTCTCCGGAAGTGATGATTTTTGGTGCAGGACACGATGCCATTCCAGTGGCGTCGTTTGCCCGGCAAAGCGGCTTTCGCGTGACGGTGGTCGACCAGCGGGAGGCTTTCGCCACAGCGGAGTGGTTCCCCGGGGCTCACATTGTGTTGACGCGTCCGGAACACTTGGAAGACAGGGTTCGACCGGACCGCCGGACGTTCGTCGTGATCATGAACCACCACCTGGACAGAGATCGGGCGTGCCTCCGCTTTGCCCTCGAGTCTGATGCCCCTTACGTCGGACTGCTCGGGCCGCGAAAGCGGTGCAAGCGCCTACTTCAATCGTTGCGGGAGGAAGGGGTGGCGTTCACGGAAAAGGAACTCTCCCGGCTGTACAATCCCGTCGGGCTCGATATCGGCGCAGAAGGTTCTGACGAAATCGCCGTCAGCATCGTGTCGGAAATGATCGCCGTAAAACACGGGAAGAGCGGACGCCATTTGCGCGCCCAACGCGATTCGGCTCCACTTTATCAGTCTGCAGAGAAAAGGTGAAAACTGGTGTGAACAGTGTAGCTGCGTTGATTTTGGCGGCGGGGGCGTCTGTTCGGATGGGACGGACAAAGCCGCTCCTCGACCTCGGCGGACGCCCGCTCCTGGAACGCGTCATGCAGAAGGTAGGGCGGTTTTCTTTCCGTGAAGTCGTGGCCGTGATCGGGTGTGATGCAGAGTCGATCCGCCGCCATATTGCCTTTTCAGACAAAAGGTTCCGCTGGGTGGTGAATCAAAGTTACAAACAGGGGCAGAGCCTCTCTTTGCAAAGGGGAATGGAAGCTGTAAAGAGTCACCACGTGATGGTGTTCTTAGGTGATCAGCCGTTCATTATGGAAGAGACGATTCACACTGTTTACGACGAAGGTGTGAGGCAGGGAGAGGCGCGACAGCGCCCGTTTGTCGTCCGTCCCCACTTCCGGTCAGTGCCGGGACACCCCGTTTTTTTCGGGCATGTACAGCAGATGGACTTTACCGGCCTGGGCGGTGACCAGGGTGCCAAACGGCTGATTGACGACATGGACGACGTGTACGCTCTTCCGGTAGACGATTGTATGATTTTATTCGACATCGACACCCCGCGCGACTACGAAAGGGCGAACCGCATGTGGCGAAGTGAAAACCGTCTACCGTGATGGATGCAGCCGCGAGGGCAGGTACACGTAACTGAACACGTAACTGAACACCCACCCAACAGCGAGGAGGGCGGCTGTGAACTTCAAGGACGCTGTACTCAGGAGACCGGCGAACGCCAGCAGCACACTCTGTACGGCGAGCAGCGCAAACACGAGGCGAGTTAAGCCGTTCATTCGGCTCTGGACGTCGAGGGGATACACCTTGAACCAGATGGAATGGGCGTGCTTCTTCGCCACTCCGGGAAGCTGCACCCCTGTGAGGACGAGGCCGATTACGTACGCGGCGAGAACGGCGTACACATTGGGGACGAACGCCATGACGACCGCTGTGACGATCGTCAGTCGGACGTAGAGACTCCAGTAATCTCCGCTGCGAGCAAATGTCCGCGCGTACACGTAAAGGTAGGTGTTCTTTTGTCCGAAAGGGATCCGGCTTAACAGAGGCGCGAGCCACGGACGAACTTTCACTTGTTGTTGCAAGTGGGGCACATCGACAAAAAAGCCCGTTAAAGCGTACAAAGTGTTGCGCCTTTTCCGCTCTAAATCGACGAGGCGGTACCACGGGAAGCGCCCTCCCTGGGTGAGACGGCTGTAGTGCACAGTGGCCAAGAGCAGCATGAATGCGGCCATTAACGTGTACAGCGGGTGGGGGCCGCCGTAAAAGAGCGTCCCGGTCAACAGCACATTGACGGCAAAGCGAAAGGCGATGTGCTTGCCGCGTCCGTGGGTAAGCCTCAACTCTTGCCAGTAGGCGTAGACATTCCACAGTTGAAAGATGGCGACGAAGGCGAGGGAAACCGCGAAGCTCGCTTCATCTCCGATTCGAACGCGGTAAAGGGGCAGCAGTAATCCCATGGCGACGGCGGTGAACACAACCTGCACGACGGCACTGTAGATCAGGCTGGCGCGGAAGTAAGCTCCCATGTGATGTTCCAGCGGCAACAGGAAAACGACGTCCGGTTGTCTGATGAATGTGCGGACGGACGTCTTGGTCAGCACAGCGGAGATGAAAGCGGCAATCAGGACGTAGGCGGGGAACGATTCAGGCAGCCAGCTCAAAAAGGCGGCATAGGCGTCATAAAGTAAAATCCCGGACAGTACGAGGAGAACCGGCATGCCGCCGTTTCCGGCGATGAGCAGAAAGTAGCGCAACCCTTTGGCCCAGGAGGCGGCCAACCGGCTATAGAAGAGGTCCCGTGCGTCCGTCATGCCGGATGTTCCTTTGCCATCTCAATGAAGAGATCTTCCAAACTGCCGTCGGGAATTCCGGCTTGATCGCGCATTTGCGCCAGTGTCCCTTTCAGCCGCACCCGCCCTTCATGCAGCAGCACAAAGTGGTCACTGTACCTTTCCGCCGTGCCTAAAATGTGTGTCGACATGAGGATGCCGGTTCCTTGTTGTTTCAGTTGCTCGAAAAGGGTGAGCAGCGAACGGGTGGCCAAAGGATCGAGTCCGACGAAGGGTTCGTCTACGATTAAGAGGGCCGGCCTCACGAGCAACGCACACATGATCATGACCTTTTGTTGCATCCCCTTGGAAAATGTGCTCGGAAACCACTTCGCCATCTTCTGCATGTTGAATTCTTCCAGTAACTCCTCTGCCCTCGTTCTAAATGTCTGCTCATCTAATTGGTAAGCCATCGCGGTCAGTTCCAAGTGCTCAAACAACGTCAATTCGGCATACAGTTGCGGTGTTTCCGGGATGTACGCCACCTGGGAGCGGAATCCCGCCTGGTCTTCATCGATCGTCTTCCCGTTGAGTGTGATGAGCCCGGACGTCGGCTGCATTAAACCTAAAATGTGCTTGATCGTCGTACTTTTTCCGGCTCCGTTCATGCCGATTAATCCGACGATTTCACGTTTGTCGACATAAAAAGATACGTCGCGAATAACGGGGCGCCTCACGTCATACCCGCCTGTTAACTCGCTGACTTCCAACAAGTGCGTGTCCACTCTTTTTTGCCTTCTTTCGTTTCTGTTAGGTATCTGTCGGTTCCTATGCTACCTTATACAAGCGCGGTATGTCCAATCCGACAAAAAAGAGGGGCGTCACGCCTCTGAATGTTCCCCTCACGAATAAGGTTTTTGCACGGACTGTTCAATTGGGTCTTCTGGGGTGCAACTGTTTGATCCCGGAGCATGGGCACATAATATTTAGCTAAGATGTAGTGGAATTCCTTTTTTTTGTCGAATAAATTTGTTTTGTCTGCAAGTTGAATGCCTTCCTGGCTAACTTCTTTAATGTCTTCCGACCGACACTCGAGGGCGATCTTCGCCTTAAGTTCAAGTAATTGCAAGTACTCTGACGTGAGTTCGAATTTTTCTGCCAGCTTTGTCGCCTTTGTTGCGTACGTTTTAGCCTTGTCTAATTCTTGTGTTTCGTAATAAACCACTCCGTACAAATAGTAAATGATGGCCAGTATGTTTTGGTCTTTGGTCATTTGACACAATTTGTGTGCGATATCGAGACAACGTATTGCTTCGTCAAACGCTTTGGAGCGGCAATACATTTCTGCCAGATTTAAATACAGCAAACTGGCCGTATCCGGTACAGGGTAGTACTTTCGTGAAAGGGCAATGGCCTTTTCAAGCGTTTGAATGGCGTTGTCGTACATCTGCTGCTCGGAGAGGATCAATCCTTCCAAATTATATTCCAGGATTAACAACCGTATATCATACGTTTGCGCACTTACTTTTTGCGCTTCGAGCACATACTTGTACGCCGTGCCGTACCGTTCTAAGTGGTAACAATACGTTGCTTTGTCGTGTAAAATCTGTCCTTTAAAATACAGGTTTTCTTTGTCTTCTTGAAAAGCGTCCAACGCTTGATCAGCGTACTCAATGGCTTTTTTGTAATCTTGATCCCCGTAAAATGCGCAAATTGACAAGAAGTAGTTCGCTTCCGCTACGAGGTTCTGTTTGTGCTTCACGTTCGATTCTTGCGCCATGCGGATCACGCTTTGCAAGGCCCGTTTGGCCCGACCCCACTGCTGTCGTTTGCGGTATAAGATTCCTTTTTGCAATTGGACACTTATGTTGTAATACGGAAAATCGTCAAGCTCGTCTTTTTCTAGCTGGCTTAGTGCTCTCCGTGCTTCATCGTACAGTTTGAGTTGGATGAGGTGGCGGGCAACGGATATTCTCGCTGCGAGGCGCTGCTCTTCTTGCTTCGTTTTTCGGGCCATCTCCTCGATGTCTTCCTTCGTTAACCCCAGCCGCTCCATGATGTAAGTCAGTTTCTCCTCACTGACGTTGTAGACGACCCCCCTTTCGATATTACTGAGGGTCGGGACCGACACTTGACTGTTCGCCAGATCGTTCAAAGTCAGTCCCAATTCTTTCCGCCGTTTACGAATTAAAGCGCCGAATTCAATCCGATCCATTTCCATACGACTTCCACTCCTGGCAAATTTTATCATGCTTATATTCATTTGACATCAAGTTCGAATTCCCTACTTATTGCTAAAATTTTAATATTGTGAGAGGCTTTTATATCACAAAAAGTCGAGACCGTCTGCCGGATCTCATCTGTCAGATGATCTAGTAGCCGTGTGGCCGATAATCCGTTAAGATAGTAGGGGAGAGAGCCCTGATCCGCTTTTGTTCAGTGAAAGGAGAACGGCTGATGTTCGATGTGGGGCGGCGTGTTTTGTTTCTCATCCTGATCGGTCTGCTGTCGGGTTGCCAGACGGCATCCGAGGCCGGTGCCGATCCGCAGACCGAACAGCCAACAGCAGCGGTCGGTAAAATGCCCGAGGAACAAAGTGAGCCGTTTCGACCGTATGCGTACGAGGAAGTCTCACAATTGAAGACGCTAGTGTTCGCGGACGGATTTGAAGCATATACATCCGAGAAGCCGTACTTACTTGGCTACAGTTACGAAGGCGATTACGTCGCCACGATCATTTACGACGCGGCTCAAGAAGGGTACATCGTGGAAGTTCACGACACTTTGACGAACAGTGTCGCATACGAAGCGTTTGTGCCCAGTGCCGACCGTTTGTTAAAAAGCGACTCCGTCAGTCACGACTTGCTGACCGCCGCCCAAGAGTCCCTCGATATGGGTTACCGGATTAAAGTCCCGCCGGTCGTCAATGAGCAAACAAGCGGCGTTTTTGAGCAGCAGGGAGCGGAAGGAAATATGTTTCGCTTTCACCTCGGCGTGGAGGAGGAGACGTTTCGCGTTGAGGTCAGCAATCAAGACGGGCAGATGTGGATTGTCGTCAATGACAGCACCCCTTTGAACACTGACCAAACGTTTGTCCACGAATACACGTGGGCAATTCACCCGCAAGGGACAGATCGTGTCTCCATTATGGTTTATACGGCAGTAGACGGTCAGCCCGTCACACCTTATGTGTACACCGTGAACACGGCGGCGCTCGACAGACGCCTGTCCGAACAAGCGTTAAACCAAACGTTGGAAAAGTGGTTGGATCACCCGAAGATCATCTACCGCTATCCTTCAACGGCAAATGCCCACTGCGTGCTGGCGGTGGAAGCGGAAGGCGAGGAGGCGCTGGATGCCACCTCCATATACAATGGCCGAGTGGCCGAGTTTGTCCTTCTTGACCGGAACGGGGAGAAGGTCGTGCACGGCGAAGCATCAGGCGTTTTTGACAGAGAGGATCACCTGTTAAGCGCACCTGACGAACACCATCACTACGAAATTACAGTGATACCCGGCCAAGTGGCACGTTATGCAGAACTGTTGGTCGTCGACATATACAATGGAGAGGATGACCTCGCCCAAACGTTAGAGTGGTCGTGGGACGCCAAAGAACGGGAATTTCAATTGATCGGAGCGGAGGGAACAGAGTAAATGCACTTGTTTTTAGTTCGCCATGGCGAGACCGTGTGGAATGTGGAGAGACGCTGCCAGGGACATACAGATATTCCGTTAAATGAAAAGGGGCTCGAGCAAGCGGAAAAACTGGGCCGCTATCTGCAGAACGTCCAGCTCGACGCCGTTTACGCCAGCGATCTCAGCCGTGCCCGGCAAACGGCGGAAAAGATCGCCCAGTATCACCGTCTGAACGTGCAAAAGATGCCAGCTTTGCGCGAACGCCACTATGGGGAATGGGAAGGTTTGACAGTGGAAGAAATTAACGAGCGCTACCCTGATCAGCTGCACGTTCGGCGGGCAGGAGGGGTGTACGGAATTGAAACGTTTGCCGATTTGCAAGGGCGTGTATTTAACGGCTTGACTGATTTAGCGCGCAAACATTCGGGCCAAAATGTGGTGGCCGTCAGTCACGGCGGGAGCATTAACGCTTTCCTGCACCGTGTGACGAACGGGGAGTTGGGAACAGGGGTGACGGTCATTGAAAACACAGGAGTGACGCAGTTGGTGTACCGAGCGCAAGGACGTTGGGACGTTCTCCATGTGAACGAAACGGAGCACCTGGTGAGGTCAAGTACTAGGTAGTTGACACGTGGAGATTGGCATAAACGACTGATTCGCTGAAAACATAAGGGCGGATTGACTTGCGTACGTAGTTGCACGATGAAACGGGATCGACTACTATTTTTAATAAGGATTTTTCGAACTTATTGAATAAACTGAGTGTATAAAGGGAGAGGTTAATTTGAAGGTTTCCCTGTTCATCACCTGCCTCGCCGATCAATTTTTCCCCAATGTCGGCGTTGCGACCGTCCGTCTGTTGCGGCGACACGGGTGTACGGTCGATTTTCCACGAACGCAAACGTGTTGTGGTCAGCCCGCGTTTAACAGCGGTTACGTGAATGAGGCACGTCGAGTGGCGGTAACGCTTTTGGACGCGTTCGACGATGCCGACTACGTCGTCAGTCCCTCGGGATCGTGTGTCGGCATGATTCACCACTACTACCCTGAACTGTTCCGGGACGACACGGAGCTTCTGGAGCGTGTCCGGCGGCTTATCGACAAAACGTACGAGTTCTCCCAGTTTATGGTCAATGTGCTCGGTGTCATAGACGTGGGGGGGTGTTTCCCCACCGGGTGACGTACCATCCGTCTTGCCACGGCTCTCGCCTGCTTGGGGTGAAAGATGAGCCGATGAGCCTCCTCAAAAGTATAAGCGAGATTGAGCTCGTTCCCCTTCCGCATGCAGAAGACTGCTGCGGGTTTGGCGGGACGTTCGCTGTGAAGATGAGTGAGATGTCCGGGGCGATGGTCGAAGAAAAAGCCGATCACGTGATGGAAACGGAGGCGTCTTACCTCGTCGGGACGGATATGGGATGTCTGATGAACATCGCCGGACACTTGAAGCGGCGGGGCGAACGGATTAAGGCGATGCACCTTTCGGAACTGCTGTACACTGCCAGTGAGAACGGACGGACGTCCGTCGTGAAGGAGGGTCAGACGTGAGTGACGAGACGACGGCTGCGACGCTGCGAGAGCGGGCATCCCAAGCGCTGTCCGACGATTTTTTGCGCCAGGCGGTCAAGTTTACCACCGATCGGCTGCGCGGCAAGAAGCGGGAGAGTACGGAAGCGTTTGGCCGGTGGGAAGAGTGGCGTGAACGCGGACGGCAGATTCGGGCCCACACCATCGCGTACTTGGACTACTATCTCGACCAGTTTACGCGCAACGTGGAAGCGCTGGGGGGTCACGTTCACTTTGCGCAAGATGCAGCGGAAGCACGGGAGATCGCCCTCCGCATTGCACAAGAAAAGCAGGCGAAACTGACGGTGAAGTCGAAATCGATGGTGTCGGAAGAATTGCACATCAACGACCATTTTGAAGCCCATGGCATTGAATGTTTGGAGACGGACCTCGGGGAGTGGATTGTGCAGCTGGCCGACGAAACACCGTCCCACATCATTATTCCTGCTATTCACAAAAACCGCTACCAAATTAAAGACTTGTTTGAACGACAAGGCGGAGAGACGCTGTCAGAAGAGACGGAAGTGCTGGCCGGCTTTGCCCGCCGCACGCTGCGCCAAAAGTTTCAACAGGCGGAAATCGGCATGACCGGCTGCAACTTTGCCATTGCCGAAAGCGGCTCCATCGTCATTTTTAGCAACGAGGGGAACGCCCGCATGGTGACCACATTGCCGAAAACACACATCGTCACGATGGGGATGGAGCGCATATTGCCGTCCTGGGACGATCTCGAGGTGATGGCGAATTTGCTCCCCCGCAGTGCGACGGGACAGAAGTTGACGGTTTACATGTCGGTTTTAAGCGGCACGCGGCGGGAAGGGGAAATCGACGGTCCGGAGGATTTGCACGTCATCATTTTGGACAACGGCCGTTCACATCAATTAGGAGATCCGGAATTTCAAGAAGTGCTCCACTGCATTCGCTGCGGTGCTTGTTTAAACGTGTGCCCCGTTTACCGTCAAGTTGGCGGACATACGTACAATTCTCCGTACAGCGGTCCGATCGGCGCTGTCCTCACTCCGCTCTTGCGCCAGGACGACGGACAGGCAGAGGAGTTGCCCTACGCCTCCAGTTTGTGCGGCGCCTGTTACGACGCCTGCCCGGTGAAAATTCCCCTCCACGACATGCTCGTCCACTTGAGGCGGCGCAAGGTGGAAAAGGGGGAAACGTCCAAAGGGGAGCAGCTGGCCTTTCGCCTGTACGGCAAGGCGTTCAGTTCCGCTTCAACTTACAGCGCCGGCGGCAAAGTGGCGCGTAAACTGCAGCGGGCGACCGTGGGAGACGGGTCGCGCATGGAGTGGGCAAGGCCCTTTACCGGACCGCTCCAAGGCTGGACGGATCACCGGCACTTGCCGGAGCCGCCGGCCCGTTCGTTCCGGGACATATGGGCAGAACTGGAAAAAGAAGGGTCGGACGTTTCGGAGGACCGTGTCAAGGATTTGCATGGGAAAGATGCAGGTGATGCCCGTGAATCGTGAAGACTTTTTGCAACACATAGCCGACCGCTTGGGGCGCCCGCGCCAAACGACGCCGCCGGCCCGGGACGTGCGCGGTGTCCCTTCGTTTTACCGGGAAGAACCGTTCGGCGAAGGGGCAGTTGTGGATAAGGTGGCACGGTTTTGCGAGGAACTGTCTGCCCTCGGCGGACACGTCGATGTCGTTGATCACATCGGACAAACTCGGCACGTTTTGCAGCGCGTCGTGGCTGAGTCTCAGGTCGTCGTCACGTGGCACCGGGATGTCTATGGCGGATGGGAACTCGATTGTCTGTGGGAAAGTGAGAAGGTGTACTCCGACCCCGCTGCCCCCGACTTTATGGACATGGCGAAAAAGGCGGACATCGGGATCACCACCGTACAGTACGCCGTGGCCAATACAGGCACGATTGTCCTCTTTACGACGGACAAGCAACCGCGCTCGGTCAGCTTGCTGCCCGCGATACACGTCGCCCTCATGAAAGAGTCGCAAATTGTCTCGCGGATGGGTGAGGTGTTTGAACCGCTACAGCGTGTTCAAGGACGGGAGTTGCCGTCATCTGTTCACTTCATCACCGGGCCGAGTCGTTCGTCAGATATCGAAAACGATCTGAGCATCGGGGTCCACGGTCCAGTTGCTGTCAGGGCCATTGTCGTGAAGGGTGTGTAACAGTTGATGTTCATATGTTGCCTCCCGGAGAACGGCAAACATTCGGAACCGTTATCCACCATCACAAGATTTTCACGTCGCCGTTGCGGCTGAAAAAACAGGCGTCGAGGAGGGTGAAGATGGGGTTTTTACGCATGACGGACATGGCCCACTTGTTCCTCGCCCAGTACGTTCAAGAGGGAGACACGGTCATTGACGCGACAGCCGGAAACGGCTACGACACCCTCTTTTTGGCGCAAAAAGTGGGGGATGCTGGTATCGTCCACGCGTTCGACGTTCAGCGTGAAGCCATTGAGAATACGCGTGAGCGTCTGAAAGACCACAACCTCTCCCATCGCGTACGGTTACACCACACGACACACACCGACATCTCAAAGCTGAACACCCCAGTGAAAGCCGTCGTATTCAACCTCGGCTACTTGCCTGGTTCGGACAGAGAGATCGTCACGCAGGGAGCCACCACGTGTGAAGCTGTTGCCGCTGCCTTGTCCCTTCTGCAGTCAGGCGGCGCCGTCGTCATCGTCTTGTACCGCGGCCATGCTGGTGGTGAGCAGGAAGCGGCTGACGTGGAGGCGTACGTGAGTCAACTTTCCCATTCCTCGTATGTCGTCTCCAAGTACGCACACATCAACGCCCCGCCGACATCTCCGTACATTTTGCTGATTGTGAAAAAATAAAGGTGAAAAAAACTAGAATTTTCCCCGCCGCAAAAATGTGAAGCAAATCGCAAAAAAATATATAGCTTTTATATCGCAATCAATCTGATACAATTGATAGAATTTGCTTAGAATGATACTCATCTTTAGGACAAAGAGGAAGGAGGGCTGTCCGTCATAGAGAGTGATGTGGTCAGTTTGCTGATGGATTCAGAAGGTTGCCTGCCAAAAAATAAAGGTTAAGGAGCGTTTTCAATGGGTCGAAAAAGCTTGCTTATCGCTTTGTTGTTTGTACTGGTGGTGTCTACCTTCGGAATGCCGGGCTTCGCCCAGGAAGGAAACGATGACGTGGAGTGGAACAACAATCCCGAAATTTTCCAGGTGAATAGAGAGCCAGCACATGCTACGTTAATGCCGTACGACACTGTCGAACGGGCATTGGAAGGGAAACGGGAAAACTCTCCTTTTTACCAATCCCTCAACGGGGAGTGGAAGTTTCATTGGTCTGAGAACCCTGCGTCCAGGCCGGTCGACTTTTATGAAACCGATTACGACGATAGTAGCTGGGACACCATTACCGTTCCCAGCAGCTGGCAGTTGGAAGGGTACGATTACCCGATATACACCAATATCACTTATCCGTGGACCGGTTACGAAAATCCGTCACCGCCGCAAGCGCCAACGGTTTACAATCCGGTCGGTTCCTACCGCCAAACCTTCACCGTTCCCAAAAACTGGGACGGACGTCAAGTGTTTATTTCGTTCCAGGGGGTTGAATCCGCTTTCTATTTGTGGGTAAACGGGGAGAAAGTCGGATACAGCGAAGACAGTTTCACCCCGGCGGAGTTCGACATCACCGAGTATGTCCAGGAGGGAGACAATACACTGGCTGTTGAAGTGTACCGCTGGTCTGACGGCAGCTGGCTGGAAGACCAGGACTTCATTCGACTGAGCGGCATCTTCCGGGACGTCTACTTGTATTCGACCCCGAAGGTCCACATGCGGGATTTTACAGTAAGGACCGATTTGGATGAAGCGTATGAAGATGCGACGCTGCAAGTGAGTGTAGATGTGAGGAACTACAGTCAGAATCAGGCGGACGCGCACACAGTGGAAGCGATGCTGTACGACGCGAAAAAACATCCTGTATTTGAAGAGCCCATGGTGATGGACGCCACCTTTGACGGTGAACAAGAAGTATCCGTCGAATTGGATCAGTTTGTGGAAAATCCGCTTAAATGGTCGGCAGAAAACCCCAATTTGTACACCCTCGTCTTAAGTCTGAAAGACACGTCTGGTGAACTGATTGAGACCGTGAGCACGCGGGTCGGTTTCCGCGAGTTCGAACTGGAAGACGGACAAATGAAAATCAACGGCAAACCGATCATGTTTAAAGGTTTTAACCGGCACGAGATCGATCCGGACACGGGAAGAACACTCAGCGAAGAGCGCATGATCGAAGACATTAAGCTGATGAAGCAGTTCAATGTGAATGCCGTGCGGACTTCCCACTATCCGAACGACCCGAGGTGGTATGAGCTCGCTGACGAATACGGCCTGTACGTCATCGATGAGACCAATTTAGAAACACACGGCGTTAGAGATCGTGTCCCGGCCAGTGACCCCCGTTGGCGAGAAGCGTCCCTCGACCGCTTAAAAAGCATGGTGGAGCGGGATAAAAATCACCCCTCCGTATTGATCTGGTCGTTAGGGAATGAAGCTGGCGCCGGCGACACGTTTAAACATATGGCCGAGTGGGTGAAAGAAGCGGACCCGACTCGACTCATTCACTACGAAGGAGACAACCGTTGGACTGACGTTCAAAGCCATATGTACTCGAGTGTCTCCTTCGTTGAAGATTACGGGAAATCAGGCAATACGAAGCCGTTAATCTTGTGTGAATACGCCCATGCCATGGGAAACAGCATCGGGAACCTGTACAAATACTGGGAAGTGTTTGAGGAGTACCCCAATCTCCAGGGCGGATTTATTTGGGATTGGGTCGATCAAGCCTTGCGCTGGCCTACTCCGAAAAAGTACGAGACACCAGACGAAAGCGCGAGCAACCTCACCGGTGAACTATTCGGCGACATTGTCGACGGCGTGAACGGTAACGGGATTCAAGGATACGTGACACTTCCACATGCACCGGAACTGGATCTGACGGACGCGTTTACGCTGGAAGCGTGGGTCAAACCGGAGCCGACACGTACGCACAGTCCTTTTGTGACGAAGGGGATACCCAGTTTGCGATCAAACAAAACCCCAATGGCGAAATCGAGTTCTTCGTGTACAGCGATCAGTGGGTCGTCGCCAAAGCGAAAGCTCCGGACGACTGGTACGGCAACTGGCACCACGTGGCAGGCGTATTTGACGGCCGTGTTCTGAAACTGTACATCGACGGCGAGCTGAAAGCGGAGCAAACATTTTCCGGTGTCGTCAACCGAAACGGCTTCCCGGTCAACATCGGGCGCAACTCCGAACATACAGAACGCCTGACTGGTGCGGCCATCGATCAAGTACGCATCTACAATCGGGCGTTGTCAGCAGAAGAACTGAACGACGATCAGCGCACACCGGACGAACATACGGTGTTGTGGATGGATTTCGATCGTTTTGACGAATTTGAGTACGAACAGAAAGAGTTTTTCGCGTACGGCGGGGACTGGGGAGACCACCCGAATGACGGAAACTTTAGCGTCAATGGAGCAGTGTTCCCGGACCGAACGGTGCAGCCGGAACTATGGGAAGTGAAAAAAGTTTACCAAAATATAAAAGTCAAACCGGTAGACGTGGAACGAGGGAAGGTTGAAATCCAGAATGATTTCCTCTTCACGAACTTAAACGCCTTCGACGTGACGTGGAACGTGGCAGAGGACGGGGAGACGCTGCAAGAGGAGCCGATGCCCCGGCTGGATATCGCCCCGGGTGAAAGCAAAGTGGTGACCATCCCCTTTGAACAGCCGGAACTGAAGCCGGGAGCTGAATACTGGTTAACGATCAGCTTTACTTTGCCTGACACCACTTCGTGGGCGGAAAAAGGGCACGAAGTGGCCAGGGAACAGCTTGAGATCCCATATGTCGTCCCTGAGAAACCGGTCGTCGACGAAGGAGAGATGGGCCCGGTGGACGTTGCGGATGAGGAGGATAGGGTGACGGTTGAAGGGGACGATTTTGTCCTAGCATTTGACAAAGAAAGAGGAACCATTTCCTCGTATGCGTATCAAGGCACCCAGCTGATAAAAGAAGGACCCACCCCGAATTTCTGGAGGGCTCCGAATGATAACGACAAAGGGAACGGCATGCCCGGCCGGACACGGACGTGGCGCGAGGCGGGACAAAATTGGGACATCCAAGACGTGACTGTCTCAGAGAAAGGGTCCAAAGTAGTTGAAATCAAAGTCGATGCAACCTTGCCGACGACGGCTGAATCCCGGTACACCGTCACGTATACGGTATACGGCAGCGGGGACATCGTCGTCGACAGTACATTGGAGCCGGGAGAGAATCTGCCCGAAATTCCGGAAGTCGGGATGATGCTCACCCTGCCGGAAGAATTTGAAACGATCACGTGGTACGGCCGAGGACCGCATGAGAACTACTGGGACAGAAAGACGGGTGCTTTCGTCGGCGTCTACAGCGGAACAGTAGACGAACAGTACGTTCCTTACCTGGAACCACAAGAGACGGGGAACAAGACGGACGTCCGCTGGGTCACCCTGACGAATGAACAGGGCGTCGGCCTGAAGGCAGAAGGACTGCCACTCATTGAAGTCAATGCGTTGCACTACACCCCCCACGACTTGGACAGCGTGTCACACCCGTATAAACTGACCAAACGGGACGAGATTACGTTGCGGCTCAACTACAAGCAAATGGGGTTGGGCGGTGACAACAGCTGGGGCGCCAGACCGCATCCGGAATTTACGCTCGATGCTGATCAACCGTATTCGTACAGCTATAAGCTGAGTCCGGTATCGGGAGATTCTGCTGATGTAAGTGCAGCTGACATAAAGGTACTTGTCGAGAAATTCGAAGAACAAGGAGCATTCGAGGACGAGCGTACGGCCCGCTCCTTAAAAATCCATTTAACTTCAGTGGATCTTTATGAGAAGCAAGGGGCAGCCGAAAAAGTGGTCAAACACATGAAGAGTTTTAAACACCTGCTTGACCATCAGAGAGAAAACAAGCTGATTTCTGAGGAAGCTTATAAGGTTCTCAAGGCTGCTGCTAATAATTTGATTCAGAAGTGGCAATAGACTTTAAATTTGCCTTATTAACCCCCTGTGGCAGCGCATTGTCACAGGGGGGTTAAAATTAGGGTCTTCAAGGGGATTAAGAGCGTAAAGAAAACACTTTCTCCCGTTTCAGTGTATGTGTGTAACTTTTACACCAACTCCGCTGCCGCTCTGGCGACAACGCTGCGTGACAAGGCAACCGGGGAATCGGCGATTCGCTTCACTCTATCTCTCATCTCTTCGCTGTACCCCATGCAATCCAACACGATTATATCCACGTTCTCCTCTTTTAAAAACCGCAGCGGCCTTCTCAAAATCGGCTTCCTCATCATAAGGAGACGCGGCTGCAACAGCCAGGTCGAGGCCGGCTTTTTTCCATTTGTGTCGAGTTTGATCGATTTGTTCCGGTAGCGGTACAATGATACCCAGTTTGCCTTTGGGAAGTACCCCTGAGATGAAATGGTATAATATGCGTCGGGATACAACAGCGGATACCGACTGTCTAACGGAGGGAAAGAACCGGTGCACGCCAGTATGGTGGTCTTTGTTCCCGCCGCTTCCAATGCTCTTATCTTTTCCTGCAACAGTGGCAGTATCGCTTCCTCGGAAACTTTTACCGAACGCCCGTTATGCAAACGAGAAACCAGTGTGATATCCTCTTCCCCGGGCTCTAACGGTTTTCGTACAGTCTCTGAAAGTCCGTCAAGGGCTCCCATTTCGACAACGCCGATATGCTCCGGAAGGTATGCTCGCATTTCGGGGGTCATATCGGTGCGGGGAGATTGCCCGATTGTCAAAATACCTATCTTCTCTCGCATGTGTAATATTTTCCTCGCTTCCGTCACAACGTAACTTATCTATCAATGGTACAACGGTTTTAAACGCTCATTGTAAAATGAAATGCAACAAAAGAAATAAACCTGAATTTCGAAAGTAAAGTTGCTTGATCCAGTAATAAAGGTGCTCCAATCCTTGGTATAATGGTGTTTGAACGAACAACAAAACCCAAAGAGAGGGGCACCCGTTAGGTGAAGTCTACCACAAACATCGCCAAAATGAAAACAGAATTCACGCTAAAGAATGCAACCTCACACGCAGGGAGTAAACCCTTGCTTGCGTACCTTGAAAAAATCAAACTGGAAGACGCTTTTCGTCAGATAGGTTGCGGGAAAGGCCGGAATACGCTTTTTCCGTTCTTCAAGATCTTGATGTACCTTTTAGTCGGATGGCTACTGGGTTGCGAACGTATATTCCATTTCCGCTCATTGCGAGACGATTCGCTGGTACGTCGATTTTTAGGTGGACGTTGTCCCCATCACACTCTTTTGTATAAAGAACTGTGCCGCGCTGCTGTCTCCATGCCCACGATCCGTCGGGACTTGAAGGCATTAAACCTTGATCTCATCACTCCCTGCCTATCCGACGAATGCATTCTCGACCTCGATTCCACCGTTGAGACGGTGTACGGGAATCAGGAAGGGGCCGAAGTTGGGACAAACGCTCAAAAGCCCGGACGTAAAAGCTTCCAACCACTCATCGCCTTTGAAGGAAAGTCCCGTCTTTACCTTAATGCCGAACTGCGTTCAGGCAATACGCATTGTTCCCGCAATGCCCATACTTTCGCGAAGGAAACCCTTCAACGTCTTCCTAAATCGTGTAAAGTCAAGTATGCCCGATTCGACAAAGGATTCGGCGGCGAAACCTTCTATAGTTTTTGGGAAGGCAAACAGATCGGCTACGTTGGCAAACTCAAATGGACGCATCGGTTAGCCAAAGAAGTCGCCAAATGTCCTCATTGGAAACGCTATGTGGACGGAGACGTCATCATCGAAGGCCTTTGTTTAGTGTACAAAGCCACTTCTTGGAAAAAGGCTCGAATGGTGGTCGTCATCAGGAAAGCCGAACGCTACGATGGTGATCAACTCCAATTCGACTTTCTTTGGGATTACGAAGCAATCGTGACCAATTTGGATTGGGAGCCCATCGACATTTGGCGTTTTTACAATCAGCGCGCGTGCATGGAGAACTACATCAAAGAAGTGAAGCACGGCTTTTCGATTCACCGTATTCCGACAGATTCGTTTAAAGCCAATGAAATCGATCTGTTGCTGAAGCTGTTGGCCTACAATGTATTCGAGCGTTTTAAGATGGACTGCTGTGAACCGGTTCATCGCCGCTATACCATTGCACGATTTCGTAAGGAGTTTTTCCATGTCCCTGGTACGATCATCTATCGCAGTCGCCAAGTCATTCTAAAAATCGCGGCAGCCTTCCAAAATGAGTACAGTTGGCGGCGCATGGAAGAACGGGTGGTTCTCCTACAATAATGCCTATCCAAACTTTTACATGGAAATAACCGAGCCCGCTTGTGTGGGGAGGGGGAAAGTGTATCCCAAGAACAAGAAACCCCATCGAAAGGACAAGTTTAGTTTCCACTTTTACTGTTTGTTTCCATGTGGGTAATGCTAGAAATAGCTGATGTTATCCACATTCGAAATTCGGGATAAACAAAAGCCATGGTAATTCCGTTATGATTAAGTCGACGAAAACCCTCATAACAGGAGGAATTACCGATGGCTCACTCCCATGATAACACAAAGGAGCGTACCTTTTCACATCTCACGCCTTATGACCGCGGGCGAATTAATGCCCTTCGTGGCGAAGGAAAAACCTTACAAGAAATTGCAGATGTGATTGGATGCCATAAGTCGACCATCTCTCGCGAATTGAAACGCGGCACCGTCACACAACGGAAATCGGATCTCACGGAATATCAAACGTATTTCCCTGAAACGGGACAAGCCGTTTACGAGAAGAATCGTTCCCGTTGTGGTGCGAAGTACAAACTTATGAAAGCCACTGCATTTATCCATTTCGCCGTGAAAAAGATGCAACTGGACCATTGGTCTCCCGATGCCGTCTGCGGTTATGTGAAGGCCAATCAGTTATTTGAAGCCACGGTGTGTACCAAGACCTTGTACCATTACATTGATCTTGGCCTGCTGCCGGTGAAGAATATCGATCTCCCCCTAAAGGTCACGCGACAGACGAAAAAGAAGCGCATAAGACAGCACAAAAAGATTCTAGGAGCCAGCATTGAAGAACGACCCGCTCACATTGAGGAGCGCCAGGAATTTGGCCATTGGGAAATCGACACCGTGCTAGGAAATCGTAAGAAAG
This sequence comes from Novibacillus thermophilus, assembly GCF_002005165.1. Taxonomy (NCBI): domain Bacteria; kingdom Bacillati; phylum Bacillota; class Bacilli; order Caryophanales; family Thermoactinomycetaceae; genus Novibacillus; species Novibacillus thermophilus. The sequence continues at coordinate 2,180,649 of NZ_CP019699.1, forward strand.
GGGCAGCCCTTCTGACATTGACTGAACGGAAGACCCGTAAAGAACACATCCTCAAGATCAGACAGAAGACCGTGGAAAGCGTCCATAACGCGGTCCAATCACTCAAAAGCCTTTACGGGGACAGGTTCTCCTCTGTCTTCAAAACCATTACCTCAGACAATGGTTCGGAATTCAGTGAACTCACACAGACAGTTCACCAAGATGGTGTAGCGGTTTATTACACGCATCCCTACACATCCTGTGAACGGGGAACAAATGAACGTCATAACGGCCTTATCCGGCGGTTCATACCGAAAGGAAAAGCCTTGGAGGAGATCGATGACACCCTCATACACTATGTGGAGAACTGGTGTAACACGCTCCCCCGAAAAATCTTAAGATACCAGGCCCAAATGATCAGTTCGCTGAAGAAATCAAGAGGGTTGGTTAGTCCAAGCCTAGTAACGGAAGACGGAACCTGTAACTGAAAACCACTGGCGACGGCTTGACATGGGGCCCCGGCGGACATGACTTCTCGCGATTGGGCGATGTTGGCAAGGCAAATCGCTTGGCTAACCCAGCCTATCATGCCCGCTGCCCCATATAAAGCCTACAAAATGGGTATATCGTAACGGTTACCATATAATGGTATTAAATTTTGTTGCATTTAATATTGCCCTGAATTATTCATATAGCTGAACTTAAAATATCAAAAAGCGCGTCATACCAGGCCATTAAAAGCATTCCACCTTTTCACCCAATGGGTGAAAAATAGAAATGGAGCCCAACCTTTGGTATTGTAAAAGTGACCAAAACCAATACAAACCAAGGAGGCTCCCTTATGCATAGTGTAAACGAGCAGACCATGCATTTCAACAAAAGTGTGAAAGTCAATTTTGAAGGTGGAAACCTGACCTCAGATGCCGGTTGGTTACTGTATAAAGAATTTGATGAAAAAATCGGGCTCAGTCAAGCGATCACGGATCACCTCAATGTGAATGATCCAAACCGTCATCACATCCATTTTAACGATGACGTCATCATCCAAAAGATCTATCAGCACATTGCCGGGTATCATGCGGATGATCATGCCGATGAATTACGTCATGAACCTGTGTTGACCACCATTTTGGGTAAAGAAGTCCTGGCTTCTCAACCGACCATTTCCCGGCTAAATCAGAAATTGGATAAGGAAACGATGAAGCAGTTGCAATCGGTCAATTCACTGATGCAAAAACGAGTCGATATCATCCAACCCAAGGAAAACATCATGATGGATCTGGACTCGACCAACTTGGCCACCTATGGTGAACAGCATGGATCCGCCTTTAACACGCATTATCAAGCCCAGGGTTACCATCCCCTGATGATGTTTGATGGACTGACTGGAGATTGTCTCAAAGCAGAACTGCGCGCTGGTCATGTGTACACATCCCGGCAAGTCGTCCGCTTTGTCGGCCCTGAAATCAAGCGATATCGGAAGCAAAGTCCATGGGCAACGCTATGCATACGCGGGGACAGCGGTTTTGCCATCCCGGCTCTCTATCAATTGGCGGAAACACATGATGTCCACTATGTGATCCGCTTAAAAGCAAACAACGTGTTGAAACAAAAAGCACAGCCATTTGAAGATGAACTCTGGAAACAGTTTGATCTGAACACGACAGAAGCCAAGGTGTTTTACACATCATTTGACTACCAGGCACGTGCTTGGGATAAGCCGCGTCGTGTGGTGGTCAAGATGGAGAAACCGGAAGGTGAGCTTTTCTTCACCTACACCTTCATCGTGACCAACATGGGGCTCTCACCCAAAAACATCGTCAAGCTTTATGCGAACCGTGGCACGATGGAAAACTTTATCAAAGAAGCCAAGAACGGCTTTGCTTTCGATCAGATGAGCAGTCCATCGTTTTACAGCAACGCCACAAAGCTGCAACTCATGGTGCTCGCCTATAACTTCAACAACTGGTTTCGTCGACTGTGTCTACCCAGAACGATGAACAAAAATCGTATCGACAACATCCGTTTGAAGTTGCTTAAGATCGCGGGAAAGCTGGTTCGTTCAGGCAGATATCTGACATTTAAACTGTGCAGCAGTTGTCTGTATCAAAAGGCTTATTGGCAGACTTTACGAACCATCCATCACCTCCCACGGTTTGGTTGAATGAGATGATATTAGAAAAGTCAATCTCATAGCATTCACATTGACCACAGGATCAGTGTGCCCTTTTACAGCCGATTATGAAAGCTAGCGTATGACTTCCTGCTGTTTTTCCAGTAGATTAGGTAATATATTTGAGAAAACATCTAGGGAAACCAAAAACTTACAAAAATCAGGCTTGAAACTGGTTTTTAAAACATTTGAGACGCGGTTATGAATAATTCAGGATTGCAATTTAAGCAAGGGTTTTTAAAAACTGTCAACAATGAATTTATATTTACATTGGTTGTCCAGTTTGCTATAATATTACTAATAATTTCATTTAATGAATTAATGTTGCATTATATGAACCAAATAGCAAGAGGGAGGAGGCATGTTAATAAAACGAACCCTTTTATATATCTAAATCTTAAAAAAGTGGGAAGGAGAAAATGCATTGACTTCATATTTCGTTAAATATCGTGTATTGTTGTCTGTTTTACTTATTTTTTCTTTAATATTCACAGCTTGCGGAGGAGGCGGCGATACATCGTCGTCCGAAGAGAACAATGCGGAATCGACTGACAGTAACAGCGAGCCGAAAGATGGCGGCGAGCTGAGAGTGGCCCTTTCAGCCCAACCGATGACATTAGACCCCATTGCGTATACGGGTGTTTATGAATCCAACGTGATCAAAAGCATTGCCGACACACTCGTTATTTACAGCAACGATTTGAGTGAAATCGAACCGTCTCTCGCGACCGACTGGGAAATTTCTGATGACTTAAAGACTTACACGTTTGAATTGAGAGACGACGTTTATTTTCAACCGGGTGAATATCAAGACGGGCGTCAAATGACTGCTGAAGATGTAAAATACAGCTTGGAACGCTCGGCCAAGGAATCCGCCATGAATCGGTTGCGCATGGTGGAAAAAGTGGAAGTCATTGACGATTTCAAAGTAAAAGTTCACCTAAAAGAGCCTAACTCCACTCTTCTGGCTGTATTGACCGATGCAGGTAACGTGATTGTTCCTAAAGAAGAGGTCGAAGGATGGGGAGACAAATTCGGTCAACATTTGGTAGGGACAGGCCCCTTTACACTCAGTGAGTGGAAACAAGATGATGAAATTAAGTTGTCCAGACACGAAAAATACTGGGGACCGAAACCGCATCTCGATTCCTTAGTGTGGACAGCCATTACAGATCAGAGCACGATGGCAAACGCTCTTCGTTCGGGAGACATTGATATCGCAACAGATGTCAAAGGTCAAAACCGCGCAGTCATTGAGCAGGAAGAAAATCTAACATTGCTGACAGTTCCCGGATTATCCATTGAGTATATCGGCATGAACATGCAAGAAGGCCCGACGAAAGACATTCGTGTCAGAAAAGCGATTAATATGGCTACCGATGTTGATGCTTTGGTAAAAGGTGTCTATCAATGGGGGGGTGCCGAAGCGTCCAAATTACCGTTGCCGAAAGGTTCATGGGGATATGATGAATCATTAGAAGTAGAAGTGCCGGAATACGACCCGGAAAAGGCGAAAGAACTGCTTGCTGAGGCCGGTTATCCGGACGGTTTCGACACGGAGCTATACGTGATCGAATCGCGTGTACCGCATGCCACCATCTTCCAGCAACAGATGAAAGAAAACTTGAACATCAACGTCGAGATCAAATCTGTTGAATGGGGAACGTTCAGTGACATTGCCTCCAAGGGAGACGCACCTTTGTATGCGATGGGTTGGACATGGTATCCGGATCCGGACTTCTTCTTGTACCAGATGTTTCACAGCGATCAAATCGGATCATTAGGAAACGGGTACGGGTATGACAATCCTGAAGTGGACGAGCTGTTGAATCGGGCGACACAAGAAACAGCAGACCAAGATGAACGTGCACAATTGTACGCTGAGGCGTTGGAACGCATTGTTAAGGATGTTCCTCGCGTCGAACTGACTAATGTGGAAATTGCGGCTGCCATTCAAAATAAAGTAAAAGACTTCAACGTTATGGCGGACAACTCGTTCATCATTGTCAACCCGAACAACAACGTTTGGATTGATGAATAAGCACATCCTCGTGAAATGGTGAGGAGGGAACCGGTTTGCTGAAAGTCATCGTTAAACGGATGATAGACATGGTTCCGACTTTGTTCGTTGTGGCGACAGTTGTTTTTCTCATTACGCGCATTATTCCTGGGGACCCGGCGGCCGTTATGCTGGGTCCGCAGGCTTCTGTCGAAGCGGTGGAAGACATGCGGGAGCAACTGGGCCTTAATGAACCGATCTATCTCCAATTTTTTAATTACATTCTCGACTTGTTGCGCGGTGACCTCGGGACATCGATCTATTACAAGGAACACGTCACCTCGCTCATAATGGAGCGTTTTCCGAACACGGTCATCCTGTCAGCCTGTGCTCTCCTTATAGCCCTCGGGATCGGGATTCCCGCAGGTATTGTATCGGCAACAAAACAATACTCGGTTTACGATTATTCTCTCATGTTTTTATCTTTGGTCGGCGTATCGATGCCGATATTCTGGCTCGGCGTCATGCTGGTTTTGCTGTTCAGTGTCAACTTAGGTTGGTTTCCCGCAACAGGTATGGGATCATTCAAACATCTCATTTTGCCAAGTATCACACTTGCCACCATTCCAATGGCTACGTTTGCCCGTATCACCCGTTCCAGCATGCTTGAAGTCGTACGGCAGGATTACATTAAAACGGCGCGCGCGAAAGGCTTGAGAGAAATCATTGTCATTTGGAAGCACGCGTTAAAAAATGCCGCCGGACCGTTATTAACAGTCATGGGCTTGCAAATATCGATGATGCTCGGAGGTGCCGTCTTAACCGAGACCATTTTTAACTGGCCGGGGATGGGGCGCTTAATTATTGATGCGATTGAAAAACGCGACTTCATGGTCGTACAAGGAACGATCTTGTTTATTGCGATTATTTTTGTCCTGGTCAACTTGATCGTTGATTTACTTTATATGGTCATTAACCCACGTGTGAAACTGGTGAAGGAAAAAGGAGGGAGCTAGATGAACGGCGCAGATGTGCAAGCTTCACCGAACGCGGCTCAGGTAACGAAGAAAAGCCGTAAGGAAAGCAGTGTATGGCGTCGATTGTTACGCAATAAGCTGGCCGTTATCGGTTTGCTTATTATCGCCGGGATGATCATCACAGCCGTATTCGCTCCCCTCATCGCCACTCATGATCCCAACAGCATGGGAGGTTTGCCACTCTTAAAACCCGGAACGGACGGGCATCTACTCGGCACGGACAACTACGGACGCGATGTGTTCAGCCGAATTGTTTACGGAGCACAAATCTCACTCGTTGTCGGTGTTTTGGCTGTTTGTTTGGGAGGCATCGTCGGGACGTTACTCGGTCTCACTGCCGGTTACTACGGAGGTAAGCTCGATGCAGTCATTATGCGGGCAATGGATGGTCTGTTTGCGTTCCCCTTTATCTTACTGGCTATCGCTTTAATGACGGTTATGGGGCAAGGGTTGATTAACGTTATTATAGCGATTGGGATTGCCAACATACCCGGATTTGCGCGTATCGTACGTGGTGAGGTACTCAGTGTGAAAGAAGAAGAGTACATTGAAGTCACACGCTCCCTAGGTGCGAGAGATGACCGGATCGTGTTCGGGCACATTTTACCGAACTGCATGGCTCCGATTATTGTATACGCCACGATGAATATTGCCGGAGCGATCATTTCCGAGGCGGCTCTCAGTTTTTTGGGCGTAGGTGTTCAACCTCCGACTGCTTCATGGGGGAGTATTTTGAAGGATGGAAAAGATTTTCTCGTCCTTTCACCGCACATGGCCACATTTTCAGGGATGGCGATTCTATTGTCAGTCCTCGGGTTTAACTTATTCGGTGACGGATTGCGTGACGCTCTGGATCCTAAAATGAAAAACTAGGGTGATCGAAGGAAACGAGGTGATGGGACTTGGTGCACGAAGATGTTTTATTGCGTGTGAAAGATTTGGAAGTGCATTTTCGCACCTCTTCCAGTGTGGTAAAAGCGGTGGGCGGCGTCACCTTTGACGTTAAACGAGGGGAAACAATCGGGATTGTCGGAGAATCCGGTTCAGGTAAAAGTGTCACCGCAACGTCAATACTCGGGCTTATTCCTTCTCCTCCCGGTAAAATTGTAGGAGGGAGCATTTTATACGAAGGAAAAGACCTGACAAAGTTATCGAATAAAGAAATGCGCCGCATTCGCGGTAACGAAATTTCGATGATTTTCCAGGACCCAATGACGTCGTTAAATCCCGTTTTTAAAGTGGGTAACCAGCTCACTGAAGTCATTAAGCTCCACCAAAAGGTGAAAAAAAAAGAAGCCGAACGGCGCGCGGTTGAAATGCTGCGATTGGTCGGCATCCCTGAACCGGAGCGGAGAATGCAGGAATATCCCCATGAGTTTTCCGGCGGTATGCGCCAGCGTGCCATGATCGCGATCGCTCTTTCGTGTAATCCGAAATTACTCATAGCCGACGAACCGACAACCGCATTAGACGTGACCGTTCAGGCACAAATACTTGAACTGATGAAAGATCTGCAGCAAAAAATGAACACATCCATTATAATGATCACGCACGACTTGGGTGTTGTATGGGAAGTTTGTAAACGCGTCATCGTCATGTATGCCGGAAACATCGTCGAATACACGTTTGCCGATCAGCTGTACGACAATCCGCTTCACCCGTACACGTGGGGATTGCTGAACTCGCAAGTGACGGGAAATGCGAAAAGCAGAGGAACATTGATTTCCATCCCGGGTAACCCGCCGGATTTGCGGGAGGAAATGGTCGGTTGCCCGTTTGCCGCGCGTTGTCCGTATGCCGAAGAGAAGTGCTTTAAGGAAAAACCGCCGTTGATCGAAGTGGAACCCGGCCATTTAACGGCTTGCCACTTCCAAACGAAAAGTGCGCGCCTTGAACGGAAGGAGGGCGGTCAGAATGGGTGAAGCCATTTTAGAGGTTCGCCATTTGAAAAAGTATTTTCCGATAAGAAATAAAGTGTTTTCTTCCAAACCGACCGGATATGTCCGCGCGGTGGATGATGTCAGCTTTGATGTGTACCAAGGTGAGACGCTCGGAATCGTCGGTGAATCGGGCTGCGGCAAATCGACAACGGCCAGGCTCGTCAATCAATTGATCCGCCCTACGGAAGGTTCTGTCCTGTTTAAAGGTCAGGATCTCGCTTCATTAAAGGCAAAAGAAATACGGCAAGCACGCAAATCCATTCAAATGGTTTTTCAAAATCCGTACGCTTCACTTGATCCGCGAAAAACGGTCAAACATTTGATCATGGAACCGCTTCTGATCCACCGGGTCGGGACGAAAAAAGAACGGGAAAAGAAAGTAGATGAACTGCTGGAAGTGGTAGGGCTCGCTTCATACCACGGGGAACGCTATCCGCACGAATTCAGCGGCGGCCAGCGGCAACGTATCAATATCGCGCGCGCCCTTGCCCTCAATCCCGACTTGGTCATCTGTGACGAACCAGTATCGGCGCTCGATGTGTCCATTCAGGCACAAGTGATCAATCTGCTTAAAGATTTACAAAAGGAATTTCAGTTAACATACATGTTCATTTCCCATGATTTGGGTGTGGTGGAATACGTGAGTGACCGTATTGCGGTCATGTACCTGGGAAAAATTGTCGAACTCGGCACGTACGAAGATATTTACCAAAGGCCGCAACACCCGTACACACGTGCTTTGCTGTCAGCTGTACCGAAGCAGAATCCGAAAGAAAATAAAGAGCGCATCGTGCTGTCGGGTGATGTGCCGAGCCCGATCAACCCGCCGTCCGGATGTCCGTTTCACACGCGCTGTCCTTTTGTCGTCGAAAAGTGCAGGACGGAACGTCCGACATTTCAAGACTACCGCAAAGGTCATACCGTTGCTTGTCATCGAATGGGAGAAATATAAACAGTAGTTAGGAGATTGCACCATGTCGTTAAAACACGTTTTGGAAGTCTATGATTTGTTAGACAACATCGAAGCGATTGAATCCGTGAAAAAGTACTTTTCAGGTCTTGATTCTTCTCGTGTCGAATTTCAAACCGTTCAAGGAGAAAAAGGATCGACCGACTTTGTCAAAGTTCTCATCCCCGGAAAAAACGGGAAAAGCAGTGGGGGATCGGCACCTACTTTAGGGATCATCGGCCGCCTGGGAGGGATCGGTGCACGTCCGGAACAGCTCGGGTTCGTCTCCGATGGAGACGGTGCACTCGCCTGTCTGTCCGCTGCCGCCAAGCTGGCAGACATGAGAAAGAAAGGCGATGTGTTAGAAGGAGATGTCCTGCTCACCACCCACGTGTGTCCGACTGCCCCGACTCTCCCTCACGATCCTGTTCCGTTTATGGATTCGCCGGTTGACATTGCCACAATGAACCGGTACGAAGTGTCGGAGGAAATGGATGCGATTCTGTCGATCGATACGACAAAAGGAAACGTCGTTGTGAGCCACAACGGGTTTGCGATTACCCCGACGGTGAAAGAAGGTTACATCCTGCGCATCAGCAACGATTTACTCGAGATGATGCAGCAAACGACCGGCCGGATGCCGGTGACGTTGCCGATTACCGTTCAAGACATCACACCATACGGTAACGGTCTGTATCACATTAACAGTATCTTACAGCCGTGTGTGGCGACAAAGAGCCCTGTCGTCGGGGTGGCGATAACGACAGAGGTGGCGGTAGCCGGATGTGCGACCGGTGCGACACACTTGACACACGTTGAACAGGTCGTACGCTTTGTGATCGAAGTCGCTAAATTGTACGGTTTAAATAAATGTTCGTTCTATGATGCACGGGAGTTTGAATTGTTACAGAAACTGTACGGCAGTATGAATCATTTGCAAACATTGGGTCGCGAGGTGAGTTCGTCGTGAGCGAACAAACTGAGCGGCTGAAAGCTGCGGCTGTTCAGGCGGTCGAAGACCATCGGGAAGAACTGATTGAACTGTGCTCACGGTTATTGCAGTTCCCGAGTGAGAATCCTCCCGGGAACTCCACACCGATCAGCCGTTACCTTGAGCGGTACTTGTCAAGAGCGGGAATCGAAACAGAATGGCATGAAGCGGGAGAAAACATGTGGAACTTAATTTCCCGCATCGGGGAACCGGGTGGCAAAACGCTTATTTACTGCGGGCACACGGATGTTGTACCGGCGGGAGACCGTTCAAAATGGGCATTCGATCCTTTTTCCGGTGAAGTAAAGGACGGGTGGCTTCACGGCCGCGGAGCCAGTGATATGAAAGGGGGGCTGGCGGGGGTTATTTTCGCCGTTTCTCTTTTGAAACGTTTAAAGATTGAGTTGCCGGGAGAACTCGTCCTCGCCATTGTTCCCGATGAGGAAACCGGCGGAGAACACGGCGTGCCGTGGCTGTTGGAGCGGGGCTTGGTTAAAGGCGACGGTTGTCTCATTGCCGAGCCGTCCTCCCCACTCAACCCGACACTCGGACAGAAAGGATCGTGCTGGTTTAAACTGACGGTGAAAGGAAAAGCGGGGCACGGAAGTCTGGCCCCGGTCTCAGGAGTCAATGCGATCGTCGATGCGATGAAAGCTGTTGAACGCATCCGCAAAGTTTGGGACTTACCTGTTCAAATCCCTGAAGAAGTGAAGCCGATTATCGAAGTGTCCAAGAAGTATGTCGATGAAAATGAAAACTCTGTAGCACGCGACATATTTGAACGTATTTCTTGTAATATCGGAACAATTGCAGGAGGAACAAAGTCGAACGTCGTGCCCGACACATGTACCGTTGAAGTAGACTGCCGTTTACCGTTTGGTGCGACCCAAGATGATGTACTGAACTTCGTGCGTGAACAACTGGACGAATTGAATATCGATTATGAGATCGAGCCGTTCGGCTTTCAAAGCACAGCCAATTACACTCCGCCGGAGAACCCGATTTGCCGTGCAGTGGTCGACAACATTTCTTACGTAACGGGAGATCAAGCGTACGGCGTCATGCAGTGGGCGAGCAGCGATGCACGCCACTTCAGAGCATACGGCATCCCGGTCTTACAATACGGACCGGCCTACTTGCCGAGCATCCACAATTTTAATGAGAAAGTGCGCGTTGAAGACGTCGTGCGTTGTGCGAAAGTTTATGTAGCGGCTGCTATAGATTTCCTATGTGAACAGGAGTCTTAAGATTTATGGCGAATAAAAATAACAAGTATTGTTCTTAAACTCAAAAGGGGAATCGCAGCATGTTAAAAACAGTTGACCAATCTCTCAAAATACTGGGGTATTTTACAAAAGAAAAACCTTTATGGGGTGCGAGGGAACTCGCAAAAGAATGCGGCATGAACCATGCGACCGTATACCGTATTCTGGCTACCCTTGAATCGAACCGGTTTTTAGTGAAGGATATAGAAACGAAGAAGTACGCATTGGGAATTCGCTTATGGGAATTGGGCTTAGTGATGTACGACAACTTGAAGCTGTCACAATTGATACGCCCTATTTTAAAACAGTTAATGATCGATACCGGGGAGTCTATTTTTTTGACAGGACTGGACGGGAATGAGGCCATAACCCTTGATGCGATGGAACCCGATAACAAAGTGAGGTATTCCGTTTCCATCGGCAGCAGGGTCCCGCTTTACGCGGGAGCCTCTTACCGTTCCATTCTGGCCTTTCTGCCGGAAGAAAAGATAGAAGAAGTATTGAGCGGAGAATTGAAAGCCCATACCCCAACGTCGATAACCGAACCGGAGATTCTACGTCAAAAACTTGCCGAGATTCGCGAGAACGGGTGGGCACGCAGTGAAGGAGAGTACACGAGGGACGTTACGGCAATCGCTGTTCCGCTGTTAGGGCAGAGCGGGAAAGTCGTCGGTTCCCTGACAGTGGCCGGCCCGAAGTACCGCATGACGGAAGAAGGTATAAAACGCCATTTACACTTGTTGCAACAGGGACAAAAAGAAGTGACCGATGTGATGAAAAGGTATCAGTTAAACTTGAGCCGTTACTTCGATATATAAATCAAATACGTGTTCAATAAGGAAGTGTATTCATTTGGGACCAATCCAAACTAACGATAACACGGAAACAGCGAAAAAACTATTGCAGGTGAATATGGCGGCGAGGCCAGGGGAATCGTTGTTAGTCGTCACAGATACGATAAAAGAAGCGATCGGGCGGTCATTTATACTGGCGGGTAGAGAACTCGGGTTGGAAAGTGTTCACGTCAACATGTCGCCGCGCCAAAAGTCTGGAGAGGAGCCGCCGCTCATCGTGAGTGAAGCCATGCGAGCAGCTGACATCATCATGTGTGTAACGGAACATTCTTTAACACATACGAATGCCCGAAAACAAGCGGTTGCTGAAGGGGCGCGGTTGGCCACGATGCCGGGTCTGACCCTCGATATGCTGCATGAAGGTGCGATTACGGCAGATTATGATGAAGTACAATCGTTCACACAGTATGTCTCCACCTACCTGGACAAAGGGAAAGAAGTTGTCATTGAAAAAGAGGGCACTCGTCTCACATTTTCCATAGAAGGTCGTGATGCGATCAGCAGTACGGGCGTATTCAGGGAAAAATCGCAGTCCGGCAACCTGCCTTCTGGAGAAAGTTACATCGCACCGGTGGAAGGAACGGCGGAAGGGACGATCGTGATCGATCAATCGATCGCTGGGCTTGGCGTGGTGACAGACCCTGTCACTTTGACTATATCCGGGGGACGCTTGGTAAAAGCGAGTGGCGATAAGGGAGCCGAACTGTTGCAGTTGCTCGGGACTGGAGACGGGAGACTGCTGTGCGAGTTCGGCATTGGCACGAATAAAAGCGCACGTGTGACGGGCAACGTACTCGAGGACGAGAAAGTGTACAGTACCGTACACGTCGCATTCGGCAGCAACCGCACGTTCGGTGGAACGATCGATGCCGGTGTGCACATCGACTGCGTCGTCAGCGAACCGAATGTGTGGATCGACGGGATGTTCGTGATGGACGGCGGAAGATGGATGGGTTAATTTTTTGAAAAATCTATTGCGAAGATGATTTTGGGCAGCTATACTAAAAGAGGAAAGGGAAGCGCTTTCCCCTCTGTAAGAATTAAACCGGTTTAATATAAAAAGTAAAGCTTTGTGTGTAATATTTAAACCTAATTTTTAAACCGGTTTAATATTAAAAATAAGGAGGACGAAGAGTGAAACGATTTGCCGTGTTGTTTTTATCCATTTTTGTGATTTTAAGCGCTTGTGCTCAGGGAGGTGAAGAGACGAACTCTGCGACATCTGAAGGACATTCCGAGCCTGTACAGGAACCAGATCGTGATTTAGTCGCAGAAGGTTTGCCTGCATTCAATGAAGAAGTTGCTTCCTTACCTGAAACGACGTTGGATGTTTGGCTTGCGGCGGATTACGCTGAAGAAGCCCCCATACAAGATGCCATAGCAGAATTTTCTGAAGTCTATCCTCATATCAAAGTTAACACGAGAGGAATTGAGTGGGGGGAAATGATCAACCAGATTAGACTCGCAGTCACTGGGGGATCGCCGCCGGATATGGCACATCAACACGCTTTTGCGATGGGGGCTCAAGGGTTGGCGGAACCTGTTGACGATCTATGGGAGAAGTGGGGAGAAGAAGAAACGTTTGTCCCGGGCGCCATTGAAGATGTCGTTTGGAAAGGGAAAAAATACGGTGTTCCCCTTGACATCAATACGACATTTTACTTGTACAACAAAAAGTTGTTTGAAGAAAACGGAATAGGAGAGCCGCCTAACACGATGGATGAACTTTTGGAAGTTTCAAGGAAATTAACGGCAGATGACGGTTCGCGATACGGTTTTGTGAACAGTGCCAGCGCCTGGAATTTATACGGACACGTCGTTGCTGAAGGAGGAGAACTGTTAATAGAAGAAGGTGATACCCCACAAGTGAATTTAGACGGACCTATTGTGAAAGAAGTTGTGAAGAAGTATACAGAACTTTCAACGGTACATGAGGTCGCCCCCATTCCACCTGCTCAACAGCGCCAAACAGATCATCCTGTCGCCATGTTCGGAACAGGACGAGCTGCTTCGTTCGTTTCGGGACCTTTTGATCTTTCCCGTATTGAAAACGAGTTCCCTGACGTTTATGAAGATGTGGGAACAGCTGTCATACCGGGACCGGAGAAAGGTTCTACGATGGGAGGAGGCAGTTTGTTTGTACCGAAGGGCTCTGAGAACAAAGTTGCGGCTTTTGAATTGATGAAATGGTTTATTTCCGACAAGTACGCCATTCGACTGGCTGAAGAAATGGGACGTCATCCCGTTAAGACACATTTGTACGAAAATGAACTCTACCAGGACCCTTTGCTTCAACCGTTTATTGAAACGCTACAATACGCCAAACCTTATAAGTTGGAAGCATATCCCGAGGCGAACGACGCATGGAGTCAAGCAATACGAGATATTTTTAATGGAGCTGACGTTGAAAACACACTAGATCAAGCACAAAAAACCGCCGAGCAAGCGATTGACAAATCTTCCCACTAAAACAGAATAAGGGGTATACTTTGGCGAAGTGTACCCCTTTGTACTTCGTTTTGGGGTGAAAGTATGTTAAAAACGGCAAATGCAACATTGTCACACAATCGAAAGACTTTAAAATCAGACCAGAAGTGGAAAGACTATTTGACATCCTATTTGTTCCTCGTTCCTGCACTGAGCTTTTTATTCGTTTTTTCGATTGTACCTATCGTGTATTTGATTTGGCTTAGTTTACATCAGTACCAACTGCCCAATCCGCCGATTTTTTTAGGGTTGGACAATTTCCGGCAACTGATGGCCGACCACACATTTTTAAAAAGCGTTGTCAACACATCTGTTTATACCGTGGGTTCTATGACGGTTGGGCTCAGTGCCGCGTTGTTCATGGCCGTGTTGCTCTCTCTCAAGCTAAAAGGGTTCCGTTTTTTTAAAGTTTTGTACTTCCTTCCTACCGTGACGTCTGAAGTGATTACGGCGATGATTTTCCTCTGGATTTTAGACAACAATTTAGGCATCCTCAACTACGTTTTGCCCATCCTTGGTTTCGAAAATCCTCCGAACTGGCTGCAGGACCCTATATGGGCCATGATTGTTTTAATTCTGGTCGGAGCATGGCGCGGCGCTTCCTACAATACCCCGATTTTTCTGGCTGGTCTGGAAGGAATACCGAAAGATTATTACGAAGCGGCCGAATTAGATGGGGCTAGCGGGTGGCAGAAATTTTGGCACATCAGTATTCCTGGCATTGTTCCCATTCTGGTTTATTGCATGGTCATGTCGGTCATCGGATCTTTTCAAGTGATCGCGATCGTCGATGTCTTGACGAATGGGGGCCCGATGGACCGCACTTTAGTGGCAATTAAACACATTTGGCAACAGGCATTCGAGTTCAACCACGTCGGATACGGGGCTACGTTATCTCTCGTGCTTTTTCCCATTCTGTTCCTAGCGACCTGGCTCCAACTGAAGTTGTCATCACGGGGGGCTTAAAATGACGAAAACAGTGAATAAGGTGCTTATATACGCACTGATGACAGTCATCTTAACGGTGTTTGTCGGACCGTATATCTGGATGTTTGCAACGTCTGTCAAAAGCCAGGCCGATGTGTACGCCTGGCCGCCAAACATTATACCGACTGACATTCACTGGGAGAACTTTGTACGCATTTGGCAAGAGACGAATCTCCCTCGAGCGTTTTTGAATTCTGTTTTCGTATCGACGGCGGCGACGGCGATCAACGTGATTTTCTCATCGCTGGCAGCGTTTGCGTTTGCTCGCCTGGACTTTCCCGGCAAAAACAAACTGTTCATGGTTGTGCTCGCTACCATGATGGTGCCTGCGAGCTTGATGGTGATACCGTTGTTTTCCATGATGAGAAACGTGCCGTTTGCCGGGCCTGACGGATGGTTGAACAGTTATTTCGGTTTGATTTTGCCAGTGTCCGTAACAGGTTTTGCGATCTTTTTAATGAGGCAGTATTATCTCTCCATCCCGAAAGAATTGGACGATCAAGCGGCTATTGACGGGTGTAACAAATTCCAAATATACTGGAAAATTATTCTCCCTTTAAGCAAACCGGTGATCGGATTAGTCGTGGTGTTTAGTTTTTTGAGCCACTGGAACGAATACTTATGGCCGTTAACGGTAGCCCGATCGGATGAAATGTACACGATCCAAATTGCGCTCGCCTCGTTTCAAACCCAATACAATGTTGAATGGCCGCTTTTGATGGCGGGTGCCACCACCGCTGCTTTACCGATGATTCTCTTGTATTTCATGTTGCAACCTCTATTTGAAGAAAGTTTGAGTGGGCTGGGGAGAGGGGTGAAAGAGTGACAGACTCGCTCGTAGAAGTGACGTTATCGAAGAATTTGTCTTTACAGCATCAGGGGATGTATCTTTCGCTGCCGTTTGATGTGCCGGAACATGCAGAGGAAGTGTCTGTTCAACTCAACGTCGTTGGCAGCGGAGAAAACGTGGTAGACCTGGGTCTTGAGGACCCCTACGGTGTCAGAGGTTGGAGCGGCGGGGCGCGGACATCAGTTTTTGTAAGGGAAGACCGGGCGACTCCAGGGTACACTGTCGGTCCGCTTGCACCGGGCAAATGGAGTGTCATTCTGAATGCCTATCGCATTTGTTCTGACGGATGTACAGTAAACGTTTATATCAGAATCCAAAGAGAGGCCAACCGCTGGTATAAAGGAGATTTGCACCTTCATTCCCACCATAGCGACGGCGTTTATTCCATATCAGAAGTCGCTGCACACGTAAAAGAGGCGGGACTGGAGTTTATGGCTTTAACCGACCACAATACATTCAGCCAGAACGATTCGTATCCAACGGTTGAAGACCTTGTCATCATACCGGCAGTTGAGCTTACGACGAATCGGGGACACAGTAATTTCTACGGAGTCAAAAAGCCGTTTTCTGACTTTCGCTGTCAAACTGTGGAAGATGTGCAGCGTGTCATGAGAGAAGGAGAAGCAAACGGAGCTCTCATTTCGGTTAACCATCCCCATTGTGATAATTGTGGGTGGGATTGGGGTTTGGAACATTTTGCATTCCAGTTTGTTGAGATCTGGAACGGTGTGTGGAGTGAAGCGAACCGAAGAACACTCAACTGGTGGCAGGAACAACTGTGCCGAGGCAAGCGGATCATCGCCATCGGCGGAAGCGACAAACACGGTCCACACGAATCGATCCGATACGGTGTTCCGACAAATTGGGTCTTGGCAAAGTCGCACAGTCCCCGTGGAATACTAGAAGGTATGCGTGAAGGGAAAGTGTGTGTGAGTGCCCATCCAGGAGAATTGTTTGTTGATATAAACATTGATCAGACGCGGATGGGCGGTACACACTATGCGGACCAGCAGGATGAGACGCTCGATTTATGTTGTACGGTCTCTCAATTTGCGGAAGGGCTGTTGAAGATTATATCGTCAGAAGGAATATGGAAGGAAGTTGTGCTCGAGGCAAGACATTCGGAACTTCATTTCGAAGTAGATGCAAGAAAGTCCTTTTATCGTGTTGAAATTTGGGACAAAGATCAAAAACGGCCGTCACCTCTCGCAATCAGCAATCCGATATTTATTAAGACAAGGCAGTCAAGCTTATTTGAATAGGGTGAAGTTATGGCGAAAATTGATGATGTGGCTAAGTTGGCAAACGTGTCCAAAGGGACTGTGTCCAACGTTTTTGGAAGAAAGAGGCCGGTCAGTAAAGAAGTGAGAGAGCGCGTATTACAAGCGGCTAAACAGTTAAATTACACTCCTAACCATATTGCGCGCAGTTTAACGACGAAGCAGACGATGATCATCGGCTTGAAAATCCCGTATTCTAAACACCTGACACTCAGCAGTTTTCAACAGAACTTGATTAGCGGGGTTGTGACGGAGGCGTCGCTCTACAACTACAGAGTGCTGATCGATACATTAGCACAAGACAGTGTGGAGCTTCCCTATCTGACGACAGACCCAATTGACGGAGTGATTATTTTAGATCCAAAGCGAGAGGATGAGCGCATTGCACTTTTACACGAGCTAAATACACCTTTTGTTGTGATCGGAAAACCGCAAAACTCTAATGTAGAGAATGTCTCGTTTGTCAACAACAACAACGAAGAAATAGCTTTTGAAGTGTGTGACTTTCTCATTCAGCAAGGGCACGAAAAAATATTATTCCTCAACGCACCCGAGTGCGTGACAGTGTCACATGACCGAAAAAGGGGTTTTTTGCGGGCGTTTCACAAAAATCGTCTGCCTTGTTCGGAGCGTGACAATGTCTTTAAGAAAGACATGTTAGAAGACCCTGGGACTTACGGTTACGAAGCAACATTAACATACTTGGTGGATCAAGAGTACACGGCTGTGATTGCTGACACTGACAAAGTCGCCCTTGGAATTTTGCGGGCATTGAAAGAATTGGGAAAGGCGGTTCCCGATGACGTGTCCGTCATCGCTTTTAGCGATGATCCCGTCCTGTCGCAAGGTATTGATCCGCCACTGACTGCGGTAGATTTATTTGCATCCAAACTCGGCTCTGAAGCGGTCAAACTGTTGTTTTCCATTATGACGAAACAGGATGAGGTCGAACAGAGTGTCATTGTCCGCGCAAAGTTAAATGTGCGAAAATCAAGTGCCGTTCGAAAATAGAAAAATTGGGAGTTGGAGACCGTCTTATGCAGCAATTGGAAACGATATACGTCGTATTTAAAACGCACGTCGACATTGGGTTTACTGGATTAGTCAGAGAAGTTTTACACCATTACGAAACAGAGATGATCGACGATGTAATCAAGGTATGTGAAAACACACAAAAGTTTGGGAAAGACCATCAATACGTGTGGACGATGCCTGCGTGGCTGTTGCAGCACACGTTACAAAATATTTCTGAAAATCAGCGGGAACGGGTTGAACAATTGATAAAACAGGGTCAACTCGTGTGGCATGCACTTCCGTTTACCACACACACAGAATTTTGTGGGGTGGAAGAGTTTATCCGCGGTCTTCACTTTTCGAAACAGCTGGCAGATCGTTACGGTAAGCGAACTCCGATCTCGGCAAAAATGACGGATGTCCCTGGACATACGTGGATGCTTCCTTCCATTTTATACAAGGCGGGTGTGCGTTTTTTACACCTCGGATGTAATAGCTGTTCCACGCCTCCCGATGTACCGAGACTTTTTTACTGGGAAGGGCCTGACGGAAATCGAATACTGACTTTCTACTCCAAAGGGGGGTATGGGACAGATCTGTTACCTCCTGACGATTGGCCGTATCCGATATGGCTTGCCTTACAGCAGACTCATGACAATATAGGCCCCCAATCGGATGACATCGTGGAGAATGTTCTGTCTGAACTTCGACAAAAGGCACCCGGAGTAAAAGTTAAGTTCGGGACGATGGACGACTTCGCCCACGACTTCCTGAAGCGAAAAATGACGGACATCCCAATTATTAAGAAAGACCTAGCTGATACGTGGATTCACGGTATCGGAACGTATCCCCAGGAAGTGTCGGACATTCGCAGGTTAAGGACTGAATTGTCGTCGCTGGAGGCACTGATGTCAATAGAGCAATTGTGCAACGAGCACGGAAACCGTCATCGCAAAACCGCTTACACGGCCATCCAGAAAGCTTACGAACACGTGTTGTTGTTTGGGGAGCACACGTGGGGATTGGATATGAAGATTACTTTACTCCCGATGCGGAATGGAGAACGTGTGTACGAAAAAGACTTATTTTTACAAGATAAACAATCTGACAGCTACAAAAGGGCAGAGGCGTCCTGGGATGAGCAGCGATCTTACGTACAGCGTGCAGAAAAAGCTATAAGGGCCCTCCGGCCGTCCACGTCGGCTGACGATCGCTTCATCGGTATTTACAATCCGCTCCCTTGGACGCGACACGGAGAAGAAGTCGTTCTGGAATGTGGGCAGAACGGTTTTTTGGCGGACCTGGAAAACGGGGAAAGATACCCGCTCGTCAGGGATGGCAAGAGTCAAAAAGCCTTCGTCAACCGAATTCCGCCCGCGGGGTGGCGAGTTTTCAAGTTTGTCCCTGGGGAGACGGCCATTTGCAGTGAAGCAAAAGAATTGGCTAAAAAAACGGATACGCAGGTGGTTTTAGAGAACCGTTGGATTACAGTGCGAATTGATCGCCGTAGTGGGGCAATTGTAAGTTTCTACGACAAGGAAAGGGAGAAGGAGTGGGTGGACGACGGGGCAAGCCTTGAGTTTGGTGACTACCAGTACAGCGTATACGGAAAAGAAGATATTTTGCGGTTCATGAAAGACTACGCTTACGACCTCACAGATTGGTATGTTCATGACTTTGGCAAAGCCGGTTATCCCAGAATAAAAAGAAAAGTCTTCGGTGCCAAATTGAAACGCATCGACATTGAAAACAGGTGGAATCAGTGCCGCGTGATCATTACGAAAGAAGTAGCCCGGGAAAGTTACGAAGCATACGGAAACGCCAAAACGTTACACATGATTCTCTCCTTAAAAACGGATCAAAAAGGCGTAGACGTTCAATACCGGTTGTGCGATAAGCAAGAGACCCCGTTTTTGGAGGCCGGACACTTCGTGTTTCCGCTGAAGACGCGACGCCCCCAGTATTGTCTGCAAAAAATGGGGAGTGTGATAGATCCGGTAACTGACATTCTGGAACAGGCCAATCAGCGACTGCATTGTTGTGATCAATGGGTGGATGTACAGGACGGTGAACACGGCATCGGATTCATACCACTAGATACCCCGCTCCTTTCCATAGGGGAAGCAGGAATCCTTCAATATTCGAAGACGTATGTCCCGGAACAATCGACACTGTTTTTCAACGCCTTTAACAACCAGTGGGGCACTAATTTTCCGCAATGGATGGGCGGGGACTATACGTTTAAATACCGCATTGTTTTGCACGGCGGTAATTGGAAGAAAGGAAATGTGTGGAAAGCAGCCGCTGAGACGAGACATTCTTTAACTGCTGTGCCCGTCGATCCGAAATTGTCAGAGTCCTTTTCACATGGTCTGCTGAATCGGGACGTAGAAGGCATTGCCATTTTGGCATTTAAGCCGTCAGATGACGACGGGAATTACATTTTGCGATTTCAAGATTTGCTGGGAGAAAAGCGTTTCATT
The DNA here is from genome assembly GCF_002005165.1 of Novibacillus thermophilus. Classification (NCBI taxonomy): domain Bacteria; kingdom Bacillati; phylum Bacillota; class Bacilli; order Caryophanales; family Thermoactinomycetaceae; genus Novibacillus; species Novibacillus thermophilus. Next base: position 2,200,937 of record NZ_CP019699.1, read on the forward strand.
ACACTCACGTTTCAAAACGCTTTACGTAAAGCCTCTGAGTGCGATTTATTGGAAAGGGAACAAGGCGATCTGCAACGCCATCTTCGTAATCTTGATCATTCACTCATTACGGAAATAAAGCCTTACGAAATCAAAACATTGAAGCTGAAATTTAGACGTTCAAAAGGGGAGGAGGAAAGTTGAAACACTTTCAAATATCGGGACTGGATCAGCGAGTGTCAGAGTTAATTTTGGGGACCGCAACATTTCATCCCTCCAATATTGAGGAAATGAGCGGCGTATTGGATGAATACATCCGTTTGGGCGGTAACATACTGGACACTGCCCAAAATTATGGAGCAGGAGACAGTGAAAATGCGATCGGGATGTGGTTGAACGAGCGGAAAAACCGCCAGGACATCCTCATTTTGACAAAAGGGGGTCATCCGGATGAAAACGGGCCCCGCGTGAACGCGGAAGCGATCAAGTACGACCTTTTCGGCAGTTTGCAAAGGTTGCAAACAGACTACATCGATCTGTATCTGCTGCATCGAGATGATCCTGCTGTACCAGTTGAACCGATCGTCGAAGCGCTAAATGAACATGTTGAACAAGGGTTGATAAAGGCAATCGGGGTTTCAAACTGGTCATGCGAAAGAATTCAGGAAGCCAACAATTACGCCCACGCACATGGCCTTGTCGGATTTTCGTGCAGCAGTCCCCATTTGAGTCTGGCTGAGCCCGTGGAACCGATGTGGCCAGGCTGTGTATTTGCCGACAAAGGAACGCGAAGCTGGCATGAAGTTACACAATTCCCTCTGTTATCGTGGTCGGCTCTTGCGGGTGGTTTTTTTACTGGGCGTTTTTCGCCAGGGAGAAGAGACCATCCTGACATCGTGAGGGTTTACTACAGCGACGAGAACTGGGAGAGATATCGCCGCGCTGAACAATTGGCATTGAAAAAAGGGTGTCGCACTTTGCACATCGCCCTGGCATACGTATTGCGTCAACCATTTCCGGTTGGAGGTATCATCGGTCCGCGAAGGGTGGAGGAATTACAATCCAGCTTTGAAGCAACACGCATTCCATTGAGTCCGGAAGAAATGCGTTGGCTGAATTTAGAGGAAGCGAGCTGAACGGGAGGTATCTGCCGTGAACGTGAAGTTAGGTATTTCCGCGATCAACTGGTTGAACGAAGACCGACACTTATTTAAAGATTTGTACACTGGCGAAGAAGTGCTATCTGAAATGTCAAAACTTGGCTTCGAAGGAACAGAAATGAGCCGGGCATTTCCCAGAAGTGTCCATGAATTAAAAGCATTGTTGTCAAGCAAGGGACTGTCCCTCGCTTCCGGATGGAAATCGGTATTATTCAGTGATCCGTCTCGCCGCCAAACTGAAATGAAAGCTTATCGCGAGCATGTCGATTTCTTAAAAGCGATGGGCTGTAAACACGTAGTAACTTGCGAAATCCGGAATCAGTTTACGGGACCGGACCGATCAAAGATGGTGTCGCTATCAGATGAGGAATGGAAGTATATGGTGGATGGGCTCCATGAGGCCGGGCGTTATTGCCGGGAGAACGGGATGGAGCTCGTTTACCACTTTCACGGAGAAACGGTCGTGGAAACGCCTGAAGAGATTCATAAACTCGTCGAGATGACGGATCCGGAACACGTACACCTGTTGTATGATACGGGACATGCCTACTACGGTGGCAGTGATCCGTTAGAACTTCTCAAAACGTATTACGACAGGATCCGGTACATTCATTTAAAAGACGTTCGTCAAGACGTCCTCAATTGGACGCGCCTTTATCGTGTCAAGTTTTCCCACGCGGTAAAAAAAGGGATTTTTACCGTCCCCGGTGACGGTTGCATCGACTTTATTCCAATTTTTCAAAAATTAATCGAGCGCCAGTACGAGGGATGGCTCGTGATTGAAGCGGAACAAAACCCGCTTACAGCCAATCCCTTTGCGTATGCCTTCAAGGGAAAGCAGTATATCGAGGAGGTAATTGAAAAAGTGCGACAGCAAACAGATCTGTCAGACTAGAGAAGACGTGTACTCAGTTTCTTGGATTGAACTCTTTCATTTAATCGGTTTATAATCAACGTTAAGCGCTTAATGTTACATTAATAAACTCAATAGGACCGGTTGAGTTTGCATGAAGGGGAATGGCTTCTTGGACACGACACGTAGCAAGAATCGTATTTCGATTCGCGACCATATTGTGTTTATTTCGGTAACCTTTGTTTATTGGTTTTCCATGTACATTTACGTTCCTGTTTTGCCGACATACTTAGAATCGTTGGGGGCAACGTACACGTTCATCGGTATCGTTCTAGGCAGCTACGGCGTCATGCAAGTTCTCATTCGCCTCCCTATTGGCATTTTTTCCGACCTGATGAAGGCGCGCCGTCCTTTTATCATTCTCGGCCTTGTTACAAGTGTGTTAAGTTGTGTTGGTTTTGTTTTGTCTGATGGATTGGGTTGGGCGCTGGGATTTCGGACGCTTTCAGGCGTTGCGGCATCCACTTGGGTGACGTTTACGGTTTTGTATTCCAACTTCTTTTCTAAAGAAGGAAGCACGCAATCTATGAGTATCATGCAATTTGTGACGGTTACGGCCCAGGTGATCAGTATGGGCGTCAGTGGCGTTCTAGTCAAACGTTGGGGGTTGGAGTTTCCGTTTTTAATTGGTGGGATTCTAGGCTTCATGGGTTTAGCCCTATCTTTTTTTATCAAGGAACCTGTCGGAGACGAAGCGAAATCCTTGATGCGCATGAAAGATGTACCTAAGGTTGTGCGCAATCCCCTGTTGGTGAAAGTTTCCCTTCTATCCGCGTTTGCCCATTGTGTACTATTCATCACGGTTTTCGGATATACAACTCCCTATGCTCTAAATCTTGGTGTGGAAGAAGGCGAGCTGGGCTATATTTCGTTTGCGTTTTTAATTCCCCATGCCATTGCGTCCTTATTTTCCGGAAGGAAGATTGTCCCCGTTTTAGGTCAGTGGATGACTTTAACGATCGGATTTTTAGGGAGTGCTGTTTTTACTTGTATGATTCCGTTGGTGGATCATTACGGATGGCTGTGTCTTACACAGTCTTTTAACGGCTTTTTTCTCGGCTTAACGTTTCCCCTTTTGCTGAGTATGGCCATCCAATCAGTTCCCCGTGAGAAACAGGCGACAGCGATGGGATTCTATCAGTCTGTCTTCGCCGCCGGAATTTTTTTAGGTCCTTTTTTGGCTGGGGTGTTGAACCATATGTTTGGCCTGAAAGGAGGGTTTTTCCTAGCCGCTACTTTAGGGTTCATAGCGGTGGGAATATCTTATGTCGAGAGAAATAATTTCAAATACAGTGTTGACAACGACGTAAAAGCGTAATACAATCTCAATTAAAGTTAAGCGCTTAACATACAAAGAAAAAGATGAAAGGTTGCCTCATATGCCGAACGAAATCCGTTGTGCAGTTCTTGGATTGGGAAGATTAGGCTACTGGCACTCTGAGAATCTCGCTAGAAGGGTGAATGGTGCCAAGTTAGTAGCCGTGGCAGATCCTTTAGAAGGTAGAGCGAAGCAAGTTGCCCAGGCATTAGACGTTCCGAAATGGTTTGAAAACCCGGATGAAGTGTTCCGTGATCCAGAAATTGACGCAGTAGCAATTGTGACTCCAACTTCGACACATGCGGACATGATCAAAAAAGCGGCTGCTCATTCGAAACATATCTTTGTTGAGAAGCCGATTACGCAGACGTTAGAAGAAGCTGACGAAGTGATCGAAGTGATCCAGGACCATAACGTCATTTGTCAGGTTGGGTTTATGAGAAGGTTTGACCCCAATTACGTTGAAGCTAAACGAAGGATTGAAGCCGGTGATATCGGGAAGCCCATTTATTTTAAAGGGATTACCCGAGATGGGAACACTCCGCCGCCAGACTTTATCAAAAACAGCGGAGGACTGTACTTAGATTTTTCTATTCATGACTACGATACAGCCCGCTTCTTGTTAGGAGCTGAAGTGATATCGGTTACAGCGCTGGGCAGTGTGGTGGAGAATGATTACGTGGCGGAATTTAACGACGTGGATCAAGCGTTGACCTATTTAACGTTTGATTCCGGAGCGGCAGCTGATATCGAAGCGAGTAGAAATGCAAAGTACGGCTACGACATCAGGGCTGAAGTTATTGGGACAGAAGGCGCTATTCAAATCGGGTCGATGCAGCACCACGATATAAAGATACTTAAAAATAACGGCAGCACCCATGATGTTTTTCCAGACTTTCCGTCACAATTTAAAGATGCGTACTTGAATGAGATGACGGTGTTTATTGAATGCCTGAGAAACAACGAAAAGCCTGCAGTTGATGAGATTGACGGCAAAATCGCTTTAGAAATTGCTGTATCTGCCACAAAGTCTTACCAGACAGGAAGTAAGGTCCTGCTGGAACCTCTCAAACATGTTTGACTGTTAAATTAAGCGCTTAATAAGGTTATTCATGTTTTTGATGAGAAGGAAGGCAAGCAATGAAACCGACGATCTACGATGTGGCTAAGAAAGCGGGAGTATCAATAGCAACCGTTTCAAAAGTGATGAACAATCAGCCGGTTAGGAAAAAAACGAGAGAAAAAGTGTTAGAGGCGATGGAAGAGCTTGACTACAAGCCAAACATACTGGCATCAGCCTTAATGGGGAAGCGGACGTCCACGATCGGGTTCTTATTACCGGATATAGCGAACCCTTTCGTGGCTGAAATGGCGCGAAGAGTAGAAGATCGCGCGCATGAAAAAGGATATAATCTCGTCATTTGTAGTACCGACTTTGATCGAGAAAAAGAAGCGCTTTACGTTTCGTTGTTAAATCAAAAAAGTGTTGACGGGTTTATTTTGGCTGGTGATTTTAAAAATGAAGACGTTCTGAAAAGTTTGCTTGAGGAACACATACCGGTAGTGCTTCTCGCCGCATCCCATCCGTCATTATTGGTTAACAGCGTAAGAGTGGACGATTTTATCGGGGGATATGAAGTTGCTTCCCACCTGATATCGCTTGGTCACAAAAAAATAGCTGTTATTGGTGAGGATGCGACCAGCAGTAAGGAGCGGATTCGTGGATTCAAGCAGGCTTTACAGGAAAATGAAATGAATTTACGAGACGAAATGGTTGTTATAGGTGGCTCTAGTTCGGAAGATGCGGAACTATCAGCAGCGAAATTACTGGCTGACCCAGAACCGCCGACAGCCATATTTGCTTGCAACGACATACTGTCTATGGGTGTCATTCTTGCTGCGAGAGGAAGAGATATCAGGATTCCCGATGATCTTTCCATTGTCGGGTTTGACAATACCCTTTTATCTATGAACAGTGATCCTCCATTGACCACTGTTGAACAACCGATCCAGGATATGTGTTCTCAAGCTGTTGATTTACTTATAGAGGAGATCGAAGGCAAAAGTAAAACAAAGCAACGCATTATAATGATGCCACGTCTCATTATCCGCAATTCCACGAGCGAGTATCGAGCGGAGGATGACGCCTAAATTTAATTGTAGGCTCATTATAAAGCGCTTAATGAAATCGGTTCCTTATAACAAAAGGGAGTGAAACAATGTCTAAGGTGAATGTTGGTATTTTGGGGGCAGGCGGGATTGCCAAAGTTCACACCTCCATCCTGAAAAAAGACGAACGTGTAGACATTGTCGGAATAGCGGACATCGTAGAAGAGAAGGCAAAACTTTTAGCCGATGAAGTAGGAAGTGCTAAGGTCGTCAAAAGTGTTGAAGAGTTGTTTGAGCTTGGGGTTCATGCGGTGTATGTCACAACACCTAATACGTTACATGTTGAACCCGTGATAAAGTGTCTTGAAAATAACACTCATGTTTTTTCTGAGAAACCAATGGCGACGTCTTTAGCTGAAGCCAAACAAATAAAAGAAGCAGCGGCAAAATCTAAAGCTATCTACAATTTAGGTATGAATCGTCGGTACGCCCTTGTCTATAAAAAAGTAAAGGAGCTGATTTCTTCAGGCGACTTAACCCCATTTTTAGCGAATATTAAAATGAACCGCGGAGAGCTATTACATCCTCCTTGGACCGCTGATCCAAACGTAACGGGCGGATTCCTTTATGAAACGCCTTTTCACCTTATGGATTTATGTCGGTATTTATTCGGTGAAGTGCAAACAGTTTATTGTGAAGGAAGACAAAATATGTCAGATGCAGAAATGGATACGTTTGCGATTATGCTTACATTTGAATCAGGTGCCGTTGCAAATTTTGTCACGTATGCCCATGCCGGATGGAGTTTTCCGTTTGAGGCTATTGAAGTTTACGGAAAATACTCAACGGTGTCAACCCAAGAATTGGAGAAGGTGACGTATTCCTTAGGCCTAAACCAACCGTCGCGGACTTCTGACTTCTATCAACTGTCAGTAGAAGACAAGTGGGGGTACGCAGAGGAAGATCGATTGTTCATTGATGCGATTGTCGAAGGGACGAAGCCTCCGGTTACCGCTGAGGACGGATTTCTTTCCATTCGACTGTTGGAAGCCATTTATGAAAGCGCTAGAACCGGACAAAGAATAGACTTTCGCAATGGCGATCATGAATAAAGTGAGGGTGAAAGGATGGCAAAGGGCAAGAAGAAAGTCCGCATCGGAATGATCGGCTACAAAATGATGGGAAAGGCGCACAGTCACGCTTACCGGGATATTCCATTTTATTTCGATACAGAGGTTGTACCTGTTTTGCAAGCGATTTCCGGACGCGACGAACAAGGTGTCAGACGGGCAGCGGAAAAAATGGGCTGGGCTTCGGTCGAAATGGATTGGCATCATTTGGTTGAGCGCGATGATATCGATGTCATTGATATTGTATCGCCGAACAACACCCATGCGGACATTGCAATAGCGGCAGCAAAAGCGGGCAAGCATATCATTTGTGAAAAACCGTTGGCATTGTCCGTGGAACAAGCACAACACATGCTGGACGCTGTGAATAAAGCCGGAGTCGTCCACATGGTTTGCCACAATTATCGATTCGCACCAGCGGTTCAATATGCTAAACAGTTGATACAGCAAGGGAAATTAGGTCGAATCTATCATGTTCGGGCGACGTTCTTACAGGATTGGTTGATGGACCCCGGTTATCCGTTAGTGTGGCGACTTCGAAAAGACGTTTCCGGATCAGGGACACTCGGTGATCTCGGGTCCCACATTATCGATCTGGCACGGTTTCTCGTCGGAGAGTTTAGTGAAGTCGCCGGAATGATGGAAACATTTATTAAGGAACGCCCGCTAGGTGATATGGACATTCACCTACAAGGCAAAGTAGAAAGTAGTGAAAAAGGAGAAGTGACCGTCGATGATGCCGCCTCTTTTCTGGCGCGCTTCGAAAACGGCGCCCTCGGTGTTTTTGAAGTTTCACGGTTTAGCCGTGGCAACCGCGCAGGAAACCGATTTGAAATTAACGGGGAAAAAGGCTCTGTGCGTTGGGATATGGAAAACATGAACAACCTTCATGTCTATTTGGAGGAAGACGATCCGGGGCTCAAAGGTTTCCGTACAGTCAACTGCACGGAGGTTGAACATCCGTATGGGAGGGTGTACTGGCCAGCCGGGCACATTATTGGCTATGAACATACGTTTATCAATTTATTGGCAGAGATGATGCGAGGTATTTCGAAGGGAATTAGTCCAAATCCCAATTTCGAAGACGGTGTTCGCAATCAGATGGTACTTGAAGCGGTTGAACGATCTGTGTGCACCGGAAAGTGGGTGAATATTTCTGATGTTTCATACAGGTAGTGAAATTTACGCTCGGGGAGGGATGCCTTATAACAATCCAGAAGCGAGCATTTGTATAAACAGTCTCAAAATCCATCGATTTAATGAAAAGAAAGGGGAGTCAACTGTAAAATGAAAAAACACGTAGGATTGTTCACAATATTGTTAATCATTGGCGTTCTGGTTGCCGGATGTGGTGGAACTTCCGGAGAAGCGCAGGGGGATGCAGGACAAGGTCAGGAGACCTCTGAAAACGGTGACAAAATCGTGATCGGTGCAGCCCTTCCTGACTTTGACGACAAGTGGTTGAGTTATTTGCAAGACGGAATTAAGGAATATGAGGAATCGCAGGAAAATGTGGAAGTTATATATGTGGATGCGATGAATGATCCCGCCCAACAGCTGTCGCAAGTAGAAAACTTCATCCAGCAGCAAGTTGACGCGATATTAATGGTGCCAGTCGATACAGTATCTGCACCCGGAATCGTTGAACAGGCAAACAGCGCTGACATTCCGATCGTCATCGTCAACAGGTATTTTGAAGGGGTAGAGGAAGCGACCGCTTACGTCGGTTCAGAATCAATAGAAGCGGGGAAAATGCAAATGGAAGAAGTCGCAAAGTTGCTTGATGGCAAAGGCAATATTGCTATTATGAACGGAATGATGGGCCATGAAGCTCAAATTATGAGAACGGAAGGGAATAAGCAAGTCATTGAGGAGTATCCAGATCTGGAAATAGTACTTGAAGGAACTGCAGAATGGGATCGGGATCAAGGTATGGCGCTCATGGAAAACTGGTTACAGAGCGGTCAGGAAATCGATGCCGTCGTTGCAAACAATGATGAGATGGCAATCGGAGCGATCATGGCACTAGAGGCGCAAGGGAAACTAGACGATGTTGTGGTCGCTGGGGTAGACGCTACGAAAGATGCTTTGGAATACGTTCAATCTGGAAAGCTGGACGTCACCGTTTTCCAGGATCCTTGGGGACAAGGGGGCGGCGGATTGGAAATCGCTGTTAAAGCTGCTAAAGGTGAAGAGGTAGAACAATTGAATTGGGTCCCTTACGAATTAGTGACAAAGGACAACGTCGAAGAGTATGTCAAAAAATGGGAGTAAGTTTCAGTAGTTGAAACAGATGGAAGGGGCGCTGAACCAGCGGTGGTGCCCTTTCCCAAGCTGTCATTTTATCAAAAAAGAGGTCATCAACATGCGCACAGATTATATCTTGCAAATGGATAACATCACTAAAGAGTTTCCTGGTGTAAAGGCCTTGGACAATGTCCAGCTCAAAGTGAAGAAGGGAACGGTACATGCCTTAATGGGTGAAAACGGTGCAGGTAAGTCAACGCTCATGAAAATTTTAATCGGTATTTATACTCCCGATAGTGGGACGGTTACTTTTGACGGAGAAGAGCTAACACTTTCCAACGTCAAAATGGCCCTTGACAAGGGAATTTCTATGATTCATCAAGAACTCAGCCCGGTTCCGTATATGACGGTAGCGGAGAACATCTTTCTAGGGAGAGAGCCGAGTTACCGATTTTTGGGTTGGGTAAACAGCAAGAAACTTAAAGCACAGGCGAGGGAGTTATTTGAAAGGCTAGAAATTAACATTGACCCGAATGCGAAGATGGATGAGCTGAGTATTGCCAACATGCAAATGGTAGAGATTGCAAAGGCGATTTCCTATGATTCGAAATTAATCATCATGGATGAACCAACATCCGCGATCAGCGAAAAAGAAGTCAAACACCTGTTCAAAATTGTCCGTTCACTCAGAGAAGAGGGCGTATCGATTATTTATATTACACACAAAATGGATGAAATATCCGAGATCACCGATGAAGTGACTGTTTTAAGGGATGGCCAGTACGTAGGCACCAAACCGAGTAGTGATATTACAAAAGACGAGTTAATTACGATGATGGTAGGAAGAGAATTAAAGCAAGCGTTTCATAAGGATGTCGGAGAAATAGAGGCGGTAGATGTTAGTGAAGTGGTCTTGTCGGTGAAGAATTTGACGAGAGTCGGTAAATTTCATGATGTCAGTTTTGAAGTGAGAAAAGGAGAAGTGTTAGGCCTTGCGGGTTTGATGGGAGCAGGCAGAACTGAAGTGTTGGAAAGCGTGTTCGGCATCGATCCGTACGACTCAGGAGAAGTATACGTTAAAGGGAAAAAAACAGTGATCCGCTCTCCCCACGATGCCATAAAAAATGGAATAGGTTTGCTAACCGAGGACCGGAAATTAACTGGACTGTTTCTCCCCCTCTCGGTTCAGGACAACATGATCACTGTGAATATAGACGAGTACACAAAGGGAGGGTTCCTCGATAAAAAAAGTATTCAATCAGACTGTCTGAAACAAAAGGAGCAGCTGGCCATCAAGACGCCGAGCTTAAATCAAATGGTCGAATACTTAAGTGGCGGGAACCAGCAGAAAGTTTTAATTGCACGGTGGCTGCTTCACGATCCTGACATTTTGTTTTTGGATGAACCGACAAGGGGAATTGACGTTGGCGCTAAATCAGAAATTTATCATCTCATTGTGGATTTAGCTAAGAAGGGAAAAGCCATTGTTCTAATTTCATCTGAAATGCCGGAACTTCTAGGTTTAAGTGATCGCATTGTGGTCATGCACGAGGGAAGAAAGATGGGTGAGTTAACTAGAGAAGAAGCGACACAGGAAAAAATTTTGCAGTTGGCATCTGGAGAAGCACTAGTCACGAATTAGAAAAAAGACTGGAGGAAGATCGATGAGCAGTAAGGCGTCCATCACAAATGAACAGGAGCTGCCCAAAACGGGGGGCAGTCGCGTTAAGGAAAGGGCTTTTCAAATTTTTAGTCGATACGGCATGTTCATCATTCTAATCGGGTTGGTCATTTTAATGTCTATGCTTTCCCCTACATTTTTTACATCCGCCAATTTAATAAACATTGTAAGACAAGTATCCGTAGTGGGAATCATAGCCATCGGCGTGACATTCATTATCATTACCAAAGGCATTGATCTGTCGTCTGGCTCGGTCGTCGCTCTTGTTGGTGTAGTGGCCGCTAGCTTAGCGCAAGTAGATAAAGGCTATCCTCTCATTTTAGTTATCGCTGGGGCACTCGGTGTAGGGCTTCTAACAGGTATTTTTAACGGGACGGTGATCGCAAAATGGAATATTGCCCCTTTTATTGTCACGTTAGGCATGATGACAGCGGCGAGGGGGGCAGCGTTGCTTCTGAGTAACGGGAGACCGATCGGTAATTTGTCGGAGAGCTTCGCCTTTTTCGGTCAAGGGGTCATATTAGGCATACCAGTGCCTGTCATTATCTTTGCTTTAATTGCCTTTGTGTCATATATACTTTTAAACAAAACAAAATTTGGAAAATACGTTTACGCGATCGGTGGAAATGAGCAAGCAGCAGTCGTCGCTGGTGTCAACGTGACCAAATATAAAATACTTGTTTACAGCTATGCGAGTATACTGACCTCCATAGCAGGCATTATCTTGGCTTCACGTGTTGCTTCAGGCCAGCCGACGGCGGGGTTAATGTATGAATTGGATGCCATCGCCTCGGCAGTCATCGGTGGCACGAGCCTGTTTGGAGGAATCGGGACAATCGGCGGTACGGTTATCGGGGCTTTGATCATTGGTGTCATACAGAATGGGCTTGACCTTTTAAACGTAAACTCGTATTGGCAACAAATCATAAAAGGCGCCATCATCGTTACGGCAGTGTTTATTGACACCCGAAAACAGAAGAAATTGTAAAAGATACGGGGGATTCCCATGAAAATAGCATTTAACCAAGCGACAACGTTAAAAAACTCAACATTGGAACAGGACCTCAAACTTTGTGATAAATACGGCTACGATTTAATTGAAATAAGACTGGATAAGTTAAAGGATTATTTAAAAGATAACACGGTAGAGGATCTAAGGTCCTTTTTCGATAGTCATCGGATCAAGCCATATGCGTTTAACGCATTGGAGTTCATTAGTTTCAGAGATGAAGCCGGGTATCAACAAATGGTAGATGATTTAAAATTCCTGTGTCGTATAGGGCAAGTCATCGATTGTAAAAAAATAGTTGCGGTCCCTTCTTTTGATGTGGGAGACTACACCAGATTACAGATAAAAGAAGAAACGGCAAGAGTACTAAACCAGCTAGCAGAAATTGCACAGCCTTATGGTGTTAAACTGGCCTTGGAATTTTGTGGGTATCCGAACTGTTCAGTCAATACGTTCGATCAAGCGTACAAAATTGTAAAAGAAGTGGACAGGGAAGATGTTGGCCTCGTTCTGGATTGTTTTCACTTTCACGCGATGAACTCAAATATTAAGGACCTCAGAAATGCAGATCCAAGTAAAATTTTCGTGTTTCATATCGATGATTGCGAAGATCTCCCAGTGGGTGCATTAAGGGATCACCACAGAGTTTGGCCGGGAGAGGGGGCGATTGACCTCGACTCTATCTTGAGTACACTGCGAGATATAGGGTACCGGGAGATGGTGTCAATCGAATTGTTTAGACCAGAGTATTGGGACTGGGAAGCTGAACAGACAATAAAGGTCGGGAAAGTAATGACAGAGAACGTAGTGAATAAACATTTTGGCATAGATTAAATTTTATTCACGATCTTAAGCGCTTAACGTCAAGAGGAGGTTGAAGTGAAAAAATGTTAAGGTTAACGGCGGCCCAAGCGTTAGTCAAATTTTTAAACCAGCAGTATGTCGAATTTGATGGAAAGGAAGAAAAGTTTGTAAAAGGGATCTTCACGATTTTCGGCCACGGGAACGTGTTAGGTCTCGGTCAGGCGCTGGAAGAAGACCCTGGCGATTTGAAAGTTTACCAGGGCAGAAATGAACAAGGAATGGCGCATGCGGCAATAGCATTCGCAAAGCAAAAGCACCGTAAACAAATTATGGCTTGTACGTCTTCTGTCGGCCCGGGAGCAGCCAATATGGTGACAGCAGCGGCGACGGCTTCCGCGAATAACATCCCGGTACTGTTGATTCCCGGCGATACGTTTGCCACGAGACAACCTGACCCGGTTCTTCAGCAGATTGAACACTACCACGATTTGACGATTTCGACCAATGATGCCTTTCGGGCCGTAAGTAAATATTGGGACCGCATCAATCGGCCGGAACAACTCATGTCCGCCCTGATTCACGCTATGCGTGTTCTCACTGACCCTGCAGATACAGGTGCCGTCACCATTGCTTTTCCTCAAGATGTACAAGGGGAAGTTTACGAGTTTCCAGCGTACTTCTTCAAAAAACGCGTCCACCGGATTGAACGCCGCAAACCGACGGAGCCCGATTTGAATGATGCAGTCGCGTTAATAAAAAGGAAGAAAAAACCTATTATTATTTGCGGTGGGGGGGTTCGGTATTCTGAGGCAGCTGATGCGTTAAAGCGATTTTCTGAGAAGTTTCACATTCCCTACGGTGAAACACAAGCCGGGAAAAGCGCGATTGAAAGTTCTCATGTTTACAATCTCGGAGGGATTGGGGTCACTGGAAATTTAGCAGCCAATCGGATAGCGAAAGATGCAGATTTAGTCATCGGGGTTGGGACCCGGTACTCGGACTTTACGACTTCATCCAAGCAACTGTTCCAACATCCAGATGTAGACTTTTTAACGATCAACGTTTCGGAGTACCACGCGTATAAACTCGATTCAGTAAAAGTTGTAGCTGACGCAAGGACAGCTCTCACAGCGTTAGAGGCTGAATTGGATAAAGCTGGGTATCGTTCTGGATATACGAATGAAATTGAATTAGCTAAAAATGCTTGGCGAACTGAGCTCAACCGGCTTCATCAAATCAGTTACGATGAAGAAGGGTTTAAGCCTGAAATCGCCGGCCATTTGGATGAAGTGCTGCCAGAATTCGCAAAACGTTTTGATTCACGCCTCACACAAACCGAGGTGATTGGGCACATAAACAAACTGATTGATGAAGATGCCATTATTGTAGGGTCCTCCGGTAGTCTCCCTGGAGATCTACAAAGAATGTGGATATCTCGGCGACCGAATACCTATCACATGGAATACGGCTTCTCCAGCATGGGATACGAGATAACCGGGGCACTTGGTGTGAAGATGGCCGAACCAGACAAAGAGGTCTACGCCATGGTTGGCGATGGAAGTTATTTGATGCTGCACTCTGAACTGGTCACCAGTATTCAAGAAGGTCAAAAAATCAATGTGCTCCTTTTCGACAACGCCGGTTTTGGTTGTATTAACAACTTGCAAATGGGGAATGGCATGGGGAGCTTCGGAACCGAATTTCGCTACCGGAATCTAGAAACTGGCCGCATGGACGGCCGTCTGATGAAAATAGACTTTGCACAAAGCGCCGCAGGCTACGGAGTCAAAACGTATAGAGCAAGTACTGTCGAACAGTTGAAAGAAGCCATTGAAGATGCGAAAAAACAGTCAGTATCGACGTTGATCGACATAAAAGTGTTACCGAAAACGATGACTGGAGACTACGAGTCCTGGTGGCACGTCGGGGTAGCTGGCGTTTCTGACAATCCGAAAATACAGGAAGCTTACCGAAACAAAGAAGCCAATTTAAAAATGGCCAGAAAATACTAATATTTGGGAGAAGAGAGGTAATCAGCCGTGAATTATAGCGACAAAATCGGCATCGCCCCGATTAGCTGGGTCAATGACGACATTCCCGGTCTCGGGGACGACTTGTACACTGCGGATCAAGTTTTAGCAGAAATGGCTTCTCTTGGGTATGTCGCTACCGAGATGGGACGCGTATTCTCACAAGATCCCGCAGGTTTCAAAGGGAAATTAGAGAAACACGGCATTCAGTTAGCTAGTAAATTTGTGGGGACGTTGTTTTCTGATGCGAATCGCTTGGAAGCGGAACTGCACTCTTTTAGTGAGTGGGTGGACTACTTGAAAGACATGGGCAGTCAGTACGTCATTGTGTGTGAAATGGGCGGGTCCATGCATTGGGATCCACGGCGTTCTTCTGACGATAGGACAATCCAAGCGTTAAATGATCAGGAGTGGCAAACTTTAGTAGACGGTCTCCATCGGGCAGCAAAAATGTCTCGAGCCAACGGTTTGCAGTTAGTCTATCATCCACACGCAGGTACTGTTGTAGAAACCGCCGATGAAGTGGATCGCTTGATGGCGTCAACTGATCCGGAGCTGGTGCACCTTCTGTATGATACGGGGCACGCTCTATACGGCGGGTACGACCCCCTGGAGCAGTTGATCCAATATTATGATCGTATCCAGTACGTTCACTTGAAAAATATTCGTAAAGATGTACTGGATCGTGTTCGCAAGGAGAACATGGACTTTCGCTCCTCAGTGCTCAGCGGTTTGTTTACCGTGCCGGGAGATGAAGAGGGCTGCATCGATTTTGTCCCTATATTTAATGAATTAGTTAGAAGAAACTACGACGGCTGGATCGTCGTAGAAGCGGAACAAGATCCTGCCAAAGCTCATCCCTACACATATGCCAAGATGGCGAAGGAATATATTGATTCAACTTTTTCGATGGTCATGAATTAACAATGGAAAGGTGGAGGAAAGCGATGAGTAAATTAGTGGTTCCTAGTCGCCATCCAGATGAAACGGGAAACGTCGTCCGTGTGACCCCTGAATCGGCTGGGTGGGAATACGTCGGTTTTGAAGTTTATGCTTTGCACACGGGCCAAACCTTGAGAAAAGAGACAGGCGAACAAGAAGTGTGTATCGTCTTGTTACAAGGAAGAGCGACGGTTTCCAGCAAACATTGCAAGTGGGACGACATCGGTCAGCGGATGAACGTCTTTGAAAAAACGCCCCCCTATGCGGTGTACATTCCCGATCACGACGTGTACGAGATTGAAGCGGTGACTGATGTACAGTGTGCGATCTGTGCCGCTCCGGGAAAAGGGAACCACGAAGCGAGACTGATTGCTCCCGATGATGTCGGCGTGGAGATCAGGGGAGCCGGAAACATCGAACGACGCATCCACAACATTTTGCCGGAGCAACAGCCGGCAGATAGTTTACTCGTCGTGGAAGTGTTCACCCCAGACGGGCATTGGTCCAGCTATCCGCCGCACAAGCACGACCGAGAGAACTTGCCGCATGAATCGTACTTGGAGGAGACGTACTACCACAAAGTACATCCTGTGGGCGGCTTCGTCGTACAACGCGTGTACACGGATGACCGCTCCCTCGATGAGACGATGGTCGTCAATGACGGGGATGTCGTGCTCGTACCGAAGGGTTATCACCCGGTGTCTGTGCCACCGGGGTACGAAGGGTACTATTTAAACGTGATGGCTGGTCCTGTGCGAACGTGGAAGTTTCATAACGACCCTGACCACGCATGGATCATGGAGACGTTTCAGAAATAGACAAGGTGACAACAGGGAGAAGCTGAATGGAACGAGCGGTATAGGTGGAGAGTAGATGGCGTGCTTCACAACGAGAGGCCGTAGCATACCGCTCATCCCCCACTCGCACTGTGCAGTGCTTTACAGTGCTTCTAGAATCGCGCAACGAAAGACATGATTAAACAGTACGTTGAAAGCAGGGATAACATGCGTTTGTTACATTTTGATACCGACAAACCGATGGATTTTATAGCAGTCGGCCGACTGTGTATTGACTTGAACGCGAATGAGATCAACCGTCCGATGGAAGAAACGGTCACATTCACTAAGTATGTCGGCGGTTCTCCCGCCAACATCACCGTCGGGATGGCACGGCTCGGGATGAAAACCGGCTTCATCGGACGCGTAGCCGATGACCAGATGGGTCGCTTCATTCGGCACTACTTGGAGGAGAATGGCATCGATACGTCATCCGTCATTACAGACGAACCTGGGAGTGTGACCGGATTAGCGTTTACCGAGATTAAAAGTCCGACGGACTGCAGCATCCTCATGTATCGGGACAATGTGGCTGATTTGAATTTATCGCCACAGGATGTGTCGGAAGACTACATCAAACAAGCAAAGTTGCTGTTGATCTCTGGCACGGCACTGGCAGCTAGTCCGTCTCGGGAAGCGGTTTTTTTAGCTGTTGAGTACGCACGTAAGCACGGCGTCGTCGTCGTGTTTGACCTCGATTACCGTCCTTACACGTGGCAGTCAGTTGAAGAAACGGCCACCTACTATAACCTCGCAGCTGAGAAATGCGATGTCATCTTTGGCACGCGGGAAGAATTCGACATGATGGAGCAATTTGAAGCTGATCGGTCTCACGACGATCAGGCGACGGCAAACAAATGGTTTGACTACCACGCCAAGATTGTCGTGATTAAACACGGTAAGGACGGCTCTATCGCCTACACGAAAGACGGCCAGTCGTATACAGGGACGACGTTTCCCGCGAAGGTGATCAAAACTTTCGGGGCTGGCGACGCTTATGCATCCGCTTTTATTTATGGACTTATGCGGGGATGGGACATCCCGAAATGCATGGAGTTCGGCAGTGCGTCCGCAGCCATCGTCATTTCCAGCCACAGCTGTTCTGACGCGATGCCGACAGCCGACGCCATCGAAGACTACATGGAAAAATGCCGCAACGGCGAAGTGGCAAGTCATGGACACATCAATTGAATCAGGAGGTTACGATGCTCGTTACGTTAACAGAAGTGATCGATGGGGTGAAAGGGAAAGAATGTGCCATTCCGGCCTTTAACGTTTTTGGTTACGAGGACGCTGCCGCTGTCATAGCGGCAGCAGAACAGTTGGGGGCGCCTGTCATCCTAGCGACGAATAAAGTTGCGATTGAACATATGCCAATTCAACACTTAGGAAAGTTGTTATGTTCGATGGCGGAGAGTGCGAGCGTCCCCGTTTGTGTTCACCTTGACCACGGCAAAGACTACGAGACTGTAGCTGAAGCCATTATGCATGGCTACTCCTCCGTCATGTACGACGGATCGCAGCTGCCACTCGCAGAAAATATCCGCACGACGCAAGAAATTGTAAAAATGGCGCACGCGTGTGGCATCCCAGTCGAAGCGGAAATCGGTTCCGTCGGCTACAGCGATCCGAGTATGAATGTGAAAGCCTGCTATACAGAACCGGAGGAAGCGCGCACGTTTGCCGAGGAGACCGGCGTCGATGCACTGGCCGTCGCAGTTGGAAGCGTGCACCGTATGGAAGAACAAACAGCTGAAATTCAGTTCGACCGATTACAAGCAATTCAAGATCTCGTTGAGACACCGCTTGTTATCCACGGTTCAACTGGCATAACTGACGAAGACGTAAAACGGTTAGTGACGTTCAACGTTGTGAAGGTGAACATTGGGACAGCAATCCGCATGGCGTTCGGCCACACGTTGAGAGAAGAGATGAACCGACAGCCGCGGCAGTTTGATCGCATCACTCTGTTTCAACGGCCGATGCAGGCTGTACAGGACGCGGCGGTGAAGAAGATGAAACTGTTAGGGCTTGGCTAGTAGAAAAACTTGTGAGACAGGGAGTGGTTTAAGTGACAACAACGACGACAGACGAGAACGTTCTGAACAACTTGATCGGCGGAACATGGAAGCCGGCGACATCCGGTCAGACGGAGGTCGTCCCGAATCCTGCCACCGGTGAAACGCTCGCCCGCGTTCCGATCTCCAACAGGGAAGATCTGGACGCAGCCGTTAAAGCAGCGAAAGAAGCGTTTCAATCATGGAGCCGGACGTCCGTTCCGAAGCGCGCCCGCATTTTATTTAAATATCAACAGCTGCTCGTCGACCATTGGGACGAACTGGCGAAGCTGATCACCCAGGAGAACGGTAAAAGCTATAAAGAAGCGTACGGTGAAGTGCAACGCGGCATCGAGTGCGTGGAGTTTGCCGCCGGGGCTCCGACGCTCATGATGGGGAAGCAGTTGCCAGACATCGCGACGAACATCGAATCGGGGATGTATCGCTATCCGGTGGGAATCGTCGGAGGAATTACCCCTTTTAACTTTCCGATGATGGTACCGTGTTGGATGTTTCCCCTCGCAGTTGCCTGTGGCAATACGTTCGTGCTAAAACCGTCGGAGCGCACGCCGATTTTAGCGAACCGCTTGGCTGAGCTGTTCCAGGAAGCGGGGTTGCCGGACGGTGTTTTGAACGTCGTCCACGGCGCCCACGACGTCGTGAACGGGTTGCTGGAGCATCCTGATGTGAAGGCGATCTCTTTTGTCGGGTCCCAACCCGTAGCTGAATACGTGTATCGTACCGGAGCCGCTCACGGGAAACGGGTACAAGCACTGGCAGGAGCAAAAAACCATACGATTGTCATGCCCGATGCCGATCTCGACGCCGCGGTACAGCAGATTATCGGTGCTGCATTCGGTTCGGCAGGCGAACGGTGTATGGCGTGTTCCGTCGTCGTCGCCGTCGGGGAGATCGGGGATCGACTGCTCGACAAACTCATTCGGGCAGCAGATGAGATCGAAATCGGAAACGGCTTGGATGAAAATGTTTTCCTCGGTCCAGTTATCCGGGACTCCCATAAAGAAAGGACGATCAAGTACATTGAGACCGGAGAGAAAGAAGGCGCGTTGCTCGTGCGTGACGGACGTCGCGATGCGGCGACAAGTGAACGAGGTTATTTCGTAGGGCCGACGATATTTGACAATGTCACACCGGAGATGAAGATCTGGCAGGACGAGATCTTCGCGCCTGTGTTGTCGTATGTCAGAGTAGACAGTTTGGAAGAGGCGATCGAGCTGGCGAACAAGTCTGATTTCGCCAACGGCGCTTGTCTGTTCACGAAAGATGGTCACAATGTGCGTACGTTCCGGGAAACGATCGATGCCGGCATGTTGGGCATCAATCTCGGAGTGCCAGCGCCCATGGCTTTCTTTCCGTTTTCCGGTTGGAAAAACTCTTTCTACGGCGACCTGCACGCGAACGGACCGGACGGTGTCGAATTTTACACGCGCAAAAAAATGGTAACGGCCCGTTGGTAGGCATTTGTGGATTTGGGGGAGGAATCTCCCCCTTTTACGAACTTTTGAGGGTGGTTAGATGAATGAAAAATAAAAATATTAATTGGGGGATTTTAGGTACAGCCGAAATTGCCGATTTGCATGTGGTTCCTGCGTTGAATCAGGCTAAAAATGCCACTGCTTTGGCAATTGCAAGTTCAAGTGGCAAAGCCAAATCATTTGCCGAAAAACATGGCATACCTAGAGCTTACGGATCATACGAAGAATTGTTGAGAGATCCGGAAATTGATGCCGTTTACATCCCGCTTCCAAACCATCTTCATTCCAAGTGGGTAAAAATTGCGGCTGAACATGGAAAACATATTTTGTGTGAGAAACCGGCTTCATTATCAGCAGCAGAAACAAAAGACATGATAGACGTGTGTAACCACTATAATGTTTTATTTATGGAAGCGCTCATGTACCAGTTTCACCCCCAACACCTGCGTGTCAAAGAGATGATCGCAGATGGGATGATTGGTGATGTTATCACAATGCGCTCATCTTTCACATTCATGCTCCAAAAAAAAGAAGGCAACTTTCGTTTGAATGCACGAACTCAAGGAGGCGGAAGTCTATATGACATTGGTGTTTATTGCATCCACGCCATTCGCGCTATTCTAGGGGAGCCAACAAACGTATACTGTGAGGCCTCTTTAGATGAATCCGCGGATGCAGATTGGTCAGCAGTAGCTATTCTACAGTTTGAAAATGGAAAGAGAGCTCATTTTGACTGTGGAATGAATGCTTCCACCCGTAACGAATATGAAATCGTTGGCACGAGAGGGACGATTCGTGTACCTAAAGCATTTATACCACAAAAGGACGGGAAAGGCATCATCGAGATAATTGACCCCGATGGAAACATTCAGAAAGAAACGTGTATAGGAAACTACTACAAGATTGGTGTAGAAAATTTTTCAAACAGCCTTTTAGAAAATAAATCACTCGTATATAAACCGGATAGCAGCATACACAATATGAGCGTGCTAGATGCCTGTTTCGCCTCAATCGAGAAAAATAGTACAGTGCCGGTGGTACATCTAAGAAAACTTTAAAATATTTTGGGGTGATATAGTGAAAAAGACTTCCGTTGGTATTATTGGTGCAGGGAAAATTGGGAAGCTGCACATAAATAATTTGGTAACAATGAATGAGGTGAATATTCGGGCGATTTCTGATGTGTATATTGATCAAATGTCGGACTGGGTGAATACACTAGATGTTAAGTATACAACGAAAAATTACATGGAAATTGTGAACGATCCAGATATTGACGCGATTCTTGTATGTACACCGACAAAGTTGCATTCAGAAATTGTTATTGCCGCAGCGGAAAAGAAGAAGCATATTTTTTGTGAAAAACCGATTAGCTTCAATCTCGAAGATTCATTAAAAGTATTAGATGCTGTTAAAAAAGCTGGCGTGATTATGCAAGTCGGTTTTGTAAGGCGCTTTGACCGCAACTTTAGGCAAGTGCACGAGATAGTTAAGTCCGGTAAAATCGGTACACCACATATTATTCATATTTTCTCTAGGGATCCTGAACCAGCACCGAGGAAATATGTTCGGCACTCTGGTGGAATGCCGTTTGATATGACGATTCATGACTTTGATATGATTCGTTATTTAACACAGTTTGAAGTAGAAGAAGTATACGCCCAAGGTTCTGTACTTATCGATCCATTTTTTGAAGAGTGTAATGATGTTGACACTGCAGTATTCACGTTAAGATTCACCAATGGCGCAATCGGTGTTGTTGATAACAGCCGCCGAGCAGAATACGGCTACGATCAACGCGTCGAAGTATTCGGATCGAAAGGATCGGTCAGCATTAAAAATGACACAAATCACACAGTGGAAGTTATAACAAAGGACGGCACTTTATCTGATAAGCCAAAATGGTTTTATCTCGAACGATACAATGACGCATTCAAAGAAGAATTACGTTCTTTCTTAAATTGTGTAACGACAGGGACAGAACCTACAGTGAGTGCTTATGACGGTCTTCAGGCGGAATTGCTCGCGCATGCAGCAACCATATCCTTACAAGAAAAACGGCCAGTGAAAATCCAAGAAGTGTTGAAACAAACAGACCTGCGCTTAAGAGATCATTAAAAAAGGGCCTAGCCTGTCCAGCTTTTCCCACAGCTTCTCTAGTCACGTTCTTCCGCATACGGGCATGCGTCTCGCCATCCATCTGTTTTACTTTATTTTCAGGTTTTTGCGCACTTTTTGTACAGTCCACGGAACGACTAAAGCTCCTGGACCTTTTTGAATTTGCGTAGCCTTCCATGCTCAACGTTTTGATCTGCTCGAGGTGTTTACCATCAAAAGGCCAATAATCACTTTGAGGTCTACGTGTGATCCTTTAAAAATCTGTCGGCTTTTTCCCCTTCGAAAGCTTCTTGTCGTGTTGAAAACCCGAGTTCGACAGTTGGTAGATACACAAAACTCTGCGATCCTAGATGGCTCAAGGGATTAGGTGACTTGTGGATAACTTCGTGTAGTGTCTACCGATTTTCAGGGGCATTCGGCGAAATATCCCATTTTTTTGGGGGTTCATCTAAATTCAGGGCTGAAACAATCACCTTTTGTTCCGGTGTTAATTCCGTTCGTTGTTGGATGGTTCCGTCTGGATGTCGGTAGGTAATGACATGCATTTCCTGAAGTATGGATCGCACATTGCGCCACGTCTTTCCCGTTTGGTTTTCGACGACCCGAATGAGCATCAACGCCAACCAACACAACAGCACATGCGCGCGAATCCGCTCTTCTTTGCGATGGTAAACAGGACGGAGATCCAGAGACGACTTCAATGTTCTAAAAGCGACTTCCACATTCAGCAATTGCTTGTACCCTAAGGCCACGTCTTCCGTCGGCAGCATGTCGTCCGACGTTCGAAGTAAATATTTACCGTCAAGCCGTTCCATCGCTTTGATGGCCGGTCGATCCAAACGGAGATTACCGTGTTTATCGACCTTTAGGTAACGTTTGTAGGTCGGATGACTGACCAAGCGGCAGTGCGCCTTCGTATGCGCCTCGCCGTCCAGTTCCTTGAGCCGTGACAGTTCTTCCTGCAGGTGAGCCAGATGAGTGTCCCGTTTAGCCGCATCACGCCGTGCTTCCTCAGGATTCCGGACCAGCACATAACGTGTTCGTGCTTCGCCAACACCGACAACGACTTCTTTCACTTCGAGGTTGTCGCAAACCTTTTTAAATCGCCCCGGGCTGGATAGCGCTTGTTCCACCTCGCGTTTTCCTGAGGACAGTTTCTCACCGGCAATGTAGTGCCCTCCGGTGCGTTGCAAATACCGCAGATTGTCATCGGAGGCAAAGCCGCGATCCACAACCGTAATGACACGGCCGAGTTTCCACCCGACGAGATCTTGTTTGACTTCCGGTATCACCGTCATATCCGACGTGTTCCCCGGTCACACCCAGCATCGGATCGGAATCCCCTCCCGCGTAACGGCAAACCCGATGACCGCCTGAGGTAAATCCGGCCGATGATCTTTGGAAAAGCCTTGCCGTCGAAACGTATCCTCATCGGACTCTTCGGTTTCAAAATAGGTCGAGGTCGTATCAAAGAAGAGCACATCCACTTCCAGGTTTAACAAACTGGCAACCGCCTGGAACACTTCGTGTTGAATGCTCTCTTCAGACTCCAACAGGAAATCCATCGCGCGGTATCCGTGTTGAACATTGAAGGCCGGGAGATCAGGGACGACAACGCTACGTGCGACCCAGTCTTCCACAGCTAACTTGCTACTCGGTTCAAGGGCTCGGTTTGCGACCATGGCAAACAGAGCGCGTTCCACCGGAGCACGAAAGCCTCGATCCCGAAGCCGACGCGTGATCGCCGTGCGAATCCCAAGCTTTTGCCAGAGTTGATCCAGTAACCAAGTCCCGCCGACAGACCGACTTGAGATCAACTTAAGGGCGGGGGCAGTGTCAACACCAATTGAAAATTCCCCAAAAATAACGTTTTAAAATTCCCCAGTTACAACACTAAACACACGAAATACCTTAGTTACTTACAGCATCACCCCTTTCAGGTAGATAAGTGTTGGAGTGCTGTTGTGCTTTCCTTTCCCCCGAGGGGAAAAGGGATGGTTAGAAAATTTATTTCGAATCTCGCGGCGTTTTAAAAAATCCTGCTTTCTTCTTTTCCCGAATCCGGTAACTCTCCCCCTTGATGTTGATGGTGTGCGAATGGTGCAGCAAACGGTCTAATATCGCGGTTGCCAGTACACTGTCCCCGAAAATCTCCCCCCAACTGCCGTACGATTTGTTCGACGTTAAAATAATCGCTCCTTTCTCGTAGCGTTCGGATATGATTTGAAAAAAGAAGTGGGCCGCTGTTTCATCCATCCGACGGTAACCCATTTCGTCGATGATCAATAGATCCGGCTTGGTATATACCTGTAACTTCTTGTGGATTTGGTTGCGATGGTGCGCCTCTTCCAACACCTGGATCATGTCATGAGCCGTGGTGAAGTAGACGGTATGACGCGCTTTAATTGCTTCAAGACCGATCGCTACCGCTAGGTGGGTCTTTCCAACACCCGGCGGGCCGAGAAACACGAGGTTCTCTTGATGGCCCATAAACCGTAAGGTAGCGAGTTCCCGCACCCTTTTTTCGTCAATCGAGGGCTGAAAGGAAAACTCAAAGTCCTCAAGGGTTTTATGAAACGGGAGGCGGGCAAGGCGTTTCCTTGTTTGGATGAGTCGATCCTGTTTCGCCATTCATTCTTCCTGTATGAGATTGTCAAGGAACTCGGTATACGCTATATTGTGTTTGGCGGCTTCTTCAGCGTGTTGGTGGAGGATTTCCGGAATTCTCACCCAACCCAGTTGTTTGAACGCCGCTTGCAAGCGATCCTCATTCATGACAGGATCGCCGCCTCTTCCGCGAACTGATCGTAATCTTCAAGGGATCGTTCGCTCACTTCCGGCACCGGTGACGACACAAGGCGCGGTTGGTATTCGGCAGGCCGCCTTGTGGGATGTTGCCGGAGCCCTTTTATATGTTCAAGATGGAAGACGACTTGATGGCGGCCGCTCGCTTTCATGTGCTCCGCGATGAGTGTCCCACCTGCGTAAATCCGGATCCAGCCGTTTTTGTCATCTTGAAGAGACACGGTTTGCCCGACCCATTCAAACGGAACGGAATAACGATTCGCCTGGTACGAGACTAAACTGTCGGCGCTCACTTTGCGGCGATGGCGTTCGACGGTTTCAAACGGCACGAAGTTAAAACGTTTCAGTCCCTCTTTGCGCCAACGTTCCAGCGGGACTTCATGGGTCGTGCCGTGCACCCGCACGTTTGCCACGGTATCCATCCAGCGCCGTGCCTGTAGGTTCAGGTCGTGAAGGCCCTCGAATTCCCGCACACGCGGCCAGAAGTTATGTTTGACGTATTTCACGCCGTTTTCCACTTTCCCTTTTGTTCGGGCGCGGTAAGGTTGACAGCGTTTGAGGATGAAGCCGTGATGTGCGGCAAAGGCCGCAAACCGCTCGTTCCAAATGACTCCCCCGTTCTCATCCTGACCGGTCACCACCGTTTTCATGTTGTCGTACAGAACCGTTCGTGTGATCCCGTTAAAATACTGCATCGCGCGTAGATGGCAACCCATGAGGGTTTCCAGTTTCTCGTCTTCCGTAAATTCGACATACAGCATCCGCGAGTAGCAGAGGACCATAACAAAAATGTAGAGCCGTTTTTTCCGACCGTGCCAGTCGACGCTGACACGCCCCCAATCCACTTGGGCTTGTTCGCCGGGCGGTGTTTCAAAGCGAACGGTGGCCTTTTCCCGGATGACCGGGCGAAGCGGGCGCATGAAGTCTCGTAGCAAGGTCGCGCCACCTGTGTAACCATTGGCGCGGATTTCATCGAGAATTACGGCACCGTTCAGGCATCCCTCCTCCATCCGCTGACGAATGTAGTCTTTGTACGGATCCAACTTTACTTGGCTGTTTCTTTATTCGGTGATAGCTCCGTGGGGCATCTTCCTCCAGCCAGCGCCGAATTGTTTTGCGATCGCGCCCCAGTTCATTAGCGATTTGGGTAATGTTCATCCCCTTTTGCTTCATGTCTTTGATCATAAAAAACTCCCCATTCTTGATCATGGACGTTTCTCTCCTCCCGGAGAGATTGTCCGTTTTTGGTGGGGAATTTTCAACTGTTACTATTGGGGATTTTACTACCGTTATTCACAGCAGGTGGCGCATCGACCGGGGTATCACCGAGAAAGCGGTGGATACTGGCGGCAAGACGGCGAAGCCCTTCCGTGTCGAGCTTATCTTTGCGTCTGAAATGGTATAGCACCTTCGCGCGGGGTTGCCTGGTTTCGGGATGACGCTCATTGTGTGCCAATTGGACATACTGGGTTACGGATCCGTTTTTGTTTTTGCGTGAAATCGTTCGAATATACATGTCTACATTATACAACATGTACTACAAAAAGGGAATCAAAATGAATTCTTATTTAACCACAATTTCACTACTGTTGCATAAAACTTGGCAATTACTTGATTGAATATTCAGTTATCCATATTTCATCTAATAGGGCTAAAAAGACAAATACCGCATAAAAGGTGGTGCTGCCCATTTGGTAATATTATACAGTTAGTCCTAGAGTGACAACGACAAACACGCTTATGTCGAGAGTTTTCTCTTTCGCCTCATCGAACGAAATTGGATGCGGTGAAACCATTTTTCATAGGATTTCCAAAGAAAAGATTTTAACCATCGTTTTAATTGCAAGATGGACTGCTTCGCTTTGGTCTCCATTTGCACGAGAACAAGCAGACAGTAGGCGATGAGTGCCATGAAAATCTGGTTTTGGATGGCTTCCTCACTCGTTCCGAAAAAGGTTTTGATTCGCACGTGTTGCTTAAGCCACTTGAAAAACAGCTCGATCGCCCAACGCGAACGATAGATGTCACCGATTTCTTCGGCGCTCAGGTCAAAACGATTGGTCACAAGGCGAATGACATTGCCTTTCGAATCAACGGTTTCAATGAGCCGGAATACATTTTCCGTTCGTTTCTGAGGGGTACCGATGACGACCATCGAATCTGACATAATGGGGCTTTCTTCCGCGACGGAAAACGTTTCAAGGGTGCGGATCACCGCGTTTTTCTTCAGACGCGAAGCGAAGAAAATCCCTTTATCACAATAGCGGTCAAATCTCTCGTAGTCGACATAACCGCGATCAAAAACGTACATCGCTTCTTTTTCGTCTATGAGAACCTCCAATTGGGTACGGTCGTGGATGTTAGCCGGTGTAACGATGGCCTTTTCCGGATAGACCGTTCCTTTGTCCATAAAGACAAGGCGTAAGTGTAATTTGACACCGGCCTTCGTCTTGCGAAAAGTGGCCCATTTATAGCGGCTTAAACTTAAAGGAATGGTGCTGGAGTCAATGATTTTGACCGGTAGATCCACCCGTTTCTTGCCTTGTTTGTGCCGATGGATTTGCTGAACGAGATGAAGAAACACATTGGCCATCAGCGATGGATCCACTTCCCTATTCTTTCGAGACAATTGGGAAGCGCTAATCCCATCGAGTCCGAGTGCCTGCCCCAAATCTTCATCGAGTACGGCATCCGAAATTGCGCGTAAACTCTCTTCTTCCTGAAGATGTGCATACAGGAAAAGCATCAGATAAGCCTTTGTCGTGAGCTTCTTGGTGTATTGTCCTGATTGGTGGCGGCAACTTGTTTTTCAAAATGGGAAAAATTAATGGGTGCCACCCATTTACCAAATGATGAAATCAGTGTATTCTTGTCCATAACGGTATCCTTTACGTTGGATTTGGACAGGAACCACCCTGTACATCCATTGTAAAGGATTTTTTTGTCAGTTGGACAACCGAAATGTGAACATTGAGGGTATTATGAATCATCGGATTTAATTAATGCAACACCAGTGCCACAATTTATAAGAAATAAATAGTCAAAATAACACCGAGTTATCCACAATATTTTAGTGCCTACGAGTTTGGGTTGAAGATCTCTTTATGATACCTGTGGAAAAGATCGTTAAATTCTTGGTACATAAGGATTATTTATTACTTATCCACAGATGCTGTTTTAGTGCTTATTTTTGGTCACTACTGTCGAACCCTGGGAAAAAGTCGACGGTCAAAACTCCGATATCCATATGAAGTTGCGTAAAAAAATCGAAACAAAAGGGCAAAACATCTTTAGTATTAAACGTGTGAAATCTGTAAAATTGGAAAACAAAAAGCTTGAAACCCGAGAAATAATTAGATTTTTCGAATGACAAAAGAGGTGTCTATCGTGAAATTAACTATTATTGGAGGAGGGGGCGTCAGAACTCCTCTGATGGTCAACGGTTTGATCCGCTGGCATGAAAGAGTAAACGTTGACCGTCTAGTCCTTTTTGACACAGATCCCGAGAAATTAAGCGTCATCGGCAACCTCGTCTCCCATTTAGTTCAAAAAAAGGGTTCCCCGTTTCAAGTGGAAGTCGCGACAGATTTGACTGAAGCTGTTCAGGATGCCGATTTTATCTACACAGCTATTCGTGTGGGAGGTGATGTCAGTCGAGTAGTTGATGAAAAGATTCCGCTCAAATATGGAGTTCTTGGACAAGAAACAACAGGACCCGGCGGCTTTGCCATGGCCTTGCGCACAATACCTGTCATGCTGGAGTATGCCAAGATAATAGAAGAGGTGAATCCTGATGCGTGGGTCGTTAATTTTACCAATCCATCGGGTTTAATCACCGAAGCGTTGCAGAAGTATACAAACATCAAAATCGTCGGAATATGTGATGCGCCATCATCGATGAAATTGGAAATCGCCAAATTTTTAAACGAGCCAGCAGACGATGTGCATATCAATTATTTTGGGCTTAACCATCTCGGGTGGATTAACCGGATAATGGTTAAGGGAGAAGATCGCCTTCCAGAAATGATAGATCGTTACGATGCGTTTAGTCAAGGTTTTCCCCACATGTCCAGTTTTCCTAAAACATTCATTCAACAATTGCATATGTTGCCAAACGAGTATTTGTATTACTACTATTTTCGGGAAGAAGCTGTTCAAAACATACGACAGAGTTCCCGTACAAGGGGAGAACAAATTGTAGAGCTTAACAGGTCGTTGTTAAGCCAGGTAGAAGACTGTGTCCAAAAGGGCCAGCTTCAAAAAGCCTTGGATATTTATGAAAAAATGATGAGTGAAAGAACGCGCAGTTACATGAGTAACGAAACAGGTGGTGCTAAAGGCGATCAATCTGTCACCTTTGAATCAGAAGGATATGAAGGGCTCGCGATGTCAATCATTGAGAGCATTTTGCACAATCGGAGGAAAACGCTCATCTTAAATGTTCCCAACCAAGGAGTCTTGTCAAGCTTGAAGGAAGACGACGTGGTAGAAGTTACGTGTCTGTTGGACCGTCATGGGCCGGTTCCGTTGGCTGTCGGACACATTCCGGATCGTGTACAGGGACTGATACACAGTGTTAAAGAGTACGAACGCCTAACAGTTTCTGCGGCAGTAAGCGGAAATTACGAACAGGCTTTGCTTGCTTTGACTGTCCATCCGCTTGTTTGTTCTTACTCGTTAGCTAAAAAAATTTTAGATGATTACCTCATTGAACACAGAGCATTCCTTCCGCAGTTTAAAAAAGGGAGCGGAATACATGCATAAATACGATGTAACAGTCATCGGGGTTGCCTGCTGTGACATCATTTTTCACGGCTTGCCATCCTTTCCAAAGTTAGGGGAAGAAATATGGACGGACGGCGTAGAGGTAACAGCAGGCGGGGCCATGAATACACCGGCGGCCCTTTCGCGGCTCGGTCTCAAGATTGCTTTAGCTACACCGATCGGCAATGATTTTTTCGGACAATTTATCTTGTCCAAAATAGAAGAAGAAAAAATTTCTACCGAATACGTTCAGCGCTTGGATGTACCGTATCCTCAGGTTTCTGTCGCTTTAAACTACGATTGTGACCGAGCTTTTGTCTCGTATGCTGAGCAAAGCAAGACAGAACCTTATGTGAAACACCTGCGTTATGTGATTGAAGAGACGCAGTCAAAACTGATTCACTTTTATGCGTCTTCCAATCCGGAAATGACGGAACTGATGAAAAAGACTAAAAAAAGAGGCCTGAAAGTGAGTTTGGATTCAGGGTGGGATCCGGTAACCTTACGCTCGGAGCAAATTAAAGAACAAATTCGTTTGGCGGATGTATTCCTTCCCAATTTAAAGGAAGCTCAGATGATCACTGGGAAAGAAGATGCGCGCGAGGCGTTGGAAGAGTTGTCCAAAATAACTTCCACAATCGTTATAAAGTTGGGCAAGGACGGTGCCATCGGCAAATGGAACGGAAAGGTATTTGAATCAAAAGGAACGGAATTGGACCCAATTGATTCAACAGGAGCTGGGGACTGTTTCGTAGCAGGGTTCCTTTACGGATGGTTAAAAGAAATGGATTTTAAACAGTGCCTGTCCATTGCCAATTATTGCGGAGGAGCTTCTGTTAAAGCAGTAGGGGGTTATACTGGAGCACCTACTGAAATGCAGTTACAGAAACACTTACTAAAAGTGCAAAATATCTAAGCAAAAAATCAAAATATCATTAGAAATGACGTGTGTTATATTGATATAAATTTATTAGCAAGAGTCAGGCGTTCGGCTCGTGGTTTAGATAATTTGATTGGAAGGAGAGGATGATGAAAGAAAAACGACTTCCGAAAGCCCTTCAAACTTTTGTAGATCCCTTTCATTTTCGAATATTTGTTGACCGCAATGAAGGAAACTGGAAGATGCCTTTTGAATGGCATGAGAAATTGGAGATTTTTTACACCATTTCAGGTAAAGGAAAATATTTTATAGAGGATAAAGTATACACATTTGAGGCTGGCGACCTCTTTGTGATTAATAACCACGAGCTCCATAAAAGCCAGTTAATTGACGGTCAACCGTTTGAAGCGTTAATCATTATGTTTAATCCAGACCTGGCGAAGGCCGTTCACCTTGAGGACGGTATGGATCCCCTTTCAATTTTTTATGAACGACACAATGATCATCAGTTAAGACTTGACAAGGATTTGCAACGTCAATTTGAAAACGTATTCGACGCGATGAAAACAGAGTATGAAAGGAAACAAGGTTATTCTCAAAGAATTATCGCTTCTTTACTTCAATGGTTGCTTGTTGAATTAAAGCGGGCTTATGAAAAAAACGATCCGTTAAACAGCGTTGAACTGTACACGGGCAGCGAACTAAAAGACATTGTAGCAAACGTCCTGGACTATGTTGACATGCATTACTGTGAGGACATTAAACTTTCCCAAATAGCTGCCGAGTTGTGTGTGAGTCCTTCGTATTTGAGTAGAGAGTTTAAAAAAGAGACAGGGTTTTCATTAGTAGAATTTATATCTTCGAAGCGCATTCGCTTAGCACGGGAGTTACTCTTGAAGTCAAATTTACAAGTAACCGAAATTGCGGGAAGAGTAGGGTACAACAATGTAACGCACTTTCATTGGACATTTAAAAAAATGGTCGGCACGAGCCCGGGAAACTTTCGGAAAATGTACAAACAAAATCGATAGCGATAGACCTGTTGCTAGACCTAGTAGGGAAAGGAAGATGAATGTGATCGAAGGCAAAAAAGTTTTGGTCTTTACGGCTCATCCAGATGATGAAGTTGCATGCGGTGGGACAATCGCGAAATTAACGCGGAATAACAACGATGTAGTCGTCGTTATCGCGACAAATGGGGATAAAGGAACTCATGATCCCAGTGTTTTACCTGAAGAAATCTCGAAAACGAGAAAAAGAGAAATGGATCGAGCCGCTCAAATTTTAGGTTTGGATAAAGTGATCTGGTTAGGCTTTGATGACGGGTCGCTAGAAGCTAATCGTGATTTATTGAAAGAAAGCGTTTATCGCACTATTCGCGAAGAAAAACCTCATGCGGTGATCACTTTTGATCCGTGGAAAAGATGGGATCCACATCCTGATCACCGTACGATTGGTTTTGCAGCGGTAGAAGCGGCTTATCTGGCCAACGGATGTTGGTATTATCCGGAACACTTAGAGGATGGACTTCAACCACACGATGTAGACGAAATCTATTTATTCCACAGTGATGATCCTAATTATTCAGTAGATATAAAGGACACTTTTGACGTTAAATTAAAAGCAGCCAATGCTCATGAAAGCCAGAGATTACAGTTTCCGACTTTTGGTGAAAAATATTTGAACGGATTAAAGAACCAGGGTGTCTCAGAAGAAGATTGGTATAAAGAGAAATTTCGGAAAGTGAACGATTCAGATTTAACATTTTGAGGAGGAGAACGTTATGAATAAAAGTCGTGGTTTCTGGAATCGCTTTATAATCCTATTATGTTCATGCTTAATGGGCACTTTTCTAGTTAGTTGTTCGGGTAATTCAAAAACAGGATCTCCTCCATCAGATGAGGAAAAAGAAGAGGTTACGATTACGTGGTCTTTTTGGGGAGATCCTTGGGAAGTCGAGATCAACAACAAAGTCAAAGAAGCCTTTGAAGAGAAGTATCCGCATATTAAAGTTGAAACCCAGCATGCGCCGTGGTCCAATTATTTTGATAGACTGCAGACGCAGTGGGCGGCAGGAGAGTCTCCAGACGTGATGTTTTTAACCAACGTCCCGAGTTACGCTTCAAAAGGAGTACTAAAAGATCTCACCGGTTTAATTGAGGACGAAGGTTTTGATGTCAATCAGTTTACTGAAGCTCAGCTAAAGAACTTTGAGTATGACGGTAAATTGTATGGTCTACCTAGAGATAATGACACGAAAGTATTCTTTTACAACAAAAAATTGTTTGATGAAGCGAATCTACCGTATCCTGAAGAAGGATGGACCTGGAATGATTTACGCGAGTATGCTAAAGCCTTGACAAAAGAAGAAAATGGTAAGGTTGTGCAATATGGCGTTGCTTTTGAACCGGCTTGGTGGCGGCTTTGGGTCACAAGTAACGGAGGAGAGATATTTGATGACCCAGTCCATCCTACAACGACCACTATGCATGAACCTGAGGCTGTCGAAGCGATTCAGTTCTTGGCCGATTTAATGAATGAAGACAAATCCGCCCCATCTTTTGACTTGCAAAGGGATTCCTCGAACGTTTCACATTTGTTTATGACCGGTCAGGTAGCGATGGTATTCGGAAATCACGCTTTAATTCCTAACTTTATGGAGGCTGAAGATTTAGAGTGGGATATCGTCGGCATGCCACGAGCGGAAGGGAAAGATCCGGTTAACGTGGCTGCAGGTGCCGGATATGTCATTTCCGAGAATACCGAACACCTTGAGGAAGCTTTCTTACTATGGTCATTCTTGTTAGGTCCCGAAGGACAAGAAATCTTTACGGAATCGGGCGTACTCGTACCAGGATCGAAGGAAGCTCAAAATTCACCTGTATTTCTAGATAAACCGTACAATGCTCAGGTCTTTATTGACGAGACGGCAAACGGTCTGAACGTTACCCCGCTTGCCACGCAATGGCCTGAGGCAGCGCAAACATTTGATTCCGCTTTTGAAGAGGTTTGGATAGGCCAGAAGACTGCTGAAGAAGCTATTAATGGAGTTATACCGTCAATTAATGAACTCTTAGAATAGGTCGCACATTTTTAACAAAATTTTGTACTAGAAACGGGTCAGAAGTAGAAGGCGTAACATTGAATTTCCCCGTTTCTAGTACTTCGTTGATCACCGTGTACGTTGAAAACACATTGATTGAAATTCAGGTGCACTACGTGTGAGAAGGAGCACAATGCAATGGGGCCAACAATGACGAGAAAAAAAAGGACGCATAGCCGTCTAGAAAAACAAGAACATAGGGCTGCTTTCTTTTTTTTGCTCCCGAGTTTTGTCTTGTTTATGGTATTTACGGTTATCTCTTTTTCAGCTTCTTTTGTACTGAGCTTCTTTGATTGGGATTTAATTACTACTCCACATTTTGTAGGGTTTCACAATTATATTGAATTGATGAATGACCCTTTGTTTAGAAAAGTGTTGTTCAATACTTTATATTTCACCGCATTGACTGTTCCTCTTTCAGCTTTGGTTGGCTTAATCATCGCTTTGGGATTAAATCAGAAAATTAAGGGTGTCGCTATTTACAGAACGGTGTATTTTATGCCTGCCGTAACGTCACTTGTTGCGGTATCTTTACTATGGCAATGGATATTCGACGGGAATTACGGCTTGTTGAACAACATTTTGTCGATTCTTGGGGTATCGCACCCACCCCAGTGGTTGTCTAGTACTGAATGGGCGATGCCAGCCTTGATCATTATGAGTGTATGGACCAATTCCGGTATGACAATGGTGTTATTTTTAGCTGGCTTACAGAACATCTCTCAACATCTTTACGAAGCAGCCGCCATTGATGGAGCGTCTAAATTCAAGAAGTTTTTGTATATTACGCTCCCTGTTTTAACGCCGACAACATTTTTTGTTTTAGTCATCACAACAATTCATTCCTTCCAAGTTTTTACTCAAGCACTTATCATGACCAAAGGTGGACCAGCGGATGCTACAAACACGATCGTTTACTTTATTTACCAGAACGGGTTTGAATATTTTAAGATGGGTTATGCCAGTGCGGCTGCATGGGTATTGTTTACGATCATATTTGTTTTTACGCTGATCCAAATGAAGCTGCAGAAAAATTGGGTTCATTATTAAAGAGGAGGTGCTTGTTATTGAGTAAAAGTCGGAGAACCCGTATCGGTCATTTTGTTCTGCACGTGTTTCTCATTTTTGGTGCTATTGTAGTGGCGATTCCACTTCTGTGGATGGTTTCAACATCTCTGAAACCTTTAGATGAAGTATTTAGTTTTGAAATAAAATGGTTCCCAAGTGAGCCAACGTGGGAAAACTACCAACAAGTGTGGACCCTTCTACCGTTTGGCAGGTACTTTCTTAACAGTATTCTTGTATCGGTTGTCGTCACACTCGGTGCACTCTTGATTTCTTCGTGTGCAGGTTTCGCATTTGCCCGTTTACAGTTTCCGTTTAGGGATCAGCTCTTTTTACTTTATTTAGGGGCAATGATGATCCCTATAGAAATAACAGTTGTACCGAATTTCATTTTGATGCGCTATTTAGGTTGGATTGACAGTTATCAAGGCATTATTGCTCCTCAATTGTTTAACGTGTTTGGAACATTTCTGATGAGGCAGTTTTTTATGTCTTTGCCTAAAGACCTGGAAAATGCCGCTAAAATTGACGGGGCAGGTTATTTCAAAATATTTTTTACGATCGCATTGCCACTGACTAAACCGGCACTATCAGCTTTAGGGATTTTTGCATTCATGGGGTCTTGGAATAACTTTTTATGGCCTTTGATTATTACGAACTCTGAGGAATTGCGAACAATTCCAGTTGCGTTGTTGAGTTTTCAAGGAGAATTCACGACACACTGGCCTATTCTAATGGCAGCGGCAGGATCTGCCCTCATTCCCGTATTAATTGTGTATTTTATCGCTCAAAAACAATTTATTCGGGGAATGACGATGTCTGGTATGGCGGGACAATAGCAATATCAGGAGTGTAACAGGTAGTGGGGAATTCAATGCATCAATTTCTCGACCGGTTTCCTACGACCGGCGTCGATGGAGTGAATTAGTACATGGGACTTTTTAAATGAACGAAAATGAGGGGACTGAAATCCATTGGGATCTCATTTAATCGACGTCCTCTCATTTAATACCACTAAGTCGTCTGTTTTCATGGTATAATGCAGGACAGGAGGGGTTTCAAACTAATTCAAAAAATACATTTGTAAGCGGTGTCATAAATTGATGGTGAAGGTGATTAGCCGTGTGACGTTAGGAAAGATCTATGCCGTTGGTTGAATTACAGAAAGGAGCCTAAACTAGGTTCCAATGAAAACTTGAGGATGGGCGAGCATGTTAAAGAAAATTATTTATTTCAAGAGGGAGTGAGTGAAAGCGTGTTGAAGTCTACCACCCTGTTTTTTGACCGCATGGTGCAGCGGTATTTGCCAGACGCGTTTTTGTTTGCCGTCCTGTTGACAGTGGTCGTGTACATTTCCGGCATTGTGTTTACCGGAAGCTCCCCGCTTGAAATGGTGCAGTACTGGGGAGAGGGTTTTTGGGATCTCTTGGCGTTTGCCATGCAAATGGCCCTCATCGTCGTTACCGGCTATATTTTAGCGAATGCGCCGGCGATCAAATCGCTTCTATCTCATCTGGCCCGCCAAGCGAGGACACCGGGTCAAGCGGTCGTACTGGTGACGGTAGTTTCGACGGTCGCCTGCTTGATCAATTACGGATTCGGTCTTGTCGTGGGGGCTCTCATCGCCAGACACGTCATCCGCGTCGTACCTGAAGCTGATTATCGCCTGTTAGTGGCAGGCGCTTATAGCGGATTTTTAGTGTGGCACGGGGGTCTGTCCGGATCGGTTCCTTTGACGATCGCTACTGCCGATCATTTTCTGGAAGATGCGATCGGCATCGTCCCCATCAGTGAGACGTTACTGTCCGGCTACAACCTGTTTATTGTCGTGGCGTTACTCGTGACACTGCCCCTGTTAAACCGCCTGTTGTTGAAGTCCATCGACAGCGGGGGAAGGATTGCCCCTTTGCTGGACGACGAGTTGGCAGCTGCAGCCGAACCGGTTACAGAAACTTCGGTGAGAGGAGCACAGACTCCGGCGGACCGTCTGGAAAACAGTGTCGTCGTTTCCGTGGTCATCGGTCTGTTAGGTCTCGTTTTCATCGTTTTTCACTTTGTTCAAAACGGGGTGGATCTAAACATTAATATCGTCAACTTCACCTTTCTGATTTTTGGCATTTTACTGCATAAAACGCCTCGCCGGTTTTTGAACAGTGTCGCAGACGGCGTCAAAAATGCAGGAGGCATCATCATCCAATTTCCGTTTTATGCCGGGATTATGGGAATGATGGTCGCATCAGGTCTTTCCGAACAGCTGTCGCTGTGGTTTGTCAGTATTTCCAACGACGTGACGTTCCCGTTCTTCACGTTTTTAAGTGCCGGGATCGTAAACTTTTTTATTCCTTCTGGAGGCGGTCAGTGGGCTGTGCAAGGCCCGATCATGGTGCAAGCAGGGGCCGAGCTGGGCGTCGACACAGCCAAAACGGCGATGGCTGTCGCCTGGGGCGACGCATGGACGAACATGATACAACCGTTTTGGGCGTTGCCACTTTTGGCGATTGCCGGATTAAAGGTGCGGGACATCATGGGGTTTTGTGTGATGGCGCTCCTGTGGAGTTTTGTCGTCATTGCGGTCGGTTTTTTCGCATTTTGACGAACGAGACAAACCTCAAATCAATGTGCGAAAGTGTTTTCTGTTATTATGGTATGGTGATCTCCTATGATAACGAGAGAACGGTTCGAGATCGAAAGAAAAAAGGTGTAGTGGAGGCCCAGAGACTCGTCATCGTGCATGAAGGCTGTAGGCTGAAGACGGCTAACACGGATTCTACAACTGAAGGGAGGAGAGCGAGTGAACATTAACCGTGACCGGTTGTGGCACAACTTGATGCATCTCGGCAAAATAGGCCGCAATGAGGCGGGAGGGATCACCCGGTTGTCCTTTACCCCAGAGGAAAAAGAGGCGAAAGCGTTTGTCGCAGACTTGATGGAGCAAGCGAGTCTCGCTGTTGACGAAGATGCGATGGGGAATCTGTTTGGGAGAAGGGAAGGGCGAAACCCGCAGGCTCCCGCGGTCTTGATCGGTTCCCACGTCGACAGTGTGGTGAACGGCGGCATGTTTGACGGAACAGCCGGTGTGCTGTCCGGCATTGAAGTGCTACATACCCTACAGGAACACGGGTGGCAAGGGTCTCATCCGGTGGAAGTCGTGGCGTTTACCGATGAGGAAGGCGCCCGCTTTTCCACCGGGATGTTGGGCAGTCAGGCGCTGGTCGGTCAGTTGACGCAGGAGGCCCTTGACAGCCACAAAGATGCAGACGGGATGTCCGTCGCGGAAGCGATGAAAGAAGCAGGTTACGATCCGCTCAAATTGCGTGAGGCGAAGCGCGATCCGTCTACGGTAAAGGCTTACCTGGAGCTGCACATTGAACAAGGGAAAGTATTGGAGAGTCAGGGGCTTTCCGTTGGCGTTGTGACCGGTATCGTCGGGTTGCGCTGGCTGCACTTAACGTTAAAGGGGGAAGCCGGACACGCCGGCACAACCCCAATGAAACTTAGGAGGGACCCCCTCGCTGCTGCTTCTGTTGTCATGGCTTACCTGGAAGATACGGTGAAGGGAGAAGCCGATACAGTGGGGACGGTCGGGCAGTTAAGGGTTCGTCCGGGAGGGATCAACATTATCCCGGGGGAAGTCGAACTGACGATGGACATCCGCTCCCTTTCCCGTGCGACATTAGACAAGGTGGAACAGGCGTTGAGACAATTTATCGATGACATCTGCCAAGAGCGTAAGGTCCACTGCGCGTTAGACGTGTTGCATCGGTTGGAGCCCGTATCTTGTTCTCCCGGCATCGTCGACACTATCGAAAATGCGGTGAAAGAAACGGGACTCGACCTGTTTCACCTGGCAAGCGGCGCTGGACACGACGCGATGGTGATGGCCAGAATGACGGATGTCGGGATGATTTTCGTGAGATCAAAGGACGGAGTGAGCCACAATCCGAAAGAGTGGACGGAGAAAGATGACCTGGGCGACGGAGCAGACGTATTGCTGAAAACAGTGACCGCATTAGCCCGTTAAATTGCTAGTTTGGGGTATGCATAGGCGATGTGATTCGTTGGACGTATGGATTGTCATATAACCTTCCCGTCGTCTGAGGTGGACATGTGATTTCCAGATGAATAGCATGCGTGCGGCGACGCTTATGGTATCGACACATGTCGCGCGATTCGGCATCAGAGGTAGAGACTTTAAACGGTCATCGCATCACGTAATGGTCTCAAGACACCCCTTTCCCACATTAATCACTCCTACTAGTACCGCCAAACGGCATAGATACGATCCACACGGCAATCGGTACGCGTGTGGGCGATCCAAGTCGAGACACAAGGACGGGATCGCCTTTTTTTGTGATGCGTTCTCCTGCTAAAGATTTAGGTCATTCGTTCCGATAACTGAATCATATAAGGGACTTTTGATTCAAATCTGATACATAGCAACAGTGACAACGTGTGTGAGGGGGAGATTGTCATTCAGTGGCATTCCATGCGTTTCAGGTTAACGGTCATATTACTTATCATCAGTTTGCTTCCGCTCATTCTTCTCGGCATTTTTTCGTATCAGCGGTCAGCGAGTGTCATTGAAAGTGAGACGCAGGAACTGACCAATCAGTTGGTAGGGGAGTCCAACAAGATTCTCAATCAACACCTGGATGAAATGGTACAGGTGTTTACGATGTTGTTTACGAACCAGAAGCTCTTTGATTTGCTGAATACGAAAAAATCGGATGACGCGTACGAAAACTACCAACGTGAATCCGAAATTCGCGACATAATGCGCAACATCACCAACGCGAGACTGGACATACAGGCGGTGACGGTCGCCAGTGAATCGGGGGATCTGATCAGTACCGTGTCCACACTGAACGCTGATTTTCAGCCAGAAGAGCAAGACTGGTTTAAACAAGCCGTTGATGCCGAAGGAAAACTCGTGTGGTTTCCGACGAGACAAGAGGCCCTGATCGGCGAGGGAGGGGAGCAGTGGACGTACGCCCTGGCGCGCTCAGTCAAAGCTGTTGGCAGTGATGAAAACTACGTCTTTTTGCTCGAAGTGAGGGAATCGGCCCTCTCTGGCTTGTTAAAGGAGATGGAACTGAACAACACCGGGACACTGCGCATTGTGGACCGGAACGGGACTGTGGTCAGCTCTCTCGAAGAAGGGGAGCTCGGGACGAAAAAAGAGACGTATACGTTTCTCGACCAGGGGGAAGCAGGGTCGTTTGTAGAAAGTGAACAACTGATCTCCTACGCCCCGCTTGAAACGTCTGACTGGTTTTTAGTGGCGGAAGTGCCGCTGGCGGCCATGTTGGGACAAGTGAAGCAAATCGGCATCTTCACATTTGGCGCTGTCGTTCTGAGTGCGGTCGCTTCCATCATTGCCTCTGTCCTCATTGGCCGTCAGTTGGCGCGACCTGTTGAAGCGATGCGCGGCGTGATGAAACTGGCGGGGGAAGGGGATTTAACGGCCCAGGCCGAAATTACAGGCAAACACGAAATTGCCCAGTTAAACAACAGTTACGAGGAACTGATCAGGCGCTTCCGCAACTTCGTCGGCAGGACGAAAGGAGCAGGCGAAGAACTGAAGCAAGCGGCAGACGACTTGATCAAACAGGCCGAACAAAACAACGTCACGTACCGCGAGATCACGGAGGCGACGGAAAGCATCGCCGCAGGTGCCGATCAGCAGGCGCGGGAAGCGGAAACGGGGGCAGAACTCGTCGGCGAACTGCTGAGTAAATGGCGGGCAAGTTTGTCTGAGGCGGAAAAGCTGGAGCAGGTCATGAATGAAACCGTTCAGGTGAGTGAAGACGGACGAAACTCCATTCGCGATTTGCTGGAGAAAAATGAGTTAACGGAACAAGAAATTAAACGGCTGACGGACAATTTAGGCCTCTTGGAAGATCGAGTCGGCGAAGTGCACAAGGCGACGAACCTCATTGATGACATTATGGACCAAACGAAAATTTTGGCGCTAAACGCTGCCATCGAGGCGCACCGCGCCGGCCAAGACGGACGGGGTTTCATCGTCGTCGCCGACGAAATCCAGCGCTTGTCGCAACAAGTGCTGTCGGCGACGGAAACAATCGGCGGCAGCATTGAAGCGATCCAGCAGGCGATGAAGAGCACGTGGAACAGCATGAAACTGACGAACGAAGCGATGGAACTGCAGCGGAACACGGTGACGGGGACAGATCAGGCGTTCAACAGTATCCGTGAACAGATGGCGGAAGCGCAGTCGCAGTTGACGTCGGTGATGAACACCTTGAGTCTCGTTCAACAGTTTGAGCAAAA
The DNA here is from genome assembly GCF_002005165.1 of Novibacillus thermophilus. Taxonomy (NCBI): domain Bacteria; kingdom Bacillati; phylum Bacillota; class Bacilli; order Caryophanales; family Thermoactinomycetaceae; genus Novibacillus; species Novibacillus thermophilus. Next base: position 2,241,674 of record NZ_CP019699.1, read on the forward strand.
AATGTCCGATGCGATTCAAAATATATCTGCTGTCGCCCAACAGTCAGCTGCGGCAACAGAACAAGTGGCCGCTTTGGCAAAAGACCAGGAGAACTCTTCTGATCACTTGGTGACTCTGTCCCATTCCCTGGGAGAGGTTGTGAACACATTAGAGGAAGAATTGTCTCAATTTCGCGTTGATCGCGAGGCGGCAGGTGACGACGGAACGGAGACTGTTGAAGAGAGGCTCGCTAGAGAAGGTGAAAACGCAGATGACACCTCGCCGTTCGATAAGTCGAAGGCGTTGACGAACACTGTTGAAGAGGAGGAGCGCGCAGTCGGTGAAGTGTATTCAGTGTTTGTGGAAGGAGGAGGGAGGGAAGAAGGCGATACGCTGACAGAGGAGGAAACAGCGGGCGTGTACGAAAGCGATCCTACCTCTGAAACAGAAGGCGAAAGACAAGACGACGAAAAGCGGGAGGACAGCTCGAACTAGTTGGGGATGCAATCCCCCTTCCCTTCATCACGACGACCGGCTGACCGTTGCCTCTATACGGTTGGCCGGTTGTTTGGTTGTTACATGCCGTATGCTAGATATTTCTTCCGTTCTCCGCTAGAATGAAAAAAAATGCACTCACGACACCGAAGAAAGAGTGAGCAACAGTGACACACGATGCGATCTTAAAAGAAGTGGAAGGATTAAACTCAGATGAGCGGGAGGAAATTCATAAACTGATTCAAGCTCTGAAGCGATCGCGGATGAGCCCGCTCGCTTTTGTTGAGGAATTAATGCACTTCGAAGTCGGCACGGTACTTGAGCGCGACCGGTTGTACGAGCATCGGATGGAAGTGACGGAAGCCCTGAAGAACCGCTTCGGCATGCTGCACGGGGGAATCACGGCAACTTTCATCGACACGGCGATGGGGTCCACTGTCTTTCAGATGACTGGGTCGACGGAAGGTGCCGTAACCCTCGATTTAAAAGTCAACTTTATCAAGCCGGCGCTCAGCGGTTGGCTGACGGCACAGACGGAAGTCGTCCAAAAAGGTGGCACCATCATTGTGATGCACACACGCGTGTATGACGAGGGAAAAGACGTCATTGCCACGGCGACCGGCACGTTTTACCGAATGAGACGCCGCGGTACGTCAAAGGCGTAGACGATGGAACGGGGGACCGACGATGCCAAAACCGTATAAAATTGCCGCTAAAGCCATCATTTTTCAAGGGGATCGCGTGCTGGTGCTGCGCAAGTCGAAAGAAGAGCGCTTGGCTAAAAACCATCACGGCTGGGATTTCCCCGGCGGAGGTTTGGAGCCGGACGAGCCGATTATGGAGGCGCTGGCGCGTGAAGTGTGGGAAGAAACCGGTCTGCAGGTGAAAGTGGTCGGGCCGGTCTATATTCACGATGAGGTGCAGGAAGAAAAGCACTTAGTGGTGATCAAGTTTGCGTGTCACCAACCGGAAGGGGAGCTGTTGTTAAGCGGTGAGCACGAAAGCGCCTTTTGGTTTCCCATAGACGACGTGCCAGGAAGTGTGTTGCCGGAATGGATGAAAGACGAAGTGGCCCGGGCCTGGCACATCATCTGTAACCCGCCTGTGAAATAGTGGGTAGACACGTGTGTCCCTTGGCGACGTGAACATCAAATATGTGACCCAATCAACAGCGCGTGTTTTAAAGTCGTATGTATGCGCGAATGTCCTTCTCTTTTACGCAAACGAAGATGGCCACGTCGTCCGCCGTACGAGAAGGGCGACCAATTTCTCAAGTTCTGCTTGGTCCGTCTCGTCAAAGCGATCGGTCACTGGGCTGTCAATGTCCAGGACCCCGATGACGGTTCCGTTTTCCATCACGGGAACGACAATTTCAGACCGGGACGCCGCGTCACACGCGATATGTCCGGGAAAGGCGTTGACGTCCGGTACGACGAGTGTCTTTCGCTCCGCTGCTGCGGTACCGCACACGCCTTTTTCCAGCGGGATGCGGACACACGCCGGTTTGCCTTGAAACGGCCCCAGAACGAGTTCGTCACCGTGAAGGAAGTAAAAGCCCGCCCAGTTGACGTCGGGCAACTGCTGGTAAAGGAGGGCCGACGTGTTGGCCGTATTGGCCAGCCAGTTTGTTTCGCCCTCTAATAAGGCGGTCGTCTGTTGAAACAGTTGGCGGTACATGTCTTGTTTGTTTCCTTCTAGCGCTTGGAAACGAAACATAGTGCTTCCCCCTCTCACCACTATCATAACATAAAATTAAGAGGGAAAAAGCGTAGACTGACGCGAAGTCGAACACTTCACAAAGAATGGAGCAGTGGGATGAAGGCATCGGAGTGGCAGACAGTGCAAGACGTCGAACAGTGGGTGTACGCTTCCTACTTGAGGGCGAAAGACCGCTTGACCGACACTTTGGACGAGAAGGTTCGCCGCCCGCAGTTGACGCGGCTTTTGTTGGATCGCCTCGCTTCTCCCGACCGCTCAGGTTACAACGTGGTGGTAGCCGGGAGCAAGGGGAAAGGGTCGACATCGGTCATGCTGGCCGGGATTTTAAGACAGCACGGTTGGCGGGTCGGCTTGTTTACAAGTCCACATCTCATCCGCTTTACAGAGCGCATTCGATTGAACGGAGACGTAATTAGCGATGGCGATTTTGTCCGCCTCGCAAGGCGGGTGAAAGAAGTCGCGGATCCGATTGCCGAACGGCTGGCAGAACACGAGTACGTGAGTCCTGTCGGGCTCGCTGCGGTGATGGCCGCCCTTTACTTTCACGAGCAAGGAACGGATGTGAACATTTGGGAATGTGGGCGCGGAGCGCTGTTTGACGATGTGAACCAAGTGGTTCATCAAGAGGCCGTCATAACGCCGATTCTGTCCGAGCACCTCACCCAGTTAGGGCCCGATTGGCAGGAGGTCGTCCGGCACAAACTCGGTGTCGTCACCTCTACTGTCCGCCATGTGTACATTGGAAAACAGGACCCGCAGGTAGAGCGGGAGATACGCCGGAGAACGGGCGGCTGGAAAGAGCTTGAGATCGTGTGGGCAGGGCGGGATGTCTGCGTATCGGGCGTTCACACCGGGATGAGGGGAACAGCGTTTACCGTTCAAACAGAAAGGGGACGGTACGAAAAACTGATGGTGCCGTTAATCGGGGAGTTTCAGGCGGATAACGCGGCCCTCGCCGTAGCCTGTGCCGAAAACGTCGTACAGCGTTTGAACCCACCGCGACAACGTCCCGCATTTCGACGTCTCACGCACAGCCTCGTTCGCACCGCCCTCGCGTCCGCTACGTGGCCTGGCAGGATGCAACTCGTTTCACGGGACCCCATCGTCTTCGTCGATGGGGCCATTCACCGCCGTTCGGCCCAGTATGTCGCCGAGACGCTGACCCGACTCTCGAATAGACCTGGTGTACTCGTCATCGGCATTCCGCGGGATAAAGACTACACTGGCGTGATGACAGTCCTCGCTCCCTTAGCGCGAAAGGTCATCGTCACCGCCGCTGACCGTGACCGGGGCAAAATGCCCCATGATGCCGCGAACGTTGCAAAGACGTTCTGCTCTCAGGTAGAATTTGAGGAGGGTTCCGTTGAAGCATTTCAGCTGGGATTAGTCGATCTGAAGCAGGATGAGTGGATGGCTGTCGTCGGGACGCAATCGTTAGTAGGAGAGGCGGTCGCTTTTTTCAGACAAGGGGCGGCGCGTGCGGACGGCGCATGCCGTTAACGGGAAATCACGTGGCGTGGAAAGGACAGTGAGAGCGATAAGACTCTAAGAAAGCAGAAGGCGGATTTTTAGAGTCAGGACAGTCTCGTCCCGTTTGCAGACAAGTGCAAGCTGTCGGGACGGTTCGGTTCGTGGACGTGAGAACGGACTGTTTGGAAAGAAGGATTTGATGAGCGAAGGAGTGATGTTCGTGCGCGACGCACGCGTTGAAAAACTGGCCAAGACGCTGGTCGAATACTCGTGTGACTTAAAGCCAAAAGAAAAAATACTGATTGAGGTGTTTGGGACGGACGGCGAACTCGACCTCGCCAAAGCGTTGATTCGCACCGTCTACCGTGTCGGCGGATACCCCCACGTCAAAGTAAACGACTATTCCGTGCTGCGTGAGCTCTATTACGACTTGTCTCCGGAACACATAGACGACATCGCCCGCTTTGAACTGGAACGGATGAAGGAGATGGATGCCTACATCGGGCTCCGCGGCGGAAGAAATGTGAACGAACTGTCTGACGTACCGGACGACAAGATGCGTCTGTACATGACGAGGTACAATGAAGTCGTCCACACCAGGGAGCGCGTCAACCACACCAAATGGGTCGTGTTGCGTTACCCCACCCCGTCAATGGCTCAGCTGGCCAACATGAGTACGACCGCTTTTGAAGACTTTTACTTTGACGTGTGCACGATGGATTACGCTCACATGGATCAAGCGATGCAACCTCTGAAAAAGCTGATGGAGCGAACCGACACGGTGCGGATAAAAGGCCCGGGAACTGATCTCACGTTCTCCATTCAAGGGATACCCGTCCGCATCTCTTCAGGGAGGCACAACATTCCGGACGGGGAAGTGTTCACCGCACCGGTGCGGAATTCGGTCAACGGAACCCTTACGTACAACACGCCGAGTGTCTACCAAGGGGTCACATTTGAAAACATTCAATTTACCTTCAAAGACGGGAAAATTATCGAAGCGTCGGCCAATCACACGGAACGCCTGAACCAAATTCTCGACAGTGACGAAGGCGCGCGATATATCGGCGAATTCTCCCTCGGCATTAACCCGTACATTTTGCATCCGATGAAAGACACGCTGTTCGATGAAAAAATCACAGGCAGCTTCCACTTTACACCGGGCAGTGCGTACGAAGACTGCGACAACGGGAACCGCTCCTCCATCCATTGGGATTTGGTAAACATTCAGCGACCGGAGTACGGCGGTGGAGACATTTACTTCGACGACGTCCTCATCCGCAAAAACGGTTTATTCGTGATTCCAGAACTGGAACAACTGAACCCAGATCAACTGAAGTAATTGAACGAATGGAGGTAGAGCGAACGAGATGAGAACGGGCATCGCAGCATCACCCGGCATTGCCATTGGCCCGGCCTGGGTCGTGCAAGAGGTTGAACTGGACTTTCCGACGGAAAAGGTGGACAATCCCGAAGAACAACTGAACCGGTTCAGGGGAGCCGTGGATAAAGCAAAAACCCAAGTCGACGCTCTGCGTGAAAAGGCGAAACAAACGATGGGAGAAGACAAGGCGGCCATTTTCGAAGCCCATTTGATGGTGTTGGACGATCCTGAACTTTTGGGTAGCGTTGAACAAAAAATAAAGGAAGAGCGGCTGGACGCGGCCAAGGCCGTGCATGACGTCATCGAGCAATTTGTGGCGATGTTTGAACAGATGGACATGGAGTACATGCGCGAACGGGCAGCAGATATTCGAGATGTCGGTTCTCGCTTGGTACACATTCTGTTGGGAGTGGAGCCGCGGTCGCTGGCGGAGATGGACGATCCGTCCGTCGTCGTCGCCCACGATTTGACTCCCTCCGACACTGCGCAAATGGATAAAAGCAAGGTGCTCGGCTTTACGACGAACATTGGCGGTCGCACGTCCCATTCGGCAATCATGGCCCGAACGCTGGAAATTCCGGCGGTAGTCGGATTAAAGACGCTTGTTTCCGAAATACAGCAAGGAGAAACGGTCATTGTCGACGGTATCGAGGGAAAGGTCATTGTCAATCCGACCGAAGCGGAGTTAGACGACTACCGAAAGCGGCAGGAGCGGTACGAGGCGGAAAAAAAAGCGCTGAAACGCCTCGTGTCAGAGCCGAGTGTGACGGCCGATCACGCGCGAGTTGAACTGGCAGCGAATATCGGTTCCCCCCACGATGCGCAACTGGCGAAAGAGAACGGCGCCGAAGGGATCGGTCTGTTTCGCACGGAGTTCCTCTACATGGACCGAACGGATCTTCCCACCGAGGAAGAGCAGTTCGAGGCGTACAAACACGTGGCGGAGACATTCGGCGAACACCCTGTCGTCATCCGCACGTTGGACATCGGGGGAGACAAGGAGCTGCCGTATTTAGATTTACCCGATGAACTCAACCCGTTCCTCGGGTATCGCGCCATCCGGATGTGCCTGGACCGTCCAGAATTGTTTAAAACGCAGCTCAGGGCCGTACTGCGGGCGAGTGCGTTCGGCAACATCAAAATGATGTATCCAATGGTCGCCACGCTGGAGGAACTGCGGGCTGCGAACCGCCTGTTGGACGAAACGCGGGCGGAACTGCGGGAGAAGGGGGCGGACTTTAACGAAAATATGGAAGTCGGCATCATGATTGAAGTTCCCGCTGCAGCCGTGATGGCCGACGCCTTGGCCGAGGAGGCCGACTTCTTCAGCATCGGCACGAACGATCTCATCCAGTATACGATGGCCGCTGACCGCATGAACGAACGCGTCAGTCACTTGTACCAGCCGTTCCATCCGGCCCTTCTGCGCTTAATTAAACACGTGATCGACGCCGCCCACGCCAAGGGCAAATGGGCGGGCATGTGCGGCGAAATGGCGGGGGACCCTCTCGCCATTCCCCTCTTGCTCGGCCTCGGTTTGGACGAGTTCAGCATGAGCGCCATTTCGATTTTGCCGGCGCGCAAGCAGTTGAAACAGTTAAAACAGTCAGAGATGAAGCGCCTCGCTGAAAGAGCCCTTGAGCTGGGAACAGCCGAAGACGTTCGCGCGTACGTGGAAAACGAACTCAAAACTTTACAGCACAGTTGACTCCCGCCTGGCCGTTTGGTATAGTGAAGAAGCAAAAATTTTATGGCACGATCGTTTAAAAAGCACGTGAATGACGAATGCATGATCTTGTGGCTCCTGTGTCACATGGCTGATTCGTGTTCCGCTTTTTAATCAAGATGCCAGAGGAGGCGCAAGACATGAAAGGGACAGTCAAATGGTTTAACTCGGAGAAAGGCTACGGCTTTATCCAGAAAGAAGACGGCGGTGACGTTTTCGTCCACTACTCTGCCATCGAAGGCGAAGGTTTCAAGACGTTAGAAGAAAACGAAGAAGTGTCTTTCGATGTGGTTGAAGGAAACCGCGGACCGCAAGCGGCAAACGTCGTCCGTTTGTAAAAATGCCAGAGGCCAGATGCCGACACCCTCATGCGACGCATAGAGGGTGTTTTTAATTGGCCTGACGATTGAGCTGTCCTGATAAATGAAGTAAACAGGCGTCCTGTTCCTTCGAATGGCATTGGGAGATGGACCGTACTGCTGCGGCACTAGTATTGTTGTAAAAGCTGCCTTCTTTTTAATCCTGTTCCCTTCCTGGGGCATCGGGACTTAAGAGACGCGTCCACACTTGGGCGTCGACAATGCCGTTGACAGGCAAATCGGTTGCGCGTTGAAAACGGCGCACGGCACGCTCCGTCCTCGCACCGAAAATGCCGTCCAAATCCCCGCGGTAATAGCCTAACAGCTGGAGCCGCAATTGGAGGAGAACGACAGCAGCGTCGACGGACCCGCGGCGCAGGATGGGGATCGGCAACGGTCCGATCGGCCGGCGGGGAACACCGGGTTGCGGTTCTGCGACTGGTATGCGCAAGACTTGCCCTGGCAGTAGAAAGTTGAGATTGGTGAGGTTGTTGGCGTTCGCAATATCTTGAATGGAGACCCCGAACCTTTGAGCAATTGTGTACAGGGTGTCTCCGGGTTGCACGATGTACGTTCTCATATCGACAGACCCTCCGTATATACGTTAGTTGAACGGTTACCATTCAATATATGGCTAGGTATTTGTCCGTGTGCAGAAATGGCGACAAAAGGTGGTGTGGGGTTGATGCATTTGCTATGATTAGGAGGACAAAGGTCGCGATGAGGAGATTGGTTCATGCAGCCGTCATTACATACATCGACATGGTTGTTGGCTCGCAAGTTAGTGCGTGACTACCAGTTTTCGGTCTTTCACATCGAAACACCGGAGCAGCGTGAAAATGGAGGTCAAGCGCTGAAGACCGCGATCCACTTAATATTGGAGCGCCGTAAGCGCGTCTTGTACATGCGCTTAGTGCCGCTGGACATTTACTGGGCACAGGTTGTGGAACGCGACGTGCAGGAAAGTCAGCGGCGACTTCGCCAACTGACGAGACGTCTCGGGCCTCAACTGGACGTCATTAACGTGTACGTTCTGCCGGAAAGTCCGTCAGACGACATGGTAGAGCGTGCGGCCCTTGCCAGCGCGACGCCGCGTCACCACGGGTTTTCCCTCCACCCTCTGTTTTTGAGTGTGGCGCAGGAAGCGTGGTATGGATGGTTGGACGTGTTAGAGAAGTGGGACATGACACCTTCTGATTTGGCCCAGATTGCCCAAGAGTCGTCTGATTCTCTGGATGCAGAAGAGATCCGCAAGGACATTCAGGAACTGGAACGAAAGCGGGAAAAAGAGGTGCTGTCCGTCTTTCGCTATGGCAGGCCGATCTTGACGTACGCTTTTTTAATCGTCAGTACGATTGTCTATGGCGTCGTTTTGATGGACGGTGGCGTACAAAATCTGGATACTCTCCTTCGCTACGGTGCCAAAAGCAACGGATTGATCATCGAAGGGGAATGGTGGCGACTGATCACCCCGATATTTCTGCATTTGGGCAGTTGGCACTTCTTATTCAACATGATTGCTCTCTATTTTCTGGGAACAGCCGTGGAAAGGATCTTTGGCAGCAAGCGGTTTTTCCTCATCTTCATGCTGGCCGGCATCAGTGGAACTGTCGCCAGCTTCGCTTTTACAGACAATTTGTCTGCCGGCGCTTCCGGGGCCATTTTTGGATGTTTCGGAGCTCTGCTCGTGTTCGGCCAGCACTATCCGAAGTTGTTTTTCCGGACGATGGGGCGGGACATCCTGTTTTTCCTCGGTTTAAACCTGACCCTCGGATTCGTCATTCCGAACATTGACAACTACGGTCATATCGGCGGGTTAGTCGGCGGTTACTTTGCCGCAGCCTTGGTGAGTTTACCGCTGAAACGAATCCAGTGGGTGTGGCGGGCGGCAGCCGGAACGGTTCTGGCTGCACTGCTACTCTTCACGGCGTCTTACGGGTACGCAGAAGGGAGAGAGGGGACGGACTACCTCACTTGGAAGGGACAGCAGTACATCCAGGAAGACAACGTGACAGAAGCGCTCCCGATTTACGAGAAACTCGTGAAGATGGAGCCGGAAAACGCGTTCCACCACTTTTACCTCGGGTATGTGTACAGCAAAACAGGGCGGCTCAAGGACGCCGAATCTTCGTGGAAAACGGCGTTGGAGTTGGAACCCAACATGCCGGAAGCCCATTACAACCTGGCAGTTTTATACGCGGGAAGCGGTGAGACGGAACGGGCGAAGTCACATCTTTTGCAGGCGAGGGAATTAGATCCCGACAATGAAGAGGTCAAGGTCCTGTTAGAAGAGCTGCAAGGGTAGACGAACGCGTGGTCACGGATCAAAAGAAGTATTACGCTGCAGATTCTGGCCGTACGGTGCAACCTCACGCATGGTGATGACCCGACAAGGTCATGCTATTGAGTGAGGTGGGAAGGCATGCAGAAGACGTTACAACGGTACATTGAAAAAAACCGCGCCATTGCCGTACAAGGGGAGGTGGCTGACTACATACCCGAATTGCGAAAAGCATCAGTGAACACGCTCGGTGCTACCGTCGCGACAGCTGACGGTGACGTGGTGTCGGCAGGCGACTGCAGTACGCAGATGACGATGCAGAGCGTATCTAAAGTGATGACGCTCATACTGGCGTTAATGGATCTGGGGGAAGAGGCAGTCTTTAGCCGCGTCGGCATGGAGCCGACTGGCGATCCGTTCAATTCCATCTACAAGTTGGAGGTGCGCCGGGAGGCAAAGCCCCTCAATCCGATGATTAATGCAGGCGCCATTGCCGTCAGTTCCATGATTGTCGGAAAGAGTGTGGAAGACCGGTTGGAACGGATTATGGATCTCGTACGGGTGATGTCCGGAAATCCCGACATCTCGTACAGCCGAGAAGTGTACGAATCGGAAGCGGCGTACGGAGATCGCAATCGAGCGCTCGCCTACTTTCTAAAAGAACATGGCATGATAGAAGATGTGGAGGAAGTGCTGGATTTGTACTTTCGCCAGTGCGCCATTGTCGTGACGTGCGAAGATCTGGCGAAAATAGGCCTCTGTCTCGCTCAATTCGGGAGAAATGCAGAAGGGAGACAAGTTGTCCCCCCGGACATTGCCCGCCTGGTGAAGACGTTTATGGTGACTTGTGGCATGTACGATGAGTCGGGGGAGTTTGCCATTCGTGTCGGCATTCCGGCTAAAAGTGGTGTGTCCGGAGCGATCATGGCTTCCGTTCCAAACCGCATGGGCATCGGTGTGGTCGGACCTGCCCTGAACAAGCGGGGCAACAGCGTAGCCGGTGTGAAACTGCTGGAAGACATTGCGCGGGAATGGGAATTGAGTATTTTTTAATGTGGATTTTTTTGCAATACGCCTTTGTTCGTGGTACACTTGGGTTAACGAGTTGAACAGATAGGGCGTGTTGACGAGCGATCTGTGGGATGGGGGATTGTTCATTGGAAACAGCCGTTAAGACAGACGACCGATATCGGTTGGCGTTAAAACTTCTTCAAGAAGATGCCGACAAAATCCACCGACTGATCGCGGTACAGCTCGACAATTTGACCATTCCGTCGTGTCCGCTCTACGAAGAAGTGCTGGACACCCAGATGTTTGGGCTATCGCGTGAGATAGACTTCGCGGTACGGGCCGGTCTCATTACACGTGAAGACGGGCGCGAGATTTTAAGTGACTTGGAGCGGAAGCTGGCCTATCTCTACACGTTGACGGAATCGAAGTAGTCCATAGGGTACCAGTATCGGTTGAACATAAGGAAGACCATCCCGGCGACACGCAAAGGCTCCTTATCACAAGGGAGTCTCTTTTTAATGTGAGCGTTCATGCCGGGGACCGTGGAATGCCGATTAGATGCATATCGATCAACGTGCTCTAGTTCAGTCAAACGAGCTTAATCAAAGTTATCAACGAAAGAAAGAGGAAAAGCATGCAACCGATTCGCAACATTTACTGTGTCGGGAGAAATTACCGACTGCACGCGGAGGAACTGGGGAATGACGTTCCTGACACTCCGGTCATTTTTTCCAAACCGACCCATGCACTCGTCAAAGCCGACGGAAGGGAAATCACGCTGCCGGGAGATTGGGGGGACGTACACTTTGAAGTGGAATTCGTCGTTCACATCGGCCGCGCTTTTGAAACGGGAATGGCGGTCGACGATGTAGTGGACGGCATGGCCCTCGGTGTAGATTTCACACTGCGGGATGTGCAGAGGGAGTTGAAAAAGAAAGGACAGCCGTGGCTCCTGGCGAAAGGGTTTCCCCGTTCCGCTCTCATAACGGACTTCCGGCCTTTCCCCGGCACCGCTCAATGTCTGAAGACCGAATTTGTCTTGCTCAAGAACGGAAAAACCGTGCAGACTGGGCGTATAGGTGAGATGTTGTTCGACTTGCAGACGATCGTCGAATTTATCGCCGCACACGTCGGCTTGGGCGGGGGAGATGTCATCTATACGGGGACACCGGCAGGCGTGGGGCCTGTGTCAGACGGAGACCGCCTAACGTTGCGTTGGGGTGGAGAGACATGGGGCGACTGTGTTGTGAAGCTCATTTAAGATGACGGTTTCATTTTAGGGAATATTTAGAAAATACGTGAGCGTTTTATAAAACATTTTCTACGCCTGACATTATAGGAAAGTACAAATCAATTCTGATTTGTGATATCCGATAAAATAGTATGCCTGTTTGTGCTACTATAGGGTTGAGGTGAATGGACATGCGGTTGGAGTCGTCCCTGTTTAAGAGGGTGCAGGAAACGGCATACTTGAACGCCGAACGCACGTGGAGTTACCGGACAATTTTGCGCTATTTTTACATACAGCACGAGCGGATGCAGGAATTTTTGTTTCCGGAAGAAATTTACGCTTATTTAAAGCGCCTGCCGGAATTTTACGATTACACAGAGGAACAGCTGCACCAAGATTTGGCACAACTCGTCAACTGGAAAAATCTCGTGGCACGTCAGGAATTGAGCAACGCCAGGAGTATCGAGGAATTTAAGAAAAAACGTTTCCGCTATCAGTGTACCCCGTATACGGTCGAGATTGAGCGGATGCTTGAGAAGTTGGAGCGGATCGGAGACAGTTTCGGCGGTTCGTTGGAACGTACGCAGTTTGACCGGCTGTATCAGTCATTGCAAGAAGTGGAAGAACTCGTGCGCACTGAAGGAGGTATCCGGGAAAAAGACGAGGAGTGCGCGCAACTGTGGGACGACGTATTCAATTACTTTCGTTCTATCGTGCAAAACACGTCCGACTACATCGCCTACATTAACAGCGAGCAAGTGGAAGAACGCATGAAAACGGAAGCGTTTCTGGCCTACAAAGATCAGTTTACGGCCTATTTGCGCGACTTTATCATATCGCTGCAGCAGACGGCGCTGAAAATACAGGCGTTGCTCGAATCAGTGACAGTCTCCCAGCTTCACCCGTTCATCGTCAAAGTAGTCCGCCACCGCCTCTTTGTCCCCCGCTTTGAAGATATGTCCATAACAGAAGATGAGCTGATAACCGATCACATTGAAAAATGGGAAAGCTTGAAAAGATGGTTTCTCGGCAGCAGTCATCACGACAGTGAATTCCACCTGTTGCAGCTGAGGACGAATGAAACGATCCGGCGGGTGACACGGGTCGTACAGCGGCTGGGCGAGCGGTCGCACAACTTTCGCAGCCGCAAAAAGGACTATGTACACTTGGCCCGGTGGTTTTCAGAGCTGGAAGATGTGCGAGAAGCGCATGCGCTGTCGTCCGTCGTTTTCGGTGTATTCCACACTCGCCATCTGTTCAGCGACCACATTCCGTCGGAAGATCTGTACACCGACGTGTGGGAAGAACAGCCGGTAGACGTGCTCATTCGGCCGAGAATCCGCCATTACGCTGAAAAGACCCGTCCCGGTGCCGTGAAAGAGAACCGGGAGAAAAAAGAAGCGGCGCGTAAGGCCTATCTCGAAGAACGTGAACGGGAACGCGGCATCTTGGAACAGTATATCGACGGTGACGTCATCCGGCTCAAAATGCTGCCGGTCGTGGAGGTGCATGTCCGCAAACGTTTGTTGGGGTGGATCGGGAAATCTATGGCGAAAAAAGATGGAATTATTCAAACTGAGTTGGGACATAAAATCCAGGTGACGCTCCATCTCGATCAGCCGTCCATCCGGTTGCGGGCAAAAGACGGCGTGTTAGTCATGCCTGATGCGACGATCCGCTTTCTTGAAGAACGGGAGGTCGGTTAATGGAGCGCGATCTTTTTGACGAGAAAGCCCGGGAAGCGCTGAGCTTGCTGTTTGAACGTTTCTGGGTGTTGCGGGATCACGATCCGGAAGGATACCAGCTCATTCGGGAGCGGGAAAAAGTACTCACCCGCTACATCGAAGACAAATTCGGATTTCGTCTCATCGTGCACCGCTATTTTATAAAAATGGAGAAGACGCCTGTCGAACCGAAACCGTGGATGGGCATCAGCTCCTTTCAAAAACCGATGGATTACGCCATCCTTTGCTGTGCCCTCGCCTTTTTGGAAGAAAAAGCAGTAGATGAACAATTTTTGCTCTCAACGATTTGTGAAGACATTCAGGGCATGTATCCAGGAGAACTTGGAATCGACTGGACGAACTACGAGCATCGCAAGTCGCTAGTGCGCGTGATTCGCTTTCTGACGGACTATCACTTGCTGGAGACCATCGACGGGGAGACGGACCGATTTGCCCTGGACGAAGAACAGGAAGTTTTGTACGAAGTGACCGTCTATTCCCGCTACTTCATGCGTTCTTATCCGAAGGATTTGTTTCAATACGAAAGCGTGGAGGACATTTTGCAGGCCGAGTGGGATCAACAGCGGGATGGTGAGAGGCGCAAGCGGGTGTACCGGCAATTGATGTTCTCTCCAGTCGTTTACCGTAAAGGGAACGATGACCCGGACTTTTACTACATTCGCAACATGCAGCGGAGGCTGCGGGATGACCTCGAATCCCACACCCCGTTTCGCTTAGAGATCTTCAAAAACGCGGCGATGCTCACCATACCGGAGAATAAAAGTGTGTTTACACTGTTTCCCGGCCAGAGGGCGATTCACGACCTCGTGTTGCAGCTGGCGAAAGTGCTGCGCGAAAAGAGAAAGACACACCCGCCGAACGAAATGGGAGAGATTCACCTCACTCCCGGAGAATTTCACGACCGGGTGAGAGAGTTGAAAACCCGGTTTTCCCACGGCTGGAGCAAACAGTACCGCGAAGCGACGGAGGAGGCAATCGCCGACGAACTCATCGCCGTCATGGCCGAATGGGAAATGCTTCACACTGAAGGGGATACGGGCATGATTGTGATCCGGCCGTTAGCAGGACGCGTGACAGGCGATTACCCGTCCGACTATTACGATAAATGGCAGGAGGCCAAGCAGGATGACACACGTGAATAAGTGGATGCTAAACCGGGCAGGACTCCTCAACTTTTGGTATTACGACGAAGAAATTTTCCAATTCTCAAACGGCAAACTGCTGTTGCGCGGCAACAACGGTTCCGGGAAGTCGGTGACGATGCAAAGTTTTATTCCCGTGTTGCTAGACGGAAAAAAATCGCCGGACCGGCTCGATCCGTTCGGGTCCAAGGCAAGGAGAATGGAAGATTACTTGCTCGGAGAAAAAGATGTCGTCGACCGCGATGAACGCACCGGCTACCTTTTTATCGAATACAAGCGTACGAAGACGGATCAGTACGTGACGACGGGTATCGGTCTTCAGGCTAAACGGCACAAGAACATGGATTTTTGGGGGTTTGTCATATTCGACAACCGTCGCATCGGATACGACTTCAACCTTTACAAAACAGAACGCCACGGCGGGGAAACGCGCAAAGTCCCCCTTTCCCGCGTCGAACTGGTCAACCGGATTGCAGACGGCGGTGTTGTCGTTCGGACGCAAAGCGAGTACATGCAGCTCGTCAATAAACACATTTTCGGCTTCGCGTCACAGGAACATTACGAAGACCTGATCAAACTGTTGATTCAATTGCGCAGTCCAAAGCTCTCCAAAGATTTTAAACCGACCGTCATTTACGAAATTCTCGAAGCGGCTTTGCCGCCCCTTTCGGATGACGACTTGCGCCCCTTGTCGGACACAATTGAACATATGGATCAAACGAAACAGCAACTGGAACAGTTGGAACGCGAAGACCGGGCGCTCAAAAAACTGACGGACGCTTATCATACGTACAACCAATACATGTTGGCAGAAAAAGCGTCGGAAGCAGTCCACGCACGACACAAATGGGAACAAGCAGAAGGGCGCTACGAACAGTTGAAAGCAAAGCACGCTGAACTCTCGCAAACCATTGAACGGCTGAAAGGGGGCATTCAGGGGCTGGAGCAAGACAGGGAAGTGGCGGAACAAGAACAAACACGGCTGTACAATCACGACGTGTGGAATCTCGAAGGGGAAAGGGAAAACCTGGAAAGCCAATGGCGTACTCTACAACGGGACGTGGAAAAAAAAGAGAGGCAGCTGGACGAGCAAAGGCGCCGCGAGCTTAAATACCGCGACGAACAAGAGAGAAAAGAAAGCGAGCAGGACGAAATCGAACGCAGCATCGAGGAGAAACTGGAAGACCTGGCCGTCCATGCCGCAGACGCCGGGTTCGACCGACATGAAATGAACGTGGCGGACTACGCCCGCCGCGAGGAGGGGAGGGTATTTGACTTCTCGATTTGGAAGCAGGAGGCCAACCGTCATTACGATACACTCCGACACGTGTTAGACTTGCTGCAAGACTATGAAAGTGTAAAAGATCGCTACCGGGAATTAAGTAAAGATTACGCCGACGTGATGAAGGAGATTGACCAGCTGCGCCATGAAGAACAAGAGTGGCGGAACGTTTTTGAAGAGGAGCGGGGCACACTGGAGGATGCGATTCACCGTTGGGCCAAGACTCACGCTTTTTTGCCTTTATCCGACGAAGCGATGCAACAGGCGTTGCGGGCGCTTTACGGTTTGTACGAGTCCCACGCCTACGAAGACGTCCGTCGCCCCTTGTTTGACGAGGCCCAGTCGTACCGCGAAAGGCTGCACACGGACATCGCGCAGAAAAAGCACGAACGGAACGAGCTGGAGCGGCAAATCAAAGAGTGGGAAGAAACGTTACACGTCTGGCGTTCAATGAAAGATCCTGAGCCGGACGTCCATGAGGCGACGCGGCAATCCCGGGAAAAGCTGAAAGCGGCCGGGGTGGCGTTCCTGCCCTTTTACGCGGCGGTCGAGTTTCAGGAACACGTGAACGATGCTCAGAGAGAGCGCATTGAATCGGCTTTGAAACAAATGGGACTGCTTGACGCGTTAATCGCCGAGAATGAACTAAAGGTTATACACGACAAAGTCCTTCAGCCCGCACCGAATGTGATGGCCCATTCTCTGGCAGACTATTTGCAGCCCGACGTTGACGATGCGTCCCCGATCTCAGCCGAACGAGTCGATCAAGTGCTGCGCAGTGTACTCATAGCGGATGAAGCCGTTACTGACGGCATTTCCCTTGACGAAAACGGGGAGTATTCGCACGGGCTTATTAAAGGTCATGCACCGCCGGAGCAAAAGGTGCGTTTCATCGGGCGCACGGCGCGGGAGCGCTACCGCCGTGATAAAATACGTGAAGCCGAAGAAGCGATCGCTTCCTTACAAACAGAAAAAGCCGGTGTCGAGGGTGCGATTGACGCGTTGGAAGCGACTGTCGCAAACGTGAGGAAAGCGCTGGACTGTTTTCCCGAGGATTCCGATTTACACACGAGCTTTGAACACATACGCCAAACACAGTTGGCCGTTGAACAGAAAACGCGCCAGCGGGAGCAGATGGACGAGCGGTTAAAAGCGGTGGACCGGGAGTACAAGACGTTAAAGCGGGCGGTTGAGAAAGAGACGGCTGACATCCCCTTTCCACTCACGAGAGAAGCGTTTCACGATGCGCTGGCGGCCATGCGGCAATACGAAAAAATCCTCAGCGAGTTAGGCAACGAAGAGTTGCGGCGAGCAAACGTTGTGCAACATATCGAACATCTCAAGGAACTCATTGAACAGCAGGCGGAAGAAGTCGACGGGTTGAAGGGAGAGCTGAACGAACTCACTGACCGGAAACAGCGAACCGGCATGCACCTCGACAGTGTGCGCAAGCAGATCGAGCAGATGGGGGCGGACGACATCCGCAGGCAAATTAGCGAGGTTCAACAGCGCCTGGAAAGTATTAAATCAGAGTTGGAGTCGAAACGGCGCGAACTTCCGGAAGCGGAGGTCGCTTTGGAACAGACCGACAACAACTTGGCCACTTTGGACAGAGAACGGGACTTTTGGAAAAAATTGAGCTGTTCATGGCTAGACGCTTACAAGAAAGAAGTCTCGACGGGTTTCGTGGACGTTAAACCGGCTGAAGATGCGTGGGACCAGGCGGCAGCCGTGAAAAAGACGTTGGCTCCGTTTTACGCGCAACATGAACGGGCGAAAGTGAGCGAATGGCTGACGAAGGCTTTTTACAGCGAACAGCCGAGCTTGATGGAATACCGCTTATCCGAGTATGAAGAGCGGGTGAAACAGCCGGAGTGGATGGACAGAGACGACTGGAAAGACGAACACAAACATATGCTTGAACGGTGGAAGCAGTTGACTTCCCGCAATTACATTGAGTTAGACTACCAAGGGCAGCGGGTCAGTCCGTATTTTGTCAAACGGGCTGTTGAGGACGAAATGACCCGCAACAAGGAGTATTTAAAAGAACAGGATCGCGAGCTGTACGAAGAAATCATTTTGAACTCTGTCGGCAACATGTTGCGCAGCCGCATTCAGCGTGCCGAACGATGGGTGAAAGAGATGAACAGTTTAATGCTCAAGCGCGACAATTCCTCCGGGTTGACGTTTTCGATACAGTGGAAACCGCGGACGGCGGAGGCGGAGGAAGAATTGGACACGAAGGATTTAGTCGAGCTGTTGCGCATGAATCCCCGGCTGTTAAAAGACTCGGACTTGGACAGCGTTACCCGCCATTTCCGCTCCAAGATCGACCGGGCCAAGGCGTTGGCCGATGAAAGCAGGGTCGGCCATACATTGCACCAGGTGCTTAAAGATGTGCTCGATTACCGCAAGTGGTTTTCGTTCATTTTGCATTACAAGCGGGAGAATGAACCGAAGCGAGAGCTGACGAACAACGCGTTTTACAAGTTCAGCGGAGGGGAAAAGGCGATGGCGATGTACATTCCCCTTTTTGCCGCTGCTTACTCGCGTTACAGAGAAGCCGATGACGCGGCGCCTTACATTATTTCGTTGGATGAAGCGTTTGCCGGCGTAGACGAGAATAACATTCGGGATATGTTCAAAGTACTGGAGGAGCTCGACTTTAACTACATCATGAATTCCCAAGCGCTTTGGGGCGACTATGACACTGTGAGCGAACTCTCTATTTGCGAGCTCGTGCGGCCGAAAAATGCGGATTACGTTACCGTCATTCACTACTATTGGGACGGACGTGAGAGACAGTACGTGCCGCAGACCGAAATGGATGCGGCAAAAAGAGAAATAGCGGCAACACAGTAGGTGGACAGGCAGGTGTCTTGGATGACAGAGCTGTCTTCCGTTGAGGAAGCTGTTCGTTTTTTTCGTGAAGAACCAGGATTCGATCGGTTGTTTCGTCTGTTTAAAAAGAAATGCGAATCTCTTGGGCGTGTCGGCGGTTCCGTTAAACTGTCGCAGTTCACTGAAGCGGAATTGCGGTCCATCGCCAATTTTTACGGCACCTCTTACGACACGTTCGTCGAAAAGGACATGGTGCGTTTAAAAGGGTTTGAACAGCAGCTGCAAAAGACACGTTTCGAAGGTGTGGCATTGCACGAGCTGTTGGAGACGTATTTCGGCGAACGGCTCATGTCAAATAAAATGAAACGGGAACAAGAGCGAGCAGAGGTTCGCGCCTTTTTCGCCAAATGCGCTGACATGTATCCCGCCATTGTCGAGTGGATCGTTCATGTGTTACAAAAGCCTGCCGATGCACGATTTATTTACAATCTCGAACGGGAGAACCGCGACCGGTTGCAAAAGATGATCGCGTGTGTTGCCAAGGCCATGTCCCAATTGCCTGGGAAAGGAGAGGCCGAGCGGCTGCCGCTTTTTGCCCAACGCGTGACTGGTAACCCCCATGCATTTGATGTACAAGGGGAACAAGGAAGACTGTTCCTTCACGCCCTCGCCGTTCACCGGGCGCGGAAGGAAGGCGAAGCAGTGCGCATGCCGAACGGAAGTGAGGAAATGAACGATTTGTTACAGTACGCAGGGCTTTTGCGGGATGATTTGCACAACTTTGTCACGTGTGCGGGTCTGTTGGCAGAAACGGCCAGAGGGGTTCATCCGGTGTGGCGCGAAGCGGCATTGTCTTACACCGTTTGGCACGTTCCGGTGCGGGAACTAGTCAAAACCGTGAGCATTTACCCGTACAGGGGACGTCATGTGTGGATCGTGGAAAATTCCGGAGTGTATTCAGCCATACTCGATGCGTGTCCGGAAGCGCCGATTGTATGTACGCACGGGCAGTTTAAATTAGCGACTTGGTTACTGCTGGACCGGATAACGCGACATAATGTTGTACTTTATTATTCCGGTGATTACGATCCGGAAGGACTTAGAATGGCGCAAAACCTGAAAGACCGCTATCGGGAACACATTCAATTTTGGCGCATGGATGTGGAGAATTACAGAAGCACCAAGCCGCAAAAAAAGGTTGGCCAGGATCGTTTAAAAAAATTAGAGCGGATTACCCACCCGGAACTGTTACCCGTTGCCAGCGAGATGAAGCGGTTGCAAGCAGCCGGGTATCAAGAAGCTTTAACCGATAGCTTTATTCACGATATAAGGTGTTCACTCTAATTTCAGAAGACAATCCCCTGCCTTTCCATTTCCCGCTTAGTCTCCGGTGTGCCCAATTCGTATATCAGTTTGTAAATGGCGTACATGTTGGCGTCGTAGTCGTCGTTTTCTTTGTCCAGTTGGTGGTACGGCACAATCGGAATGTGGGAAAGGACAAACGTCCCCCAGTCGGCTTTATCTTTGTGGTTAAACATGTCTTGCAGTCTTTTAATGTCGTCCTCGCTCGCTTCGATTTCAAATTCGTAGGGAGAATCGGTTTTGTCGTTCAGAATGTCACCTGAGGCAACCGAAACGTAATACGTTTGCTTTTCCATCGTACAGAACCTCCGCATGTTCAATCACTCATAGGTTTTCCCAAAGCATACAGATTATGAGTCCAAGCAATTTAAGCACCATTCTGCATGACATATTACATAGCATACGGATAATGTGTGTCAGGCGAACGAATGGCCGATAAAAAGAGGAAAGTCTCAACGTCGACTTTCCTCTTTGAACACTACTGGAATTTGTTCTGTTGATTTTGGGCCTGCTGCAATTGTTGCTGGGCTTGTTGCAACTGCTGTTCGGCCTGTTGAATCTGTTGTTGTTGCTGCGTATTGGCTTGCGCCCCTTGCTGTGCTTGTTGCAGTTGCTGTTGCGCCTGTTGCAACTGCTGTTGGGCTTGTTGCAACTGTTGAGGGTTCGCACTTTGCTGTGCTTGTTGCACGGCCTGTTGGGCTTGTTGAGCCGCTTGAACTGCCTGCTGCAACTGCTGTTGATTCTGTTGTTGTGCCATAGAAGAAAACCTCCTTGAGTAGTCGCTTGTGGTGAGAGACGTGTCCTCTCTCCCTTTATACTTTGTAAACTTCGTTGGTTTATACATGTGACATCATATTTTTACTTTAAGGCTAAACTACTGGCGACAAGACGCTACTTTCTGCTGAAGGGATCGGCAGCTAGGTTATTCTGATGGTCACACGTTGCATGGCGTAAGATGGAAGGAGAGGACATCGAACTTGTCGAGCGGGATGTCATGCCCGTCCCGCTCAACAATCTCCTTTTAAAAGCTAGCGAAAGGTGTTGTCCCCCTGCCGGACGAAACCGGGACGGGTGGAAATATCGTGACTGATCATGTAAAAACGTCCTCTTGGGACAGCATGGGGTGCTTAACCTTACAAAGGAGTGATCGAGTGCGAGAACCGAATCGTTTAATCCATGAAAAATCTCCCTACCTTCTGCAACACGCCGACAACCCTGTCGATTGGTATCCGTGGGGTGAAGAAGCGTTCGAGAGAGCCGAAAACGAGGACAAGCTCATCTTCCTCTCCATCGGTTATTCCACTTGCCACTGGTGCCACGTCATGGAACGGGAGTCGTTTGAGGACGACGAAGTAGCGGAACGGCTGAACCGCGATTACATTGCGGTCAAAGTAGACCGGGAAGAGCGACCGGACATTGACCACGTGTATATGACGGTTTGCCAGTTGATGACAGGGCAGGGCGGCTGGCCGCTCACCGTCATCTTGACACCGGACCAAAAGCCGATTTTCGCCGGTACGTACTTTCCCAAAGAGAGCAAGTGGGGTCGGGCGGGCCTCTTGGACATTTTAGAACAGATCGCGGAGAAATGGCGTCAAGAGCGGGACAGCGTCCAACGGACCGGGAATCAAATAGCGAATGCGGTCGTTCCGCACTTTGACGTGCAGGCGTACGGCGACCTCGATCCAGAAGTGCTGCACGAGGCGTACCGGCAATACGACGCGCAGTTTGACGAAACGTACGGCGGGTTCGGACCGGAACCGAAGTTCCCCTCGCCGCACAACGTGATCTTTTTGCTTCGGTACTATAAGCAGACGGGCGAGAAACGAGCCCTCGACATGGCGGAAAAGACCCTCGACGGCATGTACCGCGGTGGGATGTACGACCATATCGGGTTCGGGTTCTCCCGCTATGCGACAGACGAGAAATGGCTCGTACCCCACTTTGAAAAAATGCTGTACGACAACGCCATGCTGGCGTACACATACTTGGAAGCGTACCAAGTGACACACAAACACCTGTACAGAGAAGTAGCGGAACAAATTTTCACGTACGTGCTTCGGGATATGACAGACTCAAAAGGCGGTTTTTTCTCAGCGGAAGACGCCGATTCTGAAGGGGTTGAGGGGAAATTTTACGTGTGGACGCCGGATGAGGTGAAGCAAGTGCTCGGCCCCGATACAGGAGAGCTCGTGTGTGACTACTACGGCATCACAGAAGGAGGAAATTTCGAAGGGAAGAGCATTCCGAATCTCATCGGGCGGTCGTTGGAGGCCTTTGCGACTTCCGCCGGAATGTCAGCAGAAATGTGGCAAAACCGGTTGCACGACGCCCGGGAGAAACTGTTCCGACACCGCGAGCAGCGCATCCATCCGCACAAGGACGACAAAATCCTCACCTCGTGGAACGGCCTGATGATTGCCGCGCTGGCGAAAGGGGCAAAAGTGTTACAGAACACGGCTTACAGGGAGGCCGCAGAAAAGGCGGCTCGCTTCTTGCTCACACGGCTGCGTCAGGACGACGGCCGACTGCTTGCCCGGTACCGGGACGGGGAAGCGGCTCACCCCGCTTACCTCGACGACTACGCTTTCCTCGTCTGGGGCTTGCACGAACTGTACGAAGCGACGTGGAACGTGACGTATCTGCGGGAAGCCGTTCGCTTGAATGAAGAGATGCTGCGCTTGTTCTGGGATGACGCACAAGGCGGCTGCTTTTTCACCGCTCGAGACAGTGAAGCGCTGCTGGCACGGCCGAAAGAGATACACGACGGCGCCATACCGTCGGGCAACTCTGTCGCCGCGTACAACCTAGTACGCCTGGCCCACTTGACCGGCAGTGCCACGCTGCAAAAAAAAGCGGAACAACAGGTGCAGGCGTTTGCCGAGGAGGTCCGACGCGTCCCCACTGCGACTGCCTTTTTCTTAACGGCTGTGCAGCTTGCTGCGGGGCCGATGCGAATGGTCGTCATTGCCGGAGAGCGGGGGTCCCCTGCCGCAGAAGACATGCTCACTGCAGCGCAACAGGCGTACGTACCGGGCGACCTGCTCGTGTTCCATCCCCCCGGTGAGGCTGGCAGAGCCATTGAAGCGATCGCGCCGAGTGTAAAAGGACAACGCATGCGACAAGGCCAGGCGACCGCTTACGTGTGTGAAAACTACGCCTGCCAGGAGCCGGTCACAGACGTCGGCTGGTTCAAACGACAACTGCAAATGTAAACATCGCCTTGTGACCGGCCGTTCACAATTAACGCCGCGATGGAGGGCGGGCTCGAAATGTCACGCGAATGGCCGGCCCTATGCGTCCAGTCTCGTCTTGATCAGGCACGCTTTCGCGCTGCGATTTTTCTTTTTGCGGCGGATACTGATACGTGAACCAATACCATTCACCCGGTTCCAGAATGCCGTAACTGTATGGGATGATGTCGTACAGATCCCGGTGGACTTCCGTTTCCCTCACTAGTCTCACGGTCACCATCACCTCGCAAACGTTTCTCTACAGCTTATGGGAGGCTGTTATTGTCCTATTCCCTTTTTGGTATAATGGGAATAAAATAAGGGAAGAAGGTGAATCATTGCACAAAGTCATCGTCTACTCCAGGCCGCACTGCATTGAGTGCAACGTCTTGAAAAAATTTTTGAAGGATTACCAGATAGAGTACGAAAACCGCAATTGCAGCACCAATCCCGAGTACCTCGAGGAAGTAAAGAAAATGGGTTTTCTCGGCGTCCCTGTGACTGTCGTGGACGGGGAAGCGGTACAAGGGCTACAACCGGAAAAAATTTTAGAACTGCTCAACATGTCGCCAAAAGAAAACCACCTGACGTAAGCCAACACTTGCCGAACTCAAGGCAAGCTATTTTTTTCTTGATAATAGAACATATGTTCGTATATAATTGAAATACGTCGCTACCAAAAAAAGGTACGGAGGGGTCAGCTATGCATCACGCAGTCGAACGCTTTCTTATGGACGGAAGTGCTTGTATTCCACGCAACTGTACAGATGTCGGGGATCAATTAATGCTCTTGTTGACTTCCGGAAAAAGAGAATGCATCAAAATGACGGTGCGGACGTTTTTGAAACAGTCAGTTGCCTATTTCGGTAATGACCTCGCCGCTTTGCGCAAAATTTACGGACAAGTGATCGGAAAGCGGTACCAAGTACCGCTGCCGCTGACAGAACAGCTGACACTTGTGCCGTTCAAGGTGCGGAAGCCCATTGGACGGCAAGGGGCACACGGTTGGTTTGTCGCCGAACACATCCGGGGCTTAAAGCGGAGGTCAAAGGTCAGCACAACGATTGATGTGGATGGAGGTCACGACATTCTCTGTCTGCAGTCATTGGAAAGCTGCGAACAACAACTGCGCCACGTCATGCTCGTCAAAAATCACTATATGGCATTACATCGTCATTCTGTCATCGTACGGGAAGCGGGGCCGAGCTTCTCTTATCCGTTTACCCGCCTCTTTCGGAAAGAAGGTGAGAACGGGTCAAGCATGAAGGGGTGGGCAGGCGTTAGCGACGATCCTTCCGAAATCTGTCGCCATGGACTAACGCATCGACCGCTAAAAATCAGATGAGGAAACTGGTTGAGATATTGATGTACGGTAGTAGAGCTGTCCACACGGCCGTCCCTTCTCGACTACAAGTTATTCCAACAGGCCAGTATGGGAATTTTTTTATATTTGTGTGAGACTGCTAAAAGATGCAGTCTGCCGATAACGAAGAAATGAAAGGACGGGCTGCCGTCAAGAGCGGTCAGCTTTTGAGACAGCCCGTTCAAACAATTGTGATGGGTAAATTCCTTGTTTTTTTCGGCTTAACTCACTGTGCTCGGCTGCTGCTGGGTCCGTTGCTTTAAGTTCTGGTAGATGTTGCTTTGTGGTTGTTGAATGGATTGTTGCTGTTGCGGCTGGAAGCCGACTTGGCTCACCTGATGCGGTTGCTGCTGGGTCCGTTGCTTTAAGTTCTGGTAGATGCTCCCTTGCGGTTGTTGAATGGATTGTTGCTGTTGCGGCTGGAAGCCGACTTGGCTCACCTGATGCGATTGCTGCTGGGTCCGTTGCTTTAAGTTCTGGTAGATGTTGCTTTGCGGTTGTTGAAAGGATTGCTGCTGTTGCGGCTGGAAGCCGACTTGGCTCACCTGATGCGATTGCTGCTGGGTCCGTTGCTTTAAGTTCTGGTAGATGTTGCTTTGCGGTTGTTGAAAGGATTGCTGCTGTTGCGGCTGGAAGCCGACTTGGCTCACCTGATGCGGTTGCTGCTGGGTCTGCTGCTTTAAGCTCTGGTAGATGTTCCCTTGCGGTTGCCCTGAAGCGGAGCTGTAGGGCGGGTTAGCAGCCAAGCTTTGTTGTGGTTGATACACCGGTTGGGTTTGTGAGATCTGTTGCTGCCTCTGTTGAAACTGCCCTTGGGATTGAATTTGATCCATTTCTTGGGAAATCTCCTGGATCAACTGATTCACCTGACGCAGCTTTTGCACCGCGTTCCCTTCCCGCTGAGCAAACGTCCCCATCTGCGCCGCACTGATGGCTTGCGGCTGCTGTTGACCCTGTCGGGCAAACTGCTGATTCTGGCTTTCCACTTGCTGCAACTGTCCAGCGATTTGCGAAGCCTGGTTCAGGTTTTGCCGAATGTGACCCATACTCGCATTGAGTGCTTGATTCATTCTATATGAACCTCCTTTGTATCGAAATGGGCGGGTACACCTTTAATGTAAGGTAATCCCGTTCCCATTATGTACCCGCTGTGTCCCAACGTGTCGGCCAATTTAAGGAAAAGGCGTTAAAGTCTGTGATGTTGAGCATATTTCATGTTCCGTATGAAAAAGCTAGTTAAAAAGCGACATCGGGAGTTCACCAAATGTCAATCAAACGGATCTCTGTATGGACCCTTTCCTTAAGTGGAATTGTCATCGTCGGCATCGCTTTGTACACGTTGATCCAGGAGCCGGAGTTCGGCTATACGCCTTCCCTCGATCAAGTGCTGAATGTTGACAGAAGGCCTGTAGAACGAACGTCCGGAAACGGCATCTCTCCCGTATCACACGAGGAACAGGAGATCGAGGTCACGCCCCGCCTGTTAGAAATGGGGCGAAAGGCGTTTTACGAAGAGACGTTTGGCAATGAAGTGTTTTTCACAGATATCATGGGACAAATGGACGGCCCGATCAATTTTGTCAGCATCGGAAAAGCAGTGGGGAAATTGCGGGGGAAAGGCACGTCCAACTTGCAGATCGAATTGTCGGACGACGTCACGGTTGGCGGCCAAACGTTCAAAAGAGGAACGCTCATCGACACAGGGATCGATGTGCCAAAAGGGTCTTACCGTCCACTCGGCATCGTGACGAAAGTGACGCGGGAAGGTTTGAAAGCAGGCATGACGTGTGCCGCTTGCCACGCCACCGTCGACAACAGGACGGGAAAGGTCATCGAAGGGGCACCGAACAGCGATTTGAACGCCGGCCTGTTGATGGCGTTCGCGACTAATTCGGCCGCCTACTTTCGCCATACGGACGTCAACCCGGAAGAGATAGCCCAGTTAAAAAAACACTTGGACCGGCTGGACGGCAGTGAGGCGAAGGAAAAGGTTTTGCCAGATGTGAAGCAGTTTGAGGACGCGGTCGACCGGACATTAATGTCGTGGCCGGCGGGAAACTTCGATTCGACCATCGACTTAGAGGCCAACCCGGCACAAATTCCGGATTCCTTTACATTCGGCGATTTTCCATACGGGTGGAGCGGGTTTGCTTCTGCCGGGCCGTTTCACGGCTTGAGTACATTTAACAACAATGTGCACGCCACCAACTCCGATACGCTGACGACGGCGGATCAGAGTGAGGCGCTGTTCGGGATTGACACGGACGTTTACTACGGGACGGTCTTGCAAAACGCGGCAAACAAACGGTACCGCTATACCGGCGGAAACCAGCGCCCGTCCGACTTCTTCAAAGCCATCGATCCTACCCCGGGGGTGCCGGGGGTCGTACAGGCAGTCCCCGCTCCCACATTTCCGAAAGGGTCTGTCGTCAGTCCCGACGCTCTCATCGTCAGCGACCCCGGCGATCAAATCAATGAGAAGAACAACGCCGAAGCCGCCTGGCAAAACAGTTTAAAACCGCCCCGGACCTGGAAAGATGCAGAACGCGTGCGACAGGGGCGAGATGTGTTCGCCCGGGCTGGGTGTATTCGCTGTCACGCCGGGGAAACGTTGACGAACAACACAGTCATCTCAGCTGTCGAGATCGGGACGCAGCCGTCTCGGGCCAAAGCGTTGCAAAAGTTGCCGAAAACGTTCGCCGACCCGAAAATGTGGGACAAAAACGCGCGAGCCCCGGTTGACAGCAAAGCCGAAGTACTGCGCGTCCCGACGGATCACATCCCCTCGGCCGAACGCCGTCTGGCGTACGCCCAGGACGGCGTAGGGGGTTACAAAGTCCCGAGTCTCGTCGGCCTTCACGTGACGGCTCCTTACTTACACGACGGGGGAGTGGCGGCAGGTCCGCAAGCTGTCGAGTGGACAGAGGACGAAGGGTACATCCCCCGAATAAGGGAAGAGCTCGGATTGACCGGGACGGTACTTAAAGGCAGGTCGCCCGATGTCGAAAACAGTCTGGCCGCACTCGTGGACCGGGGGATCAGGCGTGAGGTCGTGCGGAACAACCGGGCATCGGACCGCCTGGCGACCTCTAACGTCACCGGAGCAGGACACGCGTACTGGGTGGACAGTGAAGCCGGGTTTACGCCCGAGGAACAAAAGGCACTGGTGGAGTACTTGATGTCTCTGGACGGATCGTAAGCAGCTTAATGAATCACTTCAGAAGAAAGGGGGTCGGCAGTGACAGAGAGAAAAAAAGAGGAAGACAAGGAGATCATTGAAGATTCGGTCGACGAAGGTCGAAAAAAGGCGATGATGGACATCGACCGGATGGTGAATGAAGGGATGGCAGGAGGCCGCGTTCACCGCGACCAAATCGAGGAAGCGTCGGACATGCCTCGGGAAGAGAAGTGAGCAGTAGCGACCGTCCACGGTAACAATTTCGTGAAGGGTCTGAGAGATGAGGGGGTTTCACGAGACCCGCCAATCGCCCGCCTTTCCGCCAAGGCGGGTGATTGGCGGTCGCGCCTCTCTGCCCTTCAGATTGAGGTGCAGGGCGTCACAGTGTATTCAGCACGTTCCGTTTCTATCAAGACCGTGTTCTGATTGTGCTGGATGTGGCAGTTATCTGTCAGCGGAATGTCGTATCTGGCGAAGGGAAGAGGCTGTCGCTCCCCTCTTGCTGTCTGGACTGTTCCTTCTCCGCGCAGCTGCAACGTACGGGAAGCGACATAGCCGTCAATCGTCTCTCCTCGCTCTACATACGTGACGTGCTCAAGGGACATGACCGTCTGATCGATGTCACCGTCTTCCTGCTTCGTTAGCACGACGTCGCGGCCGACCCACTGATCCAGCACCTGTTTCAATTCCCGTTCGTGCATGGTGCCGCCCCCTTTCATGTCATCCTTAATGTAGCGGTTGCTGCCCATCATTACGTGTTTCCACTGCCGGTGTGACGTCGGCGTGCGGAGCCGGCGTGAACGTTCCTCCGAGTTCTCTAAAGTAGTCATTCTGCTCCTCGGAGGAGACGTAACCGAGCTCCACACCGGTGGCTCTGGCGAGAAACGGGTCGACGGCACATAAGTCGGACGGCGAGACGTCGGACAGGCTCGTTTTTCCGAGAGAATAACAGGCCAGCTCCATTTCCCGGACGGAGGCGTTAAGGAAATTGAACAAATTGTTGACACTCCGCTCTACATCCAGTTTTTCTGTCAGTTTTGCGTTGTAGACGACGAGGCTGGTGGGCGGTTCGAACGGAACCGCTTTCGTCATTTGATCCCCGACCAACGCCATCACCGCGATCGTCCCGATGTAGACGGCGTCTGCCCCGAGGGCCATCGCCTTCAAAAAGTGACCGGGTGTCACCAGTCCCCCGGTGGCGATGAGACTGACATCACCCGTGGCGCCTTTTTCGGCAAGGAATTTCGCCGCTCTGGTGACGGCAAACAGGGTCGGCAACCCCATATCGTCTTCCAAGATAGGCGCTGCGGCATGGGTTCCGCCTTCCGCCCCGTCGACCGTGATAAAGTCGACACCCGCCTCCAGGGCGACCTCAAGTTCTTTCTCCAGGTGGTGGGTGGCGGCAATTTTCAGCCCGACGGGGACGCCGGTTTCTTCCTGTAATTTGCGTACGAGCGCGATGAATTGCTCCTTCGTATCCACACCGGGGAGTCGGGAGTGGATAAGGGCGTCTTCTCCTTCAGGAATGTCGAACACCTCGCGGTACTCTGCCCCGATATTTTTGGCGGCGGTCCTCTGGGGAGAGGAGCCTTGGGCCCCCTGACCCAGCTGAACTTCGATGGCGTCTAAACGGGAGTACTTGTCCCGGGAGTTGAGCCACCCCCCGCGGTTGTACTGTCCGATGAGCAAATCGGCTGCTTCTCGTTCTTCCTCCATCAACCCCGCCTCCCCTGTATTTGTGGCCGTCCCGATTTTGGACGCGGCCTTCGCCAGGGCGATTTTCGTACTTTTACTTAAGGCGCCGCCGTACGACATAGCGGCTATCATGATCGGAATGGCCAGCTCCAGCGGTTTTTTGGCCCGTTTTCCGATGGTCACAGCAGTGGAAATTCCCACGTCTTCCGGTGTGGGAAAACGGTGTAGATGAACGGGGTTAAAGAATAACTTCTCCCACGGAGACCCGTGGATGTGGCTTCCGAGGGGTCGGGCGGGCGGGGTGCCCTGATCTGCCCGCATGACGGCCTCCATTAGATAGATCGGGCTCACCTTCTTGGTGATGGGCATCATTTCAAACAAGTTTTCCGTGTACTGATCCCGTGCGATGCGTTCGATCGCTTTGTCTACTGTTTCATTGACGATACTGCGCGTGAAATTGCTGAGAAATTTAAACATCGCGTGTTCACCTGGCTTCAGGGCGGCCGTTTTGCATGTCGTCTATTTTTTGTGTGAGAGCGAGACACATTTGTTTCACTTCCCCTAACTGCCTGGCGGCACTCTGTTCTTCGGTGGCGATGCGGTTTAATTTTTCATCTCCCACGTCCATTAAGCGTTTGTGGTGTTCGCTTTCCAATGTGGACAGTGTACCGGCGATAGTCTGAATTCGGTTTAATTCTGACTTAATGTAGTCTAGCGTCTTTTGATGCTGTTCCTGTTGTTCCATTCTCTGAAGCCCCTTTCGCCATTTTGTTCATATTATGGGATGCCGGGGCGGCAACTATGTATCCTTTTCCGAGAAACGCGACCAGTGCATCAAGGTCGTCCTGAAAACCGTAACAAAACAAAAATGGTCACCATCGGCGTGTGGCGTTCATACGATAAAAAGCCACTCCCTTTCAATTTTTGGTGCACGAGGAAGCCGTACAGCTTCCTTTTTTTTGTAAGTTTAAAGGAACACGCCAAACCGGCGACGAATGGTGACATCCAGAAGTTAATCGATTGTGTTTGCCGAGGGAAGAACCACTGCTCCATGAAATAGAAAGAAAACCTCCGCCTTCTTGAACGACACTCCTTAACGGGCGAGTAAATATGCCGTACAGGGGGATAATAGTCCTGGGTTCACACCCGAAATTTAAATCAGGAGGAATTCATCATGGCTGCCAACTACGGTGCACACGAAGTGATGGAACTGCACGAAGTGTTGACCGATACGATCGACGGGATTAACCAGTTCCAGCTTTACCGACCTCATATCACCGATTCGGAGTTGCGCTCTATTCTGGATCATCAAATCCAGTTTATGTCCCAAGATTACAATCAGATGGTACAGGCCATTAACCAGAAAGGTATGGGTCAAGCAACCCCGTACCGGGCACCGAAAACCCAACCTGTATACGGATTGAACAATCCCCAGCCCCAGTCCCCGAACACGGACATGAACGAAATGGATGACCGGGATGTCGCCAGCGGCATGTTAGGCTGTCATAAAGCGTCTGCCACCATGCGCATGCACGCCGCGTTAGAGTGTGCGGACCCCCAATTGCGGCGCATGATGCAACAGGGTGCGATAAATTGTTCCGAACAGGCGTATGAAGTGTGGCAGTATATGAACGACAAAGGTTATTACCAAGTCCCGACGATGAAACAGATGACGACTGACACGGTGATTCAGTCGTACAACAGTACGGCGACGGGTCAACAACAACTGTCGTAAAAAAAGGGCCTTGCGGCCCTTTTTTAGCGCCTGGCTAGGATTAGGCTCTTTGTGGGTCTCGCAACACCTGTTGATTCATGTAACGGTGGAAGAACCACTCACCGACCGCTATGACGAGTGAAGATAAGAACGCGGCTCCCACCACCGGCACGTACGGATCGAAAAAGTAAGCTCCGATTAACCAGATGGTTAAAAATGACAGGGCAAAATCCGAAATTGTTGCTGCCATATTGCCGCAAAAGGCAACACGAACAGGTCTCCCAGCGCGTAGGCGACAGCTGTCAAGACCAGGCTCGTCCCCACAATATGGGCGAACGACACCCCGTAAAACAACCCTAACACGACGAGAAGCACTGCCGCAATCATGACGAATTTGATCATGATACTCGTGACGTACTTCACGGCCTTCAGTCCTTTCCATTTTCGGTTCATCCTTACGTCCCTATTGTGAGCCCAGGGGTGAAAAATATGCGAAGGCAGCCCGCAGGTCATAAATACTACCCACAATGGAAAAACTGAGGGATAGGTGTGACAACAGCGGGAAGGTGATGACATGAACTCGTTTACGTTCGTCGGAAATACGTTGAAAACGGAGACATTGCACCGCTTTGCCAGCGGAATCAAACGGGTGATGGAAGCGAGCGGTTACCGTTACGTGCCGGAGCGGGAGCGGGATGTACAGCTCGTCGTCAACTTTGTCGATCCAGAGCATCCCAGGCACTACAGGAGGCAAGGGAAAGGCACGTTCGTCGTTGCTGTCACGGAGAACGACGTAGCGACAGACAACATCTTACATACAGCTTACCCGATCTTGATCCGTTCTCTCGGGAATATGATGATTTACTTGGACCGGTCGGCCCAACCGTTCCCGGATGCGTATTTTATCACCCTGGAACAGGGGTGTTATCCTGTTTTATACCGACAGGACGAGGCGGAGTTTTTCCGGCGTGTGTTCGAACGGCTCGAACCGCTTGCCTCTTCCCGACTCGTCATAGACAACACGTTTTATCCCGATCTTCCACAATCATTGTGGGAAGGGGATGACGTGACGAAAAGTATCCACGAGGCCGGTAAGAAACTGGAAGAAATGAACTTGTTGCCTGCTCCCTTCCCCATCGAGGAACTGCTCCCGGCGCGGGACTTGCGTCACATTAAGCGGCTGTACGGAATTGGCGGTCTCAGTTACGGCAACTTGAGTGCCCGAAGAGAGGGCAGTCAGTTTTGGATGAGCGCCAGCGGCGTGGATAAGGGGAACTTGCGGGAGATCGGACGGGATATTCTGCTCATCAAAGGATTTGACGAAAAAAAGCCGGCCATTGAAATCAGTGTGCCCGAACCGGTTGAGCCGCGGCGGGCTTCCGTTGACGCCATCGAACACTGGATGATTTATACGGAACACCCGGAAGTGGGGGCCATTGTCCACATTCACGCCTGGATGGACGGCGTACCCTCAACGGAGATCAACTATCCGTGCGGGACGGTGCAATTGGCGGAAGCGGTAGCAGAGCAAATTAGGCAGGCCGATGATCCAGCGCGGGCAGTCGTCGGATTGAAGAACCACGGTTTGACAATCACCGGAAGGAATCTCGATGACATTTTCGAACGGATTGAGGGGCGTGTCTTACCCCGAGTTCCTATGGAGTAGGAGGCGGTTCTGAAGTGGGACAGCGCATCATTTTGTTAACCGGTGCTTCGAGCGGTATCGGAGAGGCAGTGGCCCGCCTGCTCGTTCAGCAAGGGGACTTTCCGTTACTCGTTTCCAGGCGGAAAGACCGGCTCATCGCCTTACAACGGGAACTTGGCGGTGCGGACGCATTCCCTTGTGACGTGACGTCTGACGCACAAGTGCACCAACTGATGAAAAACGTGATCGCGCGGTACGGACGCGTCGACGTTTTAATTAACAATGCCGGGTATGGCCGTTTCGGCGGAGCTCTGGACATCTCGATGGCCGATTTTACCGGGATGGCGGAGACGAACTACCTGGGGGCTGTCCGTCTGACGCAAGCCGTGCTGCCGTACATGCTGCAGCGGGAAAAAGGAACCATTATTAACGTCGCATCCGTCGCCGGGTTGACAGGCATTCCCAATTTATCGGCCTACAGCGCTTCTAAATTCGCCTTGATCGGCTTTTCCGAAGCACTGAAAATGGAGTATGCGCCGCCCATCGAAGTCGGCGTGCTGTGCCCGGGGCCTGTACAGTCCCCTTTTTTTCGAGGAGTCGATGCGAGCCGTCTCTTCCCTCCACTCATCGTCGGACACATGCTGGACGTCGAGACGACAGCCCGTCACGTACTTCAGCTCATCGACCGGCCGACACTTTCCATCGTCCCTTCCGGGATGCGATGGGCGATGCGTTTGCGCCGTTTGGCTCCTGGGATTTACTTCCGGATCATGAAACGGTTGTACGACTCGTTCGAGGAAAAACAGCACGCCTACACGGACATGAAGTGCAACGGACGTGCAGGAACGAGGAGACATAACGGCTGAATGAGACGCTTCGAGAAGTGGGCCATCCATGACAGTCGGAAGTAAATTTGCAACAGACGATTGCCAGTGCAAATAAGTTACCGGTTGAACGCTCGCTGGCACGAGGTTCAACAAGTAGAGCCGTCGTACAAGCCATTGTAAAACATGTGGACAAGACCCCTGAAACCGAATCTGGGGTCTTTGATTTGAAAATGAACAAACTTACTTCAGAGACTTGGTGAGGCGCCGCGGTGCACACTTTTGTTTAACCAATGGATGACGGCATCAACGGCTGCAAGCTGCTCAGAGTGAAACAACACGTGTTGCGCACCGCGAATCAAAACCCAATGTTTTTCTTGAACGGCGAGGTTGTCGAAAAATGCCCGGACGACGTCTAGGGAGATGAGCGGATCTTCGTCGCCGTGCAAGCACAACACCGGTATCACAATGTCGGCGGCGTGCTGGACCGCTTTTTGTGCATGTTTGAGCAGTTCTTCCACCCAGCGAATCGAGTACACAGGGCACATTAACGGGTCTTTCAGCACGGGATCGACCTTTTCGGGGAAGAGGTGTTTGAAATAGGGGATCTCCTGTATTTTATTGGTCAAACGCCTGTGGTTCACACTGAGCGAAGGTGCCACATAACTAGCAAAGCGAACCATGCGCACGGCCAATGACGGAATTTTCAGGTTAAAGCCCAACGCCGGGGCGGACAAAATAATCCCATTGACTTGTTTTGACTTGTGTTGAACGTACCGCGTCACAATTAGCCCGCCGAGACTGTGGCCGGCGAGAAAAATTGGCATTCGTCCCAAGTGACGTTTGAAAAAATCGATCAGTTGTTCCAGATCACGTAAGTATTCATCAAAACAGGACACGTGGCCGCGCCTCCCGCCGGATTTTCCAAATCCGCGCAGGTCGTACACAGTACACGCGTGGCCCTCTCGGGAAAGGTGTTCCCCTATGTGCACGTATTTTTCAATGTGTTCGCCTGCCCCGTGGACGAAGATGACAATCGTGCGGGGTTCCCTCGGAAGCCACGAGCGATACCTGAGGTGAATCCCGTCTTTCGTGTAGAACAAGTCTTCGTAAACTGTTACGTCATTCCGCACTGTCACTCACCGCACCCATGTCGCCGGGATGAATTTACGTTTTCATTATGACCGTTTCATCGGGATTCATACTGCAGATTGAAATTGAATGATTTGCTAAAGACTGCCATATTTTGTACCATGTGTTCAAATGACTCAAAGCACGACGTTCAATCGAAGGGGACGACATGATCACATTTATCGTGAACCCTTTATCTGCGGGCGGACGAGGTCAGAAGGTCTGGTCCAAACTGGAACCGAT
This sequence comes from Novibacillus thermophilus, assembly GCF_002005165.1. Classification (NCBI taxonomy): domain Bacteria; kingdom Bacillati; phylum Bacillota; class Bacilli; order Caryophanales; family Thermoactinomycetaceae; genus Novibacillus; species Novibacillus thermophilus. The sequence continues at coordinate 2,276,728 of NZ_CP019699.1, forward strand.
ATTAAACGAAAAGGGAATTCAGTACGCCGTGCATTTTACGGAGTACCCGGCGCACGCGCGCGAGCTGGTCAAAACAGTATTTCAAGCTGGGGAGGTCCAAGCTGTCGTCGCCGTTGGCGGTGACGGAACGGTCCACGAAGTGGCCCAAGACTTAGTGGGGACAGAGGTACCGTTAGGATTCATTCCGTGCGGTTCGGGTAACGACTTCGCCCGTGCCTTGAGAATTCCCGTCGACTGTGTGAAGGCGTTAGAACGAATTTTGACCCATCGCCCGCATAAAATAGATATGGCGAAAATAAACGGGCACTACTTTGTCAACGGTGCCGGGGTCGGTTTTGACGCGGCTGTCGCCAAGTTGTCGAATGCGTCCAAAATGAAGTGTTGGCTTAACTACGTGAAATTGGGACGGTTTGCCTATGCGGCTAACGCGTTGCGGATGCTCTCCTCTTTTCGTCCGACCGACGTCGTTTTGACGATCGATGGTGAACGCGTGCCCTTTTCCCACGTTTGGCTCGTCGCCGTGTGCAATGTGCCGTATTACGCGGGGGGAATGAAAATCTGTCCCCAAGCCGCGTGGGATGACGGCCGCTTGGATGTGTGCATCGTGCACAACATGAGACGCGTCACGCTGTTGAGCAATTTAACCAAAGTGTTTAGCGGGAGCCACGTTTCAGTACCGGGAGTCACGATGTTTCGGGCGCGGACGGTCAGTGTTGAGCCGGCTGAGAGGTTGTACGTTCACACGGACGGCGAATGTTATTTAACGACTCCTGTCACAATGACAATTCACTCCAACGCTCTCAATGTTTTGTAATGCGATTCCCCCTAAACTGTTGGGAATAGTGTTTGAATTTCAGTAAAATTGTGATACAATTTTTACTAGAGAAAAAAGAAACAATGTTTCTTAATGAGAAACGATTGGGAGAGTGAGTGTTTTGAATCAGAATCGGTTGGGTGTCATGGATGGCGTTCGCGTCACGGGTCGGATCACGCCTGAATTTGCCGACATTCTGTCTCCCGGAGCACTCGTCTTTATTCAAAAGTTGGCCAACCAATTTGAGGGTCGACGTCGAGAACTGCTGGCAAAGAGACAGGAGCGGCAAAAAGAAATTGATGCAGGGAAGTTGCCGGACTTTCTGCCGGATACAGAGCACATCCGCAACGGCGACTGGACGATTGCGCCTGTGCCGGACGATTTAAAGGACCGTCGGGTGGAAATCACCGGCCCCGTCGATCGGAAGATGATGATTAACGCCCTGAACTCCGGGGCCAAAGTCTTTATGGCCGATTTTGAAGACGCCAACGCCCCGACGTGGACGAACAACATTCAAGGTCAGATCAATTTGCGCGATGCAGTGTACGGCACCATCACTTACGAGAACCCGGAAACGGGAAAACTTTATCAACTGAATGACGAGACCGCGACACTTGTCGTGCGTCCCCGGGGATGGCACCTCGTGGAAAAACACGTACTCGTCGACGGGGAGCCGGTGTCGGCCAGCCTGTTTGATTTCGGCCTGTACATGTACCACAATGCAGAAAAACTGATCGCAAAAGGAACGGGTCCGTACTTTTATTTGCCCAAGCTAGAGAGTCACCTCGAAGCGAGACTCTGGAACGACGTGTTTGTGTTCGCCCAGGACGAATTGGGAATACCGCAGGGGACGATTAAAGCGACGGTCTTGATCGAGACGATTCTCGCCGCTTTTGAAATGGATGAGATTCTGTACGAACTGCGCGAGCACTCTGCCGGATTAAACTGCGGTCGCTGGGACTACATTTTCAGCTACATTAAGCGGTTTCGCAACCAGCCCCACGTCATTTTGCCGGACCGATCGCAAGTGACGATGACCGTTCCCTTCATGCGCGCTTACACCCTCTTGTGCGTCAAGACGTGCCACAGGCGCAAAGCGCCGGCCATCGGAGGAATGGCAGCGCAAATTCCGGTAAAAAACGATCCCCAGGCGAATGAAGAGGCGTTTAAAAAAGTGGCGGCTGACAAACGCCGCGAAGTGTTGGACGGATTTGACGGGTCGTGGGTCGCCCACCCTGGCCTCGTTCCCGTGTGCAAAGAGCAGTTCGACGAACACATGCCCCAGCCAAACCAGATAGACCGAGCGAGGGACGACGTCCGCGTGACGGCGGAAGACTTGCTGGAAGTGCCGGAGGGGACGATCACGCTTGAAGGTTTAAGGACGAATGTCAACGTCGGCGTACAGTACATTGCGTCCTGGTTGCGGGGAAACGGCGCCGCCCCTATCCACAACTTAATGGAGGACGCGGCGACGGCCGAAATTTCGCGGGCACAAGTGTGGCAGTGGATTCGGCACCCGAAGGGTGTTTTAGAAGACGGACGGAAGGTGACGTTTGCGCTGTTTGAGGAGATTTTGCAAGAAGAGTTAGAGAAAATGAAGGGAGAAGTCGGAGAAGATCTGTTCGAAGACGGAAAATTTCAGGAGGCGAGCGAGCTGTTTGCCGACTTGACGCAACGGGATGATTTTGTCGAATTTCTTACGCTCCCGGCTTACGACCTGTTGGAGGAGAACTAGATCGAAGAGGTGGGGGATTTGGTAGACGACTCAATCATCCAATCCGTCGACCGCGCGCTGCACATCCTCGACATGGTGAGCAGGAAGAGAGAAGGGTGCGGCGTTACTGAACTGTCCATCGCCCTTCCCTTGAACAAAACGTCTGTTTTCCGCATGTTGTCCACATTAAAGCGGCACGGCCTCGTAGAGCAGGACCCGGAGACAGAGCGGTACAAAATCGGGTACAAAGTATTGGAGTTGAGCGGGAGGCTCCTGGACTCCATCGATTTGCGGGCGGAGGCGAGGCCTTATTTGAGAGAACTGGAAAACTTGACGAACGAAGTGATTCACTTAGTCATTTACAACCGCGGAGAAGTGGTTTACATCGAAAAACTGGAAGGAAACGAAACGCTGCGCATGCACTCAAAAGTAGGGAACAGGGCGCCTATGCACTGCACTGGGGTGGGCAAAGTAATCCTCGCCCACCTCCCGCGGGAAGAAGCCCAGGACGTCATCGATCAGTGCGAGTTAACGCGGCACACGGGGAATACGATAACGGATAAAGACGCCCTTTGCGACCATTTGCGACGCGTGAGACAACAGGGCTACGCCCTCGATCTGGAAGAAAACGAAGCGGGCATTAACTGCATTGCCGCCCCTATTTTCGATCATGCGGGCCGGGTTGTCTCGGCTTTGAGCGTGTCGGGTCCGGCCATCCGCATGACAGAGGAGAGGATCGAAACACTGAAGGGCAAAGTGATGGAGACGAGTCGCAAAATTTCCCGTCGACTGGGATATACGGCACCGTGAGAACGGTTGGTCTCTGCGGTGTAAAGGGAGGTGTGGCACGATGGAAAAAACGTCTGCGGCCGGTTTGGACGCACTCGCTAGCGAACTGGAGAAAGTGACCGAAACCGCCGTGTGCGAAAGAGATGAAGTGTTTGGCAACACCGGCCGTTTGGTAGCTTATCCGCAAAATGAGCGAGAAGTGAGTGGGGCGCTGTCGTTGGCTGCACACACCGGCATCACAGTCATTCCCGAAGGAGGCGGAACGAAAAGGGGGTACGGTGGGACGCTGGAGGCGGCTGACGTCTTACTTTCCATGAAAAAAATCCGGGGCATCGTCGAACACGAGGCAGGCGATCTCATCCTGACCGTGAAAGCGGGAACGCCCCTCGCAGACATTCAACACGCCCTCGCCAAAAAGGGCCAGTTCCTCCCCTTAGACGCACCTGACAGCGAGAAAGGGACCATTGGAGGCATTTTGGCTGCCAATATGAGCGGGCCGAAGCGGTTGCGCTACGGGTCGGGGAGAGACCTCGTCGTCGGCATGCGCGTCGTCCACGCCGGCGGACAGGTGATGCGCGCCGGAGCGAAAGTGGTCAAGAACGTGGCCGGATACGACATGAACAAACTGTACGTCGGGTCGATGGGAACACTCGGCATTGTGACAGAAGTGACCCTCAAATGCCGGCCGCTGCCGGAACGCGAAAGCGTTGTGCTGCTGGAAAGCGAAGCGGGTGTAGACCCGTTAGCAGTTTTTTCTCGCCATTTGCTGGACACGCCGATGGAGCCGGTCGCAGTCGAGATCGTCAACCCTGCCTTGAGTGACAGGATGGGAGGGCGGCGGGCGTTCAGTTTGGCGTTGAGTTTTGAGGACGTCCCTAAGTCTGTCGAACGACAGGAGCAGTGGGTTCGGCGAAATGCCCAGCTTTTAACCGTGTCGGACACCTTGAGAAACGAGGAGGCAGCTGCGTGGTGGAAGCGCTTCCTGCAAACAGACAGACAGTGTGTGACGTTGAAGGTGGGCAGCTTGCTGACGGATGTCCCTGTTGTCTTGCATCATGCCGAACGCCTCTCTGAACAACTCGGCATCACATTGCTCTCCCACGGAAGTGTGGGAGTAGGCTTAAGTAAACTTCACGTACAGGCAGAAAAAGAAGCCGTCTGCACGTTCATACGCGGAATGCGGCAATTCATGTCAGGCCGAGAGGGGTACGTCACCGTTGAACACGCACCGCTCTCCGTTCGCCGCCAAGTGGGTGTATGGGGAGAGAATTCGCCAAATAGCCGGCTTTTTGCAGGTATTAAACGGGCGTTTGACCCCGAAGGCATTTTAAATCCAGGAAGGTTTGTCGTCGGGTAAGTGATATGGCCGTTCATAGAGGAGGGGTAGCATGTCAGGCCATTACGTGTGGGAAGATCCGCCCAATTCCGAGAAATTTTCCGCTTGCGTGCATTGCGGCATGTGTTTGGAAGCGTGTCCCACGTACCAGGAGACCGGTCTTGAGCAACATTCTCCCCGGGGAAGAGTTCACATGATCGCCGCCGTGGCGGAAGGCAAAATCGGCCTGAACGAAGCGTTTGCAGATCCCGTCTTTCAGTGCCTCGATTGCCGTGCCTGCGAGACGGCGTGTCCGTCAAACGTGCAGGTCGGGTCGTTGATCGAAGCCGCCCGGGGACAGGTGCGGCAAGCGATGCCGCTGAAAGGGTGGAAGGGGTGGCTCAACCGCCTGTTCCTGCGCGGCATCTTCCCGTATCCGCCGCGCCTTCGGGCATTAGGGGCGATGGTGAAGTGGTATCAGCGGATCGGCGTGCAGAAACTCGTGCGACGGGCCGGACTGCTGAACTTGTTGCCGGAGCACTTGCGCGGGATGGAAAGGGTCCTGCCGAAAGTGGACGATCCGGTTATGAAAAAGATGCCGGAAGTCGTTCAAGCGAAGGGACCCGTTCGGAAAAAAGTCGCCCTCTTGACTGGATGTGTCATGGACGTCGTGTACAGTGACGTAAACGCTGCAACTGTGCGGGTGTTGACAGAAAACGGCTATGAAGTCCATTTGCCGCGGGGGCAGCGGTGCTGTGGTGCACTGCACGTGCATGCTGGAGACCGGGAGCAGGCGAAGAAACTGGCGAAGCAAAACATTGATGCGTTTCTCGAGACCGGTGTTGACCACATTGTGGTGAACGCGGCTGGATGCGGCGCGGCCATGCAGGAATACGGAGAACTGCTCGAAAACGATCCCGAGTACCGGGAGAAAGCGGCTCAGTTTGCGGAAAATGTCGTCGACGTGTCCAAATTTTTGTACGACAACGGGTACCGCAAGCCGAGGGCACCGTTGAACACCCGTTTGACGTATCACGATCCGTGCCACTTGGCCCACGCCCAAAACGTGAGGTGTGAACCGCGGGAGCTGTTGAAAAGTGTGGACGGCGTGGAGCTCGTCGAGCTGTGTGACGCCGATCGCTGCTGTGGGAGTGCCGGCATTTACAACTTGACGCACCCGGAGATGGCGGGCCAATTGCTCGACCGCAAAATGGACGATGTGCCCGACGGAGTGGAAACGGTCGTCACGGGGAATCCGGGCTGCATGTTGCAACTGTCACTCGGAGTGCACAAACACCGTCGCGCGGAAAAAGTGCTCCACACGGTGGAAGTGCTGGACATGGCCTATCGACAGGAAGCCCATTAAACACCGTGTGAGGTCCTAGTACGTAACGGACAGACTCCCGTCCTTGCCCAGTCAACAACCCGCATCGAAAACGAGGAGGTGCAGAATGGAAGACGAACTCATCACCCAGTTGGCAGCGATTGTCGGGCCAGAGGCTGTGTTGTCCAAATACGAAGATTTAGTGACGTACGAGTGTGACGGATACGTCATCCAGCGAGGTGTGCCCCGCGCCGTCGTCTTCCCGTCGACGACTGAGGAAGTGTCCGCTGTCGTCAAATGTCTCTCCGCCCAAAACGTTCCCTTTATTCCGCGGGGAGCCGGTACGGGATTGAGCGGAGGAGCGATTCCGTTGGGAGGGGAGGTGATCATCAGTCTCGTCCGCATGCGGAAACTGCTCGAAGTGGATTTCGAAAACAGGAGAGCCGTCGTGCAGCCGGGCTTTGTCAACTTGAAACTGAGCAATGCCGTCGCCCACAGGGGTTATTACTACGCGCCCGATCCTTCCAGCCAACGGACGTGCACCATCGGGGGGAACGTCGCCGAAAATGCCGGCGGCGCCCACTGTTTGAAGTACGGTGTCACGACGAATCACGTGTTAGGACTGGAACTCGTCCTGCCCGACGGAGAGGTGGTCGACATCGGCGGCGTCCCCGATGTGCCGGGATACGACCTCGTCGGCATCTTGACCGGGTCAGAAGGCACGATGGGGATTGTGACCAAGATGACCGTGCGCCTTTTGAAAAAACCGGAGCAGGTGCAAACGGTGCTCGCCCAGTTCGACCGGGTGGAAGATGCCAGCCGCGCCGTTTCCGACATCATTGCCGCAGGCATTATCCCCGCCGCCCTGGAAATGATGGACGAGATCGCCATCGAAGGGGTGGAGGCGGGAAACTATCCCGTCGGCTATCCGAAAGGGCTAGGCGCCGTTTTACTGATTGAGGTGGACGGGATTGCGGCAGGGATCGAAGATCAAATTCGACAGATCATAGACGTGTGCAAAAGGCGGAACGTGCGGGAAGTGAAAGCGGCGTCTGACGAAGCGGAGCGCACCCGCTGGTGGAACAACCGCAAACAGGCCTTCGGGGCGATGGGGACCCTTTCGCCAGATTACCTCGTACAGGACGGTGTCATTCCGCGGAGCAGATTGCCTGAAGTGCTGGAACGGATTACAGCCATCAGCCGCAAATACGGCTTGCGCATCGCCAATGTGTTTCACGCCGGAGACGGCAACCTGCACCCCCTCATTCTGTTTGATTCTCGCGTTCCAGGAGAAACGGAGAAAGCCGTTCAGGCCGGTTCAGACGTGTTGCAAGTGTGTGCCGATGTCGGCGGGTCGATCACGGGTGAACACGGGGTCGGGATCGAAAAGCGCGAGGAGATGACGTACATTTTCTCGCGTGAAGAGATCGACCTTCAGTTAAAAGTGCGCGACGTGTTTAACCCGCACAACTTGTGCAACCCGGACAAGATTTTTCCGTCACCGAGTCGGTGTGTCGAAGTGAGGCGCGCTTCGGGTTGATTTAAAAGGTTAAAGGGGGAGAGTGGGATGAACATTGGCCTGTTGTCTACGCTGGCACTACTGCCAGTCTTGGTCGTCGCGCTGTTTTTAGTCGTCTTAAAGTGGCCTGCCAGCCGGGCGATGCCCCTTGCGTACTTGTCGGTCGTCGTTCTCGGACTGTGGGTGTGGAAACTGCCCGTTGCCCAAATTGGCGCCGCCACGGTGCGGGGGTTAGTGACGACACTGGAGCTGTTGTACATTATTTTCGGTGCGATTTTGATGCTGAACACGCTGCAGGAAAGCGGTGCGTTAAAGTCGATCCGCCAGGGCTTCACCGACATTACGCCCGACAGGAGAATTCAAGCGATTATCGTCGCTTGGCTATTCGGTTCGTTTATTGAAGGGGCGGCCGGGTTCGGCACCCCGGCCGCCGTAGCGGCCCCGCTTTTAGTCGGTTTGGGATTTCCGGCCATGGCTGCCGTCATGGTCGCCCTCATTATCCAGAGCACGCCGGTATCGTTCGGTGCCATCGGCACGCCGATGCTCGTCGGCGTCGGGACTGGACTGGAAACGCTGCAGGAATATACGGGCGACTGGGCGGGGTTCATTGCGGGGATCGGAGGAAAAACGGCGATCATCCACGCTATGTGCGGGATAGTCGTGCCGCTGTTTATGTCGTCGTTTCTCACCCGGTTTTTCGGTCGCAACCAGTCGTTTCGCGAAGGGCTGCGCGCGTGGAAGTTTGCCTTGTTTGCCGCAGTGGCCATGATTGTGCCGTACCTTATTGTCGCCAACACCCTCGGGCCTGAGTTTCCGGCGATGTTCGGCGGTCTGATCGGTCTCTTGATCGTCATACCTGCAGCAAGAAAAGGATTTCTCGTGCCGAAAGAGACGTGGGATTTTGACTGGCGCGAACAGTGGGACCCTGAATGGGTTGGCGCGGTGAAAATCGAGGAGGTCGCGCACCGTTCCGGAGGCATGAGTTTAACGAAGGCTTGGACGCCGTATGTGCTCATCGGTCTGTTTCTCGTCATCACTCGAATGGAAGCGCTTCCTGTAGGCGCCTGGCTGAAAGCGTTGACGATTGAATTTCCCAGTCTGTTTGGCACGGAGATTACAGTGTCGACTCAGCCGCTGTTTTTACCCGGGACGATATTCCTCGTCGTGACGGCATTGACGTATGTGATACACCAGATGGACGCCCCTTCATACGGCAGGGCGTGGAGAAACTCGTTTAAAGCGGCACTGTCTGCGTCTGTCGCATTGATCTGGACGGTTCCAATGGTCCAAGTGTTTATCAATTCGAGTGGCGGAGGAGCGGGTTATGAGAGCATGGCCGTGGTCCTGGCCGAAGGAGTCGCAGCTGTGACAGGCACGCTTTGGCCGCTCTTCGCCTCGTTTGTCGGGGCCTTCGGCGCCTTTATCGCCGGGAGCAACACTGTGAGCAACATGATGTTCTCCTTATTCCAGTACGGCGTCGGCGAACGGATCGGGGTCTTTGATCCGACGTGGGTGGTGGCCTTGCAAGCCGTCGGCGGAGCGGCCGGCAACATGATCGCTGTGCACAACGTCGTCGCTGCATCGGCAACTGTCGGCCTCGTGGGAAAAGAAGGACTGCTCATCCGCAAGACGATCTGGCCGATGGCGTATTACGCCCTGTTTGCCGGTTGTATCGGGTACACGATTTTGTTCGGGTTTGGCATCGGCGCGATTTTGGCGACAGCGATGGTGATCGGCATTGTGTACGCTGTCGCCACAAGCCGCCGCGGGGTGACGTTGGAAGACCAGAACGCGACGATGTGACCCCAAATCTCTGTCCGACCTCTCTTCTTTTAGGGAGGTCTTTTTATGCGGCGAGAATTGCGCAAGGTGCGTATTTGGTATGTCTTAACGTGGCGTTGCCCCTGGTGCTACTCTACCCTCGGTTGTGTCGGGTCGCACTCCGGCATCTTCACGTCGGACACTTGAGCGAGTTTCATCAAGTAGTAGCATTCCTCCCGGAACATGTGATCCGGCATGAGCGGGGATAACGTCCCCAGCACTTCGTCCTCCAGTTCCAGCTCTTCTATTTCACTTAAAAACGATTGAAACAGCGCCATCTCCAGTTCCACTTCCCGATTAAACCGGTTCAGGGCGGGAAACGTAAAGAGGTGTGTCCGCAAATACCCGGCCAGTTCAGGCGCTTTTAAGAAGTACTCCTCAAAGCGTTTCGTAAAGGTGCGGCTCTCCTGTATCAACAAAATGTGCATGAAAGGCAAACAAAGGGGGATACTATCAGCCAGAAAGCATCGTTTCGAAAAGGAGACTTTTCCATGAGTGAGAATGAGCAGGAAAAACAACAGAAAACGATGACACGGCGGGAGTTTCTCCGCAAAAGCGGCTATGTGGCCGGCGGGGCGGTCGGGGGAGGCATTTTGGGAGGACTGATCACCTCACAAGTGGCGAACCGTCCCGGTACGAAGCGGCCAGAACAGGCGCAGCAACAAGGTGAAGACTTCAACAGAGCGTTGATGTTCTTCTCCAAACAAGAAGACTTTCAAATCCTGTCGGATGCGGCGGAACGCATTTTCCCCGAAGACGATTTAGGACCGGGCGCCAAGAAGCTGGGCGTGCCCTATTTTATCGACCATCAGCTGGCCGGGGCCTGGGGTCACAATGCTCGGGAGTACATGCAGGGTCCGTTTTACGATGGAACCGAGACACAAGGTTATCAGTCCCACTTGGATCGGCGCGAAATCTTCGGGCAAGGCATCAGCAAAATTCAAGCGTACAGCAAGGAAACGTATGACAAACCGTTTACAGAGCTTTCGGCGGAAGAACAGGATGAAGTGTTGACCGCCTTTGAAGAAGGAAAAGTAGAGATGCAAGGCATTACGTCAAAGGAGTTTTTTGATCTGTTGCGCTCCTCCGTCATTGAGGGGGCGTATGCAGATCCTCTGTACGGAGGGAATGCCAACATGGACGGCTGGCGGATGAAAAAGTTCCCCGGGAACCAAATGAGCTACACCGACCGGATCGAATCGGAGTTTGAGGAGATCGAGCCGCGCAGCTTGCGTGCCCACATGCAACAAGAATAGGAAAAAGGAGGATGTTTACAGTGGCGAAAGAATTGGAGAAAGTGGACGTCGTCACCGTCGGGGTCGGATGGACCGGTGGCATCGTGGCGGCCGAGTGTGCCAAAGAAGGACTGAAAGTCGTCGGGTTGGAACGGGGCCGGGAACGGGGCGTCGATGATTACTTTATGATCCACGATGAGTTGCGTTACGCCATCCGCTACGACCTCATGCAGGATCTGTCCAAGGAGACGATCACGTTCCGCAACGAGCCGAAGCAGCGAGCCCTGCCGATGAGGAGGTTAGGTTCGTTCTTGCCGGGGGAAGGTCTCGGTGGCGCCGGCGTCCACTGGAACGGGATGACATTTCGCTTTTTGCCGTACGACTTTGAAATCTACAGCCAAACGGTGGACAAGTACGGCAAGGACAAAATTAAGAAGGATTACACAGTCCAGGATTGGGGCATTACGTACGACGAGTTGGAACCGTATTTCGACAAATTTGAAAAGACGTGTGGCATCTCCGGGGAGGAATGGAAGTACAGCGGAAAGCGGAGCAATCCGTACCCTACGCCGCCCATGAAAAATACGCCTTATTTAAATCGGTTTGCCGAAGCGGCGAAAGAACTTGGGTACGAACCGTTTATGGCCCCGTCGGCCAACCTCTCCGAAACATACGAAAACCCGGACGGCATGACGATAAACGCCTGTCAGTACTGCGGGTTTTGTGAACGCTTCGGGTGTGAGTACGGGGCAAAGTCAGACCCGACCATTACCGTCATTCCGACGGCCCAAAAAACCGGCAATTTCGAACTGAGACCCCACAGCAACGTGACAGACATTTTACACGACGGTGAAAAGGCGACCGGCGTGAAATACGTCGACGTGCTGAGCGGAGAAGAGTACATTCAACCGGCAGAAGTCGTCGTGTTGACCAGTTATACGATGAACAACACCCGCTTGCTGCTCCATTCTAAACTGGGACGCCCGTACGATCCCGACTCCGGCACAGGGGTCATCGGCAAAAACTACTGTTATCAGATTATGGTGGGCGTGACGGGGTTTTACGAAGACGAACAGTTTAACACGTTTATGGGCGCAGGGGCTCTGGCACAAGCGATCGATGATTTGAACGGGGACAACTTCGATCATTCCGATCTCGACTTCATCCACGGGGGTGTCCTGACGTGCGGCCAGTCGGGACGACGTCCCATCGCCTACAATCCCACACCTCCGGGAACGCCAGGGTGGGGGGCCGAGTTCAAAAAGAACTCCATTAAATATTATACACAGACGATCAGTATCGGTTTTCAAGGGGCGTCAATCCCTTACCGCTACAACTATTTGGACCTTGATCCCACCTACAAGGACGCTTACGGATCGCCCCTGCTGCGCATGACGTACAACTTTACCGACCAAGATCGCCAATTGTTCAAATATTTGTCTGAAAAGGGCGGCGAGATTATGGAAGCGATGGGGGCGGATACGGTGGCTCGGCAAGAAGAGTTGGGAGACTACGACATCCGGCCGTACCAGTCTACCCACAATACCGGCGGGGCCATCATGGGCGATGATCCAGACACGTCGGCGGTGAACAATTACTTGCAGATGTGGGATGCGGACAACGTATTCGTCGTTGGCGCGTCGGCGTTTGCCCACAACGGCGGCTACAATCCCACCGGGACTGTCGGCGCCCTCGCATACCGGGCGGCGGAAGGCATCGTCAAGTACAGCAAGAACGGGGGTCAGCTCGTCTAATGTTTCTGCAAAACATCGGGGTTCCAGGGTTAATTGTGATCTTGCTCATTACCCTCATTATCGTCGGCCCAAAAAAACTGCCCGAAATCGGGTCAGCCGTGGGGAAGACGCTGTCCGAATTTAAGAAGTCGACGCGAGAGATTATGAGCGCGGAAGATTCGTCTCCCGAAAGCAAGGAGTAGCGAGGGAATGGACGAGGAACGCACGCTCGTAGCGCACCTGGAAGATTTGAGGGGCGTCGTTTTGGCTTCGATATCGGTGTTCGGCTTCTGTTTCGTCGCCTTTCTTCTCAGCATTCAGCACACGATCCCTTTGATTACCCAGGGCGGCAGTTGGTCATGCTCAGCCCGCTGGACGTCGTCCGCTTTTACGCCAGCGTCGCGGGAGGATTGAGTCTCGGTGTGTCTGCTCCTTTCATCGGGTACCGACTCTGGCGCTTCGTCCGTCCAGCTTTGACAGCTCAAGAAAGCCGGGCCGCCCTGACTTACATTCCGGCCATGTTTTTGAGCTTTGCCCTCGGCATCGCCTTCGGATTTTTTGTCGTCTTTCCGTTTGCTTTCCGCTTTCTCACCGCTCTCGGGGCGTCCCACTTTACGGTGATGGTCACGACGCAGGAATATTTGTCTTTTTTGCTCATGACGACCCTGCCGATGGGATTTCTGTTTGAAGTGCCGTTCGTGCTCATGTTTTTAACGGCGACGGGGATGGTGACACCGGACAAGCTCAAGGCAGTTCGCAAGTACGCCTACTTGCTGTTCGCTGTCGTCTCGGCCATTGTCACCCCGCCGGAATTTGTTTCCCAACTCCTCGTGCTGTTCCCGCTGTTTGCCCTGTACGAACTGGGGCTGGTGCTGACGCGCTGGGTGTACCGCAAACAGCAGCGGGGGGAAGGGGACATGTTGGAGGGGGAGGCAGTGCCTGAGGGGGATTAGGGGATGAACAGATAAAGGAGGATCTGCATGGATCGGCAGATGGAAGACAGCATGGACAACACCTTCATCCCCGCCACGTCGGTGACGAGCGGGCAAGGTCAAGCGGTCAGGTCGGACCTGTACAGCCTCACCGTCCAAATTGTAAACGTCTGTTTCGTCGGCGATCCGGGTCGCACCTACCCCAAATGGGTACTGGTCGACACCGGTATGCCGCAATCGGCCAAAGCCATTGCAGCTGCAGCAGAAGAACGTTTCGGCCCAGACAGTCAACCTGAAGCGATCGTGCTGACGCACGGTCACTTTGATCACGTCGGCGCCGTCGTGGATTTGGTCGAACGGTGGGATGTACCCGTTTACGCCCACGAACGGGAAATGCCGTACCTGACAGGCCAAACCCCATACCCGGCACCTGACCCGTCGGTGGAAGGCGGGCTGGTGGCCAAAATGTCTCCGATCTTTCCGGTGGAGCCCGTTGATCTGGGTGATTGCGTTCATCCCCTTCCGCCTTTCGGTGCAGTACCAGGTATGCCCGGATGGCGTTGGATTCACACCCCTGGCCATACCCCAGGTCACGTGTCCTTCTTCCGCGATCGGGACCGAGCGCTCATCGCCGGCGACGCTTTTGTCACAGTGAAGCAAGATGAGCTTTACAAAGTGGTGAGCCAAGAGCAAGAGATTAACGGACCCCCAAGGTATTTGACGACCGACTGGCAGGCTGCCAAAGATTCTGTTGAGAAGCTAGAAGAACTCAAGCCGTCTGTCATCGTCACCGGTCACGGAAAGCCGATGGACGGAGACGCTCTGTCAAGCGGCTTACAAAAACTTGTACAACACTTTGACGAGATCGCCGTACCCGACTACGGCCGGTACGTGGACGGCACACAACATTGACGGATTGAAAAGAACCCGGCTCGATTGGATGCCGGGCTCTTTAAGGGGTATCTCTTTACTGTTGGGAACCGATGTTAGGTTTCCGCCCACCGTAATAGACGGGGCGCGGCGCGGGATTCGTACGGGATTGACCCTGTCCTTCTTCAAGGTAAGAGCGGAAAAACCAGGCTTGTTTCTCCATGTCCTTCACGATCCCGAGGAACATGTCAGCCGTTCCTTCATCGTCCTGCTGTTCTGCTTGTTTCATGGCATCTTTCGTCTCAGAAATGACGGTTTCCAAATCTTGCAGGAGAGATTGTACCATCTCCTGTGCCGTCTGTTCATTTCCGGCTTCCTTCACACTGGCGTTTTCCAGAAATGCTTGCATAGTGCTCAGCGGTTTTCCTTTTAAGGCTAAAGCCCGTTCTGCCAAATCGTCTATATAGTCCGCCGCTTTGTCGTACAAGTCCTCAAATTTTTCGTGAAGGACAAAGAAGCCCGTCCCTTTCACGTACCAATGAAAGTGATGCAGTTTGACGTACAGGACACTCCAGTTGGCTAATTGTTTGTTCAACAGTGAAACGACTTGTGAATTTGCCATGGTCGCATGCCACCACCTTTAGCTGCATTTTAGAGTTTGTTTTAAACTGCATTTTAGTTATGCGCCTGAAAATGTATCTTATACATCGGCATTCGACCTTTAGAAACGGTCATCGGAATGCGCTTACGGCTGGATGCACCTATGTACGTACAACGTCTGTTAGAAACGGACGTCCCCTGCACAAAACCCTCGGGAGATGCCGAGGGTTCAAGAGACTGAAAAACCGGTATGTGTCCCTTTGTCTCAAAGCTGTCTTCGACCGTCGTATTGGAGACCTTGTACAGACGCGGTGGGAGCGGACGGGAGCGAGTCCCTCCCTCCTACTTTCCTTAATAATAAGGGAATCCGTTCCAGATGAACCAGAAGAAAATAATGATCAACAAAATTAACAGCAACAGCGCGCGGTAGTTGTAAAATCCGTATCCGCCGTATCCTTTTCCACCTGACATGTGAAGTCCTCCTTTTGTGTTGTTCAGTGCATCATATGTCCAGCGACCACCGTGTGATTGGACGGTTGCCTTTAGACAATGCCTAATTCGGGCAACTTGTCTGTCTTTCGTTCGATTTTAAAGGCGAATACCCTTGATCGCGCCTCGTTGAATACTGCAAAAAATAAGCATCAATATCCGTTTTTCTCTCATTTTTGCCCTATTTTACCTTGTAAAAAATCAATCGACCTGTGCCACATTCGCGAGGCAACCGCGTCCGTTGAAGTTGGATCTTACGTGTGTGGCGGCGTGTTTTTGTTGTTACGGTAGTTTCAGCGCAGCGCGAGTACAACATGGAGTGAACCGGTTCCTCCCCTTTGGAGGAGCACGAAGGTGCAGGAAGGGAAAACGGTCGAACAGTGTCTCAAGGCGAAAAGCGGCGATCGGAAGGCGATGGAATGTTTAGTACGGCAATACCGACCTTTGATGGTCAGTCTCGCCAACAAATGGAGGGGGTACGGGTTTGACGATGCCCTGCAGGAAGCGCATGTGGCCGCTCTAGAGGCCGTCATGCAATATAGCCCGGACGTTGGGTGTCCCTTTGGTACGTTCTTAAAACAGCGCATGAGATCCCATTTGCGCACGTGGGGACGACGGCAAGTTCGCTGGGTCGACAGACACGTTGCCGCTTCCGCCAGCCATCACGGCGATGACGCAACACTGCTCCCCGTTGAAGAGTGGGCCGATGTGCAGACCGACTTCAGCCGACTGCCGGTGGAGTGGGCAGAATGGCTCGACGCGCTGTCGCCCCGGGAACAACTCGTGCTGAAGAAACAAGTCATCGAAGGGTACACGTTACAGGAAATTGCCGAAGAAGAATCGGTCTCCCGCCACACCGTTCACACGTGGAAAAAGCGGGCGATGAAGAAACTGCGAAGCCGTGTGGCCGAAGAGGAGTGATAAACGTTTTCCGGTTGTCCCCTGTTCGGTCCGTTGAGCGGCAGTGTATACAGTGAACCGCAAGACGCGGTGATCTCACTATTCCAGCGGAGAAAGGGGTGAGAAGAGCGATGGCGATCGTGCAAATGCCCGATGCTTCCCGCCTCGTGTTGACGTTAGACGATGGTGTCGACAACGAAGGCAACCCTCAGACGAAGACGAAGTCTTTCAACAACGTGAAGCCGGAAGCCAGTGATGAAGCGCTGTACCGTGTGGCGACGAGTTTAGCACAGCTCCAAACATTGCCGCTCGTCTCTGTCGACCGCCACGATCGAGCGGAACTAGTAGAGGACGGGCAGTAAAACACATGATGGATTCTCTGGGAGGAGGTGACATCCGGTGGACGAAAAAAATCTGGAGCTCATTTTTAAAAATGAGCAGGGGAGAACGGTGCGCATTACACTGCCATCTCCTGTCGAGCCGGTGGACAGTGCGGCAGTGGATGAGGCGATGGATCTCATTTTGGCCGAAAACATCTTTCTCTCGTCTGGCGGAGACTGGGTCGAGAAAGTGGGAGCGCGCGTCGTCTCTCGAACGGTTGAAGAGATTCCGATCAACGTGGAATGACAAGCGACTGAGGCGGGGGTCGAACACGAAAAGGCCCCCGCTTTTTAACACATTTGTGTGAAGTCTCTTAAGTAGGGGAAACGGTAGCGGCAGAGGCGTAAGTCTTACCATGTTTTCACACTAAAGGGAGGGGAGGAGAGGGTGATGGAGTACATCGCCGGATTCGTTTCTCAAGTGGGCTTTCCCATTGCAGTGAGCATATATTTACTCGTCCGCATCGAAGGAAAACTGGAATGGCTGACGGAAGCGATCCTCGATTTGTCCCGGTCCATCTCCAACATGAAGCATTAGAAAGTCTTATCGTGGACATAAATGGAAATGAGCTGTTATTTGTACTATCATTAGAAGTAACATCGTAAGGATGAAGGAGAGAAGTCGCATGGACTTACGTTTGGCGGGAAAAGTGGCGCTCGTAACCGCGGCGAGCCGCGGTCTGGGAAAGGCGATTGCGGCGGAACTCAGCCGGGAAGGGGCTGACGTTGTCATGTGCAGCCGGAACAAAGACAACATCGAGCGGGCGGCTCACGACATAGCCGAGGAGACAGGCGGACGGGTGATTCCGGTGACAGGGGATGTCAGCCGTCTGGATGACATTCAGTCGGTCGTCAGTCGCGTTCAGCAGGCGTACGGCAAACTCGATGTGTTGGTGTGCAATGCAGGCGGACCGCCTGGCGGTCCATTCGAATCGTTTGATGATGCGGCATGGCAATCTGCTTTTGAGACGAATTTACTCAGTGTTGTGCGTTTAGTCCGTGAGTGTCTTCCATTGATGAAAGACAATGGGGGCCGAATTCTCGCTGTCGCTTCATCGTCGGTGAAAGTCCCCATACCGGGGTTGATCCTGTCTAACGTAATGCGGTCCGGGGTGGCCGGCCTCATGAAAACACTGGCCAACGAACTGGCTCCGTACGACATTTTGGTCAATACGGTCTGCCCGGGGCGCATTGCGACAGATCGTGTGGCGGAACTGGATGCGGCAAAGGCGGAACAAAACGGGATGAGCCTAGAGAGCGTCAAACGAGAAATGGAAGGGCAAATCCCATTGAAGCGTTATGGAAAGCCAGAAGAGTTCGCCAAGGTGGTCGCTTTTCTCGCGTCCGAAGCGAACAGTTATATGACCGGTTCGACGCTCATGATCGACGGCGGCATGGTTCAGGCCCTTTAACATTAGAACAAAGAAACGGAGGCATACGACATTGGCAAATGAACAGGATGGTCAAGTACGCATAGCAGATGACGTCGTGGCCGTCATTGCTGGCATAGCGGCGACGGAGACGGATGGCATCGCCGGCATGTCCGGTGGAGTGACGGAAGGTTTTACGAGACGTGTCACCGGAAAGAATGTCACCCGGGGGGTTAGCGTCGAAGTCGGCGAGCTGGAGGCGGCCATCGACTTGCGCGTCATCGTGCAGTACGGGGCGAAAATTCACGAAGTGTCCCGCCAGCTGCAGCACAACGTGAAACAGGCCGTAGAATCGATGACAGGATTAAACGTTATTGAGGTGAATGTGAAAGTGGAAGGTGTCGTTTTGGCCGAAGAGGGAAAACATGCACCTGAAGAAGGCGAACAGCGGGTCAAATGACGGAAAAGCGGAGCAAAAAGCGCTTGAATATCCGAGGGGATTCAAGCGCCTTTTTCTGTACGCCCAGCATGGGCGTCATCTATAGGGTGAAAGTCCCGAACGGGGGCTGGCGAGCGCCTACCGTAGTCAAAGGCAAGGGTGTCCGTCGCGAGGCGGAATCTGAAGGAAGCCGGAGACAAACGCACGGGTCAAGGTACACGAACTGGATTTGAGGCAGGATTAGTTGGATGAGTTGCCAGAACACAACGAAATCCAAAGCCGCCAAGGGCTCATCCTGTAAACTCCAGTGATCGCGGGCGGAAAGATGACGCTCTTATCTGGGGAGGCCTGCGGAACACGCGAAGTAACATCGTAACCGCAGTCGAGAGGCTGCGCTGAATCCGCAGGAGTCAGCAGAGGCCATAGTACGCAAGTACGGGGCGCCGGAAAGCGGAAGGGCCGAACCGAAAGGAGAGAGGAAACCGATGCGTTCGAGAGAAGAGCGCAGACAGCAGAATATCCCGCAAGGGAGCTGCCAACAGAGAGCAGCGGTGAAGCCGCGAGGGTATGTTGGAGCGCCGAGCTCTTCTCCGGCACAAGTCGCCCCTTCCTCTCGCGAAGACCATAACGACTTGCTGGACAGGATGCTTGAGAGAGAAAATCTCTTGCTCGCATAACAAGCGAGTGGTCCGAAACGGAGGAGCGCCCGGAGTGGACGGAGTAACGGTAGCTGAACTGCAGGCTTACCTGAACACACACTGGGCACAGGTGAAAGCAGAGCTCCTAGCGGGAACCTACAAACCCGCGCCAGTCAAACGGGTGGAAATCCCCAAACCTGGAGGCGGCGTGAGGCTTCTAGGGATCCCGACCGCGATGGACCGGCTCCTCCAGCAAGCCCTGCTGCAAGTGATGCATCCGATCTTCGATGCTCACTTCTCATGGGACAGCTACGGCTTCCGACCAGGGAAGCGAGCCCATGATGCGGTCCTTCAAGCCCAGCGCTATATCCAGAGTGGATACAGATGGGTTGTGGACTTGGACTTAGAGAAGTGCTTTGACCGAGTAAACCACGACATGCTCATGGGGAGGGTAGCAAGAAGGGAGAAGAACAAGCGAGACCTGAAACTCATCCGGGCGTACCTCAACGCCGGAGTCATGGTCAACGGAGTATGCCAACGGACAGAGGAAGGGACGCCGCAAGGCGGACCGCTGAGTCCGCTTCTGGCCAACATCTTGTTGGACGACCTGGACAAAGAACGAAAGAAACGCGGGTTGCAATTCGCACGTTATGCGGACGATTGTAACATCTTTGTCGCTAGCAAGCGCGCAGGGGAACGCGTCATGGAATCGGTGATTCGCTTTGTAGAGGGAAAGCTGAAACTGAAAGTGAAGCGAGACAAAAGTGCGGTAGACCGCCCCTGGAACCGGAAATTCCTAGGGTTCAGTTTTCTGCCGGACAAACAAGCAACGATTCGGTTAGCCCCGAAGACCATCTCCCGATTCAAAGATAGAATACGTGAGATGACGAGTCGTTCACGGGCGATCTCCATGGAAGAGCGAATTAAACGGCTCAACCGCTACATCATCGGTTGGGTCAGGTACTTTCGACTGGCATCGATGAAGACGCACTGTGAAAGATTCGACCAATGGATTCGGCGCAGACTGAGGATGTGCCTATGGAAACAATGGAAACGGGTCAGAACCCGTCTTCGTGAACTTAGGGCCCTTGGCGTACCAGAATGGGCCTGCTTCATGATGGCCAATTCCCGCCGAGGACCATGGGAAATGTCCCGGAACACAAACAATGCCCTTCCGACTTCCTACTGGGAAGCGAAAGGGCTGAAGAGTATGCTTTTTCGTTATATGGAACTTCGTCAACCTTTTGGAACCGCCTAGTGCGGACCCGCATGCTAGGTGGTGTGAGAGGACGGGGGCTAGCCGCCCCCTCCTACTCGATTAATGCTGGTTGTGCGTTTCCAGTTCAGGCAAGGCCGAGAGCTTTTCTTTCACTTCTGACAAAAGTTGTTCCGCCTTTTTTAACAGGTCCTGCGGCACTTCTGCGTCGAAGTTCATCCCGTGGGGGTAGTAGTGTTTGAATGTCACGGGTGTCTTCAGTACGATCTCGCAACCTGGGTGCTCGACCGTGCCAGCCACGACTTTACAGGGGATGCGCAAGTAATAGTCGGGGGCGTGTCCGTTGTCCACCAGTTTGTAGTCGTAAGACACTTTATGGTAATCCCAGGCCGGATAAAAGCCTATTTTTTTCATAATCGGGTCGATTTTTTCGAATAAGTGATGGATGCCTTCCACTCCGCTGTCTTCAAAGATCACGGACCATTCCTCCTTCGTATCATTCGCGCTTCTTCTATTTTCCACTATATCATATTACGTATTCCTCCTGGACGCAATGAATTGTCGATCTTGTGGCAACACGCATAAGTTTTGTCAGAGTGGACACGTTAATCGATAGAGTTTAAGCACATTCGCAAAAGGAGGACGTTGACTGTCTATGCGAGAAGAAACTTTGCGAGACATTATGACGACAAACGTGACGTACAGCAACCCGCAAGATCCCGTGATGCAAGCTGCCCAAAAGATGAAACAGCTGAATGTCGGCTCCATTCCCGTCTGTGACGCAAACCAAAACGTCATCGGCATGATTACGGACCGGGACATTTGCTTGCGCTGTGTGGCGGACAACTTGCCGAACTCCACACCAGTTCAACAGGTGATGTCGCAAAACGTCGTAACGGCTTCTCCAGACATGACTGTGGACAAAGCCGCCCACCTCATGTCGGAACGGCAAATTCGCCGTTTGCCCGTCGTGGAGAACGGAAAAATGGTCGGGATTGTCGCCATCGGCGACCTGGCCACCCGTCACCCGTCCGCTGAAGAAGCCGGTCACGCGCTCAGTGACATTTCCTCCCCCAGTCAGCCGTTACAGTAACACCGCACACTTCACTCCTCTTTAACCGCCTGTCTCGTGTCAGGCGGTTGATTCGTGTAAAAACGTGTGTATTTTATCGTTTGACTGTGTTAATCTTGAAAAAAACAGTCGTCATTTTGTAGAGGTTATGCGGGAGACGCGGAATAATGGAATGGAACACAATTTGGGCGGTAGTTGAAGACTTTTTTTCTGCGGAACACTTGTTGTATCTGCTGGAGGAATACCGTGATCTCGGGCCTTTGCCGGGGATCCTCTTGCCTATGATCGAAGCCCTGATGCCTTTCCTGCCTTTGGTCGTCATTATAGCCGGAAACGCAGCTGCGTACGGGTTTTGGTTCGGTTTTCTGTTTTCGTGGATTGGGGCGGTTTTCGGATCGCTCATCGTCTTTCTCATTTTCAGGCGACTGGCTCGGCAACGGGTCATGGGGTTTATATCCCGGCACCCGAAAGTGTTGTCGATGCTTGACTGGTTTGAGCGGCACGGCTTTGGGATGATTTTTCTCCTCCTGTGCTTTCCGTTTACTCCGTCTTCCTTAATTAACGTCGTCGCCGGTCTGTCGAAAATCAACGTGCTGACGTTTTCCCTCGCCGTCATTCTCGGGAAGATGGTCATGATTTCAGTGGTGGCGTTTGTCGGACACGACATCGTGTCCCTCGTGAGACAGCCAGAGCAATTGGTCGTCCTGTTAGTAGCTATGGCTATACTGTGGATGATCGGCAAGTACATCGAAATGCGTTTGACAAAGAGAAGAGTGTCGCCGGACACAAGACAAGAAAACAGCTGAGATACATATGGAGATTTGTCCAATCCGCCAGTTAGGCGGATTTTTTACGTTTGAGTCTGTATAGACGCCGTGTTGGAGCTTCATACTACTGTTGAGGTGATGCATTGGCACTGTCGGAACGAATGGAACCGTTGGGAAGGTGGGAACTCATGGGACTGGACCCGGAACACATATACTGTAATGACTGTATGGCGATGGAGAACTATTTTAAATAGGCCGATTGGACAGGAGAAAGGGGTCTTCGCCATGCTGGATCAGTTGTTGAGCGAAGAAAACATCCGCGTACAAGAAGAGTGTCAAGACTGGCAAGCGGTTGTAGACAGGGGAGCCGGTATTTTACTTGCGCAAGGGTGTATCGAAGCGGGGTACGTTTCCCGCATTAAAGACTACTTAGAGGAGCACGGGCCGTACATGGTGATCGCGCCGGGCGTCGTCTTACTTCACGCCCGTCCGGAAGACGGAGCGAACGGCGTGTGCATGAGCCTGATGACGTTAGCTTCTCCCATTGCGTTCGGGCACGCACAAAACGATCCGGTCGACATCGTGATTACGTTTGCTACCCCGGACGACGAGCAGCACGTACAGGCCCTTTCGCAAATGACGGAACTGCTTTCCGACGAAACGAGCCTTAGAAAACTGAGAGAGGCGAAGGAGGCTGAGGAAGTGCTCAATGTTGTTCGGCCTTTCGTACAAAAGGGAGGTGAGAGGCGATGAAAAAAATTCTCGTCGTCTGCAGTAACGGTCTGGGCAGCAGTCTCATGCTCAAATCCGCTATCCAGCGGGCATGTGACGAACAGGGCATCGAGGCGGAAGTCGAGCACTGTGACTTGGGGTCTGCCCACTCCATGGCACACGGTCGCGATTTAATTGTGACGTCAGAAGCTCTGGCGGACGAGCTGGAAGGATTGGAGGTCCCCGTTGTCACGATTGTGAACTTTACCAGTCAGGAAGAAATCAAAGAGAAGGTGTTGAGCAAGTTGCAATGACACGCCATGTTTAGGAGGAGGCCATCATGCAGGGGTTTCTCGGGTTTATCGTCAACGAAGTGCTGAGCCAACCAGCGGTCATTGCCGGTCTGATGGCGCTCATCGGCTTGGTGGCGCTCAGAAAACCGGCTCGCACCGTTTTGACCGGCACTTTGAAAACGATTATCGGGTTTTTAATTCTCGGGGTCGGTGCCGATGTCATTACGAGTACACTCAATCCGTTGGGGACAGTGCTGCAGGAAGGGTTCGGGATAAACGGAGTGATCCCGAACAACGAAGCCATTGTCGCGCTTGCCGTGGACGATTTCGGGCGCCAGACGGCGATCATCATGAGTCTCGGCTTCGTGTTTAACTTGGTCTTCGCGCGGTTGACACCTTTAAAGTACGTGTTTTTAACCGGCCATCACACGTTTTTCATGGCCTGTTTAATCTCTGCCGTCTTGACGACTGCCGGTATGGGCGGAGGCCTACTCATCCTCGTCGGTTCTGTCATTCTCGGCTTTCTCATGGTGGCGATCCCGGCATTGGGACAGCCGTTTATGCGCCGCATTACCGGTGACGACAATATCGCCATCGGTCACTTCGGGACTGTCGGGTACGTTGCGTCTGCATTAGTCGGTAAGTGGTTCGGAAACCCGGAGAAGAGCACGGAAGAAGTGAAAGTGCCGAAAGGGTTCGGTTTTCTGAGAGATACGACTGTGTCCACCGCTTTGACGATGGTCGTCATTTATGTGTTCGTCGTCTTGTCGGCTGGACCGGATGCGTCAGCAGGTGTGGCCGGCGGACAGAATTACATCGCCTTTGCCGTGTTGCAAGGGTTGATGTTCGCCGTCGGTCTGTACGTCATCCTGGCCGGTGTGCGGATGATGCTCGCCGAGATCGTTCCCGCTTTTCAGGGGATCGCGGAAAAAATTGTGCCGGATGCCAAACCGGCTTTGGACTGTCCGGTGACGTTCAATTTCGCCCCGACAGCGGTGATCATCGGGTTCTTGTCCAGTTTTCTCGGCGGATTGATTGGGTTGGGCATTCTCGCCGCAGTGGGCGCGACGGTGATTATTCCAGGTCTCGTTCCGCACTTTTTCACCGGGGCCACCGCCGGAGTGTTCGGGAATGCCACCGGCGGGAGGCGCGGCGCATTCCTCGGTGCGCTGGCAAACGGCTTGCTCATCAGCTTTTTGCCTGCGTTGCTGTTACCCGTACTGGGCGACCTCGGGTTCCAGAACACGACGTTCGGGGATGCCGACTTCGCAGTGGTTGGCATTGTCATCGGCTTTTTCGCCAGTTTGTTTCAGTAAGTGACGTGTGAGATTGACCCGCCGCACTGGCGGGTTTTTTGCGTTTTTCCGCGCAGGCGCTAAGTCCCCGGCAGACAGCTGCATAATTTCTTCCGGATAATACACAATAAAGGCAGCTTAGAAAATGGTGGGTCGTTTCTATGAGGAAGGCGTTCATACGTCCCAAAAAAGTAAAGGAAATGCGGAAACAAGAACAACTGCATAAACAGTCGGAACGGAAATTGAAAGAGCGGACGGAGAACGTCAAAGTTTATCCAAACCTGCAAGACAATGTCACCTTTGTGGGCACAACACTGGGTGACAGCGGCGATCTCATCACCCGCAAGTTTAAAATCCCGTACAACCCAACGCGCGAAGCGGCGATCATGTACTTCGACGGTATGGCGGACTCTGCCATCGTTGACGAATTCATCCTCCACTCCCTCACGGTGGAACCGGAAAAGGTTGACGAAAAGTACAAAATCGTTCAATGGCTGGAAGACCGCTTGTTGCACATCGGGGAGACGAAACGCAGTCGCAATATGGAGGACATGTTGGCTGCCCTTTTGTACGGTGACACGATCCTCTATGTCGACGGCTGCGAGGAAGGATTTATATTGGGGACGAAAGGCTGGAAACACCGCGGCGTCGAAGAGCCGAACATTGAAGCGGTCGTGCGGGGTTCGCGGGAAGGTTTGACCGAAAACATACGCGTGAACTCGGCCCTCATTCGCCGGCGCCTGAAAGATCCCGATTTGCGCCTCATCAGCTATACGCTGGGAAAGCGTACGAAAACGAGTGTGGCCGTCCTGTACATCGAAGGCATTATGGATGAAAAAACGCTGGATGAAATCAAAAAGCGCATTGAAGGCATCAGTATCGACGGGGTGTTGGAAAGCGGGTATATCGAAGAATTTATTGAAGACAACACGTGGTCTCCTTTCCCGCAAGTTCAGGGAACTGAACGGCCAGACGCGTGTGTGGCGCACCTGTTAGAAGGGAAAGCCGTCATTCTCGTGGACGGCACCCCTTTTTCACTCATTGTGCCGGCTGTCTTCTCCCAGTTTTACTGCAGCCCTGAAGACTACTATTCCCGTTTTCTCATTTCCTCCCTCGTTCGGGGCATACGCTTCATTTCATTTTTTATCGCGTTACTGTTGCCGGCGTTCTACATTGCGTTTGTTTCATTTCACACTGAGATGATCCCGTCTAAACTGTCCATCGCCATTGCCGCGGGGCGTTCGACGGTGCCGTTTCCGTCGGTGATCGAAGCGCTCCTCATGGAGATCAGTGTGGAGATTTTGCGGGAAGCGAGCATCCGCCTCCCGGGTCCGATCGGTCCGACCATTGGGATTGTCGGTGCCCTTGTCATCGGAGAATCGGCTGTAGCCGCAGGCATTGTCAGTCCCCTGATGGTCATAGTCGTCGCCCTGACGACGATCGGGTCGTATGCCAATCCAAGTTATACGGCGGCGATTGCGATTCGCATTTTGCGCTTTCCGCTCATGATCGCCGCAGCTACAGTAGGACTGTACGGCGTGATGCTCGGATTGATCCTGATAGTGTTGCACCTGGTGAAATTGAAGTCATTTGGCGTGCCGTACTTGTCGCCCATAACCCCGTTTAAATTGCGCGATGCGAAAGATTCTTTGCTTCGCATGCCGTGGAAGTGGATGAACGAGCGCCCGCAAACGTTCAGCCCGGGAGATAACAAGCGGGAAGGCCAAATCAAGCCCCAGAAGTCGGGGGGACCGTCATGAGCAAAGCGAATGCGTCCACATCCGATCGGCAGCAGCAAACGACCCAGACGGCAGCCAGTGAACAAGTTTTTACTTTTTGGCAAGCGGCGGCCATTGTACCGAGCACGCTACTCGGCGCCGGGGTGTTGACACTCCCCCGGGAACTCGCTCTGGCGACAGACAGCAACAGTTTTTTGCCCATGCTGGTGAGCGGGGCGTTTTTCCTGTTTGTGGTGTGGATGATCACCAAACTCGGACAGCGGTTTTCAGGGTTGACGATCGTCGGTTATACGCAAAAATTGCTCACGTTTGCCGGCAACCAGCGGATCGGCCGCGTGTTGGCATTTCCGGTCCTGGCCGTTGTCGGCATCTGGTGGCTGTTGTCCGTCGCCGCCGCTCTCAGGATTTTCGGAGAGGCCCAGCGGTCCGTCGTGTTCCCGGACACCCCCTTGTGGTTCATAGTGGGAACGATGCTGTTTGTCAGCGCCCTCGTGGCGGCCAACCGGGCGGAAGTGATCGCCCGGCTCAATGAATTTTTACTTCCGATTATCGTCATTCCCCTCGTCCTGATCGTCATCTTAGCCCTCGACAATGCGGAGTGGACCAATTTGTTACCGCTTGTGAATATGAGTTGGGGTGAATTTTGGCGCGGAGTCCTGCAAAGTTTCTTTGCCTATCAGGGCGTTTCGGTTATCGCCGTCTTTATGGCGTCCTACCAGCAGCCGGAAAAAGCGGTACGGTCCCATTTTACCGGGATCGGGATTATGATCGTCGTTTACATCATGGTCACGATGACGACCATGGCCGCTTTTCCGCACAAGGAATTGGAACGGCTCATGTGGCCGACGTTGGAACTCGTCAAGTTGACCCAAATTCCCGGACTGATTTTCGAACGGCTGGAGTCGGGATTTTTGGCCATCTGGGTTGTAGCCGTCTTTACAACGTTAGCCAATCTGTTAACGGCAGCAGTCCACTTATTCAGTGAGTACTCCGGTATCAAACAGGAACAGCGCGTCTGGATCATGTTGCCCCTTGCCTTGCTGGTCTTTGTCGTGGCCTTGTGGCCACAAGACGTCTATCAGACGTTTGAGTTTGCAAAGAAAGTGCAAATGGCTGGATTTGTGATGGCGATCGCGATTCCCCCGCCGCTGTTAATACTCGCTTGGTTGAGGAGGATGGGCCGTGACCGTGAGAAGGAGAGTCGTTAAAGGGCTGCTGGTCGTGTGCTGCATCTTGATTTTGAGCGGATGCTGGGACCGCCGGGAGATAGAGGAGCGCACGTCTGTCGTGGCCCTTGCAGTGGACAAACACGAGCAAGGGATTCAAGTGACCATTCAAGTGCCGATTCCCATCAAAATCGTCGGTTCAGGTGGCGGCGGCGGTGGCGATGGCGGACAGGGGGCCGTGCAGCTGTTCACATCCAGCGGGCAAGATTTAACCGACGCGTTTAAAAATGTGCAAAAGCAGCTCAACAATGAGCTGGATCTCGGGCAAATGCAATTGGTCGTGATCAGTGAGGCGTTGGCCCGAGACGGCCTGGAAGACATCACCGACGCTCTGCAACGGATGCACCAAGTGCGCCGCCGTCTTTGGCCGGTCGTCGTGGAAGGGAAGGCGGAAAAGGCATTGGTCGTAGGACCCCAGTTAGAGCAGATTCCTGCCTTTTACTTAATCGATATGCTCCAAAACGATGTGAAACAGAAGCGCTTGTTTGACTTCAACCTGGGAGCTTTCCTCTCCAATCTGATGGACGAAGCGGAGAATCCAATACTCAACCTGTATCGCGTGACCGATCAGACGATTGACTGGAACGGATTAGCGTTGTTCCGGGGTGATCGCATGGTAGGGCAATTGGGTGAAGCCGAGAGCTGGACACTCGTCCAAATTCGAGACGGAAGGCCAGGTTTCCGAGAGAGCTTTCCTTGCCCTGACGGGGAAAAGGAGGAGTTGACGTTTGAACCGAGGCATGCCAAGCGGACGGTCGCATTTAGTGAACAACCGTTTAAATTACGCGTTCACATTCACATGGAAGGCGTCATCGTCGAAGAGACGTGTGGCACCGATTTGTCGAAGGAGAAAAACAGAGAAGCGGTGGAACGCGAATTAAAACAAGTGTTCGAACGGCGGGCGGACCGTACGATCCGCAACATCCAACAATCTAACACGGACGTGACAAAACTCGGCACGCACATCCGGGCGTATCACCCGGCTGTCTGGCATCACATCGACTGGCAGGAAAAGTTCCCGACGACGGACGTTGACGTGACGTACACTGTCCGTATCACCGGGACCGGTGCGAAATTTCGATGACAAGTAATTTAACCGAATCGAATTGAGGGAAATGACACGTTGACTCATGTGAAAGGGTTTCGCGAACAAAATTTAGGTGTTTAGTCTCCTTTTTTTTCCTTTAGTCAATGTGTTATAATTTGTCGAAAGAGTGACAGGCCCAATGGGGAAGGAGTGGAGGAGATGGTTGAGCCGTCAGAAGCTGAATTGTTGCAAGAGTACAGCGATTACTTGATAGATGAAAAAATTACGCTGAGGAAAGTGTCCTACTCGGACGGCGTACGCTACCAAGTGAAGTGGACGCGAAAAGTCGATCAAGCTTATCAAGTGGATTTTACGGAGTTTCAAACGGTAGACGATGCACGCAAGACGTTTTTGGATTACATACGAACATATGTTTTGAAGGACAATCGACTTGAAACGTAACAAACCCATCATTTGAACGGTCGCAAATAGTCGTCGGCAAATTCCGGCTCCTGTAAGGACCGGTCTTTTTTTAAACTTTGTTTGATTTGATTGCGTAAATTGTTCGCTTGCGGTTGGTGGGCACCTTGAGTTGGGTCGTTGTTCCAGTCGATGTGGATGTTGCCGTTTGCATCTAGCAGCGCGAGACTGACATTTGCGAGCAAATCTCTCGTAACGCCGCTTGCCGTCAGTTTCATCCACAACCACTCACGGTCAATTTTCAAGAGACGCAGGACGTTATCCTGGATCTCCCCGTCTTGGACGAGGATCGCCGGAATTCCCGCATACGGAGGGGTCAAATTCAGGTCGGATGGCCGCACTGCCCGATGACCAGGTTTTGGGATCACGCTGATCTGCCCCATTTCTTCGAGGAAAGCGAACTCGATGTCTTTCGGGTTGACATACCCTTTCACCCTCAACTCGCTGAGTAATTGGGGATCGTCATACGCGCTTTTTTCAAATTTTTTTCATTCATGTTGCCGTGGCGGATCAGTTCTAACGTGTCACCGACCACATACTTGCGGGTGGCGTTGTTATAGGAGAGAAAGTCCAGCATTAAGTGTGCCCCGACGAGAACTGTGGCAAGGAACAGACTGGGGAGCAGGCCTTCGTTGGAAATCGGTTCAGTCAAGGCGTTTCCCAAAAGGACGACAATGGCCAAATCGAACGTCGACAGTTCGGAAACAGCGCGCCGGCCCATGATGCGCAAAGACAACCAAAACGTCACAAAAATGACTAATGGCGTAATCATGTGTTCGTACAGTTCTGTGATCATCTTCAACATGGTTTAACCGCCTTCCTTATGTCACCACTCGCCGTTTTCTTGTTCCTAAGAGAACCGTACATTGGGCAGATCTTCACTTCTCTTCCTCGCCAACGCTAGGTACACCTTTTTAACAGGTTTTTCCGTCTCCAGGGCGAATTGCTCCAATTGTACGCCGCCATTTTCGTTTCGGTTAACGTTTCCCATTATGTGGCTAGACGATCATGCGGAGAAAATGCCTCCCTGTTTGACTGTATTTATAAAATCTGGAAAGACCGTTTAAAATATACATGTCGAGCAGCGTGAGGAGGAGGAAGATGACGCAGAAGGCGGAAGCCCAACAAGCTTCAGAGCAAGTGCAGCGCCAGTATTACCATAACGTTGTGAATCACTATACGCCGAAGATTCCCCTTGTCCGAAACTGTGTCCGGGCTTTTCTCGTGGGGGCACGGTATGTGTCATCGGACAGTGGGTACAGAGTTTCTTCGTCCACTACTTCAGTTTCAGTCCGGACGAAGCAGGGGAACCGACGGTGGCCACGTTGATCGCGTTCGCCTCCTGGCTGACCGGTTTAGGCGTGTACGATACACTGGCGCAGTGGGCAGGTGCCGGGGCAACGGTTCCGGTTACCGGGTTTGCCAATGCCATCGCGTCAGCGGCCATGGAACACAGGAAAGAGGGATGGGTGCTCGGTGTGGGGGACATTTGTTTAAAGTGGCGGGACCGGTCATCGTGATCGGAGTTGTGGCGGCGTTCTTGATCGGATTGGTCCGGGTGATTGTCACCTGACATTTTCACCAGGTGTCGGTGCCGTAAAGTGGCACGAGCGTCTATTCTGAACAGGAGAGGGTAGCTGTGTCGTTAAAGAAAATCGGGCAGCAGACGTGGGCGCTAGGGTCGGAAGTGCGCGTTCTCTCCAGCGCGGCTGTCGTCGGACCGAAAGAGGGGAAGGGGCTGTTAAAAGACGATTACGATGTCGTCTACCCTGACTTGTACGCCGGACAGGATACGTGGGAGCGCGCTGAGCGGAAGATGATGGAGGACGCCGTCGATTTCGCGATCCACAAAAGTGGCGTCGACCGACGGGATATCGAGTTATACATCGCAGGAGATTTACTTAATCAAAATATTACCGCTTCCTTTTCCGCCCGCACTAACCAATTGCCGTTTATAGGTGTGTTCGGGGCGTGTTCCACGTCGATGCAGAGTGTGACTCTGGCGGCTGCCCTCATTGACGGCGGGTTTATCGATCGAGCCCTTGTAGCCGTGAGCAGTCACAACGCCACAGCTGAAAAACAGTTTCGCTATCCGACGGAATACGGGAGTCAAAGGCCGGCGACGTCCGGTTGGACGACGACCGGTGCCGGTGCCGCCGTATTGGGCGAAGGAAAGATCGGGCCTCGCGTCACTTACTGTACCGTTGGCAAAGTCGTGGATTGGGGGATTCAAAATCCGGATGATTTGGGGAGCGCCATGGCGCCGGCCGCTGTGGATACGATCGTGACGCACTTTTCGGACACGGGGAGGACTCCAGACGATTACGACCTCGTCGTTACGGGCGACTTGCGCGTGTCGGGTTTCAATATTGCGAAAGGTCTGCTGCGACAAAAAAAGATCGCGGTAGACGAACGCTTTCAAGATTGTGGATTGATGATCTACAGCCCGGAGCAGAAAGATTACGGCGGTGGAAGCGGATGTGCCAGCAGTGCCGTCGTCACGTTCGGGCACTTGTTTCGCCAGATGGCGCGGGGCAAGTACCGCCGCATCCTGGTAGTGGCGACGGGAGCTTTGTACAACGCGGTCACGTGGCGGCAAGGGGAGTCGATCCCGTGTATTGCCCATGCTGTTTCGTTCGAAATGGGGTAAGCCTTAAATTAAAGATCCTCGGCCGTGAGAAATTGGTGGTTGACACGTCTCAAGAATCGTAGTATAGTAACGTTCAACATCACATATATGCTTAAACGCGTTGAAGGACTAAAGTAGAGCAGAATTCCCCCAATGGAGAGAGCCGGTGGCTGGTGCGAACCGGTTTGGGCTTCTGTTCGAATTACACTCTGGAGCAGTGGGTTGTCCACCGGCTGGCCCCGCCGTTAAAGGGGAGAGTGGATTCGGCCTGTCAGCCGGATCAACAAGGGTGGTACCGCGGGTTCAACTCCTCGTCCCTTCGTCGGATGAGGAGTTTTTTAGTTTCCAGCTTAAAGAAAGGAGTAGACGTTCGATGGTGATCGTGTTAGAACCGGATGCGCGGGAAGAAGACATTCAAAACATCGTCCGGGTAGTTGAGGAGAAGGGCATCAAAGTCCATCTGTCCAGAGGCGTGGACAAAACGTTAATCGGGCTTATCGGAGATAAGCGCTTGATGGCCGAGTTGCCCCTTGAGTCGTACCCGGGCGTGGCGAGAGTCGTCTCCATCAGCGAACCTTACAAACTGGCAAGCCGCCATTTTCACCCTGAAAGTACGAAAATCCGTGTAGGCGATGTCATGATCGGCGGCGATACGCCCGTGATGATGGCCGGGCCGTGCTCTGTTGAAAGCCGGGAGCAGCTTCTCACCACAGCTCACGCCGTGAAGAAAGCAGGTGGTCACCTTTTGCGTGGCGGTGCGTTTAAACCCCGTTCGTCGCCGTACTCCTTTCAGGGCTTAGGCGAAGAAGGGCTGAAACTGTTAGCCGAAGCGCGGGAAGAGACGGGGTTGCCGGTCGTGTCCGAAGTGATGGACCCGGAAAATCTTCCTCTCGTGGCCGAGTACGTCGACATTTTGCAGATCGGGGCCCGCAACATGCAAAACTTTCACTTGTTGAAACAGGTGGGCTGCCTCGACAAACCTGTGTTGTTAAAGCGGGGGTTGTCGGCGACGATAGAGGAGTGGCTCATGTCAGCAGAGTACATTTTAAACGAGGGGAATCCGAATGTCATTCTGTGCGAGCGAGGCATCCGCACGTTTGAGACGTACACGCGCAACACTCTCGATCTGAGCGCCGTACCGGTCGTGAAACATCTCAGCCACTTGCCTGTCATCGTCGATCCGAGTCACGGCGTTGGAAAGCGGCGCTACGTCGCGCCTTTGGCAAAAGCGGGAATCGTCGTGGGTGCAGACGGATTGATCGTCGAAGTACACCCCCGCCCGGAAAAAGCCTTATCCGACGGGCAACAGTCGCTCTCACTTCCGGAATTCTCGGATCTGATGCTTGGGCTCCGCCGCTTACAGCGCGCCCTGTCCCGGGAAGATACGATTTCGGTTTAAGGCGCGGTCTTCGGGTACTGCTGCCCAGGCAGACGGCACGGCTCTTGCATACGGTATAAGTGTTGAGACTACTTTGGAACGGAGGGATTCCGATGGGGGAAAAGCCAAGCATGCCGAAGGAGTCGAGCCGTCATGAATCGAAAAAGCCGTTTAAAATGCCGCCTATGCCCCACATGCCGATGAAAGACATGTATAAGCACATAATGCCGACGATGCCGCACCGGCATGTCAAGGAACCGTACATGTACCAGCATTTGTTGGAATTAAAGGGGAGACGGGTGGAAGTGGCGACCCAGTGCAAAACGGTTAAAGGCAAACTGAAAGCCGTATTTCCGGACCACGTCTTAGTGGAAATGGACCGCCGTGAGTACCACATCCGCCTCAAAACGATCTGCTTCGTTTCCCCGCTCTTGGACCCGTAGACGGTTGCAGCGAATGGCACCAGACGTGACATCGTCCGGTGCCATTGTTTGTCTCGCCAGTTTGAAACGTGACGAGACCCTATCTTCTGGTCTTGTCAACTTTTTCTCTCACGCTCAGGCGAGTGATGCTGTGCTGGTCCGTCTCTGTGACCCGGAAGACAAAATTGCCGTAGTTCACCTCGTCGCCGACAGATGGCACTTGTTCCAGCTGGGAAAAAATCCACCCTCCGATTGTTTTGTTGTCCGGGTCGTCGATGTCGAGGTGGAAGTAGTCATTCACTTCCTCGATGAGCAAGCGGGCGTCGATAGACGTTTCCTCTCCCTCTTTCTGATAAAACGGGCGTTCGTCGTCAAATTCATCTTGAATTTCACCGACAATTTCTTCAATAATGTCTTCTGTCGTCACCAGGCCGGCTGTCCCTCCGTACTCATCGACGACGATGGCCATCTCTGAACGGTTTTTCTGTAACGTCTGTAAGATGTCTTTCACTTCCAGCGTTTCCGGGACGAGGACGGCCGGGCGGGCTAAAGAGGCCAAATCTGGCTCACTTTTTTCCTCGATGAGGGCGTGAAAGACTTCTTTCGTGAGCACGATGCCGATGATGTCGTCTTTGTCTTCCCCGCACAGGGGGTACCGGGAGTGCATGTGGTCGATCATCGTGCGGTAGTTGTCTTCAAACGAATCTGTCGTGTACAAGCAGAGCATGTCAATGCGCGGCACCATGATTTCGCTGGCGATGCGGTCAGCGAATTCAAACACGTTGTCAAACAAAGTTAACTCTGTTTTGTCGATCATGCCGCTCTTGTGGCTTTGGGCGACGAGCATGCGGATCTCTTCTTCCGTGTGTCCTTGTTGCGTCTCGTTGACCGGTTCGATTCCCACCCACATCAACAAGCGGTTGGCGGTGCCGTTTAACACGTAAATGAGAGGGTAAAACAGTTTGTAAAACAGGGCGAGGGGACGTGCGGTCCAGAGAGTCGTTTTTTCTGCCCGTCGGATTGCCAGCGACTTCGGCGCCAGTTCCCCGAGCACAATGTGGAGAAAGGTAATAATGGAAAAGGCGATCACGAACGAGACGGTATGGAGTAACACAGGCGGTAACAGGTCGGCAAATAGCGGCTCCAACAGACGGGCGATGGCCGGCTCTCCGATCCAGCCCAGACCGAGGGAGGCGAGCGTAATCCCCAACTGGGTAGCCGAAAGGTAACCGTCGAGGTGTTGAATTACCTTTTCTGCCGTTCTAGCGCGCTTGTTTCCTTCTGACGTCAGTTGGGCGATGCGCGTCCCCCGAACTTTTACGATGGCGAATTCAGTTGCGACGAAAAAACCGTTTAAAAAGACGAGAAACACGACCATAAACAAATTAAAGGCGATCGTAAACGGATTGTCCATAATATTCAACTGTTCCCCCTCCAAGGAGCAGGTAATGCCTGTCGTCTTATCTTTTCCCATTACCGTCCGGGAGACACATAGAGCCGAGTTCATTTCACCAAAAGCTTTTTTAGACACACTCCTTGGGGTGGGGCACAGCCGGGTGAAGTTTCCAGTTCCTGTCATGTCAAGCGAGCAGCTGATTTAAGAAGAAAGACGCAATCGTAAAGTATATCGTGATCGAAAAAATGTCGTTCAATGTCGTAATCAGTGGACCAGAAGCGGCAGTGGGATCGACTTTTAACACGTGCAGCACCAGAGGGATGACGGAGCCTGCCATCGTGCCGACGATGAGCGTCATCCAGAGAGAGGCGCCGACGACGATCCCGAGGACGAGATCACCTCTCCATAAGAGAGCCATGAAAGCGATGAGAACGCTGCACGTCGTGCCGATGATGATGGAGACGAGAAATTCCTGCCGCAACATGCCCCACATCGTTTCCCGGGAAATTTTGCCGCTCGTCAGACCTTGAATGACCATGGCTAACGACTGGGTTCCGGTATTGCCCGTCATCCCGGCAATCATCGGCATAAAGTACGTCAGTGCCGTCACTTGTTCGATCGTACGTTCAAAGTTTTGTAAAATGGTGGCCGTGAACATCCCGATGAATAGAAGCATGACTAACCAGGGCAAGCGCCGGCGGGTAACCGACCAAAGGCTGGTCATGCCCGAGCGGTCCTCTGCCCCGACGGCCGCCAAGCGACTGATGTCTTCATGGGCTTCTTCGTAGATGACGTCGACGATGTCGTCGACTGTGACAATTCCCAGTAAACGTCGTTCCCGGTCGACGACGGGCAGGGCCAAGAAATCGTACCGCTCTAAAACGCGGGCCACTTCTTCCTGGTCAGTGTCGACAGTTACGGAAATGACCCGTTCAAACATGATGTCTTCCACACGTGTGTCTGGCTTTGCAATTAAAAGTTCCCTTAACGAGACGACGCCGACTAACCGGGAGTTCTCATCGATGACGAACACGTAGTAAATCGTTTCGGCCGTTGGCGCTTCTTTCCGCAAGTGATCAATCACCTGCTGCACCGTAAAGGTGTTGTACACGGCGACGAACTCTTGCGTCATTAAACCCCCGGCGGTATCTTCGGAGTAGTGGAGCAGGGCTTTGGCTTTGTTCGCTTCGCCTGCTTCCATCGCGGTGAGATACGCCTTGACCTTTTCCTCTTCCAGTTCCCCCAGCAAATCAGCAACGTCGTCTGACTTCATGACGTTAAACACACCGGTAATACGGTCTGGGGTTAGAGTGTCCAGTACGAGTGCTTGCTCGTGGTGTTCGAGATCTTTCAAAAGTTCGGCTATCTCTTCGTTTTTTAACTGAGACAAGAAGGGGCCTCGCCTGTCTTCAGGCAGTTGAAAAAATATCTGTCCCAAGTCAAAGGGCTGCAACTCGTCGAGTAAAGCCCGTATCTCATGACGCTCGCTCTCGCTTAAGATCGTATTGACGATGTCGGTTAATTCGCATATCCGTTGTTCTGAGGACATGTGGATCTCCTCCTTCTTCGCGAAGAACGGCTTTCCCCTTTTTGAAGCATAAACATCATAACATATCGCACAGCGTAAAAAAATGAACGAATTG
Organism: Novibacillus thermophilus; assembly: GCF_002005165.1. Lineage (NCBI taxonomy): Bacteria > Bacillati > Bacillota > Bacilli > Caryophanales > Thermoactinomycetaceae > Novibacillus > Novibacillus thermophilus. The sequence continues at coordinate 2,312,904 of NZ_CP019699.1, forward strand.
AGATGAGCGTGTGTTTAGTCAAGCTGTGGCCACATAAAGTTAATAAGGAGTACTTCAGGAGGAGGGGAAAGATCGTTGTCACAACAGCATCCGTATGGAGGACAGGGAACTCACGGGCCCTGGGGAGCCGGTATAAATCAATCACAGGGGATACCGTATTCTGGAGCACCGCCAGGTGTGGAATTTCCGATGTACTTCGGCTATCCTGGGGCTGGTTGTAGGTTCGGTGGCTACGGGGGATGGGAGGTGGCTATCCCGAACCGCCTTACGGCTGTCCAGGAGGGTATCCGGGTTATGTCGGATGGGGATCTCCCTACGGCTACTATCCGGGTTTAGGAAACCCGTACATGTGGCCTTACGGCTACAATCCGTACGATCATTACGGGCAACACCACCATGGCGGACATCATCATGGCCATCATCACGGTGGAACCCATCACGGATATCACCGCGACGGCCACTATCAGTACGGTAATCCGAACCCCCACCGCGAATCTCCCGGGGAGTCCTCTGATTCCAGTTGGTACAGAGCGAAAGCAGAGGAGGACGAGAGCAGTTAAAAAGTTCCACCGCCGTCCACTCATATTTCACAGGGGATAAAGCACACTATGCCTACGCTCTACCGAGTTAAAAAAGGAGGCAAACGACATGGTTTTTTTGAGAATACCGGACGTCGGAAACCCGCTCGGAGAACCGGAAATCGATTCACCGGGACGGGAACGGGAAATCGTGTCACCGCCCACTACCGATGTCCCGAACCCAAAAGAACCACCTGAGAAAGAACCGGAGCGCAGGCGTTAAAGTGTTTTACCGAGACTTCGCGCGTCGAACGTGTAGTTCGACATCTTCGTTTGTGTACGTTCCTTTAACGGATATGACAGTCATTGGATAAGAAATGACCTGGATGACCATCGACCCTGTTGCGGGGGTCTTTTCTTCTGCGTAGACGTGCAAGGTGTCTCCTTGCTGTTCTACTTTCGACACGTTCACACTGTAGCCGCCGGTGGGCCTCTTGCCGAGAGAGACAATAATATAGGTGCGTTCGTCGACGATGACGACAGTCTCTCTGTCGGACGCACCGCCTTTCGCTTTTTCCGATTCTTCTTTTACCTTCGGCGGAAGATTTTCAATTTCTTCAACCGTATATTGAAGCGGTTCGGCTTTCATTCCTTTTCAGTCTCCTTTCCATTTTAAACGAGCACGCCCCTGTTCTCGCACACTATTTTACTAAACCCATCGTTGCGGTTCATCTTGTAGAAGCGCCATCCGTCGATGCGTCACGCGATTTTCTTCTGTTATTTTATGATAAAAATGCGACATGTGAACCAAGATATAAGATGACAGCTGCTTGACAAAACTCGGGGGTGACGGGAGTTGCACTTTCGCCCGGATAATCCGCTCATCGTGCAGTCCGATCATACAATTTTGTTAGAAGCAGGGCACCCTAAGTTTCCGGAAGTGCGTGACGGACTGGCCGCCTTTGCCGAACTGGAAAAGAGCCCAGAGTATGTTCACACGTACCGCATCACGCCGCTCTCTGTTTGGAATGCGGCTGCAGCCGGTATGTCGGCAGAGACCATCATCCACTGTTTAGAGGAGTGGAGCAAGTTCGAGATCCCTCCGTCCCTCGTGCGGGAGATCCACGTTCACGCGAAGCGTTACGGCTTAATTCGCTTGGAGACGCGACGGGATACCCTCGTGTTAACCAGCGGTGATGTGGCATTGTTGCATCAGGTGATCAGCGCCCCACAAGTTCAGCCACTCGTAGAGCAACCGCTGGAGGACGGTGCTGTTCCCGTCAAGCACAAAGCCCGGGGGAAAGTGAAACAAGAGTTGCTCAAAGCTGGTTATCCGGTAGAAGACGTGGCCGGCTACTCAGATGGAGAGCGTCTGCAGGTGAGACTCAAGGAAACGGAGACGTTTCGCCTCAGACCATATCAGCGGGAAGCCGTGGAGGCTTTTTATCGCCAAGGGGCCGCTACGGGGGGAAGCGGGGTGCTGGTGCTGCCGTGCGGAGCGGGAAAAACGGTCGTCGGCCTCGGAGTGATGGAGCGGGTCGGAAGCGCTACCCTTATTTTAGCCCCAAATACGACGTCCGTTCGGCAGTGGATTCGTGAAATACGTGAAAAGACAGACGTCCCGAGTGAGATGGTCGGCGAGTATACGGGCCTGGAAAAAGAAGTGAAACCGATAACGGTCGCGACGTATCAAATGTTGACAAACCGCCAACACAGTGACGATTCATTTCCCCACATGCAGTTGTTTTCCAAGCGCGATTGGGGGCTCATCATTTACGACGAAGTCCATTTGTTGCCTGCGCCTGTATTTCGGGCCACTGCTCTGTTGCAGGCTAAACGCCGCCTCGGCTTGACCGCCACACTCGTGCGTGAAGACGGAAGAGAGCAGGACGTTTTTTCCCTCGTCGGGCCCAAGAAAATGGATGTGCCGTGGAAGAGCCTGGAAAGGGAGGGGTGGATTGCCCGAGCCGACTGCTGGGAAATCCGAACCTCCCTTCCCTATGAGCGGCGCAAGGCCTACACCCGAGCCCCCTCCCGGGAAAAGTACCGCATCGCGAGCGAAAATCCGCGCAAGATCGGCGTCCTCAAGCGCATTTTAGAACGCCACCCGCACAGCCAAGTCATCGTGATCGGACAGTATTTGGATCAGTTGCGGGAAGTGGCAGCCGAGCTAGGCGCGCCACTCATCACCGGTCAAGTCGCTCAATCAGAACGGGACCAGCTGTATCGGCAGTTTCAGCGGGGGATGTTCTCCGTGATCGTCGTTTCGAAAGTGGCGAACTTTGCCGTCGATCTGCCCGATGCCAACGTTGCGGTGCAGTTATCCGGTACGTTCGGGTCGCGGCAAGAAGAGGCGCAGCGGTTGGGACGCATTTTGCGTCCGAAGCGGGGGGACAACCGCGCCTATTTCTACACGGTTGTCAGCCGGGATTCGAAAGACGAAGCGTATGCTCTTAAACGGCAGCGGTTTTTAGTCGAACAGGGGTACCGTTATACAGTAGTGGATGCAGAGGAGTTAGATGAGTGGGTGGTGTCGTCATGATCAAGGTGAAAGATTGTTGGGATCAACTGTCTTCACGCGTTCAGCAAAAGATCGTGAGCCATCACCCGCACGTGTCAGGAGACAGCAGCAGGAAAGAACTGACCGATCCGCTGTACTGGGAGTCGTACTTAAAGGAATTAAACCGTGACGAAAAGGCCGTTGTGCACTGGATGGCTTTGGAGCGGGGAGAGGTCGGTCTCTCGTTCCGAGATTTGCGGGGAAACGACCTTCCTCTGCGCCCCGTACCGTTTCGTGTGGCGTTAACCCGCCTCCGGCAACGCGGTGTCGTTTACGCTGTACGCCAAAAGTGGGGGGAAACGTTTTACATTATACCGGGCGACATTCGGGAGGCTTGGCTTAAATCCGTCCTGACGGACGCGACAGCACCCGCCGAGAACGTGGAAGTGACGGCTCTCGCGCCTCCCGGCAGCGTACACGATCTGTTCCACCTGATGGTCATGATCGACCGGGACGGTCTTCCGTTAACGGAGAAGGGCGACGTCCGTCGCCGCGCTGCACAGAAGATGGACGTCGAGTTGGAAACAGAAGGGGAAGCTTTTGCTGATGCCCGTTGGATTAACAGAAACGAGCCCACTGGATTCCACATCGTTTTTCAAATAGCAGAGTGGTGCGGGTTGCTGACAGCTGAAACGGGGAGGTGGGCTCTGAAACGGCAGGCGCTGGACACGTGGTTGACCATGTCCTACAAAGGGGCGGCGGCATATGTGTACCAGCAAGTGAAACGGGCGCTGTTGCAGGAAAACCCCCGACTGGCGGCCGTGCTGTGGTGGATGGAGCAACAGTCGGAATGGGTGTCCGTCCGAGATATGGCCTTGATGTGGTTACAGAAGACAGAAAAGCCAGAGCGGAATTGGAAAGCGTTGGCCGACGCGTGGATGAAAACGTGCTTGCGCCCTTTTCACAGTTTGGGGTGGATTGACTGGGGAGAGTGTCTCTCCGGAACGGCGTGGAGGTGGTCTGTCTTTTCTCCGTTTGTTGAGGGGAAGGACGCAGTAGAGCAGCGCTGGTTTGTACAACCGAATTTTGAGTGGTTGATCCCGTTTAATTTTCCCCTTGACTTGCGGTGGAAGGCAGCCCAGTTCGCCGACTTAGTGCAGACGGACCGTCTGTGCACGTATGTGTTAAGTGGCGACTCCGTGAAACGGGGGCTGGCAAAAGGGTGGACGGCGGAAGACATCGTCCAATTTTTAAAACGGTACAGTGCCGTGCCCCTGCCACAAAATGTGGTAGCCAGCATCCGGCAGTGGGAAAAAAACTTGATCGGGCCCGTGCGGTTGGAACGGGTGTTGTTGATGAGCTGTGAAGACGAGCACATTGCCCGTCAATTGAGCACCGATCCGAGCATCGGACCATCGTTTAGGCGCCGTCTCGGTGGGAGGCATTTTGTGGTAGACGAGCAATCGGCTGGGCGCTTAGTGCGGCAGTTAGAAGCTGCAGGATACCCTCCGTTCACGATTGAAAGGAGCGGCGCCGCAGAAGACGCCAGTTCTCAGCCGGTCGCAGGAGATAAAAAGCATCGGCTTCAAGTGGAAAACCGCTATCCGGAACTGACAGAAGCAGTACCGGGCTTAGAACGCCTTCCTAAGCTGTGGACGAGCACGATGCGCCTGTATCATCCGTCAACGCTGATAAAGCTCGTGGAACGGGCGGTGGAGATGCAGTTAGAGCTGGAGTGGCGCCGTCCCCGTTCAGACCGATGCGACATTTTACGACCAATTCGCGTTTTTAACACCGACGGAGTATGGAAGGTGGAGGGGCTAGATCAGAAAGAAGAAGCGAAGGAGATAGAGTTGCAACACATCGGCGAAGTGCGCATACGCGTTCCTGAGTTAACGTAGCCTTGAGAAGGGAGTTATGCTTCGTTTCCTTCTGTGACGACAGAGTACCGCTGTGTTACAATAAGGACGGAGGGATGCGACGTGGCTTCCTTAGACATGCTGGAAATTTTGCAAGACGTTTACGATATATCCGATTCTATCAACAATTCGGAACTCGTCGCCCGCTACTTGGAAAAAAAGCGCCTCATGGCAGAGGATGAGTCGGCGCAACGCCTCATTCGCCAGTTCCAACAAAAAAAAGAACGGTTTGAAGAGGCGAAGCGTTTCGGGCATTTTCACCCCGATTATCATCAAGCGAAGAAAGAAGCGCACACGTTCAGGCGCGAAATGGAAAAGCACCCGGTCATCGGGGCGTATCTCAAGGCTGAGCACGAATTGGACGAATTGTTGTTTCACGTGATCAAAACAATTGCCCACGCCGTGTCGCCGACGATCAAAATTCCGTCCAATGATCCGCGGCTTGAGCGGTCTACGATTCAAAAGAAAAGCTGTGGTTAGAGGAAATCACTGTAAGTCCGTTGTCCGTTAGATTGGGCAGCGTTTTTTTGTGAAACCGCTGCGCAGGTCTTTTCGTCTAATCATGATAGAAGGAGATGGAGAGTCATTTGAAGCGCAGCGTTGCCCTCATTTTGTGTACAGCGTGTATAGTAGCGTGCTGCAGTTGGCCCTTGGGAGAAACTGTGCAATCTGTCGGGTTTACCGTCCTGGAATCGCCAGGGTACGACAAGACTCCGACAGTTCCCGAGGTGAGTATCGTGAATGTCGGCGATGAGACCGTGGACATCCTCATCACCGGTGAAGCGTTGAACAACGGCGCATCTCCCTTTGTGGTTCGCAACATTAAAGCAAACCGCAGTGAACTCCAGATCGTCCTCGATTGGGATACAAGTGGCGATGCGTTTCCCCGGCCCGTGCACCAGCTAATCCGCCTGGAAAAAGGCGACTGGTGGTCTGCTGATGAACAGCCGGCTATTCGGCTCCTCAATGGGAACAGGGGCTTGCTCCAGGCCGTGTCAACGCCACAGCAAGTACGGGATGCTGTCGCCGACCATTTGCCTGGACTGAAAGGCCAACACACGTATCTGAAGTTTTCGTTTGCAGAGGTGGCGAGTTCGGATCCGAAGGGTCTTTGGGATGTCACTGTCGTCGGCTCTTTACGAGAAGCTGACGGAAACGATATGGACGTTGTGGCCAAGATAACGCTCCTCGATCGCGATTTGACCGTATCCTCAGGGAAAGTCACGTACTATTCACCGAGTAACGGCACGATTGTAAAAACGGAGGAACTGCCGTAGCCCGTTGCCCAGACAGCTTATTTCGTGGTATCATGAAATTGGCACATGTCAGTCGATGCGATAGAAGGAGTTCATACACGATGCAAATAGCAGAGCGCACTGGCTTAGCTGTTTGGGTGAATGATTTGCGGAAAGCCCGTTCCCTCGGACGTTTTGGGAACATACACTACATGTCAAAACGGTTAAAGTACGTCTGCATGTACGTCGACGCGCGTAAAGAAAAGCAGTTGATCGAACGCATACAGAGTATGCCGTTCGTCATACGCGTGGAAAAGTCCTTGCGCAAGGAACTACCGACGGAATTCAAAGGAATCCGGGAAGGAAAGAAAACCCCTTCTTGAGCTGACGCCCGTGGCAGCCTGCAAATGAGCAGGCTGTTTCATTATGACAAAATATTTCGTTACACGAAATATTTATGAGATGTTAAGGGAGATGCGATGTATGGAGAGATGGAAGCGAAATTTGTGGGTTTTGGCTGTCGCTCAGTTTTTGGTCATGGGTGCGATGACGATGATCGTGCCGTTTTTGCCGCTTTACTTAAATGAACTGGGCATGACAGACCCTGAAGACGTCCAGTTGTGGGCCGGATTTATTTTTGGCATCAACTTTTTGTCGGCGTTTGTGGTGTCACCCGTTTGGGGGATGTTAGCTGACAAATACGGGCGCAAGATCATGGTAATCCGCTCCGGCATCGGCATGTCCATTGCGATCACGTTGATGGGATTGGCCTCCAGCCCGCTCCACCTGCTGATTTTGCGTTTTGTCAACGGGTTGGTTTCAGGTTTCATTCCGGCTGGAATTTCTCTGACGGCAGCGAACACGCCGAGGGAGAGAGTAGGGTACGCCCTCGGCTTGCTCCAGGCCGGTGCCGTGGCTGGTTCGGTGATGGGCCCCCTTTTCGGTGGCCTCATGGCGGAGTGGTTTGGCTTTCGCACCATTTTTACGATGACTGGCATTTTGGTGTTTGTAGCTACAATGGTCGTGTTGTTGATGGTGAGAGAATTGCACAAGCCAGATCCGGCGAACGTGAAAGTGAGCGGCTTCTTCCGTGAAGGTTCGGCTATTTTGCGGAACAGGACCTTGCTGCCGCTTTTCAGTGTGGCGTTTTTGATCCAATTTGCCATGATGAGCCCCAATCCGCAAATGCCGCTCTTCGTGCAGCAGTTGGGAGCACCAGGGGGTTACGTCGTCTTCTTTGCCGGCTTGGTGACGGCCGTCACCGGACTCGCCAACATTGTGGCTTCGCCGCAGCTCGGAAAGCTGGGGGACCGATTCGGTTCCCAGTACGTGTTGCTCTTGGCTTTGCTCGGGGCGGCTGTTTTCTTTATTCCCCACGCGTTTGTGACGAATGTCTGGCAACTGTTACTGTGCCGCTTTTTGCTCGGTTTGTTTGTCGGCGGCCTGCTTCCATCGCTCAATTCTCTCGTGCGCCACAATGTTCCCACCGGAAAAGAGAGCACGGCTTACGGATACAGCAACAGCGCCGTATGTCTGGGCAACATGCTCGGGCCCTTTGTCGGCGGACTGGTGAGCGGCTGGATTGGGATCAGGGGGTTGTTCCTCATCACATCCCTTCTGTTGTTGCTGAACAGTGTGTGGTTTAGAGTGTCGTTCGGCGCTTCTTTCAAGGGGGAACGGAGAAACCGGAGCAAGCAAAAACAGACGTTGACCCATGTATAACGGAGCGTTTTTAAAAGTTAGGCGGAACGTTCGGGATAGGTGCGTATACGAGATAAACGTAGTCTCCATATAGTGTAGTAACTTTGACAGGGAAAGGAGGATGTTGCGGCATGGCATCTGGATACGGTGGCGGATACGGTTACGGATTTTACAACTATCGCGGTTTGCTCCTGTTGATTCTGTTGATTATCATCTTCTTCTGGTTTATCTGGAACTAGCCTCTCTTGTCAAAGTACCCGGCAGCTTGGCCGGGTTTTTCTTTTGCTCGGATCACAGGGGTATGAGTGTATAAACGGTCTCCCCGGTATAGGTGACTATACGGTCCACCGACAGGTCGCATACAATGTGTTGATCCAAATTTCACTAGTCGCGGAGGGGTGGATATATTGTTAAAATCACTGTTCTTGCAACGCATGAGGAGGGCTCCGTACCCGGGAATCGCGAGATTTGGCCCGGGGCCTGTGGGGCCGCCGGGGTTCAGGTTAAGTCAGGGAATGAGGCCTGGCAAGAGGCGGGGACCGTTTGGACCCGCTCTAGGCAGACGTCCAGGCCGAGGACCGTTTCCTGGGGGAGAGTTTCAACCGGGAGGGCCTGGATTCGCAGGAGGCCGTCCACCAGGTGCAGATGGGCCGCCTCCTGGGATTGAACAAGGTCCAGGGGGAGCTGGTCCAGGGTTCGGACCGGAACCGGGACTTCCCTTTAGCGGGCACGGTCCCGGAGGACCAGGGTTAGAAGCCGGGCCCGGATTTCCCGGCGGGCCAGGAGGCTTTGGCCTCGGAGGATTGCCGCCTGGGGGAGGCGGATTGGGTCCTGGCGGTCCGGGATTCGGTCCCGGATTCGCGGGACCGGAAGGTCTAGGTGTTCACGGACCAGAAGAGCCGATCGGTGTACCGGATTTTGATCCCGACCGCGGTTTGCGCCTTTGAACGAAAATGGAACATCACGTAAAAGGAACGCCCGTTGTGTTTTTGGAACGGGCGCTCCTTTTTTCGCGAACTTACATCACGTCAAAAGCGAACACCGCCGATAAACCAGAATAGGACGATGACCAACAAGATCAGTAAAAGAAGTTTTCTAGGGCTGGAGAAAAAGTCGCTGGACGGATACCCCCCTGTCGGGTACGGATAAGGACACGGAAAATCGGTGCCCATTGCGTATATCGCATGATCGTATGGAAACACGTCACATTCCCCCTTTTCACCGCGTTGAATGTATTGAGAACCGCGTGCAGCTCGGAACCGGCGAACGTCATGAAACAGCGTCTCCGGGACATGATGTCGCGTCTACCCGTAGTCTGAGCGGACAGAATGTATTTTCAGTATACAGAGTATGTCTTAAAACCGTCACCTGTCATGAACAATTGCAAAGTATTCTAAAACGGGCGCAGAACCGAATGCTGTGATAATATAGGGACGTAGTGTTGTGAAAGGAGAACGAGAGATGGAACTGAAGAAATATGCTGACTACGATCAGATGAGCGAGGCTGTGGCAAAGGAAATTGCGGCGCACGTCCGCCGTCACCCGCGCACCGTTCTCGGGTTGGCTACAGGGAGCACACCGATCGGACTGTACCGCGAACTCATCCGACACCACAGGGAAGAACAGCTGGATTTTTCAGAAGTGATCACGTTTAACTTGGACGAGTATTACGGGATTCAATCGGATCACCCGCAAAGTTATCACCGGTTTATGCAGGACCACTTTTTTGCACACGTGAATATTCCGGAACAACACATTCACATTCCGGAGAGCCAACCGGAGGACGTACAGTCGTACTGTCGCCGTTACGATGAGATGATTGAAGAGGCAGGCGGTATCGACATTCAAATACTGGGGATCGGCTCTAACGGCCATATCGGCTTCAACGAACCGGCAGAAGAACTTCAACTGCATACGCACCAAGTGCAGCTGGCGCCTTCTACGATTGAGGCAAACTCCCGGTTCTTTTCCAGTCGAGATGAAGTGCCGCGATCGGCGATTACGATGGGGATGCGTTCGATTCTGAAAGCCCGGCGCATCTTTTTGTTGGCCAGCGGAGAAGGAAAAGCGCCGATTGTGAAAAAGTTGATGAAACCTGCCATTTCGACACGCCTTCCCGCTAGTTTGCTCTGGTTGCACGACAATGTCCAAATCTGTGTAGACGGCGCAGCGGCTCAATTATTATAATAAGGTGAACACCACCTCGAACAGGAGGGGGCACAGCTAGATGGCACACCACCACTCCACTGAGCACTTCGTCCCGGCTGTGCTGCGTCTGTTGCAGCATTTACAGCGGGATGCCTCTACGCCTAAAGGGGAACGGACGATTTTACAACAGTTCAACAAAAAAATTGAGCGTGTAGGCGGGAAACACGAATTTATCGAAAAGCTGCGCCTCATGTACGATTACTTTATCGACCCCCACACGAGCAGGAAACAGAAGGTGTGGATCGGCGCGGCGCTGTTGTACTTCATCATGCCCATGGACGTCATCGTCGACGTCGTACCCGGCTTGGGGTGGTTGGACGACGGAGTTGCGGCGCTGTTTGTGTGGAACTTGATGAGACATGAGATGAACCGTTATGAGCGTCGCCGGAAGAAAGAACACGAGGGCGTCGATTGTCGGCAACGGACCATTAACAGCGGATAGTGGCGTTATGAATCATAGAAGGAAATCTTTTATGGAGAAAGGAGACCGGGAAAACATGAGTCATGAGTCGGTGGCGATTACGGTTACGAGCGGCAAAGGCGGCGTCGGCAAATCGACAACGGTCGCGTCTGTCGGCATGGGTTTGGCCCGTTTAGGAAAAAAAGTGTGTTTGATGGACACGGATATCGGACTGAGAAAATTGGATTTAATGTTAGGTGTGGAGAATCGCATCGTATACGATCTCGTGGATGTCATCGAGGGAACGTGTAAGCTAAGACAGGCCCTCGTCCGGCACAAACAGTATACGGAATTGGCTTTACTCCCTGCGGCTCAAACGCGCTACAAGGAAGAAGTGACGCCGGAGCAGGTGAAACGTGTCGTCGACGAGCTCCGCGCAGATTTTGATTACATACTGATCGATTCGCCGGCTGGAATCGAAGGGGGATTCCGCAACGCCATTGCACCGGCAGACCGGGCCATACTCGTCGTCAATCCGGAAATTCCGTCAGTGCGCGATTCCGACCGAGTCATCGGGTTGTTGGAAGCGGCGGAATTGAGTGAACTGAACCTCATCATTAACCGAGTTCAGCCGCGAATGGTGGAAGAAGGCGACATGTTGAGTGTGGAACGGGTCCAAAACCATTTAGCCATTCGTCTACTCGGTGTGGTTCCAGAAGACAAGCGCATTATCCGCTCTTCCAATACGGGAGAACCGGTTATCGCCGATGAGAAATCTCTTGCAGGACAAGCCTTCTTCAATATTGCGCGCCGCATGACGGGTGAAGAGGTGCCGTTTCTCGATTTGGAAGAGCGCGGCTTAATTTCAAAATTGAAGCGAATCTTCAGCACGGCTTAGCCGCGATGCTGAAATGTTTGGGGAGGGGAGCGCGTGAATTTTATCAAGCGTATACTCGGACAGAAAGAACGCTCTGCCGACAAGGCAGATGACCGCTTGTCGCTCGTGTTAAACTACCAGAGGCTGCAGATTGACGAGAACCGATTGGAAGAATTCGAACGACGGCTCATTGAATTGTGTGAGGAATTCGGTTACGACGTGATCGGGCAAGTCGAAGTGCGACCGCAACACGTCTCCCGCAAGACTGTCCTCAATGCAAACATACCCGTGAAGATGCGCGGTGATTCAGACGTTGAAGCAGAAGTGAGGCGGGCTCGCGGCCTGTAATGTTTTTCAAAAACGCGTATAAAAAGGGCGTCAATGGGGAAAAATGGATGCCAATCCTATCATCTCTTTCTACTCATGACCGTATGGATTAAGAGATTCGGGGTGGGCCCATGTCCAACCTATACACGCCAGATTGCTCGGCAGAAGCAGCCGTGTCGAAAGATTCCATTCTTCTCCAGATGACGTCTCTCTATCGGCAGACAAATCGGTGCCTCCCGATTGTGTGGAGTCGTCTCGTGTTGCCGATCCTGAAAGCCCGCATGAAAGACAAAACGGTTCAGCGCGTCACCTGTTCCGAACAGGAGTTGGACGACGAACTGAAAACGGTGATCCATGATCCCGTCGCACGCCTTGCGGCCATGCGCCTGTTACAGCGTTACGATTACATCCGTGTGAGCCCTGGAGGACGCTGGACAGCTGGAACGCGGCTTTGGCAAGAAGTGGATGCTCGCCGCATGATGGAGGCGCTCGCAGGTCAACAGGCGACAGATGGCCGTGCACATTAAGGGTGTGCTGTTTTTTTCTACCTGTTTTCGAGTGGCGGAAGGATTTTTGGCGATGATCGCGAATAGAATAATAGGGGTAAATGAAGGAGTGCGCCAGAATGTAAGTGATTTCACGCGGGAGGTATGGGAATGGAGACGAAAGCCGATATTGAGCGCTTGATCAGACACAAGCGGGAGCAGCTGAATTTAGCTATCGAGCGGCACGAGTTTTTGGAACAGTATGAACTGAAGCAAGAGATTGAGGACTTGTTAAAAAAGTGCGAGAAATCGAGTGAAGCTTTTGCCGCGAATCTTTAGCGGGTGAACGAAGGCGGTGTTCCCAAACGGGGCACCGCTTTTTACGTTTCTGCCCATTTTTAGGATAACTGTGCCTTCACCCAGGGCGGGTGCATAAAATGGCGTTGACAAATGCACGAGGAGGGCAAATGTCATGTTCACGAACTATAAATATTGGTACCCGTATATTAGCCCGTTTGACCCTTGTCCGCCTAGACGTGTCAAAAGGTATGTCACGCCGCCCAACCTGTACCTCGGCTTTCAACCGCCGAACATGCCCCAGTTTAAACCGCGTGAAGCGCTGTTCAAGGGAACACTGTGGCCAGCCCTGTTCAGTCCTTATGCCAGCGCTTATCGAGACAGGAGGGAGTTCTGTGGCACACGCGATGCCTAAAGCGTACTACCGACTGTTGGAGGAGTTGCAGGCTGTTGACTTTGTGTTGGTGGAATTGAATCTCTATCTAGATACTCATCCGCAAGACCTGAATGCATTGAAACAGTACAACCGCTTTGCGCAGGAGCGCAAAAAGATTGCGGGCGAATTTGAGTCGCGGTTTGGCCCTTTGCAACATTTCGGTCACAGTTACTCAAGGTTTCCGTGGAAGTGGGTGGAGCCGCCGTGGCCGTGGCAAGTGTGACTCACCTGAGGTGACCAAACGAGAAATACCGATTGACCGTTCACGCTTTCACAAAAAAGACGAAGAGGAGGAAACCGAACGTGTGGATTTATGAAAAAAAATTACAGTATCCGGTGCGAGTGAGCACGTGTAACCCCCAACTGGCAAAATGGCTCATCGAGCAATACGGTGGGGCCGACGGTGAACTGTCAGCAGCCTTGCGGTACTTAAACCAGCGGTATTCGGTTCCCGACAAAGTGGTCGGCATTTTAACCGACATCGGCACAGAGGAATTCGCCCACCTGGAAATGATTGCGACGATGATTTACAAACTGACCAAAGACGCCACCCCGGAGCAAATGAAAGAAGCGGGGTTAGGTGGCCGCTACACGGATCACGACCTGGCGATGTTTTACGAAAATACGGATCGGACCCCGTGGACGGCGGCGTACATCCAGGCCAAAGGCGATCCTATCGCCGATTTGTACGAAGACATTGCGGCAGAGGAAAAAGCGCGTGCCACCTACCAGTGGATTATCGACTTGTCCGACGATCCCGATTTGAATGACGGTCTCAAGTTTTTGCGGGAACGGGAAGTCGTCCACTCCCAGCGTTTCCGGGAAGCAGTGGAGATTTTGAAAGAGGAGCGCGACCGCAAAAAATTCTTTTAAATGGGTGCCGTCGGATGTCATGTTGGGTCATCGCTTCACACCGGAAAAGAAGGGAGCCTTACCTTTTTAGGTCCACAATGAACGTTTCGGCTCCTGTCGGGACCGGGCTCCCTCCTTTCGGTTCGAGACTCGTGCGCAAGGACTGGATGCGTTGAATACCGTCACCGTGCAAGTACAAGACGGCCTTCCCGTTTTGCAGCTCCAGCACTTTGCCGTGCAAGCGGTCATCTGTATCGACGAACCACAACTGGTAGTCTTTGTGCACCATCGGGACAAGCCCTTCGACGCGGATGAGCATTTCTTTCGTCGAATCGTTCACCCACACGTCTCCCCGGACATCTGCCGCCAAAAGAGGAATGACGTCGTACTGCACCGTGTGCGGGTCGTAAATGAATGTCGCCTGTTCAAGAGGGCCGTCTTGAATGGATGGAACGTCCTGTCCGGTCGACTGGAAGGGGAGGAGGACAAGGGCGACAACAGCTAATGCGGCCAGACTGAAGCCGATGACCCACTGCTTGTTCCCCAGCCGTTTCAAGGTTGACACGTTTTGGGCGTTGTCGCGCTGGGCAACGTTGCGCATGAGGTGCCGCTTCAGTTTACCGGCCTCCGCTTCAGTGTCAGGTTGCCTGTGCAGTAGAACGTGCCACTCCCTGTACCGCCGCGAACACGACGGGCAGTGGGACAGGTGCTCATGCAGTTTCTCTGCCTCTGCTTTGGGCAAGTTGTGCAAGATCGCATCGACGAGCTGTTCGTCTGCTGCATGTCTAATGGGAGTCATTTCGGCTCACCTCGCTCAGGATGAACCCAACCGAGGAGAGTTAACCGCTTTTTTAAATTGTGCAAACCGTAACGGATCCGGGATTTAATCGTTCCCAAGGGCAGTTGAATGCGCTCAGACAGTTCGCGGTGCGTGCGTTCCTTAAAATACGCGTCGTACAACACGTTCCGTTGAGGTTCGGGTATGTCTTGCATGGCATTGTGGATCGCTTCCCGTTCGGCTCTTTCTAGGACGAGCACTTCTGCTGAGGGCGATATGATCTGCTCTCCGGCAACGCGTTCCCAATTGTCGACGCAAACGGCTTTTCTCTTTCTCAGCCGGTCGAGGCACCGGCTGCGCGTCTTAACGGCGAGCCACGCTTCCACACTGCCGCGCTCAGGATTGTAGCGCTCAGGATGTAAAAACACCTCGAGAAATACGTCGTGGCAAATGTCTTCCGCTTCTTGACGGTCTTGGACGGTATTGAACGCAATGCGAAAGACAAAACTGATGTATTGGTCGTAAAACGAAGAAAATGCCTGTTGTGAGCCGCGCTGAATCTGCCGAAACAGATCATTGCCGCGTTCTCTGTTCGTGTCGTATCCCACCTCGTACCACCTCTGCCCGCTAAGTAAGTTATTAACAAAAAAATCAAAAAATATCAAGGCGATAAATCCAAACAGCCTCCTTGCTTCGTACTTTTAGTGAAAACACGAAGGAGGTTGTATGTCTTGATGTGGAAACGGCGAGCAGTTATTACATCACTTTGTATGACACTTGTAATCGGTTTGGTCGTCGCAGCTGTTCCGACTGCACACGCCGCTGTAGGTTTTTCGCTGTACACGCCTTTTTCGGGTATTTCGGCGACGCCAGGTGAGACGATCGACTACGCCGTGGAGGTCCTGAACGACACGGACGCCATTCGGACTGTCGAGTTTAAGATGCAGAAACTTCCGGACGGATGGACGTCCCACTTGACGTCAGGCGGGCGGGATGTGCAACAGCTCTCGATTAAACCGGGAGATGCACAAGAAATAAGTTTAGAAGTTCAAGTCCCGCTGGAAGTGGAGAAAGATGTCTACACTTTTGAACTTATCGCCCAAGGTAGCGGCGTCAACAGTACGTTGCCGTTGACCGTCACCGTCACCGAGGAAGGCACGTCTGCGACAGAGTTGAGCGTGGAACAACCGAACCTGCAAGGAGATGCCGCATCAACGTTCGACTACAAAGTGACATTGCGCAACCGGACGGCCGATGAACAAAATTATGCCTTGACGGCGGATACCCCGAGGGGCTGGAGTGTGACCTTCAAGGCGGACGGCAACGATGTGACATCCGTCACGGTCGAGCCGAACAGCACGAAGGACGTTGACGTTTCGGTGAGTCCGCCAGAGAACGTAAAAGCTGGGGAGTACGCGATCCCGATTAAAGCGGCGACGAGCGCCACGTCAGCCGATGCCGAGCTGGAAGCCGTCATTACCGGGACTCATGAATTAGATCTCAGCACGCCTTCTGAACGCTTGAATACGGATGTGACCGCAGGCGGAAGTCGCACGATGGAGTTGGTCGTCACCAACGCCGGCACGGCTCCTGTATCGGACATCGAGTTGAGTGCTGAAGCCCCGACAAACTGGGAGATCAGTTTTAATCATGAGAAAATTAACGCGCTGGAACCCGGACAGTCCCAGACAGTGAAGGCCACGATTGCGGCAGCCGATGAAGCCATTGCCGGGGACTACGTCGTGACGATGAAAGCTGAATCGCCGGACGCGTCAGCGGACGCAGACATCCGGGTGTCGGTGAAGACATCGTGGCTGTGGGGAATTGTCGGCATCCTCATCATTGCGGGAGTACTTGGTGGCGTTTACTATTTGATCCGTACGTATGGGAGGCGGTAAGCCTTGGCCGACACTATCATTGAGCTCACCGAATTAACGAAAGTGTACGACCGCTATACGGCCGTCGATCACTTGACACTGACCATTCGACGCGGTGAAATCTTCGGTTTACTCGGTCCAAACGGTGCCGGAAAATCGACCACGATTCTGATGATGTTGGGATTGACGGAGCCCACTTCTGGCACGGTCCGAGTCTGCGGTCTCAACTCGACGCGGCAACCCCTTGACGTGAAAAAACGCGTAGGGTACTTGCCGGACGATGTGGGTTTTTATGAAGATTTGACCGGGTTTGAAAACCTCGTGTACACAGCTTCCCTAAACGGTCTGTCCCGTCAGGAGGGAGAGGTCCGCGCCTCGGCGTTGCTGAAACTCGTCGGACTGGAGGACGCGGCGGACAAAAAAGCCGGCAAATATTCACGGGGGATGCGCCAACGCCTCGGCTTGGCCGACGTTCTCGTCAAACACCCAGAGCTGATCATTCTCGATGAGCCGACCCTCGGGATCGACCCGGAGGGAGTGCGTGACTTTTTAAATTTAATCAAACGGCTGAATGAAGAAGAAGAGCTGACTGTTCTCGTATCCTCGCACCACTTGCACCAGGTGCAAGAAATTTGCGACCGGGTCGGGCTCTTCGTCGAAGGGAAACTGTTGGCAGAAGGAGATGTGCACAGTCTGGCGATGAAACTGTTTTCAAAAGAGTCGATCGTCATCCGTGTACAAGCATCTCCCCTTGAAAGCGAACTCGTGCGTGCGATCGAACAACTGCCGCAAGTGGAACGCGTAGAAGAAGGGGATGACGGGCAGTTGGACATTTACGGGACGGAGGACGTGACGTCAGAGATCGCCCGCCTCATCGTCGATTCGGGTGCGAGCCTCCACCATATCAGCAAAAAAGATTACAGTCTCGATGAGATTTACCACCGCTACTTTGCAGGAGGTGACCGTCGTGGCGAAAGTCGGGATCCTGAAACGATTGAACCGTGACAAGCTGCAGCGGGTGTGGCAGCCGTTCAGAAAGTGGCAAGCCGAACGATGGTCCCGCCGCACAAAAAAAGAACAGCACCCTTTTTGGGCCATCGTGCACAAGGAAGCAGCTGATTACATTCACAGCTGGCGGATCAACATTTTGTTTGCCATCATCGGCTTGACGTGCCTCGGTTCCCTGTACACGGCGGTGTCGGCCATCCGCGATGCGGCGGAAGACACGGAGGCCAGCGACGTACTGCAAACTAGCGGATTGTTTTTGAAGTTGTTTACGGTCTCCGACGGAACGTTGCCTACGTTTATTTCGTTTGTCGCGTTTTTGGGTCCCCTTTTAGGGATTGCCCTCGGGTTTGATGCCATCAATTCCGAACGGAATAAAGGGACCTTAGTCCGTATGTTGGCCCAGCCCATTCCGCGGGACTACGTTCTGAACGCCAAATTCGTCGCGGCCCTCTCGGTCATATCTGTCCTGTTTTTCATGCTCGGGTTTCTCGTCATGGGGCTCGGCATTCTCATTACCGGGATCCCACCTACGCTGGAAGAATTTTGGCGCATCTTGTTTTTCTTAATCTCGAGTATTGTGTACGTTGCGTTTTGGCTTAACCTCGGCATTTTGTTCTCTGTCCGCTTTAAACAGGCGGCCACGTCAGCGCTGGCGAGCATTGCCGTGTGGTTGTTTTTCAGTGTGTTTTATTCGATGATTGTCCAGTTGCTCGTACGCGCCACTGCCCCGTCGTCTGTTCAAAATGTCGAAGAGCTCCTCGGTTATCAATCGTTCATTCAGAATGTGATGCGCCTTTCGCCAAACCACCTGTTTACGGAGGCGACGACGACCCTGCTTTCGCCGTCGGTGCGGACTCTCGGTCCGCTCACGATGGAGCAAGTCGCGGGGGCGATCCCCAGTCCCCTTCCTCTCGGTCAAAGTTTGCTCCTCATCTGGCCGCAGCTGACAGGGCTCATCGCTTTGACAGCAGCCTGTTTCGGCCTGTCGTACGTTTGGTTTATGCGACAAGAAATTCGGTCGAGGTAACGCGAGGACCACTCATAATATGTCCGCATTCGGTACACGCTAACCGTAGGACAACGGATGGAAAAGCGTTCGGTCAACCGGGCGCTTATTCGTTTGAAGCGGAGGAGGTTAACTGTGGCAGACGTGACACTGATGGGCTTTTTCGACCGGGAGAGCGCGGCCAAAGCAGCTGAGAAAAACTTGAGGGAGCAACAGTTCGAAGACGTTCAGTTGAGTGAAGTGTCGCCGTATCCGGGGGACAACGCATCGGATTTGGACAATCCGATCAGCGAACCGATGGATTCTTTGGCGACAGAAGTGTTGGAAGCGGAAACGGGAGGCCCCGACGAACAAGTACTCCTTGCCTCTTCTCCAGATGCGAGCGGCATGGAAGACGGG
This sequence comes from Novibacillus thermophilus, assembly GCF_002005165.1. NCBI lineage: Bacteria > Bacillati > Bacillota > Bacilli > Caryophanales > Thermoactinomycetaceae > Novibacillus > Novibacillus thermophilus. The sequence continues at coordinate 2,331,727 of NZ_CP019699.1, forward strand.
GAACATCACCACAGCGCTGAAAATTGGCTGGTGACGGTCGTGTCCCCCGCGAACGGCACGAAGAGGCGAAGCGGATCTTAGAGCAACACGGCGCACGGCTGTAACCGGGTGGTCGTTGCCAAAATGTAGTACGCATGAACATTCGACGATCCTCACACGATATTAACACCTATTTAAAGGAGGTGAGACATCATGGCTCAACAACAACAAGGTCGTGAGCGTAACACCAACCAACTGTTGGTCCCGACGGCTGAACAAGCGTTGGACCAAATGAAATACGAAATCGCTCAAGAATTTGGCGTTCAATTGGGAGCTGATACGACCTCCCGCGCCAACGGTTCTGTAGGTGGAGAAATTACAAAACGCTTGGTTGCTTTAGCAGAGCAACAACTGGGCGGCGGAATCCAATAACCAACTGAATAAACATGGTGTATGTTAAGGCAGTGGCCAAGAGCCACTGCCTTTTTACATCTGACTGTGATATAATGCTGAATCGTAAACTGCTTTGCGGGAAAGGGTTGGACCGATGAGTTACCGGATACGACAAGGGTACGTCCGTCACGACAAAAGTGAAGGGCGGATTGTGACTCTGGAGGCCTTCGCCCACAAGTTGAACGAGTATATCCGTTTGTATCAGCCTGTCCTGTTTGGGACGATCACTTTAGAGCCAGACGCCATTTATCAATACGGCACGCTGGAGAGGGTACAGGCTGATACGCCGCAAGGCCGTTGGATGTTTGTCGCCCGCCACGCCGAAACAGCAGAGGAAATGACGATTGACGTTCCGTACAGCGGGATTGTGCGGACATACGACGTGGAGTACACGGTAAAAGATGAACAACAGGGAGACGTGGCGTATCCCGTTTTTTATATGACCGCCACAGATCCAAAAGAGGGGCAGACGTTGACGTACTACATCGGGTCTCGTCCCCTCGTCTCGCGACCGTTAGACTGCATCGCCGAGTTCTTTGTGCGGTCTCACGAAGTGGGGAAAGAGATGAAACAGCCCGAACAGCGCGCGTGCAGCTGGAAACCGCCAGAGTAAGCTCCTCTGACGGGTCGCTTTTCGGGATTTTTCGCCCGTCTTTTAATCGTCTGGGCCGTCACGCGGTCTGGAAACCACTCTCTCACTGGAGCATCCTCGTGTGGTCCCCGCTTATTTTCATCCGTGCCCCATGGTTAGATCCAACCGGTGAACCCGAGCGTTCACCGGTTGTTTTTTTATGTATGCGCCTAATTCCCGTACGATAGGTGACACGTCTAACACCCTTTTGACTATAGGTTCGTAACATAGTTAGAGAAAAGGAGGTAGTGACGTGAGCGGAAAACCGTCGAAGAAAGACTTTGCCAACTTAATCAATTCCGTGTTGGGGCAGGACGTCATGACAGAACAGAAGCTGGACCGCATATTGCATGAAGCCAAAAGGGCACACGACACAAGAGGTTCAGATGGTTTGTTCGATTATTTGCGCCGTCTGACGAACGCTCCGGTTGACAACGACCAGATTCGCGGCATCGCCGATGTGGTCAAACATTCGGGAGGACCGGAACGGGCGCTGGAATCGTTAAAAAAGCAAAAGCTTATCAATGAACGTCAAGCGAAACAGATTAACAGCACCTTGCACAAGAAAAGGACGAAGCGCCGACGGGGCCGGTAAAGACACGTATGAAAAGATGGGCTGCCGTTTAGAAGCCCGTCTTTTCTGAATCACCTGGCTACGGAGCGTGATCTCTCGGAACGTCCTCGAGTTCTTCTTGCTTATCCTGTGTCTCTATGGCGGAGATGGCCGATATGAGATCGTTCAACGTATGTTTATCCCGCACTGCCTGTGATATGTTGTAGAACGCGTTCATCCATTTTTCCACTTGTGAGACGGCTGAAGAAATTTCGCGAAACAAGATGTGGACCTCTTCGATTCGGTCAGAAAGGCTGATTGTATCCCTTTCGCGCCTTTTCGTGGAGCGAACGGGTGCGACCCGGCGACGCTGGTGCGGCAAAGGGCGTGTGCGGTAGGCACGGGGGACCTGCCATAACCCCGCCTTGTGTGCATAAGGACACCTCCCGATAGTCGTAGACTGGTCGGTCTCAATATATTCAACCCTGCATTAAAAGGTGAAGAGGAGTGAATAGGGCATGTACGCTTTTGGACATTGGCCGATGCGCGATCGTTACGATAGATTCAATCGAATGAATCGAAGGGAAATGCGTGCCAGGCGCATTTTTTATTTTAAAGATGATGATTTTCGGAGTGACTGGCAAAGGTTGAACCCCCGACAATTCGGACTGCGCTCGTTCCGTTATTTAAAACACATCGGTGCCATTGTCGGAGAATTTCCGGAAGACATGTGGGCGGAATACTTTGAAACCAATTTTCGGGGGATGTTGTACTCAGAGCCCGACATCCAAATAAAAATTGGCGAACCGCACATCGGCCAAGTCCTGCAAGCGTCCAACGGAGTTCCGTGGGGGGTAGAGCGCATTGATGCACACCGGGCGTGGCCGATCACCATGGGAAAAGGGGTGAAAGTGGCCGTTATCGATACGGGGATCGCCTACGATCATCCGGGTTTAGCACGAAATTACCGCGGCGGAGTGAACATTCTGTCTCCCCTCTTTTCTCCTTACGACTACAACGGGCACGGCACACACGTCGCCGGGACGGTGGCAGCACGAAAAAACTCGACAGGCGTTGTCGGTGTGGCGCCGCGGGCGCACTTGTACGCCGTGAAAGCTTTCAACCGCAAAGGGAGTGCCAATCTCTCCGATTTGTTGACGGCGATTAACTGGTGTATCGACAACCGGATGGACGTCATCAACATGAGTTTCGGCATGGACAAAATGAGTGAAAGTTTGAGGCGCGCCATCCAAAAAGCGCGGAGCAGCGGCATTGTGATGGTGGCGGCAGCGGGAAACCAAGGCAGCCATCGAAAACTGGATTTTCCGGCCCGCTATCCGGAAACGATTGCCGTGACGGCGACGGACAAAAACAACCAGTTGGCTTCTTTTAGCAATACGGGACAAGAGGTGCGCCTCGCTGCCCCGGGTGACAAAATTACCTCGTGTTGGAATAACGGAGCCACGCGGGAATTGAGCGGAACGTCCATGGCTGTCCCACACGTCACAGGAACGGTGGCGCTCATGATGTCCCTCAACCCTCAGTTGACACCGGACGATATCGACGCGATTATGACCCGGACGTGTACGCCGATTCAGCGCGTGTCATCTGGTCGACTAGGTTTGGTGAACGCGTTTAACTCGGTACAGATGTTGTCAGGCTAGACACGAATGAGTGTCAGAAAGGGCGGCTTTATGTTATGATGTAAGGCGAGGCATGGTCTCGAATCACGTTGTCTGAAGGAAAGGCCTGGCGCATATGGTAGAGGAACACAAAAAGCAGGAATTAAAGCGCAAAAAAGTGATGTACACCCGTCTACACGTGTTGTGGCTCGCCATCTTTTTGCTGTTTGCCGTCCTGATCTTGAGACTGAGCGTCGTGCAGTTGGTCGACGGAGAAGAGTACTTAAAAAAAGCTGAAGAAAACAACATTAAAAAAATACCGACTGTCGCACCGCGAGGAATAATTTACGACCGCAAAGGGAAAGAACTGGTGACGAACGAACCGATTTTTACGGCGATGTACATCGAGACGAACCATTCCGATGACGTGAAAATAGAAATGGCAAAAAATCTGGCGGAGCTCCTGGACATGGAGGCGGCCGACGTGTTGGAAGCGATGGACGTCGGGGTGAACCTGGATGGCCAAAAAGTGGAACCGAAGCAGCCTCGGTACACGCTAAAGAAAATTAAAGCCGGATTGACGGAAGAACAAGTGGCGAAAATTCGCGAGAGGCCCGAAAAGTTCCCAGGCGTGAACGTCGTGTACGAGCCGAAGCGCTTATACCGCGACGACACGTTCGCCGTGCAGACCATCGGGTACGTCCGCTCTTTTTCCGGTTCGCAACAGCTGGATAAGTACAAGGAAATAGAAGAGAAGAATCCCGATGAGTACCTGGACTGGGAACAAGTCGGCAATGACGGCATCGAGTACGCCTATCAGGACGAATTGCGCGGCAAACACGGATCTAAACTGGTGCGAGTGGATGCCCAAGGGCGCATTGTGGAAGAGCTGGAAAACGAAAATCCGGAGATCGGACATTCCCTTTACTTAAACCTTGATGAAACAATTCAGTTGGAAGGGGAGAAGTTTGTCGAGAGCCACTTGCGCAAGCTGCGTTCGTGGGAAATGGGGCGCTATCGGGCGCCGCATGCCAAGAACGCGTACGCCGTGATGATGGAAGTCGACACGGGTAAAGTGCGGGCGATGATCAGCTATCCGGACTACGACCCAAACGTCTGGCAAGGTAAAATATCGGAAAAATTTTTAGAGGAAGAAATCAAATACGTCGGTAAAAACGGGACGATCACGTCCGTGCCGCCGGATGTGCGCGGGTCTAGCAATCCAGATGTGGAGATCAACCGTCATCCGTGGTCCATCCTGCCCATGGGGTCAACTTACAAGCCGCTCAACATATTGATGATGTTAAACGAAGGGATCATTGGCCCTTACACAGGTTTCAACGACCGGGGCGCTTACCATTACGCCCGTTCGACGAACCCGGTCAGGAACGACAATTCCCACGCTTACGGCTATTTAAACCCGAGGACCGCTTTGATGAAGTCGTCGAACGTGTACATGGCCTGGACGGGGCACCAGTTCTACCGGAGAACTGGCGGTGAAGACGGAGATGCCTTGGACATTCTGTCGAAGTACAATCAGCAGTTTGGGCTGTTTACGTCCACCGGCGTCGATTTGCCAGGGGAAAGTAAAGGAAATGAAGATTACATTGATATGGTTGAAAATGGAAGCAACAGTGTGCTCGGGGCGACAGTTTTGGCTTCCTTCGGGCAAGCGCAGCGTCCGACCGCGCTGCAGCTGGCGCAGTTTGCGGCGACCATTGCCAACGACGGGGTGCGCATGCAGCCCCAACTCGTTGATAAAATTGTCGACAGTGAAGGAAACGTCGTCCAGGAGATTGAACCGAAGGTGATGAGTAAAGCGGACGACATCAAACAAGAGTATTTTGACGTCGTGCAGGATGGGATGGAATTGGTGACGTCAAGCGGGGGGACGGCGAGATCGCTGTTCCGCAATTTGCCGCACAAAGTAGCCGCCAAAACGGGAACATCTGAGCAAGACATTCCGATCTACGACGGCGATCGATTCGTAAGGTTAAAAAGAGTGGAAAACTCCGTGATGGTTGCCTACTATCCCGCTGACGACCCGAAAGTGGCGGTCGCCGCCGTCGTGCCAGAAGGCGGCTACGGTTCCCGCGGCGCCGGACCGATCGTCGAAAAACTGTTGGAACTTTACCAACGTGAGTTTATGGATAAAAAGGAAAGTGTATGAAAGCAAAGTTGACGGGTTCGCCCGAAGGCGAACCCGTATCTTAAACAGAGGTTGTTACTGTTGGTTTTGCTGCTTCTTCTGTTGTGATTTTTGGTTTTGTTGGCGAATTTCTTGGGCATCCGTTTCAGCAGCAAATTCATTTTCATTGCCGCCTTGGGCTGCTTGCTGGTTCTTCTGACGAACTTGTTGGGCGTTCGTCTTAGCAGCACCTTTCGGTTGGTAAGCCATAGTATCACCTCCGTTGTCGGTTATTGTGTCCAAGTCGGGATGATTCAATCCGCATTTTTTCTTTTTTGTGTGGTGTCATAGTATGAACGATCGCCTTTGGCTGTGGGTCGTAAAGGGCCTGCCAAAGCGCGCGCTGTCGCGCCTCTTTGGCAAAGTGGCCTGCCAAGGCTGGACCCGTCACTTTATTCCCCTCTACATCAAACGGTACAAAATTGATACGAGCGAATTGAGCAAAGACATTGCGGAATACGCGCACCTGACGGATTTTTTCGCGCGGCAGCTCAAGGCTCAATCGCGGCAGGTCGCTCCGGGGGAGGACCGTGTTACAAGCCCTGTGGACGGTACGGTTACGGGATTCGGAAAGATCGACGGTCACCGGCTCATTCAGGCCAAGGGACGCGACTATACGCTGGAGGAGCTGTTTCGAGGAGCTGAAGAAAAGGCAGCAGCCTTTCTAGACGGTCAATTTTTGACCTTGTACTTAAGTCCCGCCGACTACCACAGGGTTCACGCCCCTGTTTCCGGTCGTGTGACGGAGATGGTTTACCAGCCCGGTACACTGTTTCCAGTCAATGGGCGCGGGATACGGTTAGTCGAGCGGCTATTTGTGAACAACGAACGGGTGACGACGTTTTTGTCGACCCATTTCGGCGAGGTGGCGATCGTCAAAGTGGGCGCCATGAATGTCGGCAGTGTAAAAGTCGCCTACGACGAGAACGTTCAAACCAACCGTAAGCGAAAGAAAGGGAAAAAGCGTACATACGAGCCGCCTGTCGCCGTTCGGAAAGGAGAGGAAATCGGCTGGTTTGAGTTCGGTTCGACGGTCATCCTACTGTTTCCACGCCATACGGTCACGTTTTTGCCCGATTTAAAGCCTGGGTCTTCTGTACGCATGGGGGAGACGATCGGACGGGTTTTAAACTGCGAAGGGGGAATTTGATTGTTCCGGCAACCTGCCTCAACCTTTCAGTCGTATCGCCGACAGTTTCCTGTGGTTACGGGTATTTTAGCTGTTCAACTGATTGTCTTTGTCGTCATGACGGCGAGCGGCGGCACGACGAATCCCGAAGTGCTCGTCCGCTTCGGCGCCAAAGTGAATGACCTGATCGATCAGGGGCAGTGGTGGCGGCTGGTGACACCCATTTTGATCCATATCGGTCTGATCCACCTCCTGTTCAACAGTTTCGCTTTATACATTTTCGGTCCGACAGCGGAATGGCTGTTCGGGCGGTTTCGTTTCTTCCTGTTTTATGGACTGGCCGGTTTCGGGGGCAACGTCGCCAGTTATTGGTTTAACCCGTATTCCGTTAGCGCAGGGGCATCCGGTGCCATTTACGGTTTATTCGGCATGTATGTGTACTTGTACTGGCGTGCCAAGCGATTGGTCGATCCGGATGTGGGGAAAGGCATTGTGGCGCTCGTCGTGATCAACCTTCTTTTGAGCTTCAGCCACGGGATCGATCTGGCCGCCCACCTCGGCGGGCTCATAACCGGTTTTATTCTGACACCTGTCTTCATGAGGCACGCAAGGCAACGTCTGTAAAAATAGCTTCCACCCATATCCCCTCTCGATGTTGGTTACCCTATGGAGGAAACCGGCACATGGGTGGGGATTTTTTGCAACTTCTTGGAAGAACCGATCTGCTTGACCGACAAGCGAAACTGTTACTCGTCATCAGTACGTTGTTCGCCATGTCAACGGCACTGTCCAATACGTTTGTAAACGTGTATCTGTGGCGGATCAAAAGCGATTACGCGGTCATCGGCTACTTTAACCTGTTCCACTACCTAGCCATGGCAGCCGCATTTGTGCTGGGCGGAAAGCTGGCAAAAAATGTGGACCGGGTTGTGGCGATTCGCCTCGGCGTCCTCATACATGCTCTGTTTTACTTGACAGTGCTGTGGCTGGGAAAGTCGTCAGCTCAGTACATCGCGGGATTGGGTATTTTTTTGGGGATCGGCGCCGGGTTTTTCTGGCTGGCCTTCAACGTGCTGTACTTTGAAATTACGAACAGGGATAACCGGGACATATTTAACGGCGTCGACGGACTGCTTACGTCAGGAGCCGGTATTGTAGCCCCTGTCTTCTCTGGATGGCTGATTACGCGGTTAAACGACTTGGTGGGATACCGGATTATTTTTGCCGTGTCGTTCGCCATTTTCGCCATCGCCGTCGGCGTGAGTCTCTTTTTAAAGAGGCGGGACGCCCGCGGCCAGTACAGATTGGATCGCATTTTTCGATTGAGCGCGCGGCGCGGGGGGCATTGGTTTTGGGTCAGTCTGGCAATGGTGGCCCAAGGGGTGCGGGAAGGAGTCTTCGTCTTTTTGATCGGGTTACTCATTTTTGTGATGACGGACAACGAACTCATTTTGGGAAGTTTTGCGACGGTGTCGTCCTTCGTCTCCCTTGTCGCTTTTTTTGTCGTGGGGAGGGCGTTGAAGAAGCGGTGGCGCAATACCTTCATGGTCGTCGGTGCCGGGTTGCTCGGTGTGGTCGTATTGCCGTTTGTGTTTAAAGCTGGCACTCTCCAGTTGTTCATTCTCGGCGTCGGAGCCGCCCTGTTTTATCCGATGTACTATGTTCCGTTGACGTCGAAAGTGTTTGACGTCATCGGAGAGTCGCAAAAAACGGCCAAACTGCGCGTCGAGTACGTCGTCACGCGCGAGCTGGCCCTCAATGTCGGCAGAGTGGCCAGTATCGCTTTATTTCTCATCGTCGTCAGCCGCACGACGGAAGTCGATCACCTCAAGTGGATCTTGTTTGCCGTCGGCTTTGCGCAAGTATTCGCTGCGCTGTTCATGCGTCGCGTCCACGTCGTTCCCGTGGAGGACCGGTCGGCCTGAGCGGTTGTCCTGTTTTACTGCTAGATTTTTTGGGCGAGATGGGTTGTCACAGGGTAGTAGTACGGTTCACCTCTCAAGCTCTTCACGACAGCGACGACGGTACAGATGACATACACCACAAAAAAGAAAGGCAGCAATAGCCAGCCGATGACGATGATGACTAACAATGTTGAAATAAACTCAGCGACCATAAAACCGAGGTGGAACAAGAGTGCCTCCTTGGCGTGGTGTCGCACGAAAGAGGAGTCTCTTTTTAACAAGTAGATGACGAGGGGGAGCAGAACAGGGAAAAAAGCAGCACTAGCGTGACTCAACACAGCTAGCAGTTTCTCTTCCCCGGTGTACGTGTCAGAATCCATGACGGCCCTCCACTTGTAAATGACGTCTTGATTTGAACCCAGTATACCGTAAATACCGCCTTAACAAAAGGTGGGATTTCGCATCTTTGACATCTTATAGCGGTGTGCTACAATAGGGCGAGATAAGTCAGAAGAGTCACATTGAACGCCTGTCGTTCCATCACATTAAGGAGAGGTTGTTATGGCAGATAAAAAAGAGGTCCTGCTCACTGAAGAAGGTCTAGCCAAAATTCAAGAGGAGTTAGATCAACTGAAAACCGTGAGGAGACAAGAGGTAGCGGTCAGGCTGAAAGAAGCGATTGCGCAAGGGGATTTAAGTGAGAACTCGGAGTACGACTCAGCAAAGGAAGAACAGGCCTTCATAGAAAATAGAATTGCAACCTTGGAGATGATGGTGCGCAATGCCAAAATCATCAACCAGGATGAACAGGATAAAGACGTCGTCAGTGTCGGGACAAAAGTCAAAATACAGGAAATGCCGGAGGGCGATGTTGAAGTCTACACGATCGTCGGAAGTGCTGAATCCGATCCGCTAGAAGGAAAAATATCGAACGAGTCCCCTATCGGTGCGGAGTTAATCGGCAAAAGGAAAGGGGACACGGTCTCCGTGCCAACTCCGGACGGCACGTTGCAGTTTAAAATCCTGGAGATCAATTGAATGCCGGTTACGGAGTTAACCGGTTTTCCTATGTTGTCGAGGCTGTTACTATAAACGGTGTTGGTTAAGCATACTACGATTATACACTGATGGAGGTTGTACGTGCATGGCGACTGAAGGCACCAAGGGAAAACAGTCCCCATGGGAGACGGTTTACGGTCCGAACCTTGGCTATTTCAATGCACTGTACGAAATGTACCGACAAAATCCCGGCTCTATCGATGACGACGTGAAACGGTTGTTTGAACAGTGGGGAGCTCCACCCGTGGCGTTGAACGGGAAGTCGGGAACGCCCGTCGATACTGTGGGGATGGCAGATGACGTGAAAGTGGTCGCCGCAGAACAGTTGGCGCGAAACATTCGCACCTACGGCCACTTAGCGGCCAAAACGAGTCCGTTGAAGTACAATGAACGGACGGATACGCGATTGATCGATCCATCGGCTTACAATCTGAGCGAGGCCGACTTAATCGCAATTCCGGCCCAAGTTGTCTGGCCCGAAGCTCCGGAGAACGTAGAAACTGCTTTGGATGCCATCAATTTCTTGAGGAAGGTGTACACGGAGACGATCTCCTTTGAGTTCAGTCACGTCCACGACGTCGAGGAACAGCAGTGGCTGTACCGCATGGTGGAATCAAGGGCGATTTACCGCCGATTATCAAAGGAAGAGCGCATCGCCCTTTTGCGTAGACTGACGGAAGTGGAGTGTTTTGAGAAGTTTTTACACCGTACGTTTGTCGGACAGAAGCGGTTTTCCATCGAAGGCATCGACATGCTCGTCCCGATCATTGACGAAATTGTCCGAGAAGGGATGTTGAACGGCGCTCGGGACATCATGATCGGAATGGCTCACCGCGGCCGATTGAACGTGCTGGCCCACGTCCTCGGCAAGTCGTATGAAAAGATTTTCTCAGAGTTCCACCTCTCGCCGAATAAGGAACTCGTCCCGTCGGAAGGTTCGATGGGAATCAACTACGGCTGGACCGGTGATGTGAAGTACCACTTAGGCGCCAACCGGTCACTGGAAGAAGATGAAGTCCGAGCCCGGTTGACGTTGGCCAACAACCCGAGCCACCTGGAATTTGTAAACCCAGTGGTGGAAGGCTTCGCCCGGGCGGCGCAAGAGGACCGCAGTCATGCCGGCGCACCCCAACAGGACGTCTCTCGGGCACTGGCCATTTTGGTTCACGGCGATGCGGCATTTCCCGGTGAGGGCATTGTGGCCGAGACGTTGAACATGAGCCGGTTGAAGGGCTATCAGACGGGCGGGACGATTCACATTATCGCCAACAACGGCATCGGGTTTACGACAGAGAGCTCAGATGCCAGATCGACGACGTACGCCAGTGATTTGGCAAAGGGGTTTGAGATCCCCGTCGTCCACGTCAACGCAGACGATCCGGAAGCGTGTCTTGCAGCCGTGTACTTGGCGTCAGAATACCGGCGCCGGTTTCATAAAGACTTTCTCATCGACTTGCGCGGGTACCGGCGTTTCGGCCACAACGAAATGGACGATCCGGAAGTGACACAGCCCCAGCTGTACGCCGAAGTCCGCCGCCATCCGACTGTGCGCGCCCTTTATGCCGAAAAGCTGCAGGCAGAAGGGTTAGTGGGCGAAGGGCACGTGCGAGAAATGGAGCAAACCGTCCAACAAAAGCTGCGCTCGGCCTATGAAAAACTGAAGAACCACCTGGACGAAATCGAAGAATTAAGAGGAATTCCCGAAAAAGTGTCCACGCGCTTACCGAAGGTGAAAACGGCGGTTCCCCTGGACAAACTGCGTGACATGAACACCGCCCTGCTAAAGCGACCGAAGGGGTTTAACACGTACCCGAAGTTGGAACGGATCTTAAAGCGCCGTGCCACGGCACTGGACGACAACGGCAAAGTCGACTGGGCTTTAGCGGAAACGTTGGCGTTTGCCACAATCTTGGCTGACGGGCAAGCGATTCGGTTGACAGGACAGGATTCAGAACGGGGAACGTTTGCTCACCGGCACCTCGTGCTGCACGATATCGAAACGGGGGAGACGTATTCGCCTCTGCAGGCACTTCCCCATGCCCGTGCGTCTTTTGCCATTCACAACAGTCCCCTTTCGGAAGCGTCTGTCCTCGGTTTTGAATACGGCTATAACGTGTTTGCTCCCGAAACGTTCGTCATATGGGAAGCCCAGTACGGCGATTTTGCCAATGCGGCACAAGTGATCATTGACCAATTCGTCGCGGCCGGCAGGGCCAAATGGGCTCAGCGGTCCAGTCTCGTCATGCTGCTGCCCCACGGGTACGAAGGACAAGGGCCTGAGCATTCGAGCGCCCGCATGGAACGTTTCCTGCAACTGTCAGGTGAAAACAACTGGACCATCGCCAACTTAACGAGTGCGGCCCAGTACTTTCACATTTTGCGGCGACAGGCCAAAATTGCAGGGAGAGACGAGGCGCGTCCCTTGATCATCATGACCCCGAAGAGTTTGATCCGCAACCCTTACACGGCTTCCAAAGGGAATGAACTGAGCGAAGGACGCTTTCAGTTTCTGTTGGAACAACCGGGATTGGGACGAAAGCCAGATCGCGTCGAACGCTTAATTTTCTGCACTGGAAAAGTGGGCGTCGATTTGGCCGCGGCCATCGAGACAGGCCAATTCGACGGCGATGCGCTGGATTGGCTGCACATTGTGCGGGTGGAGCAGCTGTACCCGTTCCCCGAAGAAGAGCTGAAGGACGTGATCAGCCGTTACGGCCGCGTGAAAGAAATGGTCTGGGTGCAGGAAGAGCCCCAAAATATGGGGGCATGGACGTACATGGAGCCGAGATTGAGAGCTTTAACGGACGGTCGGGTCCCTGTCCGCTTCATCGGGCGGCCTGAGCGCTCCAGTCCGGCTGAAGGCCTTCCAGACGTCCACAACATTGAGCAAGATCGCATTATTCGAGAAGCGTTTGAACGGCATGAGGCCGGAGCTCGTCTAGCTGACGGTCGTAAGTCTCGCTAGGCTCCGGCGCAGCGAATGGCAATGCAGCAAAGAGGCGTATTCGACGCAGGAAAAATGACAACGAAGGTAGGAGGTCACGCGGGTGATTGAAGTTAAAGTACCGGAACTGGCCGAATCGATTACGGAAGGAACGGTTGCCAACTGGTTAAAAAAGGTGGGCGACGTCGTCAGGGAAGGGGAGGCTGTCGCGGAACTTGAAACGGATAAGGTGAACATCGAAGTAAACGCCGAAGGAGAAGGTGTTTTACACGAAATTTTAAAGCAGGTGGGAGATACGGTACAAGTAGGCGAAGTGATTGCGCTGCTGAATGAAGAAGCGGCTGAAGGGGGGAGTCCGGGAAGTGAAGAACCTTCTCCCCGCAGCGAAGAACAAGCCCGTCAACAGCCGCAAGAACAGGAGGCGGAGCAACCGCCGAAAGAACAAACGGAGAGAAAAGGCGACGCCCCTGTCATTGCTTCCCCCGCTGCGAGAAAATGGGCAAGGGAGCGGGGCATCGACTTGAGGCGAGTCCAAGGGCAAAATCCTGCCGGTCGCATTACGGCGGACGACGTGAGATCATTTGTGGAAGCACCGCCCACTGCCCCTTCACATGGCGAGCCGGACCGCATCCCGGCGTCGCAGCCTGCGGAAGATCCTGCAAAACCGGTTGAGCGCAGACGCATGTCCAGGCGGCGGCAGACGATTGCTAACCGACTAGTAGAAGTCCAGCAGACGGCGGCCATGCTCACGACCTTTAACGAAGTGGATATGACGGCGATTATGGACATCCGGCGGCGGCGCAAAGAGTCGTTCCGTGAAGCATACGACGTCAACCTCGGTTTTATGTCCTTCTTTACGAAAGCAGTCGTCGGCGCGTTAAAGGCCTTCCCGCTGTTAAACGCTGAAATTGACGGTCAGGATATGCTCATCAAGAAGTACTACGACATCGGGATCGCTGTCGCTACTGACGAAGGGCTGGTCGTCCCAGTCGTCCGGGATGCCGACCGCCTCAGCTTCGCCCAGATCGAGAAGGAAATTGCTTCGCTGGCGGAAAAAGCGAGGACGAACAAACTGACGCTCAAAGAACTTCAAGGCGGGACGTTTACGATTACGAACGGCGGCGTGTTCGGCTCGCTGTTGTCAACGCCGATCCTCAACGGCCCGCAAGTCGGGATTTTGGGCATGCATGCGATTCAGAAGCGTCCTGTCGCCGTAGGGGATACCGTCGAAATTCGCCCGATGATGTATATCGCCCTCTCGTACGATCACCGTATCGTGGACGGAAAGGAAGCCGTCAGCTTTCTCGTAAAAGTGAAAAACATGTTGGAAGATCCGGAGACATTGCTGTTAGAAGGGTAGCCAATGTTTCTTTAGCCGCCAAGTTTTACAGGCGGCTTTTTTTTGAAACCGAAAATGTCGAGGCTCAGACATTGGGAGGAAGATTGAAGTTTAAAAAGTTGTGTGACGTTCGTTACCGGTAGTCTCGAGTCAGCATCGACAGCGGATGGGACGTGTCGTAGACTATCCACTGTCCTTGCGCGTTTAGTAGCAACATGTCGGGCTGATCCCACTGGTTGTCGGGAAGGGTGACGATCATTTGCTTAACGGGGAAAGGCACGGCGTCGTGATCGAGGATGATGTCTCGTTCAAACTTAAACAGCAGGTACGATTCCGGCAGCTGCCTGTACGAAGAGGCGCGCATCGACGTGATAGATTGCAATACTTTTGAAATCTCGTACTCTGTCCACTTGGATGTTCTTAACGGTTCTTCACGCTGATGCTCGACTTTATAAACCTCTACCGGTCCGACAACAATTTCGGCCTTCAGCCATTTTTCCGGTTGGAAGCCGAATACGGCGGCTAGGACGGCCACAATGAACAACAGATGAATGCGTAAATCCCACTTGTGTCGCACGCTCAAGTCCCCCTTTCTCACCTTGCAAGTTCATGAGCGGTTCTCTTTCAGTCTTCCCTTTTACGCACTAAAATATGCTAACATAGGGTCATACGGTTGAGCGGGAGTGATGTAAATGAAGCTGTGTCTCATTCAGTTGGATCTCGCCTACGGTGATCCACCAGAGAACATGAATCGCATCGCCGAAAAGGTCGCCCGTGCAGCGAGAGACAAACCCGATGTCGTCGTTTTGCCAGAAATGTGGAACACGGCCTACAATTTCCGCGAGCTGGATCGCCAAGCTGATCCCGAAGGGCAGAACACTCGAAAGCTGTTGCGAGAGTTGGCTTTGACATATCATATTCACCTGGTCGGGGGTTCGGTAGCGGAAAAACGCGACCGTGGCATTTACAATTGTACGTATGTATACAACCGTCAGGGTAAAGAGACGGCTGTTTACCGCAAAGTCCACTTGTTTCGCCTGCTAGAAGAGGATAAGTTCTTGACCCCAGGGGATGCACTCACGATGTACGACGTGGAAGAGGCGCGCGTCGGTGCGGCCATCTGCTACGACTTGCGCTTTCCGGAAATGTTCCGCCACTACGCACTTAAAGGGGCGAACATGGTCATCATTCCGGCACAGTGGCCGAATCCGCGATTGTCCCACTGGCGTCAACTGCTCATCGCACGGGCCATAGAAAATCAATTGTACGTCGTTGGCTGCAACCGTGTGGGATCAGGGGGAGATCACACGTTTTTCGGGCACTCGATGGTTGTCAGTCCGTGGGGGACGTGTTGATAGAAGGAAAAGAGGAAGAGTCGATCCTGACAGTCGAAGTCGATTTAGACGAAGTCGAACGTGTGCGGGAGAACATTCCCGTCTTTCAGGATCGACGCGCCGATTTGTACGGGTACCTGCAATATCGGCTCTAACGGTTTGCAAGGGCGTCGAGAGCGGCTGTGGCGTTGACGAGGCCGTGACCTTCTGCGTTCGGTTCATCCCCGAGGGATGTCGCTGTCTCCGTTAATGCTGTTTTGACGTCGTCCGGTGTGAGGTCGGCGTCTTTTTGTATGAGCTGAGCGGCAATTCCAGCCACAATAGGTGTCGCCATAGACGTTCCGGAGAGACTCACATAGTCGTCATTGACGACACTTTCGATGTTCGTTTTGTCCAAGTAGCTGCCATTTGCGCGCAGAGACACGACATGCGTGCCGGGCGCGACGACATCCGGTTTGGGAACTCCTTCCGGAGTAGGTCCTCTGCTGGAAAAACTCGCCACCTCATCGTCATCAGAACGGATCGTGTCATGGTCGTCAGAGGCGCCGACGGTGATGATCTCGGGGACAACGCCCGGACTGGTGATCGTGCCGCCGTTTGGCCCCGAATTTCCCGCAGCGGCTACGACGACGAGCCCACTCGTCCAAGCTTGTCGGACAGCGCGGGCCAGCGGATCGTCCTTCACGCGTCCGGAGGCAGGGGAACCGACTGACAAGGAAAGGATGCGAATGTTGTAAGTGTCCCGGTTCTCGATACACCAGTCGACGCCGGCGATGAGATCCGACAACTGTCCGGAACCTTGCTTATCCAACACTTTAACCCCGATAATGTCCGCTTCATAGGCCGGTCCCCGGTACTTGCCGTCTGAAGCCGTCCCGTTTCCAGCGGCATCCCCGGCGCAGTGGGTGCCGTGTCCGTTGTCGTCGTATGGCTCGGTTTCATGGCCGATGAAGTCTTTAAACGCGACAATCCGGTTACGGGGCTCTGTCAAGTCAGGGTGGGGGGCGACACCGGTGTCAATGACAGCGATCCCGACGCCTTGACCTGTGATGGATGCGTTCCACAGCCGGTGGCTGTTGACGGAAGGAGTGGCTTTATCGAGGAGCGCCGTCACCTTTCGGTCCAAATACACTTTGCGGACCCCATCCTGTCTCAGCAAGTGGTTCATTTTGCGCAAAGTGAGGCGCGTGGCACAACCGGGGTAATGGGAAAATTGACGTTTCACCTTAATGTTGTGTGAACGCCATCGAGACACAATCGCTTCGGATTGAGCGCTGAAAGTCGATTCAAATTCGACGATGACAGGCATGCGCATTACGTAGTAGAGCAACTTTGCGATGACACGATGTAAGAAACACGGAACATATTGGGTCCAACGCATTTTATCTATCAAGTGTTGTTGAACACTCACATCTACTTGTTGCCGGTTTTCTCGTATCCAGCGCAGCGGCTCCAAGTTGAGTATCATCTTATGACCTCCATCTATCGAAACTACTATATCGTATGAACCACATTTCGATAGAGGAAGGGTGGGTGACTACGGGGAGTCAAAAAATCTTCCGTCGCACAGACAGCAAATAGCTTTAAAGAAGAAAAAGGCGTCCGCACTTTAAAAAATGTTGAAAAAAAGAGCGTCATCGTGTAATATACAAATACAAATACTGTATACAGAATACATAAAGATGTGGTCAAGGAGGGCAAACGTGCTTCCCAAAATAAAGCAAAACCGCACACTGGCGGATCAAGCCTACACATTGATTAAGAAGAGCATTGTGAACAACGAGTTGAAGCCGGGGGACTGGCTCGCAGAAGAAGAGATAGCCACTCAAATGGGAATCAGCCGCACACCGATCCGATCGGCTTTGACACAGCTGTCGTACGAGGGTCTCGTCGAGATGAGCCCCGGAAAACGCGCCCGCGTCAGCACGATTTCAGATAAAGACATTCGCGACTTTCTCGTCATACGCGAAGTGTTGGAAGCGCTGGCAGCAGAACTGGCCACGACCGAAATGACAGAGACAGACTTTGAGGACTTAGAAGACATCGTCGCCCGACAGAAGAAAAGTATCGAGTCCGAAGATTTTACTCAGTTTGTCGAACTGGACCGACAGTTTCACAGTCGCATTGCGTCGGTGACGAACAATAAGAAACTCAGCGAATTTGTGGAAAACTTGAATACGCAGTTACAGCGCTTTCTCATTTTAACGGGCACGCTGCAAAAGGCAGCGCGCGAGGCGGTGGAAGAGCACGAAAACATTGTGGAAGCGTTGCGTACGAAAAAGGCGGACAAGGCGAAGGATGCGATGGCGCATCACGTTCGGCAGGTGTCTGAACGCATGACGACTTGAGGAGGGATCACATTGGCGAGAGCCTTCACAGAATACGGACGATTAAAAAAAGTGTTAGTTTGCCGTCCCGAATTTCTCAACATTGAAACACCTATCAACGTCATTGCAGAAAAACATCAGCACACCCTGGATGTGGAACAGGCGTGCAAAGAGCATGACGAGTTCGTCGCGGCTTTTCGCGCACACGACGTCGACGTGTTGTTAGCGGAAACCCACCCTCGCTTTCCGTACGAGGTGAACACCCGGGATTTGGGTGTCGCGACACAAAAGGGGATCGTGTTTGGCCGCTTTTACAGTCCGATGCGGTGGGGAGAGCACCGCCTCGCTGAGAGGACTTTATCGAATCATCGCATCCCAGTATTCCACAAAATGACGCTTGGCAACTTTGAAGGCGGCGACTTTATGTACATCGACGACAGTGCGGCTGCCGTCGGAACGGGCATCCGTACCGATTCCCTCGGATTACAGGCCCTTAGTTTGGCCCTTTCCGATCTAGATCTCGAGTTGATTTCGGTGGACTTTGACGAGGAGTACTTGCACTTAGACATGATTTGCAATGTCATCGGCGAGAAAGTCGCTATTGTCTGTTTGGAAGCGTTGCCAGATGCGTTCGTTCAAGTCCTCCGGGACAAAAAGTTTGAACTGATTTCCGTATCCAGGGAAGACGTCTTTCTCCATGCGTGTAATCTGCTGAATATAGGCGACGACACCGTATTGTCACACCGACAAGCCCAAAAAGTGAACGAACAGCTGAAAAGTTTAGGATTTCACGTCGTGGAACTCCATCTAAACGAGATTTTAAAGAGCGGGGGTGGGCCGAGATGCATGAGTTTTCCTGTTGAAAGGCTCTAAAACGCACGCTTGATTAAAGGAGGTCAAGGTTGATGCATTCAACAGTCAATCGCAAAGACTTTTTGCGCTTTTTGATTCCGTCAGCGTTCGGGGTATTCGTTTTTATGTTTCCGATCCGAGATGACGGAACGTTTAACATCCCACTGGGCCTCGTCACGGACTTTTTCTTAACGATATTGGAAAGTACGTTGCCCGTCATCGTCGTTTTGACGATGGTATTGTCTACGGCTCTCACATTCGTGACAAAACTGTTTAAACCGTCCTTCATCATGTCCAAAGAGAGCTGGCGGGACATGTTTGACGTGTCGCCGCTGTGGCTCACCACCCGGTTGTTAGGCACGATATTCGCCATCATGACGCTGTATGAATTCGGTTGGGATGTCATTAAGTCAGATGTGACCGGTCAGACGATGCTCGGTCTCATGTCCAGTTTAATCGTGTGGTTTTTTGTCGGTTCGTATTTATTGCCGTATCTTACGAATTTCGGTGCAATGGAATTTGTCGGAACGTTACTGCGCAATGTCGTCCGACCCCTCTTTACGCTCCCCGGTCGATCGGCTATCGATCTTCTCGCTTCGTGGGTCGGGAACGTCAACGTCGGTGTCGTGGTGACGCGGGAACAGTACATGCGCGGATTTTATACCGGCAGGGAAGCGGCAACCATTGCCACGTGTTTTTCCGCAGTCTCATTGCCCTTCTGCCTCGTCATTGCCGGGATGTTGGAACTGGATTACATGTTTCCTGTATTTTATGGTACGGTATGTTTGGCTGGGGTGATCAGTGCCATTATCGTCCCGCGCATTCCGCCGCTGTCGCGCATCCCGGACACGTACTACACGGACACACAGTACAGTGAAAAGATTCCTCAAGGTGAGTCCAAGGTGAAATGGGGCGTTCTGAAAGCAGTGGAGCGGGCGAAGGCAGCAGGTACGCTGAGGGACCAACTGAAAGAGGGCACGAACATTTTCACCGGTATCGCCCTCGTGCTCATCCCACAGGCGATGGGGATCGGGACGCTCGCCCTCATCATAGCCGAGTTTACTCCCGTGTTTCAGTATATCTCAGCGCCGATGGTCCCACTTTTAGAACTGTTCCGCATTCCGGAAGCGCAGGCAGCAGCTCCGGCCACGTTAGTCGGCTTCATCGACATGTTTATCCCAGCTGTACTCGGTTCGGGTATAGAATCGGAGCTGACCCGTTTTGTCGTCGGGACCCTGTCTTTAGTGCAGATTATTTACATGACGGAAATGGGGACGCTTCTCCTCATCTCCAAAATACCGCTGAACTTGTGGAGATTGGCCCTCATCTTTATCGAGCGCACCATTATTTCGTTACCGGTAATCGTCCTCATCGCACATCTTTTGTTCTAACAGGGTTATACGACAAGGCGTTGAACATGTCGTCTTACTTTGCTCATGACCTTCAACGCCTTGCGATACGTCTTGGAGAGAATGGGGAAGGAGACTGTGAATGTACGAAGTCATCAAGGAGAGACCCGTTCCCGAACAGGTTGAGATTTTGACGGAAAAGTTGGTCAAAGTTCTCAGCGTGAACTCAACGTCGGGAGAGGCCGAGATCGCGGATCACGTGTACCGCATACTCGCGACGTTCCCGTATTTTCAGCAGCATCCGGAACAGCTCTGGTGTCAAGCGCTCCCCGATGATCCGTTGGGGAGAAAAAATGTTTTTGCCGTCATTAAGGGTAAGCCGGGAGCGAAAAAGACGGTCATCCTTCACGGTCACACCGACACCGTCGGCATTGAGGATTTTGGGGAGCTCAAAGGTCTCGCGGCTGAGCCAGAGAAGCTGCGCGATTACTTTGCTCATTGGGAGTTGGATGAACGGGTGCGACAGGATGCCCGTTCAGGAGACTGGATGTTCGGACGCGGAGCCCTCGATATGAAGAGTGGCGTGGCGGTCCACCTCGTCAATGTGTTGCGCCTTTCTGAACAGGCGGACAAGCTGGACGGCAACGTTGTGTTTATGGCGAACCCCGTGGAGGAAAATGAACATACGGGCGTGATCGCAGCAGTTTCGGAACTGGCGCGGTTGCGTGAGGAAAACGGGTGGACGTATGAAGTGGCCATTAACACCGACTATACGACAGAACAGTACCCCGGTGATGATACGCGCTACATTTATACGGGGACCGTCGGAAAACTGCTCCCCTGTTTTTACGTGCACGGGCGCACGACGCACGTCGGGGACACGTTGCTGGCCGTAGACCCAACCTTGATCGCTTCCGAAATCAACCGGAGGCTCAACAACCGGTTAGAACTGGCGGAAGACATTGCAGGCGACGTATCGCTGCCGCCGTCGTGCTTAAAACAGACCGATTTGAAAGATTTTTACAACGTCCAAATTCCGATTGCCAGTTTCATGTACTTCAACTATTTCGTTTACGAGAAAACGCCGGCTGATGTGCTCAACACACTGAAACGAGTGGCTGAAGAAGCGTGCAATGATGTCGAACAGGACCTAGAAAAGCAGTACAAACACTTTTGTGCGCGACATAACATGCCGCACCTCTCGCCGTCTTACAGAGTGAACGTGTTGACGTTTGAAGAACTTGTCGACAGGGTGAAAGCCCTGGGGACTGACGTAGACGCCGTCGTCCGAGACGTTGTGGCGGACAACCGCGGGATGGAACTGCGAGAACTCAGTTTGAAGATTGTGCAAAAGGTGTTTGAAAAAGGTGACGTGCACGATCCGGCGGTCGTCATCTTTTTCGCGCCGCCGTACTGCCCGCACCATTACGTCAAAGGCGAGACGGAGCGCGAGAAGGCGCTACTCACCGTTTTGCAGCGTCAATTGGACGAGGTGTCGCGAGCGACAGGAGAGACGTTTGAGGTCAAGCGGTTTTTCCCGTTCTTAAGTGACAGCAGTTATCTCTCTTTACACGAGACGGATCGTGAACTTGCCCGTATGACCGACAACTTTCCCGGTTGGGGCCACATCTACCAGGTGCCGGTTCAACAGATTCGGAAGTTGAACATTCCGGCGATCAACATGGGTGTGTACGGCAAAGACGGCCATCAAATGACTGAGCGCGTGTACAAACCGTATTCTTTTCGCGTGCTGCCAGATCTCATTTACAATACGGTGCGACACATGTTGTGTCGTGGAACGAAGGGCGGCGAATGTGAACAGGTGCAGGTGTCGGAGCTGGAAACAAACGTAGAACGTTAAAAAATTGTTGAAGGAAAAAGGTGAGACCATTGATTTTGTGCACGACGGACGCATTGCAACCTTTTTCTGAAGAAATCGGAGAAAAGACGCGCCAACCTGTAGCTGTTCGTCGCATCGAACGATTGCCGGAAGAGAAGCGAGACCGAGTTCGCATTGTCATCACCTTCGGCAATTACGACGACTCTGTTAGCAGTGAGGAACTGCGTTCACTGCCCCGTTTGGAGTGGATTCAAGTCATCAGTTCCGGCATTGAACAACTGCCTCTTGAGTACTTGTCAAAACGCGGCATTTTGGTGACGACGGCCAGGGGGATTCACCGCATCCCGATGAGCGAGTACGTGTTCAGTGCGCTTTTGTATTTTGCCAAAAAGATTCCGGCTTACGCGCGTTTGAAACGCGACAAAACGTGGGGACGCTTCGAGACGATGGAGGAGCTGTACGGGAAGACGATTGGGATTTTGGGGACCGGTCAAATCGGCGGGGAAATTGCGTACAAAGCGAAGACTTTTGGGATGACGACACTCGGCGTCAACCGTTCGGGGAGGTTGGTCGAGCACTTTGACCGCATTTACCCTCTGTCCGAATGGGAACACATCTTACCACTGTGTGACTACGTGTGCGGCGTCCTCCCGTCTGCGCCGGAGACCAAACAGTTGATTAACCGTCGGACGATCGAGCAGATGAAAGACGGAGTCATATTTATCAATGTCGGCCGCGGCGATCTCGTCGTCGAGAAGGATCTCGTCGAAGCGCTGCAGAGGGGGAAAATCGCCGGTGCCGCCCTCGACGTTTTTGCGCAAGAACCCCTCGACCGCCGTCACCCGCTGTGGGAGCTCGACAACGTGATCATCACACCCCACGCGTCAGCCAAAACGCCGATGTACGTGCCGCGGAGTTTGGACATATTTTACCGGAACTACGACCTTTTTCGACAGGGGCGGACTCACGACATGATCAACCTTGTCAAACATCCGCAGTAAACAGCTAGAAGGAGTGGAGAAACATGACAGCATCTCCCAAAAGTTTGTATGAACGGGCACAAGCCGTACTGCCTCCCGCGGCAGGGCGGGCCACTGACCTCGGTGTCGTCAGAGGGGAAGGGGCCTACCTCGTGACAGAAGACGGACGGCGCTACTTGGATTTCGCCAGTGGCGTGGCGGTGACGAACGTCGGCCACAACCATCCCAAAGTCGTGGCAGCCGCGAAAGTGCAAATGGAATCCCTTATTCACGGCGGCCACAATGTCGTCTATTACCCGTCGTATGTGGAACTGGCGGAAACATTAAATGAGCTGACAGGCGGCGGGAACAAAGTGTACTTCAGCAACAGCGGAGCTGAAGCGAACGAAGGGGCCGTGAAACTGGCAAAAAAGGTGACGAAACGCCCGGCGGTCATCGCTTTCAAGCGCGCCTTTCACGGGCGGACGCTGGCTGCCGCCAGTCTGACGGCGTCCGGCTCACTGTACCGCAAGGATTACGAAGGGTTGCTCCCGAGTGTGTACCATGCAGAGTATCCGTACCCGTTCCGCTCCGGCCTGTCGGAAGACGCAGAGACCGAACGGTGCATCCGACAGCTGGAGGAGTTGTTCCAGCTGCAAGTCGACCCTGAGACGGTGGCGGCGATGATCGTGGAACCGGTCCAGGGAGAAGGCGGCTATATCGTGCCTCCGGCATCGTTTATACAAAAAATACGGGAGATTTGTGACAAGTACGGCATCATGCTCATCTTCGACGAAATACAGACGGCTTTCGGCCGGACGGGCAAGATGTTTGCCTACGAACACTTCGGTGTCAAGCCGGACATTCTCACGCTGGCGAAGGGCATTGCCTCCGGTTTTCCGTTGAGCGCCATTGTCGCGCCGCAAGCGATTATGGATCAGTGGCCGGCCGGCACACACGGTGGCACGTACGGCGGCAATCCGGTGGCGTGTGCGGCTTCTCTGGCGACAATTGAACTGCTTAAGGACGGCCTCCTTGACCAAGCGGCCCAAATGGGAGAGTACTTCCGTGAACAATTGCGTAAAGTGCAACAGGACTTAAACATTCAGGGGGAGGTGCGCGGTCTCGGCCTCATGATCGGATTTGAAATCGTAGGTGACGATGGAAGGCCGGCCCCCGCCATCGTCGGTGAACTGCGTGCGAAGTGCATGGAAGACGGTCTCTTGCTGCTCACGTGCGGTACAGATAAGAACGTGATCCGCTTCATGCCGCCGACGATTGTCACAAAAGAGCACATAGACGAGGCCGTTGCGATCATCGGGAAACACTTGAGGACGCTCGTTTCGTAACTGCTAACAACGTGAGCGTGTCACAACAAGGCGTTGACCGCGTTGGCGGCCCAAAACTTACCCATTTTGCAGCATAGACGTTCCCTATCGCAATATGGTATCCGTAGAGAGAGAATATCAAGTGGCGTGTCATCGGATGCGCAGTGGACTGTTTCAGTTGATCTACCCGTACTTGGTTTGTTGTTTTCACGGTTTACCACCGCGTTTAAACCACAAGCTGAACGGCGCGTGGACGGCGCAGATTGGAAGAGACCTGGCGTAAAAGTGGGGGATGCGAGATGCAACCGGAAGTCATAGAGGAGATAGAGGGCATCATCGGGGATAAAAAGCGCGTGCTCACCGCGGAGCACGATCTGTACAGCTATGCCTACGATGCCTCATTCGGCACACACTTGCCGGACGTCGTCGTCCAGCCCCGGACGGCTGACGAAATCGCCGCCCTGATGAAACTGGCCAACCGGGAGAAAATCCCCGTGACGCCGCGGGGGCACGCGACGTCACTGAGCGGCGGCCCGTTGCCGGTAAAGGGCGGCATCGTTCTCGACCAGACGCGGATGACCGACAAACTGGACATCCACCGCGAAGACCTCGTGGCCGTCGTCTCAGCGGGTGTCCGGACCGCCGACATCCACAAGGCAGCAGAGGCCGTCGGCCTCATGTATCCGCCCGATCCGAGCAGCTCCAACGTCTCCACCATCGGCGGCAACCTGGCCGAAAACTCCGGCGGTCCCCGGGGTTGAAGTACGGCGTGACGAAAGATTACGTCCTCGGGCTGGAAATCGTCACCCCGGAAGGCCGCATCATACGCACGGGAGGCCGCACCATCAAAAACGTGACCGGGTACGACTTGACCAAACTGATCGTCGGCTCCGAAGGCACCCTGGCGATCATTACCGAAGCGACGTTGCGTCTCATCCCGAAACCGCCTGCGACCGAGACACTGATGGCCGTCTTTGACGACCTCGTCCAGTCGGGGAGGGCCATCTCCCGAATCCTTTCTTCCGGCATTTTGCCCGCCAAAATGGAAATCATGGATCACGCCTGCATCGCCGCCGTGGAAAACTACAAGCCGTGCGGCTTGCCGCTGGACGCTGCCGCCATTTTACTCATCGACGTGGACGGCCACCCGAACGCAGTGAAAGACGAAATAAACCAGGCGGCCGACATGTGCCGCCAGGTGGGCGCCCGGGACGTCACCGTGGCACAAACGGCCCACGAGCGGAAGGCGCTGTGGTTTGCCCGCCAGCAAGTCTCCCCGGCCATCGCCCAAATCAAGCCGACCAAAATATCCGAAGACGCCACCGTTCCGCGGAGCAAAATCCCCGATTTGTTCGCGCGCCTGGAGGAGATTCGCGAAAAGTACCGCCTCCACCTCGTCGTCTTCGGCCATGCGGGAGACGGCAACGTGCACCCGAACATCGTCGCCGACGCCCGGGACAAAGACGAAATGAAACGGGTCGAACAAGCGGTGAGCGACATATTTGCCGCTGCCGTCGAACTGGGCGGCACCCTCTCCGGAGAACACGGAATCGGGACGATGAAAGCCCCGTTTATGGAAATGGAGCTGGGAGCCGACGGCCTCGAACTCATGAAGCGCATCAAACGGGCGTGGGACCCCCACAACATTTTAAACCCGGGCAAAATCTTCCCCGAACCGGGGCAAAGGCTGGTGTTGTCCGAATGAGAACCCAGCGTGAAACGGAAACGCGGCGCGACAGTCTCGCCTACGACCTGACATTCGACTGCGTCCAGTGCG
Organism: Novibacillus thermophilus; assembly: GCF_002005165.1. NCBI lineage: Bacteria > Bacillati > Bacillota > Bacilli > Caryophanales > Thermoactinomycetaceae > Novibacillus > Novibacillus thermophilus. Next base: position 2,357,294 of record NZ_CP019699.1, read on the forward strand.
GCTACTGCCTGCCGGTGTGCCCGACGTACGAAAGCATGGAAAAAGAGACCCATTCCCCCGGGACGGATCAACCTGGTGAAAATGGCGGCAGAAGGAAACATCGATCTCGCCCAGCTGGCAGAGCCCATCGACTTGTGCCTCGGCTGCCGCAACTGTGAAGAGATCTGTCCGACGCATGTGGAGTACGGAGCCATTTGGGAATCGGCGAAAACCGTAATCGAACAGGAACGGCACCGTCCGGTCCCCGTGAAGGCATTCCGGGCGTTCTTGTTCCAAACAGTCTTTCCGAGACGGGCGATGTTGCGCCTGATGGGGGACACCGTATGGCTGTACCAAAGAAGCGGCCTGAGACGGATCGTTCACAAATGGGGGATACTCAAGCGATTGCCGAACCACATGCGAGCGTTCGAAGCGATATTGCCGCCCGTCGAGTCGCCGAAGCGGCGCCGGGAGCGCACGCGTCAACGCACGGCAGCTCATGGACAGGCAAAAGGGACCGTGGCGTTTTTCACAGGGTGTATCATGGATGAAATGTTCCACCGCACTAACCGCCGCACAGAACAGTTACTCGCCCGAGCGGGATACGACGTCGTCGTCCCCCTGGAGCAGACGTGCTGCGGCGCCCTCCACTCCCACGCCGGAGAACGGAACGCGGCGAAGGAGCTGGCCAAACGGAACATCGCCGCCTTTGAGGCGACCGGCGCCGACTACATCGTAGACAATGCCGGCGGCTGCGGGGCGATGCTCAGCGAATACGGCAAGCTTCTGGCCGATGATCCCGAGTGGCGGGAAAGGGCGAAAGATTTTGCCCGCCGCGTGCGCGACGTCAGCCAATTGTTGGTTGGACACGAATGGACATGGCGCAAACCGATTGACGAAGTCGTCACATACCAGCGTTCCTGCCACATGACGAACGTGCAAAACGTGACCGAAGAACCGATCGCCCTACTGAAAAGCATCCCCGGCGTCACCTACCGGGAGATGGCGCATCCGGAGCAGTGCTGCGGTTCAGCGGGCATCTACAACGTGATCCACTTCGACGAAGCGACGGCTATTTTAGACACGAAAATGGCCCGCACGAAAGAGACGGGAGCGACGACCATCGTCACCACGAACCCCGGCTGCCTGTTGCAAATGACACTCGGGGTGGAACGGGAAGGTATGGGGGATCAAGTGCGGGTCGTCCACCTCGTCGATCTGATGGCGGAGGCGTTGGGGTTGGAAGAAACTTGACAGCCCACCGCGCTTCTTACTTCATTTTTCAAAGAGCGTATCGGCGAAGAGCGGCATGGCGAGGGGTGCGTTCCACGCGGGTGCGGCGAGACGCGTCCTCCATTTGATCTGGAGATAAAAGTATGTTAGTTTAAAAGCACAGGTGAAAGGGGTGAGACGATGGATCAAGAGAAGCGGGAACTGATGGAAGAAGAAATAAGGGAACGCATGCGCGAGTCGTGCATCGATCCCGAGTTGGGCATTAACATTGTCGACTTAGGGCTTGTGTACGACATTGACATATCGGACGAAGGGGACGTCACGGTGACGATGACACTGACGGCCATGGGCTGTCCGCTGGCAGGAGTCATCAACCAGATGGTCACCTCGACGGTCAGTGAAGTGGAAGGCGTGAAAGACGTCCATGTCAACATCGTGTGGGATCCACCGTGGAGCAAAGAAAGGATGTCTCGCGCCGCGCGGATGCAGTTGGGCATTCATTAAGGTGAAAACAGGAAATTCCAGTTGTGGAGACGTCCTTTCTCCGCAACTTTTTTATTTTTGACGGCGAGATAAGGCGGGTAAACAAGAGAAACCTTCATGGACCGTTCTCTTTGCGCGGTTGTAAGTTCACTGTACCCGCTTCACCCAGAAGCCGCCGACGAACGTTTTCGGTTCAAAGGAAATGACGAACGCCTGCGGGTCAATCTCTTGCACTTTTTGCAGCAGTTCCCGCTGGCGACTGCGTTTTGTCAATACGTTCAAGACGAGGCGTTCTCCGGCTAATCCTTCCGCCGACCAGGCTGTTACGCCAAATCCTTCTTTCCGCAATTTGGGCGCCATGTCAGAATCGTCCCGCCTCGTCGTGACCTGAACCATGATATAGCCCATCGCCATTTTTTCCTCGATCAGCGACCCCGTGTACACGCCGATGGCAAATCCAAGGCAGTAGACGACGAGGTTGTACCACGTATCCATATTGGCGAGAACTGCTGACAATCCTAGAATGTAAATAAACACCTCAACGAAACTGATGAGGGAAGCGAGGCTGCGGTTTCCTTTCATCATAATGATTAAGCGCAGTGTCGAGATGCTGACGTAGGCAACTTGAACAACGAGAATGAACAAGACGATCCCCAACAGTTATCCCTCCCTGTACGACTGCGGTGAGACATCCGTAATGTAACACGAGGAGCGGGGATTTGGAATAGACGGTGACGCCTCAATTTTGACAAAACGGTAGCAAAATGAATGGGATGTCCGCTGGCACGGTTTTTGTTGACATCGGCGGACCATTGCTCTACACTCTAAATGTAAACCAATTATAATAAATAAGTTAACAATTGTACCGAAAGGATGGAAGACATGGGATCGAGACGTTTACGCATGCAGATGATGGCGGCGCTGTTCGCCGGGATCACCGCAGCTTGTGCACAAATCGCCTTTCCTGTACCGTTTTCACCGGTTCCGTTCACCGGGCAAACACTGGCCGTCGCTTTGGCCGCAACAATACTGGGAGCGCGCTACGGGGCTTTGTCGATGCTGATATACACTCTCATGGGGGCTGTAGGGATGCGCGTGTTTGCAGAATTTAGTGGAGGGTTACACGTTCTCGTCGGACCGACGGGGGGATTCATATTCGGATTCATCTTAGGAGCTTACGTGACAGGAAAAACGATTGAACTGCACCGCAACCCCGGGTTTCTGTGGGCCGTGTTTGCCAACGCTGTCGGATTAGTCATCATCTTTGCGGCAGGGACGGCTCAATTAAAGTTCGTGGCCGACTTAGGCTGGAGAGAAGCGGCGTTAGCCGGAGTCGTCCCGTTCATTCCGACAGGTGTGTTGAAAGTTGTCCTTGCGTCTGCCGTCGGCATTGTCGTCAGGAGGCGCCTGCAGCATATGGGTGTGTTGCATCAACCGGTGCGTCAGAAGACAGCTTGATCGCGTTCTCCTAGTCGCGGTAAACTGACTGTCACAACGGACTCCCTTGCCTTGGACACAAGGAGGGTCTCTTTTTGTCAACGGAAAGTAGCCCGAAGGCCTACCCTTGTGTCCCCGTCGATTTTCACCTGATGCGGCGTTGGTGAAAGCGTGATAAGACGGCGGAATGGAGAGAAATGTGTTATACTTTTTGCAGAAGAAAACAGTGGAGGAAAGAGATGCGTTTCGTTGTAGCACCAGATTCTTTTAAAGGGAGTTTGACTGCCGTAGAAGTCGGCCGGCTGATTGAAAAAGCTCTGCTGCGGGAAATGCCGGACGCCCATGTCGATGTCGTTCCGATGGCGGACGGCGGGGAAGGGACGGTGGAGTCGTTTCTCTTTGCCGTAGAGGGGCAGCGCCTCGACCTGAGTGCGACAGGTCCGACGGGCGAGAGGATACCGACATTTTATGGCCTTTTACACGACGGGGAGACGGCTGTCATCGAGGTGGCGGCGGTGGCCGGTCTCACGCTCGTTCCGGAAGGGAAGCGCAACCCCCTCTATTTGACGACGTACGGCGTCGGTGAGTGTCTGCTCCACGCACTGGACCAAGGGGTCAAACGCATCGTCGTCGGGCTCGGCGGAAGCGCGACGAATGACGGCGGGTTGGGCATGCTGCAAGCCCTCGGCGTTACCTTTCGCGACGGAGACGGAAAACGAGTGGAGCCTTTTGCCGCATCGCTGTCCAGGGTGCAGTTCGTCGATTACGGTACCATCGATCCGCGCATCAAGGAAGTCGACGTCCGAGTCGCGTGCGACGTAGACAATCCGCTGTGTGGTCCGAGGGGGGCGACGCACGTTTTCGGCCCGCAAAAAGGTCTTCGTCCAAATCAACTGGAAAGGGTGGACGCAGACCTCGCATCGTACGCAGAGCGCGTGGAAGCCCATGTGAACCAAGCGTTCCAGCACCATCCAGGTGCAGGGGCGGCTGGCGGTCTCGGCTTTGCCATGCTCTCTATAGGAGCTTCCCTCGAATCGGGGGCGGCCCTCGTCGCTGAAACCGTCGGCATGAAAGAGCGGTTGAGGTCGGCCGACTGGCTCGTCACGGGCGAAGGAAAGACCGACAGTCAGACACTGCACGGCAAAGTGCCGTACTACTTGGCCAAGCTGGCGAAAGAATGCGGGACCCCGACGATTTTGATGTCCGGCAGTTTGGCAGGAGATGTGGAGCCGCTTTACGACGTGTTTGCCAGCATGCACGCCATCCCGAGGGGGCCGATGACGCTCGAGGAGGCCCTCGGCCAGGCTGAAGCGCTCATTTACGACAAAGCGCGAAACATCGCGCGGTTGCTCAACGTACAACACAAAAGGTGAGCAGGATTAAGTACAGATTGACGATAATGCGATGAGGTGATAAGCGTGATTGAACAAATTCGACACTATTTAGGAGATGAGGCCGACGATTTGCTGCACCACGAGTGCAAAACGATTCCAAAGGAGCAGTTAGTTTTGCCTTCGCCCAATTTTGTCGACGACGTCGTCGCCAACTCCGACCGCAACAATCAAGTTCTTAAAAATTTACAGTGGATGTTTAATACCGGTCGACTGGCTCACACGGGTTACCTCTCCATCCTGCCGGTCGACCAGGGCATCGAACATTCGGGAGGGGCTTCCTTTGCCAAAAACCCCGCCTATTTCGACCCGGAAAACATCGTCAAATTGGCCATAGAAGGCGGATGTAACGCCGTTGCCTCTACATACGGTGTGTTGGGGGCAGTGTCCAGAAAATACGCGCACAAAATTCCGTTCGTCGTCAAAATCAATCACAATGAACTGCTCTCGTATCCGAATGCGTACGATCAAATTCTGTTTGCCAGCGTGAAGCAGTGTTGGGAAATGGGAGCAGCCGGAATCGGAGCCACGATTTACTTCGGTTCCAAAGAGTCGAACCGGCAGATTCAAGAGATCAGCGAGGCGTTTCAGTATGCCCACGAATTGGGGATGTTTACGATCTTGTGGTGCTATCTCCGCAACGAACACTTTAAAGTTGACGGCACCGATTACCATACGGCGGCTGACTTGACCGGTCAGGCGAACCACCTCGGTGTGACGATTGAGGCGGACATCATTAAGCAAAAACTCCCAACGTTAAACGGCGGATATAAGGCCATCCGCGCTGCTTCGGGGAAGAGCTACGGCAAGACTGATGAGCGCATGTACACTGAACTTACGACGGATCATCCCATCGATCTCACCCGTTATCAAGTGGCGAACGGTTATATGGGCCGGGCCGGTTTGATCAATTCAGGTGGCGCGTCAGGAGACAACGACTTTGCCGACGCAGTGAAAACGGCTGTCATTAACAAGCGGGCCGGCGGCATGGGCCTCATTTCGGGACGCAAAGCGTTTCAACGGCCGATGAGAGAAGGGGTGAAGCTGTTACACGCCATCCAGGACGTGTATTTGTGTGACGAAGTGACGATCAGCTGACGGCCTCAAATTTGGGGGAAGGGGGGAGTATGTTATAATAAACTTAGTCGTTTGTTTAATAGATTCATATAGAAAGGTGATGATGCGTCGTAATGGCACAACCGAAGTATATTACGAATATTGACCGGATTACACAGATCCCTGCGGCAGAGCGGGAGAAACTGAAGCAGATTACCGAAAAGTTTGTCTTCCGGGTGAACGATTACTATTTAAGTTTGATTGATTGGGATGATCCGAATGATCCGATCAGAAAACTGGTTATTCCGAACACGGGCGAACTGTCTGAAGAGTACGGCAGGTGGGATGCTTCAGATGAGGATACGAACTACGTCGTTCCCGGTTGCCAGCACAAATACAAAACGACGGCCCTCTTGATCTGCTCTGAAGTGTGCGGGGCGTACTGCCGATACTGTTTCCGCAAGCGCCTGTTCCGCCACGACGTGAAAGAAGCTATGTCTGACGTGGAACCGGGTCTCAAGTATATAAGCGAACACCCTGAAATCAACAACGTCTTGTTAACCGGCGGCGACCCCCTCATACTGGCCACGAAAAAAATTAAAATGATTCTCGAACGCCTCCGCGCCATCGATCATGTGAAAATTATCCGCATCGGTTCCAAACTTCCCGTCTTTAACCCGATGAGAATTTATGAAGATGAAGAACTCCTCCAAGTGATCCGCCAACACTCTTCGCCTGAAAAGCGCATTTACATTATGGCGCACGTGAACCACCCGCGGGAAATTACCGAACAAGCTCGCAAATGTTTCCAGGCACTGCACGATGCGGGAGCCATCGTCGTGAACCAGACCCCTGTACTCAAAGGCATCAACGACGATCCGGACGTCTTGGGAGAGTTGTTGGACAAGCTGTCGTGGGCTGGAGTGACGCCTTACTATTTCTTCGTCAACCGGCCGGTCAGGGGAAATCACGACTTTGTGCTGACGTTGGAAGAAGTGTACAACATCGTTGAGCAAGCGAAAGCGAAAACGTCGGGCCTCGGGAAACGCGTTCGCTTGTCGATGAGCCATACGTCAGGCAAAATTGAGATATTGGCCATTGAAAACGGCAAGGCGTATTTGAAATATCACCAGTCAAGGGACGGGAACTACGGCAAATTTATGGTGTTGGACTGCCCGAAAGATGCGACGTGGTTTGATGATCTGCCGGGTAATGAAAAGTATTGGAAGAAACCGGAGAAAAAAGTGGAAGAAATTGTCTCGGTCAACGAGTTGAGTGATATTCCTCAGAAAAAAAGGGTTGGTTCAGCTGCTGCCGCGAAGTAACGATTTTGCCGTACGCAAGAAAAGCGTCATCTTTGAATTGAACCTCTTCCGTACGGAAGAGGTTTTTCATCACTGATTTGGACTGCCCTACGAGAAAGGTGTGAGAGCGTGAAACAGACGGACGTATACCGGCACATAGCGGCTCAAAGACCGCACATGAGCAAATCGCAAAAAAAGATAGCAGAGTACATTTTAGAGAATCCGAATACCGTTCCGTTTTACACTGTGAGCAAACTGGCCAAAATGACAGGTGTGAGCGAAGCGACCATCGTCCGCTTTGCAACGTTTCTAGGGTATTCGGGGTACCCTGAAATGCAGCAGTACATGCTGGATTCCGTGGAAAAACAGTTGACGACGGCCGAACGGTTGGAAATGTCGAAAAGTGTGTACAACGAAGAGGAAAAAGGCATTTATGAAATTTTTCAAGACGACATCGCTAACATCAAGACGACGATGGAGACGCTGGACGTTACAGCTTTGCAGAGGGCGGCCGACACTTTGTTGAGCAGAGACAAAATTTACATCGTCGCCAGTCGCAGTGCCGTCTCCCTCGGATTTTTCCTCCACTACTATTTGGACATGATGTTGGGGAACTGTGAAATGGTACAGGCGGCTGATTCCGTTTACGAAAGGTTAGAGAGTTTGAATCAGAACGATGTCGTCGTCGGACTCAGTTTTGCCCGTTACACGCGAAAAACGATCGACATCGTCTCTTTTGCCAAAGACCGGGGCGCTGCCACAATTGCCATTACGGACAACCTGCTGTCCCCACTCGTTCCTTTCTCTGACATCACCCTTCTCTCATCAAGCCAGATGCCGACGTTCCTCGATTCGTTCGTCGGGCCCCTCAGTTTAATTAACGCCTTAATTGCCTACGTTGGCAAGCAAAAGGGTCAGGAGTTACATCGCCGTTTGAATAAGTTGGAGGACATTTGGGAGCGGTTTGACGTATTTTACCACAAAGAGGAAGATAAGAACACCATCAAGAAATAAAAATTACAAAATAAATTTCGTGATGAAATAATTATTGCATTTTCTCTCCACTCGATTATACTCTTAAGTAAGCACCCTTTATACACAATACGAGTTGAGTGGAGGATGATGATGGTAACCGGCGGATTGACAGATTCCGCAGTCAAAGGGTCGTCTGAGGCGTATGAGAGAGCGTGTCAAGTTCTTCCTGGAGGTGTTACGGCAAACATCAAGTACTTCGCCCCCCACCCCATCGTCATGAAGCGCGCTTGTGGCAGCAAACTGTTTGACGTGGACGGTCATGCATATATTGATTACATGTTGTGTTACGGTGCGCTCATAACAGGACACGGACACCCGCGGGTGTTGCAGGCGATTACGGATCAGATGAAGGAGATCGGTACGACCGTTTTCGGTACGCCGCACGAACTGGAGGCGGAACTGGCTGAAAAGTTGACGGACTTTTACCCTGGCGTCGATATGGTGCGATTTACGAACTCCGGTTTGGAAGCGACACTCCTTGCCATCCGAATAGCTAAGGCGTTTACCGGAAAAGAGAAAATCGCGAAATTCGAAGGACACTACCACGGCGGCTACAATCAGGTGCTCTTCAGCGTACACCCCGATCTCAACCGGGCCGGTGAGAGCGACCATCCTACTCCCGTCCCGGAGTCGACAGGAATGTCTGCCCACGACAGGACACAGACCGTCATTTTACCCTTTAACAATCTGGAGGCAACGGAACGCCTGCTCCGCCGGCACGCCGATGAGTTGGCGGCTGTGATCTTGGAGCCGGTTCAAGGTGGTTTCATTCCGGCCGAATTGGATTTTATCCACGGACTTAGAAAAGTGACGGAAGAATTGAACATCGTCCTCATTTTCGACGAAGTGAAAACAGGGTTCCGAGTGTCCCTCGGCGGAGCACAAAAAGTGTACGGCGTGAAACCGGATTTGACAGCACTCGGAAAAGTGTTGGGAGGCGGATTTCCCATCGGCGCGGTCGGGGGAAAGAAGGAAATGATGCAGATGACCGATCCGCGGCGGGGCCGTGACATTTTGTCCGCTGTTCACAGCGAGTCAGATGAGACGGACGTGTTGTTTCACAGCGGCACGTACAACGGTCATCCCATTGTGTTGGCCGCTGGTTTGGCCACGATACGGATACTGGAAGAAAAGGGAACGCTTGATGATTTGTCCGCCAAAACAGAGAGGCTGAGGCGCATGCTGGAGGAAGTGTACCTCCGTTACGGCGTGCCGATGCAGACTCTCGGTTGGGGCAGCATCTTCAATATCGTCTTGACCAATCGACCGGTGAAGAACTACCGCGACATGCACCAAGACAATCAGGCCCTTCGCAAAGCGCTCGATTACGAATTGCTGCGACTAGGTATTTACGTCAAACCGCTCAACCGTTACTCCATGTCGACCGCTCACGTCGAAGCTGACATTGAGCGCACAGTCGAAGCCCACGAATCCGCACTGAAAAAGATCGTCCCCCGTCATCCTGCACGATAATTTCTCAGAGAGATCTGTCAAGCGTCAGTGAAAATGTCCTATTAACTCGTCAGTGATTCTGTCCTATTTTAGTTATTCCCTCCATCCCGTTCAGGAGCGTAGCTTGTAGTGGCCCTTTCATCAAGGGTAAAGGCTTATACCCGAGTTTCACTCGCCCTTGATAAAAATGCCCACGACAAGCTCCCTGGCTAAAAGGGATGAAGGGATCACAGTCCGTATTCTAACGGCACAGTCTAGATTTTTTAAGCCCGTTGTCGTATCCTAGATTTAGATTGGGTGCGCCCATATTGGCGCCAAGGATGATTGAGTGCGGGCTTGTGAGGTTGTTTCTCCGAGCTCGCCTTTTGTTTTTGCAGCGACTGGCGTTTTGGTTTTACTGTTTCCTTTAGGGGGTAATCCACCCTTTGTGCCGGACAAATAGTCTTCCGTCTAATGTTTCTCGCACTTCGACACGGGTTTTGCGCGGGATGGTTTGTTGGTGATCCGAGCGATCTATTGTGTAGGTTTTTCCTTTGTAAGCAATTGTTTCTCCGGTTCCCAGAGTACGCTTTTCACGGTAGCAAAGAATTAGATCCAACGCTTGTCCTTGTTCCAAAGGGACAAACGCACTTTCTGGGTCACGCGGTTCAACCGCAAACTGTTCGTTATGCGCTTTGATCAACTCCGGCAGCACCGTGTTGGCCTCCTCAATGGTGTCGATGCCCCGGAGGCGCAACTCGACAATCCAACGGTCTTGTAGCGTTTGGAACAGCCGTTCAATCCGTCCCTTGGCTTGTGGTGTTAAGGCTTTGATATGAGTCACACCTAACTCTTCAAGGGCTTGTCCGAATTGCGACAAAGGAACGGGTTCTCCCGCCAATTCCTGCTCGATCGTTTGCTTCTCGTTAGGGGAACGGAAAATCATATGGCGATCCGAATACACACTCATCGGAATGCCAGTTTGCTCAATCATCTGTCGTGTCAGCCTAAAATAGCCCTCGGTGTCCTCCTGTGGCCGGAAAAGAGCAGCCACGACTTTTCCAGTGGCATCATCAATGGCGGCAAGAAGGGACATCGGTTCCGCTCGATCTTCCAACCAAGGGTGAGGGCTCCCGTCCATTTGGACTAACATGCCGGCTTGTGGCTTTCGCTCACGTGGCCGGTGCACGTTAGCCGGACGCCGTTTGCGTTTCGGTTTGATGCCGGCCTCAGAGCGAATGCGACGCACGGTTGACGGACTGACGTGAATTCCTTCGTACTTGGCCAACAATTCGGCAAAATGCACATCATTACACCCTTGATACGCATCGCTTTGGTGGAGCTCCAGAATTCTTTGACGTGTATTGTCAGACAGTGCGTGTGCCGATTTGCGTCCTTTGTTTTTGTGGATAATCCCCGTTTCCCCCTCCTCAAGCACCCGTTTTTTGAGACGACAAACCTGGCGGTAACTTAACCCAAGGAGTTCAGCGGCTTCACCTCCTGTGATCAAACCTTGAATCCAGCGATCAATGACGGTGTAACGCTTCAGCTCTTGTCTGCTCATGAATATGTTCTCTCCCATATGTGACATTTTCACTGACGCGTTACAATATGACAATATCACTGACGAACAACACCTACAATAAATAATATTGTATTATTATAAACAAATAGATATATCTAAATTTTTAAGGAGAGTGGTAGTATGTTGTTTTCAAAGGTCTTCCGAATGTTGTTTGTGTTTACTCTGTTGGTAGCAAGTTTAACTGGCTTTCAAGTATTCGATGTGCCACCAAAGGTTTACGCGGCTGAATCGCAGTCCCCTCACACCCCCATTGCTAGTGATGATTCGAACTATTTTAGCGATGTCAATCCGCCAAAAGACGCGATAATTAAAGAGAAGAATGGGTTCTTATCTCCTGGATTTTCCGGTTCTGGTACGCCGGGTGGGCAAAAATTACAAACCCCTAAGACATCTCAGATTAAACATATTGATTCTCCAATAGACACGTCTGATATAATTGGGGTAGACGACCGCTTGCGAGTTTCTGACACGACACTCTATCCCTATAGGGCAATTGTGCACATCCAGAGCAGTCTAGGCACTTGTTCAGGATGGTTAATTGGACCCTCTACAATCGCAACAGCAGGGCACTGTGTGTATGACGATATTAATAATGTCTGGGCAAGCGGGGTAACGGTCTATCCGGGGCGAGATGGAAACAAATTTCCTTATGGGTCCGTACCAGCTTATCGTCTCTTCACAGTAACAGGATGGACAGAGGGGAATCGTGAGTACGATTATGGGGCTATACAATTAAGTGAGCCAGTTGGTAATACCACCGGTTATTTTGGCTTTCGCTCAACCCCAGCTTCATTGAACGACATCATCGTTAATTTAAGCGGTTACCCGTCAGATAAACCATCCGGAACTCAATGGCAACACTCGAATAGGATTGTACAATCAGAGGATCGTCAACTATTCTATCCCATCGATACATTTCGTGGTCAAAGTGGGTCACCTGTCTACGAATTCAATAACCCGGATTGTGCCGGGCCGTGTGGGTTGGCTATTCATGCCTATGGTAGATACGGAGGTTCCAGCTTCAACAGGGGGACACGTATTAATTCAGATGTATTTGACAACCTTGTAACTTGGATAAACTATCCTGAACCTGAATAACCGTTGCTTCATTTGCATAAAAGTTCAAAGAGAGGGTATTACCCTCTCTGCCCTTTTCACAAGGAGTGGTCATCGTGAAAAAGTACAACACCATTATCCTTGCCATAATATTCACTCTTAACCTTGCTTTGTTTGGCTGCAGTTTTACTAGCGGGGATGTACATGATCAGGTCACAGTCGTAGGTCAAATTACTAATAAAAAGGGGGAACCTATCCCTGATTTGCCAGTCAATCCTGAACCTACTTTCTTTCCTCGTCCACCTATTCCTGAAATTGGCATTTCTACCGATGAAAACGGCGAATACTCTCTTCATTTACCCCCTGGTAATTATAATTTTAATATCATAGATAATGGCGAAGCGATATTAACTGAGAATGTCAACATTAAAAGAGGCGAAAAGGAGAAGCGGTTGGATTTTACGATTGATCCTTAAAATAACACATTATGAATGATTATCTATATTACCTATCACTAGCGTTGCATAAAACTTAATCCCGTTTGTCAAATTGGAGGAAAATGGGCGCCCCTCATTTTCATTAAATATATCGAACATTCCGAATACGTTCTTTTAATTCAAGAACTAAAAGGGCTAGTTGGCTTAAAAGTAGCCCATGATCCACATTGTCACAATATTCTACTTTGTTTAGATAACTTCCATTACATCAGCGTACAGACCTTCAATACTCTCCATTCCTTCTTCTTCTAACTGTTTTACGAACTGGCGAAACTCCTCTTCAGGATCAACACGACGCCTGCCACGGCTAGTACGCGTTGGCTTTCGATGAAGTAACTGAATCAAATCCAGTAAAGGTTTGAAGAGGGTATCACGCACATGTTGTAACAATCGGAACAAAGTGTGTGGTGACTTGGTTCGCTGTTGTAACAACCGCAGGAGACAGTAGGTGATGAGAGCGATCCATATTTGGTTATATACGGCACGCTCACTCTGTCCGTAAAACTTTTTGATCTGAAGGTGCTGTTTTGCCCACTTGAAAAATAGTTCTATCTGCCAGCGTTTGCGGTACAACTCACCAATCTCTTCTGCGCTCCGCCCCCAATCGTTGGTGATCAGTTGAATGAGCTTGCCTTTGCTGTGTGCCGGACAAATAGTCTTCCGTCTAATGTTTCTCGCACTTCGACACGGGTTTTGCGCGGGATGGTTTGTTGGTGATCCGAGCGATCTATTGTGTAGGTTTTTCCTTTGTAAGCAATTGTTTCTCCGGTTCCCAGAGTACGCTTTTCACGGTAGCAAAGAATTAGATCCAACGCTTGTCCTTGTTCCAAAGGGACAAACGCACTTTCTGGGTCACGCGGTTCAACCGCAAACTGTTCGTTATGCGCTTTGATCAACTCCGGCAGCACCGTGTTGGCCTCCTCAATGGTGTCGATGCCCCGGAGGCGCAACTCGACAATCCAACGGTCTTGTAGCGTTTGGAACAGCCGTTCAATCCGTCCCTTGGCTTGTGGTGTTAAGGCTTTGATATGAGTCACACCTAACTCTTCAAGGGCTTGTCCGAATTGCGACAAAGGAACGGGTTCTCCCGCCAATTCCTGCTCGATCGTTTGCTTCTCGTTAGGGGAACGGAAAATCATATGGCGATCCGAATACACACTCATCGGGAATGCCAGTTTGCTCAATCATCTGTCGTGTCAGCCTAAAATAGCCCTCGGTGTCCTCCTGTGGCCGGAAAAGAGCAGCCACGACTTTTCCAGTGGCATCATCAATGGCGGCAAGAAGGGACATCGGTTCCGCTCGATCTTCCAACCAAGGGTGAGGGCTCCCGTCCATTTGGACTAACATGCCGGCTTGTGGCTTTCGCTCACGTGGCCGGTGCACGTTAGCCGGACGCCGTTTGCGTTTCGGTTTGATGCCGGCCTCAGAGCGAATGCGACGCACGGTTGACGGACTGACGTGAATTCCTTCGTACTTGGCCAACAATTCGGCAAAATGCACATCATTACACCCTTGATACGCATCGCTTTGGTGGAGCTCCAGAATTCTTTGACGTGTATTGTCAGACAGTGCGTGTGCCGGTTTGCGTCCTTTGTTTTTGTGGATAATCCCCGTTTCCCCCTCCTCAAGCACCCGTTTTTTGAGACGACAAACCTGGCGGTAACTTAACCCAAGGAGTTCAGCGGCTTCACCTCCTGTGATCAAACCTTGAATCCAGCGATCAATGACGGTGTAACGCTTCAGCTCTTGTCTGCTCATGAATATGTTCTCTCCCATATGTGACATTTTCACTGACGCGTTACAATATGACAATATCACTGACGAACAACAATTTCTCAGAGAGATCTTGTCTTTATCGGGAAATTTCGATAAACTTGTAAAGTGTGTGTAATAGTAAAACTTATATAGAAAAGTCAGTCACTTCAATGTTGTTCGTAACCGACCGGGCGATGGTGTGAATAGGCGGAGCCTCACCTGGTCGGTTCCACACGTCCTACAGGCATACATATACATCCCCGCTTACTCTAGCCAACGATAGACTTTGCGTATAAAAAATTCTCCTACAACCATACAGCTTATTTTTTACTGGTAAAGAAGGTGATAACGGGGCACAATAGGCATACACACAGTAGTACTATTATTTAAAAAAAATTGGGGGTATGTTAAATGAAGAAGAAAGTGACGGTTCTGGTGATATGCGCCACAGTGTTCGCACTCGTCACGGCGTGCAGCGGTGCAGGCGGGGGAGATGTCGGCATTGCCATCGGTCCGTCGGCGAGCGCTACCCAGGCGGTTACAAAAGTCATTCTCGACGCTTATGGAATCGAGGAAGGAAGCTATCGAGAATTTCAAGAAGGTTTTGGGGATGCCATGGACGGCGTCAAAGACGGCAATATTGACATTTCATTCGGCGTTCTCGGTTTACCGGCAGCGTCGATTACAGACTTGCAAGCGTCGACGGGCGATGTCAAACTGCTCAGTCTTTCCGATGAGGCGATCCAATACGTGGAAGAAAAAAGCGGTTACTTGCGTTATACGATTCCGGCCGACAGTTATGACTTTTTGGAAGAAGACGTGGAAACAGTGACAGCGTATGCGGTTCTCGTTGCCAACACCAACACCGTCGATGACGAACTGGCATATGAGCTGGCGAAAGTAATGATCGAGCACGCGGATGAAAATACACACGCACAAGCGGAACAGATGACTTTAGAAAACGCGTTGAACGGTTTGGAAGGGTTACCGATCCACCCGGGCGCGAAACGGTACTATGAGGAACAGGGTTTGACCGTTGAGGCGGAAGAAGCGCAAATTAGTGCAGACGCTGCTAATCGCAAAAGTGAACTCGTGCTCGGAACTGGGAGTCAAGGAGGAACGTATTACCCGTTAGGCGGAGAGATTGCTAACATCTGGAATAATTATATCGATGGAGTCAATGTCACCAATACGGAGACCGGCGCATCAGTGGAAAATCTGGTAAGCATACGGGATGGGACGATGGATCTCGGGATGACCGTTCACGTTCCGGCTAGAGAGGCGCTGGAGGGAACAGGCGAATTTGACGGGTCCCCAGTGGAAAACTTCGCTTTCATCGGACACATCTATCCGGAAGTGGTTCAAATAGTGACACGAGAAGCTACAGGGATCAACAGCCTGGACGAATTAGCAAATTAGTCAAGTCAGGTGGAGAGCCCCTCCACCTGACTTTCTTCACATACGAGGAGGTGACCGGATGAGCAAAGACCAACTGCAGCCAGAACATGCAGAAGCGATCTTGGAAAAGTACGATCGACAGAGCGCCGTGAGGCACCACATCGGAAAGTGGGGATGGGTGGTCACGTTCCTTGCGGTCTATTTGACCTTATTCCATCTGTACACCGGTTACTTCGGCACGTTTCAGACACAGATTCAGGGTGCCGTCCATCTCGGAACAGCTCTCGGGTTGATTTTTTTGTTGTATCCGGCCAAGAAGGGCAAGACCAAAGAGCGAAAAGGGGTTCCTTGGTACGATGTCGTTTTAGCCTTTACGTCGTTATTTGTCGGCTATTATAAAATTGTTTTCTTTGATGAAATTCTGCAGGCACGAGTGACCGGTTACAGCCTGCTCGACTTTACACTGGCTGTACTCGGTGTGTTACTCGTCCTGGAAGCGACGCGGCGTACCGTCGGCATTCCCATCATCGTTGTCGCTTCCGTCGCTATTTTGTACGCCTTGTTCGGCAATGTCATTCCGACACAAGTGCTCTCCCATTCCGGATTTGCCTTTGACAAAGTGATGACCGACTTGTGGTACAGAGAGAACGGCATATTCGGTACGCCGATTCAAATCTCGTCAAAGTTCATCTTTCTCTTTTTGTTTTTTGGAGTGGTGCTGGTGAAGTCCGGAATCGGGCAGTTTTTTAACGATTTGGCCTTTGCCGTCACAGGGCGGTTTACCGGCGGAACGGCCAAAGCGGCTGTAATTGCCAGTGCCTTTCAAGGGATGATCTCGGGCAGTTCTGTCGCGAACACAGTGGCATCAGGGTCGTTTACGATCCCTATGATGAAAAAAGCGAAGTTTAAACCGGAATTCGCCGGAGCGACGGAGGCATCGGCATCGACTGGCGGCCAGTTAATGCCACCTATTATGGGGGCGGCGGCGTTTATCATGGTCGAGTACATCGGGGTTCCCTACTCTGACATCATGTTAGCTGCTGCTGTCCCAGCGCTGTTATACTTTTCCGGTATCTTTATCGGCACACATTTCGAAGCTAAAAAGCAGGGCATTTTAGGTGTGCCGAAGCATGAACTGCCGGAAGCGAAAGAGCTCCTGTTGAAAAAAGGGTACATGTTGTTGCCGCTCATCATCATCGTTTTCACCTTGTTGTCCGGGTTTACGCCGCAAAGGGCGGCCCTGCTCGGGATTGCTGTCGCGTTTGCCGTCAGTTTTTTCCGGAAGGACACGAGAATGTCGCTGCGCCAAATTTTAAACACGTTGGAAGAAGGGGCGCGGGTCGCGTTGCCCGTTATCGCCGCTGTCGCCTGTGCCGGGATTATTGCCGGGGTTGTCGGGATGACAGGCCTCGGTTCAAAATTTGCGGCTGGCATTATTGCATTAGCGGGAGGCACCCTCATTCTCGCTCTCTTTTACACGATGATCGCGTGCTTAATTCTCGGAATGGGGCTGCCGACGACGGCTAATTATGTCGTCACTTCCACTGTCGCCGCGCCGGCGCTCATCAACGAGTTCGGACTGGCGCCGATTGCCGTCCATTTGTTCGTGTTTTACTTTGGTATCGTGGCGGACATCACACCGCCCGTCTGTTTAGCGGCCTTCGCCGGTGCGGGTATCGCCCGGGCCAACCCGTTCAAAACGGGTGTGACGGCGGTGAAGTTGGCCATCGCGGCGTTTATCGTGCCTTACATCTTTGTGTACAATCCGATCATCGTCCTCGTGGATGCGACACCGCTCTCGCTGCTTCTCGCCGTTGTGACTGCCCTGATCGGCATGGCTGCCGTCAGCAGTTCCGTCATCGGTTTCTTCGTTCGCCGATCGAACGGTTGGGAGAGAGTCGTTCTGTTTATCGCCGGGTTGTCCCTCATCTCGCCGGAGAATATTTCTGACGTCGTTGGATTGGTCGTCATTGCGTTCATCTGGCTGCTTC
Organism: Novibacillus thermophilus; assembly: GCF_002005165.1. Lineage (NCBI taxonomy): Bacteria > Bacillati > Bacillota > Bacilli > Caryophanales > Thermoactinomycetaceae > Novibacillus > Novibacillus thermophilus. The sequence continues at coordinate 2,374,925 of NZ_CP019699.1, forward strand.
AGAAACGCCGTGCGGACAAAACCCGCTCTTGAACTGTGCAGACGAACAGACAGTCACAAGACGTGAGACAACCATCGCCACCGAGGGAGACCGAGGTGGCGATGGTTTTTTGATGATGCTGTAAACTTGGCGCATCAGTTCATATGCATTGTTCGTTCGAACAGTAAATCGTCTTTTCCGTTCCGATCAATGGGTCTTCTAAATCTACCTCATGCTCCAATTGGTCCGCGAATTGCAGAACCACCAGATATCATTTTGAACCTTAAAAAAAATAATGACGTTACATTATTTACATAATCATGTATGGTGGAATCATTGAACTTGAGGGAGGGTACAGATGTGTAAGCGAGTGGGTGAGCTATGTTAAAAGGAGAATAGAATCTTTCCGCTAGGGAGAGGGGATTGTCTAAACTCGGCGGCGTGGATGGCGTGGATAATGAGTTGAGTAAAAAGAAGAAGGTCCGATTGCGTGAGTAGAGTAAAGGTTGCTCTGGAGCAAAGCAGATATTCGCTGGTCGGTTGAACGTGTGAGGAAGGTGTTGAAGTCTGGAGATTTTTAAGTATTCACAAGGAGCACGATATGATGGTAACCGTCATAATTCCGATTGTATTGTTGCTCGTGATTATTTTAGTGCCAGCTATTCCCAAAATCGGAGGGGAAGTCCGGATCGGGCTGCTCGTGGCCGGCGTGTCCGCGGCTTTCTTGGGTGGGCTGGGAGCAGCGGATACGGTGTCGGCTGCGATTTCCGGCATTGACAAATTGGCTTGGGTCATCATGTTGTCAATCTTTGGCAGTTTTTACGCAGAATCACAGGTAAAGTTGGGTACGATGGATACAGTACTGAACACGTTTCGCTCGCTCTTCGGAAATTCCTCAAAAGGGCTCATTGCATCTATTATTTTCACCTTAGTCCTGGCCGGCTCACTACTCGGCGACGCCATAGCAGCCGCGACGGTGATTGGCTTTTTAGTCGTAAGTTCACTCCGGGATTTGCGGTTAAACGGAGAGCAGATCAGTCTGATTATACTCATGGGAGCTGTAATCGGCTCCGTGATGCCTCCCATTTCTCAGGCCATATTCTTATCTTCTTCTCTCATAGGAATAAATCCTGAGCCCGTGCTAAAGGTCGGATACGTAACCGTTGGGTTAGGTGTTGTGGTTGCCGTTATTACAGGTGTGCGCTTAGTAAACATGAAAAAAATTCCCGAGGCCTTGCTTCCAAAGCAGACATTTAAACAGATTTTGAGTTCTCACTGGTACACACTTGTTCCGTTAGCTCTGCTTGTTGTGATCGTTGTGGCGTCGTCGGGTTTTGGTTTCAATATTTTTGAAAGGTGGACGCCGTTTGTGCGACTTTCTCGTCTTCTGAATCAATATCCGATTATTCAAGGCATCACCTTTCCTGTCGTTCTCGCCATTATCGTCGCCTTGGCTGTGAGCTTTCTGTTCCCGCGAGTGAGGCGTGAAGCAGTGCCGATATTTATAGGCGGACTGCGTAAAGTAAACAAGACGGTGCAAATCCAGCTGTGCGCAGGCATCATGATCGGAATTTTTTATGAGGCTGGTCTAATTGAAATGGTGAAAGCGTTCGCAGAAAGTTTAGAACCTACGGCTATGAAGTGGGGAGGTGGTTTTGCAACGATACTCGTCGGGATGTTAACCGGCTCCCAAACGACAGCCCAAACGGTGATCGTCACCTTTTTGGGACCCGTTTTGATGAACCTAGGGGGTAGAACCAGTGAATACGGCCCTTGGCGCGGCACATCTAGCGATGGCGGGACAGTCCATGCCTCCAGTAGGGTTAACGACATTTGTCATCGTCGGCATTGTCGGCGGGATCATGAATGAAAAAGTAGACCCCGTGAAGGTCATGATCTTGGCCTTGCCACTAACGGTTTACTTTGCAATTTCAGGTTTTATCGCCTGGTTTATTTAGAAGAGGGGAATAAAAGAGATGGAAGAAGCGAAAATAGGGGTTTTGATGTTGGACACTACATTTCCTCGACTTCTCGGTGACATCGGCAATGGGTTGACCTTTCCCTTCCCTGTCAAATACGCACTGGTCAAAGGGGCGACAGTCGATCGCGTGGTCAAAGAAGGGGATCCATCTTTGCTGCAGCCTTTTGTAGAGGGTGCCCTTACGTTACAGAGACAAGGAGTTCAAGCGATCACGACAAGTTGTGGGTTTTTATCCCTTTTTCAGAAAGAGATTGAACAAAAAGTAAATGTCCTGTTTTACGCTTCCAGCCTTATACAAATTCCATTTGTCTATCGTTTAGTAGGAAAGCGGGGACAAATTGGCGTTATGACGGCAAGCAAAGCATCCCTCAGTTCCCAACACTTCAAAGCGTTGGGGATACATCAAATACCGATGGCTGTTGAAGGGATGGACAACATGCCTGAATTTACGCGATGCTTTGTTGAGGGGCAGGAGGACATGGACGCAGACAAAGTAGAAAAAGAAGTGGTCGGAAAAGCGAAGACGCTTGTAGACAACCACCCAGATGTGCGGGCTATTGTTCTCGAATGCACCAACATGTCTCCTTATAAAGAAAGGATTAAAAAGGCTGTAAATCTGCCTGTATTCGATATCGTATCATTAACAGAGTTTGTATATGCCGCGTTGCCGTGACAGTAGGTTTGGATCTCTTTTTGAAAGAAATGGGAAATGGGGAAAGAACATGTCATACCGTGTCATTGTCGTTGGTGGAGGCATCATCGGTACGTCGATCGCGTATTACTTGACGAAACTCGGGGTAGAGGTGACATTAATTGAAGCGAAAGACCTCGCTTCGGGTACGTCGGGGGCGTGCGACCGAGCGATTATGCTTCAATCGAAAAAACCGGGGCCTTTGCTCGATTTAGCGATAGAAAGTGCTCACATGTATGCCGACCTCGAAGCAGAGTTAGGCGCAGATCTGGAATATCGGAAATGCGGTGGCATGATCCTGGTCGAGACGGAACAGGAGCGGGAAGCGATCCAGCGCCTTGTTGACCAACAGCAGAAAGCAGGGTTACAAGTAGAGTTCTTATCTGGAGCAGAAGCGCGTAAACGCCAACCAGGATTGTCCAAGGACGTAATAGGGGCGACCTGGTCTGATGACGATGCTGAGGTTAATCCGTTAAACGTTTGTTTTGCGATGGCCAGTGCCGCTCGAAAACGGGGAGCTGACATCCGTCTCCAATCAAGAGTGACTGGTCTCATCACTGATCGTGAACGAGTCGTAGGAGTTGAGGTCAGCGGTGAGAAAATATTCGCCGACGCCACTGTCCTATCGTCAGGAGTTTGGACACCAAAACTACTGGCTCCACTGGGACTTCACGTCCCGATCATTCCACGCCGGGGACAGATCCTCGTATCCGAGCGAATTCCACCGATGATCAACTCCGTGATTTTGAGTGGAGCCTACATTGCATCTAAAATGTTAAAGAGAGCAAGCAGTGGGGAAAAGACCGATACTGCGGGAATCGGCCTCGCGATTGGACAAACCAAAAGCGGAAACTTGCTCATCGGCGGCTCTCGCGAATTTGTGGGGTTTGATCGGCGGCCGACTGCAGAAGTTTTACATGCCATTAGCCAAACAGCTGTAAGAGTTTTTCCAGTTTTAGGGAGTGTCAACATTTTGCGCGCTTTTGCTGGACTTCGGCCTTATACTCCGGACAAAATGCCTATCCTTGGAGTGGTAAAAGAGTGGTCCGGCTTGTACATTGCAGCTGGTCACGAAGGGGATGGAATCGCCCTTGCGCCGGTAACAGGTAAATTAATGGCGCGCGTTGCGTGTGGCCTTGATCCAGGCTTCGACCTGCGTCCTTTTTCACTGTCGCGTTTTCAGCGTTAAACCAGTAGAAGAGAAAGGAGGAGGTGCGCCACTTCCTATCGCATCCCGTAAAAGGTCGCCAGCAACCAAAACGCCAAGCGGAGTTTTTCAGCTGTGGGGGTGGCATGACCGCCTCCTTCGCTGGTGAGCATTGAGTGGTCGAAACACGGAGAAAGCAATGGTGCGTCTAACGCATGCAGCGGCCCTTGCGAGCTGCAACGCGCCCAATCGCCAGGGCGACTATTGAAACTGCGAGACTTGCAACACAGCCTCTTTCGCCTTGTCGAGGTCGAAAGCCTGGTGTAACGCGTTCGCTGCTTTCATGACATCCTCCTGGCAGATCAAACAGGATACACTGTGTCTGGAAGTCGTGACCGATTTTCCCTTAATGGAAGCGCGGTGCAATTGTTCCTCAACAGTGGAGACAATATCGGGGTTGTCCGCCTCGGCACCGACGACCGAAAGGAGGGCTTTATCGTACTCGTAGTCGACACGTTCGACTGAGCCCTTGAATTCGCTGAGCATAGCCGAAAGTTTTGGCACATGCTCACGCTTGATGAGAAAGGAAAGCTCCCGTGTACCTTTGTCTCTCACGAGGGAAGAGTGGGCTGCAACAGCAGTCAAACGGTTGACGACAGTTGGTTCCCTTTTCGTCAGGGCGAGGGTCACGTTTACCAGATGCTCCATACACGCAATGCCGCTCACGGGGATGGCGGAACGTGTAGCACGAGTTTCGGTTATACGCGTCCCGTCTGCCTCGTGAAAACTCGACCGCACGATTAAAGGGACGCGGTTCTGCATCGCACATGCCACTGCCCGGGGATGTAACACGTGTGCTCCTAAACGAGACAGGGCGAGCATTTCATCGTAACAGATATGGGGTAACGGCCGGGCGTGTGGGACGATGCGGGGATCAGCCGTATATACGCCGTCCACATCTGTCAAAATGTCGCAGCGTTCTGCCCCCAAAGCCGCTGCCAGTACGACCGCCGTCGTATCGGATCCGCCGCGTCCGATGGTGGTCACTTCACCGTCTCCCGTCACCCCTTGAAATCCTGCCACAACGACGACGCGCCCTTTTTCGACGTGGGACAAAATCTTCTCTTGCTGCACTTCGACAATATCTGCTTCAGTGTGAACATCTTCAGTGATAATCCCAGCTTGCCAGCCCGTCAGCGAAACAGCTTTTACCCCGTGTTGATGCAGGGCCATGCACAATAGCGCCATTGACACTTGTTCGCCCGTTGCAAGTAGTTGATCCATTTCCCGCGGATGAGGAAAAGGGGTAATAGTTTTCGCCATGTCTGTTAAATGATCGGTTGTGTCCCCCATGGCGGACACGACGATGACCAGCTGATGTCCCTCGTCGACTTCTTGTGCGATGCGTTTGGCTGCTCTCTGAATGCGTTCAATTGATTTTAAAGACGATCCGCCGAACTTTTGCACAAGTAAACCCATAATATGTTTGCCAGTCCTTCCTTCAAAACAAATTTTTTGTCCTCACTACATGAACATATGTTTATATACAATGGACATTGTATCAGGAAATCCCTTTTTTGACAACTGTTTTTGTTCAAATGTCAGTGAAACCATGACTCTGTATTCGAAAATTTCATTTAATGAATGACTACATTAATCAATGATAATTCGCATTTCTTGTGAATAATCTGTAACGGTACGACAAGATGACACACTTGGGTATGCTGGCATGACATTTGCATAGTCGTATAGTGTCGGAGAAATTGTGCTGTAAAGGAGGAAGCAGACATGAGTGAGTGTGTCAACTTCATTGATGGAGAATGGGTACCGTCTGCGACCGGGAGGTTTCGGGATAATCTGAACCCGGCGACGGGTGAAGTCTTGGGGCAAGTGACTCAGTCTGACGAAGGCGATCTGGATCGGGCCGTAGCGGCGGCTGTTGCCGCACAGCAAAAGTGGCGCCTCGTCCCGGCACCTGAACGTGCTGACGTGCTTTACCGGGCCGGGCAGTTACTCAAAGAGCGAAAGGAAGAGTTATCGCAAGCACTTACAAAGGAAATGGGGAAGGTCATCGCCGAAGCGCGGGGCGAAGTGCAGGAAGGGATTGACATGGCCTTCTTTATGGCGGGGGAAGGGCGGCGGTTGGTCGGAGATACGACTCCGTCTGAGCTCCCGAACAAGTTTGCCATGAGCGTCAGAGCCCCGGTCGGCATTGCCGGACTCATTACACCGTGGAACTTCCCTATTGCCATTGCCACGTGGAAAGCGTTTCCAGCGATCGTCGGCGGCAATGCTGTCGTGTGGAAGCCGGCCTCGGAAACGCCGGTGCTGGCAAACATGCTGGTGGGTATTTTGGAAGAAGCGGGTCTCCCAAAAGGGGTTATGAATCTCGTTTACGGTTCGGGGCAAGTCGTCGGCGAAGCGATGGTTGAGCATCCGGATATCGACATCATTTCCTTTACCGGGTCGACCGAAATTGGGCGCAGCGTTGCAGAGAAAGGCGGACGCCACTTAAAACGCGTCTCGTTGGAAATGGGCGGGAAAAACGGCATTATCGTCATGGACGATGCCGACTTGAAACTGGCTGTGGACGGCATTATTTGGAGCGGTTACGGGACGAGTGGGCAACGCTGTACAGCGGCCAGCCGGGTCATTGTGCACCGCGCGGTAAAAGAACAGTTGGAGGAAATGCTCCTTGAACGCATCCGGAACTTGACATTGGGCAATGGCCTGGACGAATCGGTCGACGTCGGACCCGTCATCAACCCTTCCGCCCTGAACAAAATTCACGGATATGTGAAAATCGGCAAAGAGGAGGGAGCCCGCCTTCTCTGTGGCGGAGAGGTGGCAGATACAGGCGAACTGGCAAAGGGCCATTTTTATCAGCCGACCTTGTTTACGGACGTGGAGCCTTTCATGCGCATTGCGCAAGAAGAAATTTTTGGTCCGGTCATTTCAATCATTCCGGTCGACAGTCTCGATGAAGCGATAACAGTGAACAACAGTGTCGCTTACGGCTTGTCCAGTTCTATTTTTACGCAGGATGTCAACCGCGTGTTTACTGCGATGCGCGACCTCGATACGGGAATTGTGTACGTTAACGCAGGCACGACAGGTGCCGAAATTCACTTGCCTTTTGGCGGCACGAAAGGAACGGGCAACGGACACCGCGATTCCGGTATTGCAGCCCTGGACGTGTTCACGGAGTGGAAGAGTGTGTACGTCGATTACAGCGGAACTTTGCAGCGGGCACAAATTGATAACAATTAGGTCGACAGGGGGAAGCGCGATGACAACACAAACGGCGACACAGCGCATCATACAGGACAACGAGCAGTTCGGTGCACGTATCGACCAGCCGTTGCCGATCGTCATTTCTAGGGCGGAAGGCATTTGGGTTGAAGATGTAGAAGGAAAGCGGTACATGGATATGCTCAGTGCCTATTCCGCACTCAGCATGGGACACCGTCATCCCAAAATCGTTCAGGCGTTAAAAGATCAAGCCGATCGCGTGACACTTACGTCTCGCGCGTTTTACAACGACCGGCTGGGCGAGTTTTTCCGCAAGTTGACGGCGCTGACGAAGAAAGACATGATTCTGCCGATGAATGCCGGAGCGGAAGCGGTGGAAACAGCCGTGAAGACGATGCGCCGCTGGGCGTACGAAATAAAAGGCGTGCCTGAGAATCAAGCGGAGATCGTCGTGTGTGAAGGGAACTTTCACGGCCGGACGACGACGGTGATTTCCTTCTCCTCTGAAGCGTCGTACAAGCGGGGGTTCGGGCCTTTGACGCCGGGATTTAAAACAGTTCCTTACGGGGACATTGACGCACTAAAGGCATCGATCACACAGAACACGGCCGGATTCCTCATCGAGCCGATACAAGGAGAAGGTGGGATACGCATCCCGCCCCAAGGTTATTTGCGCGAAGCGTACAACGTCTGTCGCGAACGGAACGTGTTGTTCGCCGCAGACGAGATCCAAACCGGACTCGGGCGTACCGGACGCCTTTTTGCCTGTGACTGGGAAGGTGTAGAACCGGACTTGTACATTTTGGGCAAAGCTTTGGGCGGCGGAGTGTTTCCAGTGTCGGCCGTTGCAGCGAACGAAGACATCTTCCAGGTTTGGACCGTCGGTTCCCACGGGTCGACGTTTGGTGGAAATCCCCTCGGCTGCGCTGTTGCGATGGCGGCTCTGGAGGTGCTTGAGGAAGAAAACCTCGTAGAGAACGCGTCTGAAATGGGCGAGTACATGCTAGGAGAGTTGAAGACAATTCACAACCCGCACATTCGCGATATTCGCGGGCGCGGTCTGTTGATTGGGGTCGAGTTGGATACAGCGGCACGGCCTTACTGTGAACGCCTCAAAGAGAAAGGGCTGCTCTGCAAGGAGACCCACGGTAACATTATTCGTTTTGCTCCTCCGTTAATTATCGGAAAAGAAGACATCGACTGGGCGATAGCGCGCGTACGTCAAGTGTTGTAGTCATGCATGAATAGCAGCAGGTCAGGCATGTGGCGAACATGGTTGGTCTGTTGCTTTTTTGTAAAAAAAAGGAAAGGAGAAAAAAGGCGTGGACAGAGTCATTTTGACCGAATTGATCGTTTACTGTGCTGTTATGCTCCTACTGGGCTATTACTTCAGCCGGAAGAAGTTAACGCAATCGGATTTTTTGCTCGGTGGAAAAAAACTCCCCGGGTGGGCCCTCGCCTTTTCCGAGCGGGCGACGGGTGAATCGTCCTGGCTGTTGCTCGGCTTGACGGGTTTTACGTTTGCAAACGGCCTTTCTGCCATTTGGGTCTGTATTGGCATTGCGGTCGGGATTAGCTGTGCCTGGCTCTTTTTGGCCAAAAGATTCATGCGCGAAACGAACGCCCACAACTTGCTCACGATCCCAGATTTCCTCTCTCTGAAATTTCAGGCCCACGCGCGACTGATCCGTTGGACAGCCACGCTGCTCATCGTCAGTTTCTTTATGTTTTACCTCGGAGCACAATTTGCCGGTGCCGGAAAGACACTGTTTTCTACGTTCGATCTGGACATTACGGCGGGTATTCTGTTGACGGCACTAATTGTCGTTGTATACGCAAGCTTGGGAGGATTTATGTCAGTCGTGTGGACCGATGTGATCCAAAGTTTGCTCATGGTGATCACACTGGTCGTCCTCCCCGTCGTTGCCCTTTTTCACATTGCTGCGAGCGATTTATCGATCGGATCTGCACTGGCGAATGCCCCGGAAGGAGTTGATTCGTGGACGGGCGGGCTCACCGGATTCGGACTGGGGCTCCTTATTGTGAACAATTTAGCCTGGTTTTTTGGGTACTTAGGTGGGCAGCCGCAATTGACGTCTCGATTTATGGCATTGAGAAACGAGAAAGAGGCGAGAACGGCGAGCGTCGTCGGCATTATTTGGACGGTGTTGGCTTACGGCGGTGCTTTTTTAATCGGCATTACGGCGTTGACCCTTTACGATCCGGCCAATTTTTCCGATGTGGAGACAGTTTTGCCGCATATGGTTACGGATTTGTTGCCGTCTTGGATTTCCGGCATTTTGTTAGCAGGCATTTTAGCCGCCATCATGTCAACTGCAGATTCGCAGTTGCTCGTCGTCACCAGTTCGGTCAGCGAAGATATTATGCACAAAGCGTTGGGATTCAACTTAACGGAAAGACAGCTTGTCGCGGTCTCCAGAGTGACGACCGTCGTCGCCGGCATTGTAGGTCTCGTTATTGCCCTTACGTCGGAGTCCCTCGTTTATCTCGTGGTCAGCTGGGCGTGGGCCGGTGTAGGATGTACGTTGTCAGCAGCGGTCATTCTGGCTTTCTTTTGGAAGCGCACGTCTGGCATCGGCATCGTGGCGACCATTGTCACCGGATTTTTAGCCACGGTCGTCTGGATCAGCACGCCGCTAGAAGAAGTGTTCACGTCCCGCGCAGCGACTTTTTTCATGGCCATGGTTGCGGGTGTCGTTTTCAGCTTGATGTTTCCGGATCGACCGAGCTATAGTAAAAATGAACAGAAGAGTGCCACAGTTTAGGAATGTCATTCGGCTGTGCGACTGACTGTCCCAGAGGTACCATCGTGAACGAGGGTTAAGAAAACGCTTAATTTTGAGGGGTGAACTCAAGGATGAAGCGTTTCGTAAAGGATGTCATGATTGAAATATCGTTGACGTTTACAGAAAACATTTCGCTAGGTGAAGCGTGGGCGATAATGAGAGAAAGGCATTTGCCTGGTGTTCCATACGTGTCGCGGGAACAGTCTGTGGAAGGAATTGTCTCTGTGGAAAACGTGACTCGCGACCTGTTAGCGTCAGGAGATCACTCTCAGTCCGTTAAACACAGCGTTGATCGGCGTTGCCGGTACTTGGAACCTTCCCAGCATATAAGCGACGTTTGGAATAAAATTTATGCCTACAATATCGTGTTGGACAATTCACAAGTCGTCGGGATTGTCCGCGAAATCGACGTGCTCAGAGAGTATGCCCGTGAAGCAGAGTATCGCTTAAAAGAGTTGGATGCCGTTTTTGAATTTGCACACAACGGGATCGTGGCGATTGACGAATACGGCACGATTACGTCTTTTAATCCGGCGGCCGAGAAAATTAGTAAAGTGCCGAAAGAAGAGGCCGTCGGGAAGTACATTTCAGACGTTTTGAAACCGAAAGGGCTGCTGGAAGTGGTGCGCAGCGGCAAACCCCGTTTGGGGGAAAAGTACAAAGTCGGTCGCCGCTGGTACATTACGAACAGGACGCCGATTGTCCAAGGAGGCATGATCAAAGGAGGGGTTGCCGTCTTCCAAGACATTTCCGAAATCGAGGAAATGTCCAACCAGTTAGAGGAAGTTACACACATGAATCAGGAACTGGAAGCGATTTTACAATCCTCGTATGACGGTGTGCTGGTGATGGGGGCAGGCGGTGACATCATCCGGGCCAACCGCTCATTTTTAAACATGATGCACATGCACGGCGCCGAACTTGAAGGGATGACGTTGGAAACCGTCATGCAACAGAAAGGCTTTAGCACATCGTTTGCAGATCTGATTCAATTAAAGTCAACCGTCACGACGATCGAGAAAAACGAGCATACCGGCGAGGTGTTAGGCATTTCGTTGACTCCGTTTGACAACGGCATCTCGTCAGGAGATGACGTGCGTTACGTGGTGAACGTCCGAAACTTGAGTGAGCTGACTGAACTTCGGGAGGCACTGATTAAAACGCGTCTGTTGACGGAGCAGTATAAGGAAAAGTTAAAACCTGAGAAACAAAATAAAGGCGGACTAGTCGCCGAATCGAAAGAAATGCAGAACGTCCTTGAGTTGGCGTACCGGGTAGCCAACGTCGATTCGACGGTTTTGATCTTGGGCGAGTCCGGTGTCGGAAAGGAGGAATTGGCACAGTACGTTCATCAGAACAGCCCGCGCGCTGACGGATCGTTAGTCAAAATCAACTGTGGCGCGATCCCGGATCACCTTCTCGAGTCAGAGTTATTCGGGTATGAACCGGGGGCGTTCACAGGGGCGCACAAAAACGGCAAACCGGGTTTACTGGAAATTGCGCACAACGGGACCGTACTCCTCGACGAAGTGGCAGATTTACCGCTCCAACTTCAAGTCAAACTGTTGCGCTTTTTGCAAGACGGCGTGGTCACCCGCGTCGGCGGCGTGAAAGGGAAAAAGGTGGATGTCCGAATTATTGCGGCGACGAACAAAGACATTCAACAGTTGGTCGAGAAGGGGGAATTTCGAGAGGATCTGTATTTCCGTTTAAATGTCGTTCCGATCACAATTCCCCCGTTGCGAAAACGAAGGGCGGACATTTTGCCGTTAGTGCATGTTTTCTGTAGGCAATTTTGTGAGAAATACGGTCTAAATAAATCGTTTTCGCCAGAGGCGTTAAAAAAGCTGCTTCACTACCACTGGCCGGGCAATGTAAGGGAAATGATGAACATTATTGAGCGCTGTATGATCACGACAAAAGGAAATGTCATCGACGTCGAACAGTTGCCCACGGATCTTTTTGCCGACCGGCGGGCGGAAGATTTAGTGAACGTCAAAGGGTTGCTTCCCCTTCGCAAAGCTCGGTCCATCGTCGAGAAACAGTTAATTGATGAAGCCATTCGGATGTTTGGAACGACGTATAAGGCGGCGGAAGTACTCGAGGTGGATCAGTCGACCATCGTACGTAAGATGAAAAAGATGAGCGAACGTGAAGGAGAAAGGTCAGCCAAAAGAATGTAATGTGTTTTTGCATCATACAATGTAATCATGAGTTCAACCGTACCTGAATAGGTGCGTTTTTTTACATTGCAAACTCTCATGCCACTCTGGGGCACAGGCACACGGGTCGCGGCGTGAAGAGGTGAGACTTACGCAGGTGTTGACGTCATAAGTGGAGCGGGAGGTACTTGGCACAACTTTTGCTATGTACATTTACAGATATTTTAAAGGCGGTGGAATGAGTTCGTGGAAAAGTTACAGACGATTTCCAAAGCCGTTCAGTTGTTAAGTGACGGTGACACCGTCATGGTCGGCGGTTTCGGTTTGTGCGGGACCCCGTTCAGCCTCATCGATGCCTTAGCAGAGCAAGACAAGGCGAGGAATTTAACCGTTATTAGTAACAATTTAGGAGAACCGGGAAGAGGGTTAGGAAAGCTTCTTCTGTCAGGACACTTAAAAAAAGCGATCGGTTCGTACTTTACGACAAATGTGGACGCTGTCGAGGCGTACAACCGAGGAGAGTTAGATATTGAGCTCTTCCCCCAAGGGACGCTCGCCGAAGCGATCCGAGCCGGCGGTGCGGGAATCGGCGGTTTTTACACACCGACTGGCGTCGGAACAAAACTGGCGGAAGGAAAGGAAATTCGAGATATCGATGGGACGAAGTACTTGTTTGTCAAAGGGTTGACAGCCGATGTCGCGCTGATCAAGGCCCATCAAGCGGATACGTTGGGCAATTTGACGTATGCCAAGACGGCTCGTAATTTTAACCCCCTCATGGCCACTGCGGCCGAACTTGTCATTGCGGAAGTCGACGAAATCGTTCCAACGGGGTCGATTCCGCCGGAAGCTGTCGTGACACCCCACGTTTACGTCGATGTCGTCGTCGAAAGTGAGCGATACGAAAAGAAAGGGGGGCATTACGTTGCCAAAGGAAGCTAGCCCGGAGCGCGTGCGCATTGCGAAGCGGGCAGCTGAAGAGTTTCGATCCGGTCAGGTCGTCAATCTCGGCGTCGGCATTCCGACACTCATTCCGGACTATTTGACGCCGGCACAAGATGTACACCTGCAATCTGAAAACGGTTTGCTCGGCATAGGTCCAACGCCGGAAGCAGACGAAATAGACATGGATTTAATCAGTGCGAGCAAGGAGCCGATTACGATGGCGGCAGGGGCTTCTCTCTTTGACAGCGCCTTTTCTTTTTCGATGATTCGCGGCGGTCACATTGACGTTGCCGTCATGGGCGCCTTGCAAGTGAGTGAAAAAGGGGAACTGGCGAACTGGGCTGTCCCCGGGGAGAACATTCTCGGTGTTGGCGGGGCGATGGACCTCGTCTCTGGTGCCAAACGGCTCATCATCACGATGACCCATCACACGAGGGATGGAAAGGCAAAGCTCGTGAGGCGGTTAACGTACCCGTCAAGCGGTTTGCGGCGGGCGAACACGGTGATTACAGAACATGCCGTCTTTACGTTTAAAGACGGGAACATGGTGTTAATAGAGATGCATCCCGACTTAACTGTGGACCAATTGCGGGACATGACGGAAGCTTCCTTTGACGTGTCCCCGACATTAAAACCTTTAGCAGTCGATTAAGGAGGCGTCGGAACTGTGAAACGCATCGCCGTCGTTGGAGCTGGAACGATGGGGCGAGGCATTGCCTACGCCGCGGCATTAGGAGGGTATGAGGTCCGATTGTTCGACATTCGCCCAGAGGCACTGACGAGCGCCCGATCTTACATTGAGACAGAAATGCGGCGCAGTGCTGAAAGGGGATACATTACACCCCAACAGGCGGACCGCGCCCTTTTGGCCATTCACTATGTGTCTCACATGGAAGATGCGGCTCAGGACGCTGACCTCGCCATTGAAGCCGTCCTTGAACAAATCGAATTGAAAGTGGACGTTTTTCAAAAACTCGACAAGTGGTGTCCGACCCGTGCGATTTTGGCCACAAATACGTCGACGATGAGCCCGACGGAAATAGCGGCCGCGACGAAACGGCCGGGGCAAGTCCTGGCGATGCACTTTTTTAATCCAGTGCACAAGATGAAACTGGTCGAAATCATCCGCGGTCTGGACACGTCGGACGAAGCGGTTGAAGCGGCCAAAGACGTTGCCAAGCGCATGGGGAAAGAGACCGTGGAAGTGAATGAATTCCCGGGTTTCGTGACGAGTCGCATGAATTGTCTAATTGGCAATGAAGCGATGATCATGCTGCAAGAAGGAGTCGCGTCAGCAGAAGACATCGATCAAGCGATGAAACTCGGCCTTAACCACCCGATGGGGCCCCTCGAGTTGGCCGATCTCGTCGGTCTCGACACACGTCTTCGCAATATGGAGTACTTACACCAGACGCTCGGGGAAAAATATCGTCCGGCTCCCATCTTAGTTAAGTACGTCAAAGCCGGGAGATTAGGCCGTAAGTCTGGTAAAGGATTTTACGACTACACAAATGTTGATGGCTAAACGTTGGGAGAGAGCGTGAATGAACTTTGAGTTGGAAAAAGACATTCGAGACATGACTCGCATGGTCCGCGAGTTCATTCAAGGGGAAGTGGAACCGGTGGCGGCGCAAATTGAAGAAGAAGACGAGATTCCCCGACACGTCGTGGACATGACAAAGGAGCTGGGGCTCTTCGGGATCAGTATTCCAGAGGAATACGGCGGTCTCGGTTTGAACATGGTAGGGAAATGTGCCATTTACGAAGAACTGGGGAAAACACACAACGGGTACACCACCCTCGTAGGGGCGCACACTGGCATCGGAACCGTCGGGATCGTAGAATTCGGAACAGAAGAACAGAAACGCAAGTATTTACCTAAAATGGCCACTGGAGAGTGGATCGGCGCCTTTGCGCTGACAGAACCGAGTGCCGGGTCCCAGGCGTACAACTTACAGACAACAGCGGTCAAAAAAGGAGACCGATACATTGTGAACGGCAGTAAGCACTACATCACGAACGCCGTGGACGGGCACGTCTTCACGGTGATGGCCGTCACGGATCCGAAGAAAGGAGCAAAAGGGATAACGTCTTTTATCGTGGAAAAAGACTTCCCCGGGTTTAAACTGGGCGCGGTGGAAAAGAAGATGGGCTTGCGCGGCTCACACTCGGCCGAGCTTTTCTTTGAAGACATGGAGGTGCCGGCAGAAAACGTGCTCGGAAAAGAAGGAGACGGGTACATCAACGCTTTGAAGGTTTTGTCCAACGGACGGGCTGGTTTAGCAGCGCGGAACCTCGGTTCATCCCAAAAACTGTTGGATATGAGTATAGCGTATGCATTGGAGCGGGAACAGTTTGACAAGCCGATTTTCGAGCATCAGGCCGTCCAGCACATGATCGCCGAAATGGCCCTTGACATTGAGACGCTGCGTTCGTTAACGTACCGTGTGGCGTGGATGGTCGACGAGAAGATGAACGTCATTAAAGAAGCAGCGATGGCGAAGTGGTACGGTTCAGAAGTGTACAACCGCGTAGCCGATCTCGCCGTTCAGATACACGGGGGGATCGGCTACATGAAAGACTACCCGATTGAACGTTTTTACCGCGATGCGCGCATCACGAAAATATACGAAGGCACGACACAAATCCAAAAAAATATCGTCGCCACCCAATTACGAAAACAGTATACCCGTAAAGGCTAGGATTGGGAGACGACATCTCCTTTCCCACATAAACGGAGGCGATAGTGAATGAAAGACGTGGTCATTGTGGATGGAGTCCGAACGGCGATCGGGCGCATGGGAGGCACGTTGAAAGAGGTACCAGTGGACTTTCTCGCCGCTAAAGTGATAAAGGCAGTATTGACCAGGACAAACCTTGAGGGTGAAGCGGTGGACGAAGTGATTTTCGGCCACGCGAAACAGAGTTCCGACAACCCTAATCTCGCCCGGTTGGCCCTTTTAAGAGCTGGATTGCCGGTAGCCGTACCGGGGTACACCGTCCATCGCCAGTGCGGTTCCGGGTTGCAAGCCGTTCTCAACGCGGCCCAGCAAATTCAATGCGACTTGGCGGACTTCGTCGTCGCCGGCGGAGCCGAAAGCATGAGTACAGCGCCGTATTACATTCGCGGTGTCCGGTATGGCTTGGTAGCGGGGAACGGTGAAATCGTCGATCCGAATACTGAAAGCCAGCCCCGTGCGCAGCCGATTGAGGCGTACGGCCACTTGACGATGGGGTTGACTGCGGAAAACTTAGCAGAACAGTACAACATTTCCCGGGAAGAACAAGATGTGTACGCACTCGAAAGTCAACGCCGTGCGGCGAGGGCCATTGAAGCAGGACATTTTAAAGGAGAAATTGTCCCTTTTGAAGTCAAAAGGCGCAAACAGACGGTCATCTTCGACACCGATGAGCACCCGCGGCAGACGTCGCTAGAGAAGTTGGCGAAACTGCCGGCGGTGTTTAAAGAAGGGGGGACCGTCACGGCCGGAAACGCTAGCGGCAGGAATGATGCGGCAAGTGCCCTCGTCATCGCGTCCCGGGAAGCGGCTGAAATGCGCGGTTTAAAACCTAAAGTGCGCATCTTGGCACAGGCTGTGGCGGGTGTGCGCCCGGACGTTATGGGGATCGGTCCCGTTCCAGCGACGAAAAAGGCGTTGAAAATAGCGGGACTCAAGTTGGAAGACATAGACTTGATCGAATTGAATGAAGCCTTTGCGGCCCAGACGTTGGCCGTCATGAGAGAGATGGGCCTGGATCACAACAGAGTGAACGTCAACGGCGGTGCCATTGCCCTCGGCCACCCGATAGGTGCCACCGGAGCCATTTTAATGACGAAGCTGATCCACGCATTAGAGCGGCGCAAAGTCCGCTACGGATTAGTCTCCCTTTGTATCGGCGGTGGGCAAGGTATTTCGTGTATCGTGGAAAATTTAAACACTTAGACAGTTTGGGAGAGGATGTGGGGATGAAACCGAAAGTGTTGCAAATCCTCCCGATGTACCATCAAGCGGGAGAAACCGTGTTAAACGAAGGAGCCGATGTGGTCCGGACGGATAACCTCGATCCTGAACATTTAAAACAAATGGTGCAGCACGTAGAAGGTGTCGTTCTCCGGGCACCGGCAAAAATGACATCAGACATCATTCGCTCCAACCCGCGGTTGAAAGTCATTTCGGGCGCCGGCGTCGGTTTAGACAATATTGACGTTCAGTGCGCCACCGCATGCGCCATTCCCGTTTTACACGCGCCGAGCGTCAATGCAGTGTCGACGGCAGAACACGCTCTTACTTTGATGTTGTGTTTGTTGCGTCAAATAAAACTTTTTCAAGAAAAGATGCACGCAGGGGATTTCGCTTCTCGGGATACGATCGTGACGAATGAATTGCGGGGGAAGACGGTTGGCTTGATCGGATATGGCGCCATCGCCCAAGAAGTGGCAAAGCGCTGTCGTTACGGATTTGACGCGAACGTCGTCGCTTACGTGAGGCGAATCCCCGACGAACGGCAGAAAAGGGCCCATGACCTGGGCGTGCGGCTGACGACGAACTTGATGGAATTGCTCTCCACCGCGGACATTGTATCCGTGCACGTTCCGTTTAGTCCCGACACGCGCCACATGATACAGAGAGAACATTTTCGAGCGATGAAACGCTCCGCTTTCTTCGTGAACACAGCCCGGGGAGGTGTCGTCAACACGGAGCATTTAATCGAGGCGCTCAAGCGGGGCACGATTGCCGGAGCGGGAATCGACGTGTTTGACCCTGAACCCCCTCCGAAGGACTTGCCGCTCTTAAAGCTGTCCAACGTCGTCGCCACACCGCACATCGGCGGCGTGACAGAGGAGGCCAATCGGATTACGTCCACGACGGTCGCACGCAATGTCCTGCGTGTTCTGCGGGGAGAGATGCCCGAACACATTGCCAATCCAGAGGTGTTGGGAAAAAACGTAAAGGAGTGAAACAGTGTGACGTTCGAACACATTACCGCGAAGGCAGAAAACGGTGTCGGCATCCTGACCATTGACCGTCCTGACGTGTTGAACGCCCTGGACCTCCATACTCTACATGAGGTGGAAAGGGCCCTCGAAAAGTGGCGGCGAGATGAAGGCGTTCGCGTCGTCATCATCACCGGTGCAGGAGAAAAGTCGTTTGCTTCCGGTGCGGATATTGGAGAGATCAACAGACGGACGATGATGGAAGCGCTCCGTCCAAACATGACGGTCACGTATCGAAAAATTGAATTGTACGATAAACCGACAATCGCCGCCATCAACGGCTACGCGTTGGGGGGCGGATTTGAGCTTGCTCTCTCATGCGACATTCGCATTGCGTCGGACCACGCGAAGATGGGGTTGCCGGAAGCGAGCTTAGGGATCATGCCGGGAGCCGGAGGAACCCAACGCCTCGCCCGCATTGCCGGCAAAGGAAAGGCGTTGGAATTAATTTTAACCGGTGACATCTTAACAGCGGAACAGGCTGAAGCAGCAGGCCTTGTCAGCCGTACAGTACCACGGGAACATCTCTTAGAGACGGCCAAAATGTACGCAGACAAAATGAAAGCAAAAGCTCCCCTTGCCCTCCGGTTGGCAAAAGCGGCCGTCCATTACGGTTATGAGATGGATGTCGATGCGGCGCTCTATATGGAAAAATTGTCCCAGACCGTTCTCATGGGATCGGAAGATAAACGTGAAGGGACGGCAGCCTTTCTGGAAAAGCGGAAGCCTCGGTTTAAAGGGAGATAATGGTCGAACCCCCTTCTTCACACGACAGCATCTTCGATGACGAGGTCGTTTTCTTTAAACCGTTCCACACGAAGTGGAGTTAAATCGACCGTTTCGTACCTTCCAGTTCGGATGAGTTCAGAAAGCCCTTTTCCGACGGCTGGCGCTTGTTGCATTCCGTGACCGCTAAATCCGCAGGCAATGTAGTAGCCTTTCAACTCCGGATGTTCGCCGATGATTGCGTTATGGTCTTTCGTGTTGAAATCGTACAAACCGGCCCAGCCCCGCTCAATCTTAATTTGTTCAAAATTCGGCACGCGGTGGGCGAGCACCGGCCACAGTGTTTCCATGAACAGTGAGCGCTTCCAAGTGAAATCAAACCCAGGGCGGGTGTCTTCCTCCGAATACCCAGCAATAATTTTTTCACCCTCGTGTCGGAAGTAAACGCCCGTCGGATCAATGGTGAGCGGCAACTGTTTTTTTAGCGCTTTTGAAACGTCAAATTGGAAAATTTGTCGCTTTAACGGGACGACAGGCAATGGCAGCCCGATCTTTTGACTGATAGAGGCCGCCCAGGCGCCGGCACAATTGACAACGACCGGAGCTGTATACGTACACCCGTTTTTTAGCTTGACCCCGAGCACCTTTCCGCTTTCCGACAAAATGGTGTCGACCGCCTCAAACGTGTACGTCGCACCGAGTTTTTTGGCCTTGCGGATATAGCCTTGCATAACAGAGTAAGGATCTAAGTACCCGTCTTCAGCACAGTACAGACCGCCTGCCAGATCATCCGCGTTCAACTCTGGAACGATGTCAGTCAGTTCTCGTTTTGTCAAAAGTTGTGATGGTACGCCGAGCGTGTGCTGCCGGTTTAAGAGCGTTTCGAACCGGGTTAACATGTGCTCAGTGGCAAGAAACAGATACCCGTGTTGTCTGAAATTTATTTCGGACGGTTCGCCGTCAACGGCCATGGAGTCCGGAAAGGACTTGTAAACGTTTAAGCTGTATCGACTCAATTGAATATTGATCGTTTCTGAAAACAGCTGCCGAATGCCACCGGCGCTGCGAGGGGTTGAAGAGAATTCATATATCGGGTCTTTCTCAAAAATGACAATTTTTCCTGTAAAACCGTCATCGAGCAGATGAAAGGCGACACTAGACCCGATAACGCCTCCCCCGATGATGAGGATGTCAGCTTTGTCGTTCATTGCCTTCCCTCCAAAATGTGAAAACTGTTGTGCCTACGTTTTTTGTCTCATATCCCATCGCTTCAATCTACGGGCAGTTTATACAAAAATTGCGTGAAGGCGTTGTCAGCAAACCGAACGTGGACGCCGTGAAAACGCCCAAAACTTCTATACGAAAGGGGTTTGCCTACATGCGAATACTTGAACAGATTGCACAAAAGGTTGTGGAGAGTACGCGAGAAACGCTCGGTTACCCCATCAGCATCACTGATGCGAAGGGAAAGATCATCGGTTGTACAGAAGCAGAGCGGTTAGGTACGCATCATCCTCCTTCAGTAGACGTGTTGAAGAAAAAAGCACCGATCTGTTACGGAGAAAATGATGTCAAAAAATTAAAAAACGTCCTTCCGGGTGTTGCAGTGCCGCTTTCCCTTAATGGCCGCGCAGTCGGGGTCCTCGGGGTGGTGGGAAAGCCACAAGACCTCCTTCCCTATGTCAAGCTAGTAAAGGGTTATGTTGAGTTGATGTGCCGTGAAGCGTTTCATAACGAAATGGTTGATCTCGAAACTAAAATGACGGAGACGTTTGTACAGTACTTGTTGCAGACACACCATGTGGAAACAGCGGATTGTTTAGAACGGTACAGCAAAATTATCGGATACGATTTTACGCGTGATCGCGCCTGTATTGTGATCGAAATGAAAGGTGTGTCTGAGAAGATAACAGCACAGTCTGACGGTCGTTTTTATTTGCAGCAATTTAAGCGAAATGTGTTAAAGCAAGCAGCATCTACTTTTAAAAATCATCCTTCTGACGTTATGGCTATGCTGAATATCGAGCAATTAATCATTTTAAAATCCTACAATGAGAACGAGTTTCTCTCCAATCAGACGCTAGAGGAAAAAAGTCAGGTTTTCAAACGTTTTTTACAGAGAGTGTACGGGCTTATGGCTTACATCGCTATTGGCGACAAGAGGCCTGGAACAGAAATTCATGAATCTTATCGCCATGCATTAAAAGCGCTGGAAATTGGAAAAAGGAAAAACAGTGACGACGATGTGTTCTTTTACGATCATTGGGGCGTGACATTGCAACTTCTTCCGTTGGAGATAACGAATGACATGAAAGAACAATTGAACAGAATCATTGAACCTTTTGTGAAAGATGAGCAATTCCGTGAGCTGTACCGCACTTTTATGACGTATTGTGAACACAATTTAAATCTGAGCGAGACCGCACGTCATTTATACATTCACCGCAATTCGTTGATTTACCGCTTAAACAAAATGAGTAAACTTACCTCGCTGGATTTAAGTCAATTTGAACAATGCCTTCTCTTGTACGTTGCGTTAAAGTGTGGTGTATGTGTAAAATAACCAAAAAATGATGTCTATTTAGAGTGGTTTTTGTGTACTTTACTAGTAGAACTTATGTTACTGCTTCATATACAAAATTGTTAAAGCGTTTTCAAATATTGGGGGAGGGGAGCAGTTATGGAACAAAAGGAACTTTTTAAAACGAATTCCATCAGAAGCCATTGTTCAAACGGACAAAGTAGTGGTTGAATCACGGGAGGCAGCATTGGAAGAAGCAGGTGATCTGACAATACCTGTCGAAAAAGGAGACTTTAATCCGGAGTGCATTTACGCGGAACTTGGTGAAATTGCGAGTGGGACGAAACGTGGAAGGGAGAGCGATGACGAAACGACCGTTTTTAAATCGGTCGGCTTGGCTGCTGCCGACATAGTGGTCGCAAAAGAGATATATGAAAAGGCGATACGTGCTGGTTTTGGACAAAAAGTGTCCCTTTAAACCAAATAGATGTTCTTTTACATCGTGATGATGCACTTGTGCTTTGAAACAACTGTTGTATGGCGAAAAATAGAGCGAGATTCTTGCAGGAAGCATTGGCACGAATATTGCATAGTATTTAGTGGAGCATTAGCCGATTGGATAGGAGTGATTGCGTTGAACGTCATCGTATGCTTAAAACAGACATTTGATACAGAAGAGAGAATCGTGATTGAAGACGGAAAAGTTAGCGAAGACGGTGTCGAGTTCATTATCAACCCGTATGACGAGTACGCCGTGGAAGCCGCCATTCAGCTGAAAGAAGAACACGGTGGCGAAGTGACCGTCATCACCGTCGGCCCCGATCGGGCTGAACAGGCCTTGCGCACTGCCCTTGCGATGGGGGCGGACAAAGCTGTTCTCATCAATGACGAGTCGCTGTTCGGAGACGAGCACACCATCGCGAAAGTGCTGGCTCAAGCGATTAAGAGGCTGGATTACGACGTCATTCTTGCGGGCTACATGGCCGTCGACGGCGGTTCAGCCCAAGTGGGGCCCCGCCTGGCTGAAGAATTGGGCATTCCCCACATCTCCACGATTACAGATCTGAAAGTGGAGGGAAAAGAGGCCCTGGTCGAAAAAGACGTGGAAGGAGACACCGCTTACATGAAGGCACCCCTTCCAGCTTTGTTCACCGCCCAGCAAGGTTTGAACGAGCCCCGTTACCCGTCTCTGCCGGGAATCATGAAAGCGAAGCGCAAGCCGTTAGACAGGTGGGACGCCGACACCCTCGGCCTCAACCCAGAGGATCTCGTGTCTCCCACGGAAGTTTTGGAAGTTTTCCTTCCGCCGGAAAAGAGTGCTGGCCGCGTGCTGGAAGGAGAATTGGAAGATCAGATAAAAGAACTCGTCCACTTACTGAAACACGAAGCGAAAGTCATTTAAGGGGGAAATGACCATGAGTCGACACGTCCTGGTGATCACCGAGTACCGCGACGGCACGTTGCGACAAGTGTCTTTTGAAGCCCTTACCGCTGCACGGCAAATAGCGGAAGGAGGACCGATCACAGCGTTGGTGACCGGGGACAGACACTCTGACGTGACAGAGGAACTGGCCCGTTATGGTGCCACCCGCGTTTTGTTCATCACCCACGAACAGCTTCGACAGCCGATTGCGGACGTCCACGTTCAGGCGTGGATGTACGCAGTGGAACAGGAAAAACCGGACGCCATCCTGGCCCCGCATACGGCCATCGGAAAGGACGTCAGTCCCCGCGTTGCCGTTAAACTGGATGTAGGATTGATAACAGACTGTACTGCAATTCGTGTGGAAAACAAGCGCGTCGTCTTTACACGCCCCATCTACGCCGGTAAAGCGTTCATGAAAAAAGCGTTTAAAAGTGAAAAGTGTCTCTTTGCCACTATCCGGCCCAACAACGTAACCGCCGAACCCGTGGACACGCCGGCGGAACCCGTTGAAACCACTGTGAATCTGGAGTTGCCGGCCGACGCGGTTCAGACGTCTGTGGAACGGGTGGAGCGGAAGGCGACATCGGGTGTCGACTTGAGTGAAGCCCGAATCGTCGTTGCCGGCGGGCGAGGCGTCAAAAGCGAAGCGGGATTTGAACCGCTGTACGAACTGGCCGACGTCCTTAAAGCGGCTGTCGGTGCTTCCCGGGGGCGTGTGATGCCGGGTACTGTGACTACGCTTTGCAAATCGGGCAAACCGGAAAAGTCGTTACACCGGAACTGTACATCGCCTGCGGCATCTCTGGAGCCATCCAACACCTTGCGGGGATGTCCAACTCAAAAGTGATCGTCGCCATCAACAAAGATCCTGACGCTAATATTTTTAAAGTCGCGGACTACGGCATCGTCGGCGACTTGTTTGAAGTGGTGCCGAAACTGACAGAACAGTTGCGAAGTGTGTGGCAGTCGGCATAAAAATGAGCGGATGTGCCGATACCGTGAGCAGCGCATCGAAAGAAAAGGAAGACGGGGAGAAACCTGTCAGGGGGTAGGGGTAAATGGGCAAAGGGAAAACATTGCGGTTTCAGTCAAAGCGTACAAGTCACATTCCGCCATACATGTTTGCAGAACTGGATGTGAAAAAAGCCCGTTTGAAAGAGACTGGCATGGATTTGATTGATCTCGGGATTGGGGAGCCAGGTTTTTCTCCCCCGCCACACATTATTGAAAGATTGGGAGAAGAAATACGAAAAAGTGAAAACTCTATGTACCCCAGTTATATCGGGTGCCGAGAATTTCGCGAAGCGGTGTCCCGGTACTACAAGGAACGTTACGATGTGGAATTGGACCCGGATACAGAAGTGATAGCCCTTATCGGATCAAAGGAGGGGGTGGCCAATCTCATCCTGTCTCAACTCGATCCAGGGGACCTTGCCCTTGTCCCAGATCCGTGTTATCCGGTGTACCGCATGGCGACCTTGCTTGCCGACGGAGAATGCTATTCACTGCCATTGAAACCGGAAAACGCATTTTTGCCGGACTACCCTGAGATAGAAGAATCTGTCCGGGAGCGGGCCCGTTTATTAGTCGTCAACTATCCCAATAATCCGACGACTGCGACCGCCGATCGAGGCTTTTATGAACGTACCGTCGCCTTTGCGAAACGACATAAAACGATCGTGGTTCACGACTTTGCCTACAATGAGATCTCTTTTAACGGTTACGAGCCCGTAAGCATTTTACAGGTAGAGGGAGCGAAAGATGTTGCCGTCGAGCTGGGTTCACTGTCCAAAACATTTTGCATCCCTGGGTGGCGCATCGGGTACGCCGTCGGAAATCGGGACGCCATTCATGCCCTGAAAACCGTTAAGAGTAACACGGATTCGGGACAATACAGTGCTGTTCAACGCACGGCGGCTTATGCCCTTAACGGCCCGAGGGCGTTTTTAGAAGAGAACCTCAAGATATATCGGAAAAGGCAGCAGGTCGTCGTCTCGGGGTTGAGGGAAATTGGAATGGAGGTGGCAGAACCGAGAGCGACGTTTTTTGTGTGGGCACCTTTGCCTGAAGAACATTCGAACTCCGCTCGTTTCGCAGAGAAAGTTTTAGAGGACACCGGTGTCGTTGTGGCGCCGGGCGCCGCTTTCGGGTCATGCGGGGAAGGGTATATCCGCCTTTCGCTTTCCGCTCCGACTGAACGTTTGCAAGAGGCAATAGCGCGTATGAGAACGTCTTTAAAACGTTGAGGGAATGAACATGTACAGTGTGTTATATTCTATGTAAACACTTTTTCACGAGGTGGAGGTCAAGATGAGAGTGCTCATTGTGGGTGCCAGTGGCACCATCGGGCAGGCTGTGGCGAAACAACTGGACGAACGTCACGACATTATTCGCGCCGGGCGGAAAGGGCCAGACGTTTCCGTCGACATAACATCCGTTGACAGTATCAGGCACATGTATGAACAAATCGGTCCCATTGACGCCGTCGTCAGTACAGCCGGGAGTGCACATTTTGCTCCCCTTACCGAGTTAACACCGGAACTGAATGAAATCGCTGTCGAAAACAAACTTAAAGGTCAAATCAACCTCGTGCTGTTGGGGATGCAAAATGTCAATGATAACGGAAGCTTTACGTTGACAACCGGCATCTTGATGGACGATCCTATTCCGCAGGGGAGCTCGTCGGCCATGGCAAACGGCGGTATCAAGGCATTCGTAAAGTCAGCCGCTATTGAATTACCCCGGGGGATTCGCATAAATAGTGTGAGTCCGAATGTCTTAAAAGAGTCGTTACATAAATACGGCGACTTTTTTCCCGGTTATGAGGCAGTTTCGGCCGAGCGCGTCGCCCTTGCTTACCAAAAAAGCGTAGAGGGAGCTCAAACTGGACAAACGTACGAGGTGTATTAAAACAGTGCATGGCCATTTCGTTTAAGCACGAGGCGAGACGTGTTCCGCGCAGTCGACTGCTGCCTTTTATTTTTTTATGTTATAGTAAACTGACGCCCATTGCATGACAATAAGCGTCGGAAAGGAGAATGGAATGTGGAAGCGACATGGCTATCGGTTTTGCCGCCCCTTATTGCCATCGGGTTTGCGTTGTGGACTCGCGAGGTGATTCTATCGCTTTTGCTGGGAATTTTGAGTGGGGCGTTGATACTGTCCGGTTTTTCCCTGACAGAAGCTCTGGGTGAGACGTTTACGACTGTTTTTGCACAATTGGCAGATCCAGAATGGAATGTGCCGATTCTCGCGTTTTTGTTGTTATTAGGTGGGCTGACGGCACTCATTACGGAGTCCGGGGGCACGGAAGCGTTCGGCCGCTGGGCGATGACAAAAGTCAAAACGCGTGTCGGCGCTCAACTCATGACGTTTTTCACGGGGGGTCTCATCTTTATTGACGACTATTTCAACAGTTTGGCCGTCGGTCAGATCACCCGGCCCATTACGGACAGGCACGGCATTTCCCGCGCTAAACTGGCTTATTTAATCGATTCAACGGCTGCCCCCATCTGCATTCTCGTGCCGCTGTCCAGCTGGGGAGCGTATTTGCTTACGCTGCTAGCAGAACCGGTACAAACATACGGTGTGGCGAATGATCCGCTTTCCGCTTTCGTGATGATGGTCCCGATGAATTACTATGCGATAGGAGCACTCATTTTGCTCGTCATGACGGTGTACCTGAAAATCAATTTAAAGCCGATGGATCGTTTCGAAAGGGAAGCGATGCGCCGCGATCCAACACGAGCGGGAGAAGAAAGGAGCGATACAGCCAGCCAAGTGTCGGACTTGTTGCTGCCGATCCTCGTTCTCATTGTCGGTACGTTGTTCTTTATCTTGCAGACGGGCGGATATTTACAAGGCGGTGTGGGGATATTTGAAGCGCTGGAAAACACAAACGCCGCGATGTCCCTCGCGTACGCGGGTACCTTAGCCATCGTATTCGCTGCCCTGCTGTACATACCGCGCAAGCGCATGGCTGCGAAACAGTTTATACCGACCTTCGTCAAAGGAATGGAAAGCATGTTGATCGCCGTCGTCATCTTAATCCTGGCCTGGTCGATTGGCGACATCGTCGACCGCTTGGAAACCGGGCCGTATCTGGCGACCCTCGCTGAAGCGGGGCTTCAAGCGTGGCTCATCCCGGCGGTGCTGTTCTTGCTGTCCGGCGTGATGGCGTTTGCCACTGGCACGTCCTGGGGAACGTTTGCGATTATGATTCCCATCGCTTCCAGCGTCGTCGGGAGTGTACAGCCGGAGTGGGTGTTGCCTGCTATTGCCGCTGTTTTGGCCGGTGCTGTTTTCGGGGACCACAGCTCGCCGATTTCGGATACGACGGTGCTCTCGTCAGCCGGTGCTGAATGTGACCACATCGACCACGTGAGGACCCAATTGCCGTACGCCCTTTTAGCCGCCACGGCGTCTTTTGTGGGGTACATTGTGTTCGGACTGACAGCCCAAATCTGGCTCGGCCTCATCGTCTCGGTTGCCCTGTTGGTTGGATTCGTCTGGCTGGCGGGAAGAAAGTTGGTCGACGCCTGATGAAGTAAAGTAAATGAAGGTAGACTTGGACTTGTAAGAGCGGTGCTGCCCATTGTGAAGATCGCCTTTATGCTTTAGGTGGTTTCGTGCTATTCTACTTAAAGTGGTCGTTTCAATCTGACGTGAGAGGTGATGGTGAATTGCATATCAAAAAAGGGGACGCCTTCGTTCCGAAGCGGAGCGATTATGTCAAATTCCTCGTTCCGTCCCTCATCGGAATTTTTCTGTTTATTGTGCCAATTAGGTATAAAGGTGAGATCACCCTCCCCGTAGCCTTTCTCGCCAACGGGTTAGGAGATATTTTGGCCGATGTCTTGCCGTTTATCGCTGTCCTCTTACTGCTCGTCACGGTACTGTTGACGGTAGTGGCAAAAGTGTTTAAACCGGAATTTATGATGAACCGCGCCTACCTGAAAGGGTTGTTCGACGTCGGCTACCTTTGGGTAACGGCGCGAGTGCTCGGAGCCCTGTTCGCAGTGATGACGTACTACGAGCTCGGACCGGAGATCGTCTGGTCCGAAAATACGGGTGCGATCGCCCTGTACGATTTGGCTTCCTTTCTGCTCGTCATCTTTTTGTTTGCCGGGTTACTGCTCCCGCTTCTTCTCAACTTTGGATTGCTAGAGTTTTTCGGCACGCTCATGTCCAAAGTGATGCGCCCGCTCTTTACGTTGCCAGGGCGATCGGCGATCGACTGTTTGGCTTCCTGGATCGGGGACGGGACGATCGGCGTGTTGTTGACGAGCAAACAGTACGAAGAAGGTTATTACTCGAAGCGGGAAGCGGCGGTCATCGGGACGACGTTTTCCCTCGTGTCGATTACGTTCAGTATTGTCGTTCTCGGCTATATGGATCTGATGCACCTTTTTCCCAAGTACTATTTAACCATTGTCGCCGCGGGACTGGTTGCCGCGGTGATTATGCCGCGCATTCCGCCCCTGTCGCGGAAGTCGGATGATTACTTTGAGCCGGTCGGAAAGCAGTTGGACAACACAGTGTCTGACGATGCACCCCTCTTCAAAAAAGCGTTGACACTTGCTGCTGAACAAGCTCGTAAAGTAAAGGGAGCTTCGGCCGTTGTCAAAGGCGGGGTTCAAAACGTCCTCGACATGTGGATTGGAGTCGTGCCCGTCGTTGTGACGCTGGCGACCCTCGCGAACATCGTCGTCGAATACACGCCGTTTTTTGAATATCTCGGTGCGCCGTTTGTTCCGTTACTCTCACTGTTGCAGGTACCGGAAGCATCGGAAGCGGCACAAACAGTTGTCGTCGGTTTCGCCGACATGCTTTTGCCCGCTCTTATCGGCAGCGGCATCATCGAAAGCGAGTTCACAAAGTTTGTCATTGCCAGCTTATCGGTGACACAGCTCATTTACTTGTCCGAAGTCGGGGCTCTGTTGCTCGGTTCCAAATTGCCGGTTAATTTTCTCGATTTGATCATCATCTTTCTGGAACGGACCGTTATTACGTTGCCGGTGATCGTATTCATGGCGCATTTACTGTTTTAAGCACTATTCAAAAAAGCTGGGAGCTGTCCATGTCGATCCGATGACAGGGTCTTACCCGGTACGGACGCTCGCCTACAGCTGACAACGTCCGTCCGGATTTAGATCCTCACGATATGTGGTAGAATAGTTGTATCTCATTGGGGGAGGATTTAAAGGGTGTCAGCGAGACAGAAAGAAGAGAAAAAAATCGTCAGTCTTATTCGCATGATTAATCTGATTCAGCAAGCGCCTGGCATCAAACCGAAAGAGCTGGCAGAACGACTGGGCGTCAACGAGCGTCTCATTTACCGTTACAAGCGGGACTTGGAGGATGCTAACATTCCGATCAAGAGCGATGGGTACGGTAAAGGCTACACGTACGCTGGCGATTTCGCCATGTACCCCCTCGATTTAACCGAAAAAGAATTGATGTCTTTCACCGTGATCCCGATGGCGATTCGGCAGTTGGGCAACCAGGTGCCGAAGGAATGGCTGAGCGCTTACGAGAAAATTGCTGCTTCATTGACCAGTTCAAGGCGTGACAGGCGTCGAACTTGGCAAAAATTGAGTGAACACATTTTACTGGGAACGTCGTTGAGCACCCAACTCGTCAACGCAGAGGAGCAAGACGTCGACAGTGGGGCTGAGGGGCGGGATTTGGGCGATTTGTTGCTGGCC
This sequence comes from Novibacillus thermophilus, assembly GCF_002005165.1. NCBI lineage: Bacteria > Bacillati > Bacillota > Bacilli > Caryophanales > Thermoactinomycetaceae > Novibacillus > Novibacillus thermophilus. Next base: position 2,404,265 of record NZ_CP019699.1, read on the forward strand.
ATAGCCGAACAGCGGACGATTGAAGTCGTGTATCACACGTTGAGTCGCGACACGATAAACAGAAGAAAGATTGACCCGTACTACTTGATTCCGAAGGACAACCGCTTTTACGTCATTGGCTACTGTCATTTGAAAAAGGAAGTGCGCACGTTTCGCTTCAGCCGTTTTCGCGAGATGACGTTGACGAAGGAGACATTTCAAAAGGGGACCTTTCATCTGGGCAAGTATTTGGAAAACGTGTGGAACATCGAAAAAAAGGATGAAAACGTCCGCTTTGTCGTCCGGTTCAGCGCGGACATTTCACGCTACGTGTTAGAAGAAGAAGTGGCAGTGAAACCGAAGGTGACTCAAAACGAAGACGGCAGTATTGTGATGGAAGTGACAGTATCCAGCGGAGACGAGTTTTTGCGTTGGCTGATGCAGTACGGACCAGAGGCGGAGATTGTGGAACCTCAGCATTACCGTGAAAAAATGCGGGCGCTCGTTGGACGGTGGTCTCGTTTGTACCGAGCTTAACTGTGAACGTGAATCCATTTCCAACCGGTTGCCAAAATTGTGATAAGCTATAAAATGAAAGTGATACTTATCCCTCGAACAGGGATATATTTTTTGGGAGGTTTTTTTATGAAAGAGAGGCGAAACCTTTGGCGAACTCAGACGATGGATGTATCCGTCGTTCGACAACTGAACCGAGAGGATGACGACTGTGAGCCTTGAGTCCGATGCGTTGCGAAAACGCTTAATTGAACAGCTGACGTTCTTTGATGAGAACAAAATGCAGTTGTTGGACACGTATTTTCCCCACGATCGCTTTGGCTACCAAGAGCGGGAAAGGTATCTTCATTTTTTGGACCGATACGTGAAAGCAGTGGAAACGATTGTGCAACAGCTGAATGAGGCGTCTGGTTCCGCCATTCCGAAAGTGCTGATCGGCTGTGAGGTGTTGCTGTTTTACGAGGAGTACGACGAAGAAGACACGCTCACGATATGCTTTCCGGAAAAAGCGGACCCCGATTCGGGAAAGGTGTCGTTTCTTTCCCCCATTGCGTCACAGATTTTACTCCGCTCAGTGGACGACACTGTACAGCTCAATACGCCGCAAGGAGATACAAGTGTCACCATCCGGGATATTCGCTTCGCCGACTGGTGACAGGACAGCCCTTGATTCCGTCCGATCAAGGGCTTTTGTATGGAAAAATGGTATAATAACTCTGAAGTGATCCCTGAGATTCGCTTTTGGGAGGAAAAACCGTGTTATACCGAATCGCGTACATCGTGCTGTATACTTGGCTACATATTCGATTTCGCATTCAGATTAAAGGTGTCGAGCACATTCCCGACGGCGGGTGTATTCTCGCCATGAACCATACGAGCAACTACGACCCGATCATCGTAGGGGCTCACACGCCGCGAAAGATGTACATCATGGCCAAAAAAGAGTTGTTTTCCAACCGGGTGTTCGATTACGTTTTGCGTCGGCTCGGCGGTTTTCCCGTCAATCGAGAGGGGGCCGACATCCGCTCGTTGCGCCATGCGCTAAAGCTGCTGGAAGAAGGGAAAATTTTTGCCATATTTATTGAGGGGACGCGATCGAAGACCGGCCAGTTGCAAGTGCCGAAAAAAGGGGTCGGCTTTATCGCCAGGAAAAGCCAAGCTCCCGTCATCCCGACGTACATATACGGGGTCAAACGGGGATGGTTTGCCAAGGCGGGTGTGACGTTCGGTCCGCCTGTCCGCGTTGAAGATGAAGAGGATTATGAGGCGATTGCCAATAAGATTGCAGATGCCATACAGGAGCTCGTTGAAGCGGAAAAGGCCGATTGAACCGTAGCAGTCAGTGGTGAAGTCCGACACAACGGGCCTTCACCACTTTTGAACTTCCGGGTTTCGCTCAGTTGTCACGGTTGAAGCAACGTGAGAAACTCGCGCATGAAGCCAGGCAAATCTGGCCAGGCATGTCCGGATACGAGGTTGCCCTCCACGTGGAGCGGCTGTTCCACGTAGGTGGCGCCCATTCGTTCTACCGACGGCTTGCAGGCAATGTAAGCTGTCATTTCACGTCCTGCCATGACATCTGGTACGACTTCCAGCACTTGCGAAGCGTGGCATATAGCTCCGACCGGCTTTTGGTTTTCAAAGAAGTGTCGGACGATGCCGGGGAGGTGTTCATTCAGACGAATGTACTCCGGTGCCCGACCACCTGGGATGATGAGCCCGTCGTAATCGGCCGGATTGACTTCCTCAAAGCTGATGTCTGATTCAATGAAGTATCCCTGTTTCTCTTCATAGGTGTCCCAACCGGTGAAATCGTGGACGACTGTTTGCAACTTTTTCTTTTCTGGCGAAGCGATGGTCACCTCTACGCCCGCTTCTTGCAAACGAAAGTAAGGATAGTAGATTTCCAACGCTTCGACAGCATCACCGGAGACGATCAACACGTGCTTGCTCATCACACACTCCTCCTACATGTACTTTACTTAAAATATACCTAAATTGAGGTTCGAAAACAAACAGTTGCCTGACAAGTTTGGCCATGTGGTAATATGTAATTAAAAAGTGTAAACGGTGGGAGCGTGAGGACAGCGTGGACAAAATTCACGTCCTACTCGTGCGTGAATGGGATCAGCAAATGGGCGGCAGCGGTTGTTGCGGGCGTATCGAAGGTGATTGGGCGAGAAAGGTGTTTTCAGAGAGGCGGGCACGAATGGAGCAAATGGGAGCCGTATACCGCGCCCTGTACGAAGCGTTTCCGAACCAAATAGAGGTGGAAGTCGTCGATCCGCGCAACTTGATTGCATACACAGCCGTCGTGTTGCGGGAACAAAACAAACGCGACATGAGCGTTTGGCAAAAAGTGAAGCAGTGGGTGCAAGGATTGAATCAAAGTGCCGTCTTTGTCAACGGAGAGCTGGTCTTTCGGAGAGAGGTGCCAACACCGGAGCAAGTCGTTTCTACCGTTGGAACGATGGCGTGACGGGCTGGTACATAAAAAATTTTAGAACTAACGAAATGGTCGCAAAACGACGAAATAATAGATATAAAGAACTGGGTCTAAAGACTCACAATATTGAGGGGATTGGAAATGGAGAAGCAGGTACGGGCAGCGGAAATGCTGTACCACTTGACAAAGCCCAATCAATTCGTGCAAATCGCGCTGTCTCGCGTAAACGAGCTGGAATATGAGATCAGGGTCGAGTATTCAAATTCGCGTGATTTTAGCGCTGTTGAAACAGGTGATGTGTTCACGCTGTCCGATTTGCACGAAGCGATGAACGTCTACCGTGACTGCTACGTCGCTTTGTTGCGCAAGGGGTATTGCTACTGGGGGCTCATTCCCCGGGACCGGAACGAATGGGAACGGACGGCGGAGAAAAACCGCCTGCTCTACTTTATTGAAGAATACTGTCACTTGAAAGCGTTGAAAGAGTTGAGAGAATGGCGGGACGAACAGGCAGACAAAGAAGGGGTACGACACAGCGCCGTTTTTTCTGACCGCAACTTGCGTACGTTGGCGACGTTCTTGCCCCAAAACAGGGAAGAGCTGATGAATTGCCCTGGGATTGGCGAAGCGAAACAGACGTTGTACGGAAGTGAACTGTTAACCATATGTAGACGGTACAAACGAAAGTTCAGCACACCGCTGCCGAGCATACTGCCAAAATACAAGTACAAAGACGGGGAGGAGGAGCGGTTTCGCCCCTTCCGCGTAAAGCGCATCCCCGCTAAAAATTCGAGTGCATTACGGGAGAAAGTGTTGCGCATTGGCGAGACCGGTCGCGATGTGCAAGAACTCTCTATTCTGTCCAAGATCGATGACCGGGAAACGCGGCGCCGCGTGGCCTCAGCGGCGAACAAACTGCGCAATCCAGAGGTGACGCGCTCGATTCGCCATTTGTTGTTCGATGAGGGGCCGCAAGTTCGTCAGTTTATGTTGCGTGCCATTATTTCTTCTGATTTACGGGAAGAAATGGCAGACGACGTGCGCCTGTTGCTTGAAATCGAACCTAAATCGTACAACCGCGCTTTGTGCAAGCGCATCCTTGCCCAGTAGCGGGCACACCAAAACGCCGTTGAATAAAAGGGTGAAGGACGTGACGACATTTATCGGGATTGACGGTGGAGGAACGAAGACGTCTGCTGTCGTCGCAAATGAGCGGGGGACGATTCTCGGAGAAGCGACAGCGGGGCCGAGCAACCCGAACGGAAGCGACATGGAGCGGATTGGCGACGTGTTCCGCTCGGTAAAGCGGCAATTGACGCCATACGTCGGACATTGGAAGCATGCAGTGGTGTTCGCGGGGATTGCCGGCGTCTCGCACCGGGACGTACACGACGCGTTACGGCGTTGTTTACAAAATGTGTTCAGCGATGTTCAAAAGCTTACACTGGATCACGACGGGATGAATGCACTGGCCTCTGTGACGTACGGTGAACCGGGGGTGATTCAAATTGCCGGTACCGGTTCGCTGACGTTCGGTGTGGGGAAACAGGGAACCCGTTGCCGTATCGGCGGCTGGGGTTATTTACTCGGCGACGAAGGAAGCGGGTTCGACTTGGGAAGGCGGGCGTTAATCCAGGTGATGAAAGCTTACGACGGCAGGGGGCGTCCCACCGTCTTGACGGATTTGGCCCTCAAAAAATGGGGACTCGAAAGTCCGGAAGATGTGATCCCGTACGTGTACCGTCACGATGTCAGACGGATTTTGGCGTCGTTCACGTATGAACTGTTTCAAGCGGCCGAAAACGATGACACCGTGGCTCGAAGCGTGATAGAAGAAGCGGCCGAAGAGTTGGCGCTCTCGATTCTCACCGCTCTTGAGTCACTCGATCTACTGGATGAACCGGTGCCCGTCGGCTTAATTGGAGGAGCGTTTCAACCTCTCCTCATTCGTGCCCTTGAGAAAAAGCTTTCCGGAACTGCTGTTCACCCGTCACGCCTTTTGCGTCCGCAAGTCAAACCGGTTGTCGGGGCACTGGCCTGGGCGTACAAAAGTGCAGGTATGGACCCGAAACTTTTGTTAGGGAAAAATGAAGATTGTAGAACTGCCTATTGATTGTGGACGCGAAAATGGAAAGGAGCCGTGCTCATTAGACGGGGCAGGTGCGTGAATTGAGCGCATAAAAAAGAGGCAGGTGCATCCTGCCTCACGGTCTACTTTCACTATTGCTCTTCACCAGCCGTTTGGGTAGCGGTAAACGTCCACGTCAGATTTAAGGAGTCTCCCTGAAACTGGTTTTGGTCTTCGCCATTGTCGAGGAAGTTAAACTTGACGACGAGGTCGTCACTCGTGCCTGCCGGCAACCCTTGTTCTTCGAGAATCGGATCAAATATGTGCTTATTGACGGCTTCCGGCGTCATGTCCTTCAGTTCAGCCAACGTCGTCTCATATACGACTTCATCAAGTTTGTCGGCGTTGTACAAAAATTCGACTTGGATGTGTTCGCCGAAGTCTTCCGTGTTGTCGCCTTCGGCATCTTCAACGGTGTAGTCTGTCTCTAAATACACCTTGTCAATGTCGAGGGAGCCGTTGTTTTGCAGTTCAAAATCGCGAATGAACGAATCTCCCGGCTTCATATTATCGATGGCGATGATTTCCGTCGGTTCGACCGACAAGTCCAGTGTGCCAGCTGCGAACGTGTTGTTCGTCTGCTCGCTGTCACTGAAGTAGGCGAACGTCCCTCCTCCGATTAACCCTAAACCGACGACAGCGGACATAATCCCCATGCCCAGTCGCTTCTTAACCTCCATGTGTTGTCCTCCTTGTTTTTATTGTGTATTGTGAACTTCTCAAATACTTGAGAAGTTACAACCTACTCCACGTGGGCGGTCGATTCTTTTTCTTTCATGTCGATCAACCGCAGTGCGCGCCAAACGGTAGCCATTCCGTAAATCAAGAGCATGACGCCCGGTACAATTAACAACAAAACAGCACCTTGTTTTGAACTGGCGAAATTCATCACATACCCGAGGTACGGAATCGTGAAGCCCGTATACTCCCCGACGACGTTCTCAGCCAGGACGGGTTCTGGATCGACTGTGTCGTTGTTATCCCCTTTGGTGACGTACTGCTGGCCACCGTTTTTCACGTCCACAATTCTGTGGGTGATGAGAGTACCATCCTTCGTTTGAAAAGTGATGACATCGCCTTCCTGGAAACGGGTCATATCGCCCCCCGGTTTGATGGAGATGACGGAACCAGTCTGTATGTCAGGTTCCATCGAGCCGGACAGCACCGTTTTCAGTTGGTAGCCGAAAATGTCTGGTTCACCGCCGGAGGCTCTGGCAGAGATGACGGCGACCAGCGTGACGATGAACAGTGAAAAGAGGAGAACGGTTATTACATTGCCGATAATGTTAAACGTTTTTTTCCAGAACACGAGTGAACATCTCCTTAAATGCCGCCGAATGAACCCGCTTTCAGTCGAGGTGTCGATCTTCGGTTTGTCCGAATGGCTCATCTTCGGGGTTTGTGACGTAGGCTTGATCCGGTTCTGCTTCAGGACTAGTTGCTCTATCTACAGTGTCATTTTCCCCTTGACTTTCACTATTTTCTAATGCACCGTCTCCGGCATCTATCGTGTCTCCTTTATCTTGACGATCTTGACCGCTCTCTTGACTCTTTCTGTCTTCAGTTGCTGAGCCTACCTCTTGCTCAGCAGTCTCTTTTTCTCCTCGTTTTTCTTCAGTGTCTTCTACGGGTTGGCCATTTTGTTCATCGTTCCACGCGTGAGAAGCTGAAACGGTTCCTTCCACAGTAACCGTGTCGTGGAACGACGCTTGCGTCGGTGTCACGAGTTGGAGAGAGAGACCAAACAACCCGTACAGAAGTGCGAGCGTCACGAGCAACTGAAAGGAAGGACTTGTCCCATTGTGAGACGAACGTCTTAAGCGGGTCTTTTTCATGGACTTCGCTCCTTCTGTCATCACTTGAAAGGATAGTACCGATTCAAGTTTACTCACCATTAAAACTAAAGGATAGATTATTATTTGTCTATACATCGTTTGGACTATCTTTTTAATAGTTTGGTAATTTTATACAACTTTTTGACTACGGTGTTAGACGTGGGTCACTGTTTTTTTGCGTCATGTCCTTTCAACGGCTGCGCTCTTTCCAATGGTCACTTTCCCATTCCGGTTCTACGATGTCCCCGTTTGGCAACACGAGGCGGGGGTTGTGCACATACCAGCCTCGTCCGTTTCCAGAGCTGTCTGTCGTGTATTTAAAGCGGATATACTTTGAACCTCGGGGAACGGACCAAGACATCTCGGTCCACCCATCACTGCTTCCTGTTACGGTTTCCCCGATTTTTGTCCACTCGCGTCCATCTGCTGATACTTCCACAGTCCCGACGTCGTACTCGTTCTCTATCAAGTACCACGTGTCAATAGACAGGCTCGCATCTTGTTCAAGTTCGACAGAGGCGGTCAGGGCGGCTTCAAGATCGTGGCCGTAGCCGGAGAACCAGGCTGTTTTCCCTTTCGGGATCGCAACCGGAATGGAGTCTGCCGCAAGTCGCGCGATTTGGCGGCGAATGCCGTTTGTCGAGACGGTGTCCCGCGTTGGATGAACCCGGTTAGTCAACAGAATGGCGATCGTGTCGTTTGTCGGGCTCACGACGATGGAAGTCCCGGTGTAGCCGGTATGGCCAAGGGTATTCTGTTCTGACAAGGCGTCCATATACCAGATTTGGTTCAGTTCCCAGCCGAGGCCGTGATCATTGCCAGGGAATTGTGGCAGCTGATTTTCTTCCAGCAGTTCGACCGTTTCAGGTTCGAGAATGCGTTTCCCATCGTACTCACCGTCTTGGAGCAGCATGTGGGCGAAAACAGCTAGGTCTCGGGCAGTGGAAAAGACGCCGGCATGTCCAGCGACGCCGTCAAGCGCCCAGGCGTTTTCGTCATGCACTTCGCCCCACACGAGTCCCCTGTCTGTCCAAGGCTGGTATTCCGTAGCGGCAATGCGTTGGCGCAAGGATACGGGAGGATTGTACATCGTATCGTTCATTCCTAGAGGGTCTGTTATCACGTCTTTCACGAACGCGTCGAGCCGTTGTCCAGAAAGGCGTTCAACGAGGACGCCCAGTGCAATCAAGTTTAAGTCGCTGTACGTGTAAGTCGTCCCGGGCTCGTGATCCAGAGGGTATGTGAGCGCGATGTTCAGCCTGTCTTCTCGGTTTTCACCCATTTGATACAACGGAATCCACGCCCTGAAACCGGAGGTGTGGGTCATCAGTTGGCGAATGGTAACGTCGGATTTACCGTTTTGGGCAAACTCCGGGATGTATTTGGCCACGGGGTCGTCTAGGGCGAACTTCCCTTGTTCGTACAACTTCATGGCAGCAGTTGTCGTAAACAGTTTACTGATAGAGGCAAGGTCGAAGATCGTATCTTCCCTCATCGGGAGCGGGTCGTCCATTTCAGAGAAGGTGTCGTCCTCATATTGGGCGGCGTAACCGTATGCGTCGTGTTTGACGATAACTCCTTTACGCGCAATCAGGGTGACGGCTCCGGGCATGACGCGTTCCGCAATGGCCCTTTCAATGGCTCCATCGATATCATTCAGCGGTCGAGGGTCCATTCCGGCACTTTTCGGGCTGCCTGTTTTCAATGCGGGGGAGGAGGGACCCGGTTCTCCCCACGGAAAGTACGAATACCGTTTCAGCATGGCGTCTGCCTCAACCTTCAAGGCTTGAAAAGCTTTTTCGGATATGTGTTCACCGTCTCGATGGTGCTCGAGCAGCTGTGTGAAACTTTCCACATGTTTGATCACTTTGTCCGTTATCCCTTTTTCTTCGTAGCGCTTGACAGCCGTCAGGTGGACCTTTAACGAGCGGGCCACACTGTCACGGGCAAAAGCGCCCTCTGTTTCGAACCGCTCCACGAGTTTGTGCATTGCGGCCGCACTGACCGGGCTTAAGGATACTGTCGATGTGACGAGGAGATGGTCAGAAGCGGGGGACGGGAGAACGGCAGCCGATTGGACGTCTATTCCTGGAGAAGCCAAGATGTAGTCAATGCGACGGTCGGGGGAGTCGGCGGGAAATGTGTAACCGTCACCCGTGCCCGCTGCAGCCCACGCGTCTGTGAACTTCTCAAACAGCGGTTCCAGTTCGCCGGCGTCAGGTCTTGCGTTCATATCGCCGACTAATACGGTGTTGTTGCTGATCGACATGACGCGCTGCATGTCCTCCACTTGCATTTCCCGGACAGTTGGGTCGCTGCGGTAATCGAGATGTGTGACGTAAAACCACACCGGCGTTCCGTTTACGTCGATGAGCGCTTCCAGAAAACCGGGAGAGGGTTTCGGTTCGGGTTCAGGGTCCTGTGTGGACAATCGCGTAATCTCGTGGTTGACGCCCTTCACAATCGGAAACTTGCTTAAGACGGCCACGCCAAATTGTCGCCGCGGCTGATCCGGTTGGGCGGGGTCCATGTCGTAAATGGGGGCAAAGTACGCCTCCATGTCTAACATTTCGGCGAGGAGGCTCACTTCGTCGACAAAATCGCTGCGGCTGCCCCAGTGGACGTCGACTTCCTGCAACCCGACAATGTCAGCTCCCGATGCTTTGATCGCCGTTGCCGTCCGCTCTAAGTCAAACTGTCCGTCTGCGCCTGTCCCTGCGGCGATGTTGTACGTGGCGACTTTTAGCTGTTGCTGTGTGTCAGAACGGGCTAGGGCAGGGGGGACGATTGTGAAAGAGAGGAACACGCACAGTGCCGTTAAGGTACAGACAATTTGCGTCAAGCCAAACTTTTGGGTGCTACTCACGTTTCTTCCCTCCATCGTGAATGGTTTATCTGTCTTTATATTAAAACTATACAATATTAATGTGACAGTCTAGATGACTTTCGGATGAATTGAGTCGACAAGGCATTGCGCTCTAAAAGGGACGCAGCGACAAGGTTTCCTTTAATAGCGTGAGCGAGATAGGAAAACAAACATATTAAATTATTTTGAAATATAGTTCAAAAGTGGTATAGACGATTGTAACTCTATCGTTTAAGTTTAGGATGATTACAGCAATTTGAATGACAAAGGGGGCAGATGGTGACCGCTTGTTTGCGAGACGTTGAGTTTATGAGAACGGGGGGATTCTTTTGAAGTCTCAGTGGTGGCATACTGTTGTAATCTTGACGCTAGTAGGGGTTTTGATGTTACCGGTGGGCAGTTTCGCTGAAACAAACGATGCTCAAGAAAGACGAGTGGACGAACGTGACATCTCGGACATCGTGGATCGCATGACGTTGGAAGAAAAAGTCGGCCAGCTGTTCGTCATCCACGTGTACGGGAAAACGCCGACAGATCCGGACTACGAAGATACGAATTTGAGAAATAACCGCGGGGCCAAAAACTTCAAAGAAGCGATTGAGAAATATCATATCGGTGGTGTCATTTATTTTAATTGGACCGACAACATTGGAACGCCCCTTGACGCAGCACAGGTGAATGCGCTCTCAAACGGAATTCAGGAAATTGCGATGGACCAGCGCGTCCCGGTTCCCCTCTTCATTGCCACTGACCAGGAAGGTGGCATTGTCGCCAGAGTGACCGAACCTGCCACAGTATTTCCCGGCAATATGGCCCTCGGCGCGACGCGTTCAACGGAATACGCCCAGCAGACAGCCGAAATCATGGGAACAGAACTGAAGAGTCTCGGCATTAACATGAATTTCGCACCGACCGTCGACGTTAACGTCAATCCGGCTAATCCCGTCATCGGGGTCCGCTCGTTTTCGGAAGATCCGGAATTAGTGTCGGATTTAGGCGTCGCACAAGTTCTCGGATACCAGTCACAAGGGGTGATGGCCACGGCGAAACACTTCCCGGGGCACGGTGATACCGATGTCGATTCCCACTACGGGCTGCCGATTATTGAACACGACTTGGAGACGTTACACGAAGTGGATCTGAAACCGTTTAAGGCAGCGATCGACCACGGAATCGATGCCATCATGACGGCGCACATTGTCGTCCCGGCCCTTGACGATTCCGGTTTGCCTGCCACGCTCTCAAAGCCGATCTTGACCGATCTCCTCCGCGATGAGCTAGGGTTCGACGGCCTGATTGTGACAGACAGTCTGGGAATGTCCGGCGCCAACGTCGTCCCGCCGGAACGAGTGCCGGTGGAAGCTCTTAAAGCGGGTGCCGACGTGCTGTTAAATCCGCCAGATGTCGACCTGGCTTACCACGCTGTGTTGGATGCTGTACAAAGCGGAGAAATTAGTACGGAACGACTGGATCAATCAGTGTACCGCATATTGGCAGCCAAAGTGAAACGCGGCTTGTTTGACAACCCTTACGCCGATCCCGAAGCAGTTGACAGTATCGGCAGTGAAGAGCATTTGCAGGTGGCAGAAGACATGACTGACAAGAGTATCACGTTGGTGAAAAACGATTACGACCTGTTGCCCCTCGACGGTGAATGGACATGGCTGGTCACTGGACCCAGCAGCGGGAAACCGACCACCCTTTCCAACCTTTTAAGCGACAAAGGGTTGGAAACTGAAAGCTACGAAACGAGTGCGAGTCCCACCGCTGCTGAAATTGATACCGCCGTGTCTTTGGCGGAAAACGCCGACGCTGTCGTTGTGACGACGTATACCGCCAATGCGAACACAGCTCAACAACAACTCGTACAAGCCCTCTTACAAACTGACAAGCCGGTCATCGTCGCCGCGATGCGCAACCCGTATGACGTTGCGGTATTTCCCGAGGTTGACGGCTACGTCACCACATACGGAGACCGGGACATTTCCGTGCGAGCGTTGGCAAGGGTGTTCACGGGCGAGGTGAATCCAGAAGGACAGCTGCCGGTCACCGTTCCGGAGCAGTATGATTTCGGTCACGGCATCGGCTATGAGGACATCTCCCTCAGTGCTGAGCGCATCAAGGCGTACGTCGGGCAGTTGGAGGATGGAGGAGAGATAGACCAACCTGCCGTTCGCGCCTTACAGGTGCATTTGACGGCTGTAAACCGTTACGAAGACAGACAGTTGAAAGACAAAGTGGTGAAACATCTGGAAGGATTTAAGTTGCTCCTGGACCGTCAGCACGAAAGTGGAGCGATTGGTGAAAAGGGGCATCACATTTTGAAACTTAAAACAGACTCTTTGATCAAAAAGTGGGAGTAGTGTCCAAAAGAGGAGCAAGACCGTGTCTTGCCCCTCCTTTTGACCGTACCGTTTCCGAATCTTTTATTGGAGGAGATGAATCTTGAAGAAGTGGTCGTTCGTCACGTTGGCCATCGTGCTCTTGTTTTCCTCGCTTTCTGCGACGGTTTCCAGTCAAGGTGGCGGTGATGCTAACAAAGAAGTGGCGCAAAAAGCGGAGCCGTTTCAGCTAGGGGTCGAAGTGTTGCTCCAGGAACAGCTGGATGAAATTCGCGGCAAAAATGTCGGTTTGATTACAAATCCGACCGGGGTCGATCAAAACTTGAACAGCATCGTCGATCTGTTACACAACCACCCGGACGTGAACCTCGTCGCCTTGTACGGCCCTGAACACGGGGTGCGGGGAGACGCCCAGGCTGGGGAATACGTGGAATTTTACATCGATGAAAAAACTGGGCTCCCCGTGTACAGTCTGTACGGCGAAACGCGCAAGCCGACACCGGACATGCTGGAAGACGTCGACGTCTTGCTGTTTGACATTCAGGACGTGGGCACCCGCTTTTACACGTACATTTACACAATGGCGTACGCGATGGAAGCGGCGGCAGAAAACGATATTGAGTTCATCGTCCTCGACCGTCCCAACCCGCTGGGCGGCACGAAAGTGCAAGGTCCGGTACTGGAACCGGATTACGCATCGTTCGTCGGACTGTACCCGATACCGTTGCGCCACGGCATGACTGTCGGAGAGTTGGCCCTGTTGTTCAACGAAGAGTTTGAGATCGGGGCAGACCTGAACGTCGTGGAAATGAACGGATGGAAACGTTCCATGTACTACGACGATACGCCGCTCCACTGGGTACTTCCTTCTCCCAACATGCCGACGCTGGATACGGCCCTTGTCTATCCAGGGGCGGCCTTGATCGAAGGCACGAATGTCTCTGAAGGAAGGGGGACGACGAAACCGTTTGAACTCATCGGGGCGCCCTTCATAGACGGAACAGATCTGGCCGAACAGTTAAATGCGTTAGAGCTTCCCGGCGTCACGTTCCGAGCCGCTTACTTCACACCGATGTTCTCCAAACACAGCGGTGAACTGTCCGGCGGCGTTCAAATACACATCGACGACGTGAAGACTTTCGACCCGGTTGAGACAGGTTTAGCCGTCGTCAAAACGATTCACGACATGTACCCGGATGACTTCCAGTTTCGGGCTGAAAACGAGGCGGGGATTTCATTTTTTGACAACCTGATTGGAAACGGCTGGATTCGAGAAGAAATAAGCAAGGGGACGTCCGTTGCCGAGATGAAAGAACGCTGGCAAGAAGACTTGCGAGACTTCAAACAGATCCGGAGGAACTACCTGCTTTACACCGTCAGTGTGACAGACTTGAAAACGCTCGTAGACGACTACGCTGAACGCGGGGAGATCGCAAACGACCGTGCGGTCCACTCGTTACAAGTGCATTTAACGGCCGTTGAACGTTTCGAAGGGCAAGCGTTGGCGGATAAAGTGGTCAAACACATGACGTCTTTCATCCAGCTTTTGGATTACCAGAAGGAACAGGGATTCATGTCTGAACAGGCGCACGCTGCACTGAAGGGAGAAGCCGAGGCGTTGATGGGGCAGTGGTAATGGAGTGACGTCATGCGTTTTCAAGTCCCCTTGTGGCAAGAGGGTTGTGTGCCGCGAGGGGACTGCATTGCGTACGCCTCCTGACGCTAAGTGGCTTTTCGTCATATTTTCGGCAAAGAAGGTGGTTGCATGCTACAAAAAAAGGGTCGTTTCCAGACATGTTGCGTGCTGTGCTTAACTGTCCTTTTGTTGTTACCGGCAGGTCTGAACGGTGAAAAAGTGGCGAACGCCCAAGGAGCCGAAGCTATTGTCATCAACCCGACGCCGCAGAGCCTCACCGTCAGGGGAGAAGGCTTTCCCCTTCCCCCTGTCGTCGGCCTGGTAGTAGGTGACGGGACCGACGACGCCGCCGTTCGCGAAGTGGAAGATGCGTTAAAAGCGGCGGACGTCAAACGGATCGAACGGCGGAACGCCGGTGAAGACGCCCCTGACACTCCGGTGACCATTTGGGTCGGGGGCCCGTCTGAAAATGCGGCCTCAGCCGACGTCCTGGAAAGCTTGAACGCCGAAGGGCCAGGTGAACTGGGAGATGAAGGCTATGTTCTCGTCTCAGATGTCGACCCGAAGGGAGACAGACAGATTGTCCTCGCCGGCAGCGATCCGGCGGGCACCTTTTACGCCACCCAAACCTTCCGTCAATTGATAGCGGAGCGCCCGGGGCGTGACCGAGTTCCGGCAGTTGAAATTCGCGACTGGCCGGACATGCCCGTACGGGGAGCCATTGAAGGCTTTTACGGGCCGCCGTGGTCGCACGAAGACCGGTTGAGCCAGCTGGAATTTTACGGAGAGCACAAGATGAACGCCTACATTTACGCCCCGAAAGACGACCCGTACCATCGGGAGAAGTGGCGCGAACCGTATCCGGCAGACGCGTTGGCGGAAATACAGGAGTTGGTGGACAAAGCGAGGAACGAACACGTCACGTTCACATTTGCCATCTCGCCGGGGAACACCATCTGTTTCTCAGACGATGAAGACTTTCGCCTGTTAGTAGAAAAAGCGCAAGCGGTGTGGGATCTAGGGGTACGCTCCTTCGCTATCTTCCTCGACGACATCAACCCGAACTTGCGCTGCGAGCAGGACATCGAGAAGTTCGGCGAAGACCGGAATCCGCCGGCTTCAGCCCAGGCTTACCTGCTCAATCGGTTTAACCGCGAATTTATTGCGACACACGAAGGGGCAGAGCGGCTGATCACCGTGCCGACGGAGTACTCGCAACCTGGAACATCTCCGTACCGCGAAGAATTTGCAGACCGGGTGGACCCGGACGTGATCGTCCAGTGGACGGGGATCGGGGTCGTGGCGCCTACGATCACGACTGAAGACGCGGACACGATTCACGACATCTTCCAGCACGACTTGCTCATTTGGGACAACTACCCAGTGAACGATTACGACCGCAACAGGCTGTTCCTTCACCCGATCGTCGGACGGGACGCCCATTTAACAGAACACGGCGTCATCGGTCTGA